>NZ_JBIUTF010000004.1:502537-741986 GCF_044741745.1 Streptomyces sp. NPDC088116 | reverse complement strand
GGGCCCCGGTATCTTTTTATTTTTTTCTTATCCATTTCTTTTTTTATTGTTGTTTTTGGGTGTGCGTTGTGTACCCATCTCTGGGGGTGGTGTTGGGGGGGGGGGCCCCCCCCCCCCCACGGCTCCGGCGCGGAATGACTCGGTACGGTCGGTGTCAGACCGTCTCGGGAAGCTCGTCGAGGCCCTCGGAGACCAGCTTCGCCAGCCGGTCCAGAGCGGCGTCGGCGCCCTCCGCCTCGGAAGCGAGCACGATCTCCTCGCCGCCCTGCGCCCCCAGGCCGAGCACCGCGAGCATGGAGGCGGCGTTGACGGGGTTGCCGTCCGCCTTCGCGATCGTCACGGGGACGCCGGCGGCCGTGGCGGCGCGGACGAAGATGGAGGCGGGACGGGCGTGCAGGCCCTCGGCCCAGCCGACATTGACGCGGCGCTCAGCCATGGTGTTGCCCTTCAAGTCGCAAAAGTCTCCACATGATGCTTGCACCAGCCTCTCATGTGCCGCCGAAAGCTCCTCTGTCGGCCCCGAACCGGCCCCGAACCGGTCTCGTACGGCCTCTGGCCGGCCAGGGAGCCCGGCCCCGGCCACGGACCGGCCCCGGCCGGGCTCGCGCCGTACGCTTTGGACATGGAGAAGCCGCAGGATCACGTCTACCCCGCGCACTGGGAGGCGGACGTGGTGCTCCGCGACGGTGGGACCGCACGGATCCGGCCCATCACCACCGAGGACGCCGAGCGTCTGGTCAGCTTCTACGAGCAGGTCTCCGACGAGTCGAAGTACTACCGCTTCTTCGCCCCCTACCCGCGCCTCTCCGACAAGGACGTGCACCGGTTCACGCACCACGACTACGTGGACCGGGTGGGGCTCGCGGTGACGGTCGGCGGGGAGTTCATCGCGACCGTCCGGTATGACCGCACGGACCGGCGCGGACTGCCCGCGTCCGCGCCGGCCGACGAGGCGGAGGTCGCGTTCCTCGTCCAGGACGCCCACCAGGGGCGCGGAGTCGCCTCCGCCCTCCTCGAGCACATCGCCGCGGTCGCCCGCGAGCGCGGTATCCGGCGCTTCGCCGCCGAGGTGCTGCCCGCCAACAGCAAGATGATCAAGGTGTTCCGGGACGCCGGGTTCACCCAGAGGCGCAGCTTCGAGGACGGCTCCGTACGCCTCACCCTCGACCTCGAACCCACCGCCGAGTCCGTCGCCGTGCAGCGCGGCCGCGAGCAGCGCGCCGAGGCCCGCTCGGTGCAACGGCTGATCGCACCCGGCTCCGTCGCCGTCGTCGGCACCGGCCGCGCGCCCGGCGGCGTCGGCCGCACGGTCCTGCGCAATCTGCTCGACGCGGGCTTCACCGGCCGTACGTACGCGGTGAACAGCGCCTTCGCCGACGACCGGGGCGAGATCGACGGCGTCCCCGCGTTCCGCTCCGTGGCGCGGATCGCGGAGCCCGTCGACCTCGCCGTCCTCGCCGTACCCGCGGACCGGGTACCGGAGGCCGTCGCGGACTGCGGCCGGCACGGCGTCCAGGGCCTGGTCGTCCTCACCGCCGGTTACGCGGAGAGCGGCGATCCCGGAAAGGAGGCCCAGCGCGAACTGGTGCGGCAGGCACGTTCGTACGGGATGCGCATCATCGGCCCCAACGCGTTCGGGATCATCAACACCGCCGATTCCGTCCGGCTGAACGCCTCACTCGCGCCCGAACCCCCCGACCGGGGGCGCATCGGCCTCTTCACCCAGTCGGGCGCCATCGGCATCGCCCTGCTCTCCGGCCTCTACCGGCGCGGCGCGGGTCTGTCGTCGTTCATCTCCGCGGGCAACCGCGCGGACGTCTCCGGCAACGACATCCTCCAGTACTGGTTCGAGGACCCGCACACCGATGTCGCCCTGCTCTACCTCGAATCGATCGGCAACCCGCGGAAGTTCACCCGGCTCGCCCGCCGTACGGCGCTGGTGAAGCCGGTCGTGGTCGTCAAGGGAGCGCGCCACAGCGGCAGTACGCCACCGGGACACTCGGTCCCGGTCAGACGTATCCCGGACACGACGGTCTCGGCGCTGATGCGGCAGGCCGGGGTGATCCGTGTCGACACGGTCACCGAACTCGTCGACGCGGGACTCCTGCTCGCCTCCCAGCCCCTCCCGCAGGGGCCGCGCGTCGCGATACTCGGCAACTCCGAATCCCTCGGCCTCCTTACGTACGACGCGTGCCTCACGGAAGGGCTGAGCCCGCTGCCGCCCCTCGACCTCACGACCGCGGCGTCCCCGGCGGACTTCCGGGCGGCCCTCACGAAGGCTCTGACCAACCCGGCGTGCGACGCGGTCGTGGTGACGGCGATACCCAGGGTCGGCGAGAGCGCCACGATGGACCCCACCGACGGCGGCGCTCTGGGAAGCGCCCTGCGCGAAGCGGTGGCGAGCGCCCCGGCGAAGCCGGTCATGGTGGTGCACGTGGAAATCGGCGGCCTGACCGAGGCGCTGTCGGCGGTGGAGAACAGCCCGCCCACGTCAACGGCCGCTGACGGTGCTGACGGTACGGAGCCGAGACCCGACGGCGCTCCGGGCACGCGCTCCGGTGATCACGCTCCCGCGACCGGTCCCGCCCCCGGATCCACAACCGCGACGGGAACCGCAGCCGCTCAGCGCCCCCCAGCCGCCCCCTCCGGCCGCATCCCCGCCTATCCCGCCGCCGAACGCGCCGTCCGCGCCCTCGCCGAGGCCGTCGGATACGCACAGTGGCGACGACAGGCCGCCGAGCCCGGAAAAGTGCCCGAGGCCATCGACGACGCCATCGACGAGGGCGCGGCCGCCGCGCTGATCGACCGGCTGCTCGGCGGGGGTTCCGATCCCGGCGGCGCGCCCCTCACCGCCGCCGACGCGCGGGAACTGCTCGCCCTGTACGGCATTCCCGTACGGCAGGCGCTCCCCGCCCCCGGCCCCGACGAAGCCGCTTCCGCCGCGGCCCGGCTCGGCTACCCCGTCGCGCTGAAGACCACCGCGCCCCATCTGCGCCACCGCGCCGACCTCGGTGGCGTACGGCTGGACCTCCCCGACGAGGCACAACTGCGCCTCGCCCACCGCGAGCTGACCGAGACGCTCGGCACCGCCGCCGAGCTGCGGCCCGTCGTCCAGTCCATGGCACCCCGGGGCGTGGACACCGTCGTACGGGCCGTCATCGACGCGGCCGCGGGCGCCGTCCTCTCCTTCGGCCTCGCAGGAGCGCCCTCCGAACTGCTCGGCGATGTCGCGCACCGGCTCGTACCCGCCACGGACCGCGACGTCGCCGAGCTGATCCGATCCATCAGAACGGCGCCGCTCCTGTTCGGCTGGCGCGGTTCCACGCAGGTCGACACCGCGGCTCTGGAGGAGCTGCTCCTGCGGGTGTCCCGGCTGGTGGACGACCATCCCGAGATCATCTCCGTGGCCCTGGAGCCCGTCGTGGTCGCGGCCCACGGGCTCTCCGTCCTCGACGCGAGCGTCCGGCTGGCGCCTCCCCCCGCCCGCGACGATCTCGGCCCGCGCAGCCTCCCCAGCTACTGAGCGGTGGCAGGGAGCAGCCGATCGACCGAGGGGATCTGGAGGGGATCGACCGCGGGGATCAACTGACGGGCCGGCCGCAGGATCGCCAGGCCCTCCGGGCGTCTCCGGCAGCCGTCCCGTCCCCGTAGGATGGAGCCCATGGCGAAGACCGGTACGACGACCCAGGGGCTGCGCACGGCGATCGAGCGCAGCGGCTACTACCCGGCTCTCGTGGCCGAGGCGGTGGAGGCCGCAGTCGGTGGCGAGCAGATCGCGTCGTACCTGGTGCACCAGGAGACGACCTTCGACGCCAACGAAGTACGCCGGCATGTCACCGTCCTCGTGCTGACGGCCCACCGCTTCATCGTCAGCCACACCGACGAGCAGGCAGCCGACTCCAGCTCCCCGACGCCGTACGCCACCACCTCCACCGAGTCGGTGAAGCTCGACCGGATCTCGTCCGTCGTGGTCAGCCGCGTCGTCGCCAACCCGGAGTCGTACACCCCCGGCACCCTGCCCCGCGAGGTCGTCCTCACCATCGGCTGGGGCGCCGTCTCCCGGATCGATCTGGAGCCCGCCGCCTGCGGCGACCCCAACTGCGAGGCGGACCACGGCTACACCGGCAGTTCCACCGCCGACGACCTGAGCCTGCGTGTCAGCGAGGCCGGCGACGGCCCGGACACCGTCCGCCAGACGCTCGTGTTCGCCCAGTCCCTCTCCGAAGCCACCGCCGCGATCGCGGCGACCGGCCGCTGATGGCCGCCGAGGCCCTCTGGCAGGACCCCGTCCCGCTCGCCCTCGACACCGCGCCGCTGCCCGAGTACGGCAGCGGTTCGCTGGCCGACCTGCTGCCCACACTCGCGGCCGGCCAGGGCGTACCGGATCTGACCGCGACCATCTCCGAACTGACCCCCGCCGACCGGAACTGCGTCTTCCTGATAGACGGCCTCGGCTGGGAACAGATCAAGACCCACCCCGACGAAGCCCCGTATCTGACCTCCCTGCTCGGCACCTCGCGCGGGCACACGGGCCGCCCGCTCACGGCCGGCTTCCCGGCCACCACCGCGACCTCCCTCGCCTCCGTCGGCACGGGGCTGCCGCCCGCCGCGCACGGCCTGCCCGGCTACACCGTCCGCGACCCCGCGACCGGCGCGCTGATGAACCAGCTCCGCTGGAAGCCCTGGACCGAGCCGCACGTCTGGCAGCCGTACCCCACGGTCTTCCAGTTGGCCGAGGCGGCGGGTGTGCACACCGCGCAGGTGTCCGCCCCGGCCTTCGCACACACACCGCTCACCAAGATCGCGCTCAGCGGCGGGACCTTCCACGGCCGGCTCTCCGGCGAGGACCGGATGGACCTGGCCGCCGCCGAACTCGGCGCGGGGGACCGGTCGCTGGTCTATACGTACTACAGCGAGGTCGACGGCAAGGGCCACCGCTTCGGTGTCGACTCCGACGCCTGGCGCGGCCAACTCATGTACGTGGACCGGCTCGTCCAGCGGCTCGCCGAGCAACTGCCTCCCCGGAGCGCGCTCTACGTGACCGCCGACCACGGCATGATCGACATCCCCTTCGACGAGCAGTCCCGCATCGACTTCGACGAGGACTGGGAGCTGAGCGCCGGGGTCGCCCTGCTGGGCGGCGAGGGCCGGGCCCGCCATGTCTACGCCGTGCCGGGCGCCGAGGCCGACGTCCTCACCGTCTGGCGCGAGGTGCTCGGCGAGCAGTTCTGGGTGGCGAGCCGGGACGAGGCGATCGCCGCGGGCTGGTTCGGTCCGGCCGGTGCGATGGACGAGCGGGTGTACGGACGGATCGGCGATGTCGTCGCGGCGGCCCATGCCCCAGTCGTGATCACCGCTTCCGTCAAGGAACCGCACGAGTCGGCGATGGTCGGGATGCATGGCTCGATGACCCCCGTCGAGCAGCTCGTCCCGCTCCTCGAAGTACGCTCGTAGCCATCCGGGCGACACTCGCCCGACGGCCCGTGGCACCGAATCGCCGGGGCATTCGCCACCTCACGGAAGGGCCGGTGGGCGTCGGCGCCGCCCGGCCTGCTCGACCCGAAAGGTCACTCTCCACTGATGTCCGAATTGGTATTTTTCTCCGGCACCATGGATTGCGGGAAGAGTACGTTGGCGCTCCAGATCGGCCACAACCGTTCGGCCAGGGGACTCCAGGGTGTGATCTTCACACGGGACGACCGGGCGGGAGAGGGCAAGTTGTCCTCGCGGCTGGGCCTGGTCACGGACGCGGTCGAGGCCACCGAGGGGATGGAGCTGTACGCGTACCTCGTGGACCGGCTGTCGAAGGGCGGCAAGGCGGACTACGTGATCGTGGACGAGGCGCAGTTCCTGGCGCCCGAGCAGATCGACCAGCTCGCGCGGATCGTGGACGACCTGGGGCTGGACGTCTTCGCCTTCGGTATCACCACCGACTTCCGCACCAAGCTGTTCCCCGGCTCGCAGCGGCTGATCGAGCTGGCCGACCGGGTCGAGCAGCTCCAGGTGGAGGCGCTGTGCTGGTGCGGGGAACGGGCCACCCACAACGCGCGCACGGTCGGCGGCGAAATGGTCGTCGACGGTGCCCAGGTGGTCGTCGGTGATGTGCACCGCCCCGCCGAGGAGGTCGGCTACGAGGTCCTGTGCCGCCGCCACCACCGGCGCCGCATGACCAGCTCCTCGGCGCACGCCGGCGCACTGTCGCCGGACGTACTGCCGGTCACTCCCGGCTGACCGGTGGGCGGCCGCCGTCCTCCCCGGGGCCGGTGAGCGCCCCGCCCGGGTCAGCGACCGGCCGACCGTACGATCGTGAAGACCGCGCCCTCCGGGTCCGCGACCGTCGCGAGCCGCCCGTTCGCGCCGTCCCACGGCGGCCGGAGCACCTGCCCGCCCAGCCCGGTCACCAGCTTCGCGGCCGCGTCGGTGTCGTCCACCTCGAAATACGTCATCCAGTGCGCACCGCGGTCGCGGACGAGCGCCCGCCCCTTCCCCCGCAGTGAGGCGACCGGCCGCCCGTCCAGGCGCAGGGTCATCTCGTCGGAGTCGGCGGAGACCAAGGCCTCCACGTCATAGCCGAACAGCGACTTGTAGAACGTGGCGACCCAGGACGTCTCACGCGTGATCAGCTCGTTCCAGACCGGAGTGCCGTGGGCCCCGGCCACCACCGTCCCGGTGTGCGCCGCGGCCTGCCAGATCCCGAAGACCGCTCCCGTGGGGTCCGAGGCGATGGCCATCCGGCCCGCCTCCGCCGCGTCCAGCGGCCCGACGGCGACCGTACCGCCGTGGCTCCTGATCGTCTCCGCCGTCTTGTCCGCGTCGTCCGTCGCCAGATAGGTCAGCCAGGCCGTCGGCAGCTGCCGGCCGGGCGGCAGCTGACCGATGCCGGCGATCTCCTTGCCGCCCAGCAGCCCCCGGACGTACGGTCCGAGCTGCTGCGGTCCCGGCCGGAACTCCCAGCCGAACAGCGCTCCGTAGAACTCCTGGGTCTCCGCCAGGTTGTGCACCATCAGGCTCACCCAACAAGGCGTGCCGGGTGTGCGTCGGATCGCTGCCTCGGTCATCGTCACTCTCCTCGGACCATCGTGGTGGCCGTGCGGGGCGGGCGCGGGTCCCCGCCCAGGGGGATGGACGGTGCCGCTTTCGCCACACGCCCCTGGGGTGGAGGGGCCGCGCGTCCGAGCAGATGCTTCCACTAGGTGGCACGCGGTGCCGCACGACCGCGCCGCTTTTGGCGGGATCTCGATCCGGTGTTTACCGCCCGTTTCTCCGCCGTTACGTGTGGGCCCGGCCGTGCGCGAGGATGGCACCCATGACAGCCATCATCACCGCAGCCCAACTCGCGGGCGAGTCGGCCGGGTCGGCCGGCTCGCCTCCGCCCGTACTGCTCGACGTCCGCTGGCAGCTGGGCGGGCCGCCCGGCCGCCCCCAGTACGAGGCGGGACATCTGCCGGGCGCCGTCTTCGTCGACCTCGACACGGAGCTGTCGGGCCCGCCCGGCGCGGGCGGCCGGCATCCGCTGCCCGATCCCGCGGACTTCGGCGCGGTGATGCGACGTGCCGGGATCTCCCAGGACACCCCGGTCGTCGTGTACGACGGCGGACAGGGGTGGGCGGCGGCCCGCGCCTGGTGGCTGCTGCGCTGGACGGGCCATCCGGACGTACGGGTCCTGGACGGCGGTCTCGCCGCCTGGACCGGTCCGCTGTCCACCGACACCCCGTCGCCCGCCGAGGGCGACTTCACCCCGGCCCCGGGCGCGCTCCCACTGCTGGACGCGGACGAGGCGGCGGCCCTGGCCCGCGACGGGCTGCTGCTGGACGCGCGGGCGGCCGAGCGTTACCGCGGCGATGTCGAGCCGATCGACCGGGTCGGCGGCCATGTCCCCGGCGCGCTGTCCGCTCCCACCACCGAAAATGTGGCCGAAAACGGCTGCTTCCTCCCGGCTCGGGATCTCCTGGCCCGTTTCGAGGCCCTGGGTGCCACCCAGGGCACCCAGGTCGGCGTCTACTGCGGCTCGGGTGTCTCCGCCGCCCAGGAGGTGCTCGCCCTGGAACTCGCGGGTATCCCGGCGGCGCTGTACGCGGGCTCCTGGTCCCAGTGGTCGTCGGACGAGTCCCGGCCGGTCGCCACGGGCCCGGATCCCCTCTAGAGCCGACAACCGACAGCCGAGGGGCCCGTACTCACCACACGTGGTGAGTACGGGCCCCTCGGCGTACGTATGTACGTACGTGCAGCTCTCGCTCTTCCCGTCAGTCCTGCTTCTTGCGGCGTGTACCGAACACGATCTCGTCCCAGCTCGGTACCGCGGCCCGCCGGCCCGGACGCACGCCGTCCGCCTCGGCCTGGCGGTCCGTCGTGCCCGTCAGGCGGTCCCGGTGACCGGCCACCGAACGGGGCATCAGCACATCCGCGTACGCCGACCCGGCACCCGCCGAGGCGGCGGGCGCGATCGGCTCCTCGGCGTCCTCCGGCTCGTCCTCCGGATCCGTGGCCGACTCCGGCAGCGCGGGCCGCTCGGGCACGACCATGTCGCCCCGGAAGCTCGGCACCGCCTCCAACAGGCTTGTCAGGGAGTCCCGTTCACTGGTCTCCTCCGGCTCGGGCGCGGGAGGCCGCTCCAACTGCCGGTCGAGAGAACGATCGAGGGAACGGTCCAGCGGCCGGTCACGCGGCAGCCGCGCGATCCGGGGAACGAACGGGAAGCTCGGCTCCTGGGCGGTGACCGTGTCGTCCGTGTCACCGATCAGCGCGCGCGCCTCGTCGTCGACGGCCTGGACGAGCCGCCGGGGCGGGTCGTACGTCCAGCTCGCCGCGTGCGGCTCGCCCGCGACGCAGTAGACCAGCAGGACTTCCCAGGTGCCGTCGTCCCGGCGCCAGGAGTCCCACTGGACGGTGTCCTTCTCGGCACCGCGCAGCGTCAGCCGCTCCTGCACGGCCTCGCCGAGCTGGGGTCCGGTGTTCTCTCCGGGACGGCGCACCGCGGTCTTCCTGGCCCGCTCCGCCATGAAGGCGCGCTCGGCGAGCACCGGCCCTTCGAAGCGGCGGACCCGGTCCACCGGGATGCCGGCGTGCTGGGCGACCTCCTCGGCGGAGGCGCCTGCTCGTATCCGCGCCTGGATGTCACGGGGTCTGAGATGGCTCTCGACCTCGATCTCGATCTGGCCGAGGCGGGCGCGGTCATTGCGCACGGCAGCACGAAGCCGCTCATCGATCGGAAGCGTGTATTCCGTGCTGTCGGCAGCCTTGAGCACCAGTCGTGTGCCGTCGTTGGAGACGGCCACGACACGCAGTTCGGGCATGGGGACCTCCCGGGTGGTGCCTGCCGACGTCACGTGCGTCGCTGCTTCCGCTAGTCGAGTGTGACCTGCCCGGGTGCAGCCTGTCACAACCTTTCCGTACTACCCGGCGTGTCGGGCCGGGGCCCTGGTTCGCCGTTATGGCACGGTACCTGCTTGCGACGCAGAGTGACGAACCCGGTCACTCCATGCAGTAGGCGCCCGTGCGGTGCCGCGGCTCCGCCGGATCGAGTGCCACGTTCGGCCCCCTTCCCGTAGGTCCCCGGACGCCCATGAGGGAGTCCGGCCCCAGGGCTCGCCACAGTACTCCATTCGGGCCACGGGGGTGGACCGCCGCGCCGCTCAAGTTCTGTCCGGGCTGGGGAGTTGGGGTCCGGCGCACTCGGCGGCGGGTGTCTTGCTTCACAGAATCCCTGGAATCGGAACTATCCACTTCGCTCATCGGTCCCTTCTTGGTGCAAGGTGGGACAGATGGGTAAGCAGGGGCTGTAGATGGATTCGAAGCTGAGTAGCGGCACACGGCAGGAAGAGAGCGAGGCGCGCAAGGAAGGGCAGGAGCGGCGGCTCGACCTGAATCTGCCGCACGTCGCGGGCAGCGCGCTCGCGGCGGTCGCGGCGGCGGTGCTCGCCTCCCAGCTCGGCGTGTACGGCACGATCATCGGCGCGGGTGTGGTCAGCGTGGTCGCCACCTGCGGCGGTTCGGTCTTCCAGCACCTGTTCCGGCGTACGGGCGAGCAGATACGCGTGGTCACGGTCCAGGTGAAGCCCGGGGCCCGCCAGGTGCCCGTGCGGTACGACGAGGACGACCCGGTCGACACGTACGCGTCGGGCGATCCACCGGGCCGGAGCGATCCACCGGGCCGGAGCGATCCACCGGGCCGGAGCGAGCCGCCGGATCGGAGCGATCCGCCCGTCAGAGGTGGTCCGGGTGATCCGTACGCTCCTGTTGACGCGACCGGGATGCCGCGGCTGCCGCGCGGGCTGGACGGTGAGTTCACCGAGGCCACGACGCACGGCAGCCGGGTGCGCGGCTGGAAGCGCCCGGTCCGCGCGGCCGCCACCGTCTTCCTGGTCGCGATGATCGGCATCACCGGATACGAGGTGATCTCCGGTCAGGACCTGAGCGGCGGCAAGGGAACGACCGTCGGGTCCGCCGTGCGTGGTGGCGGCGAGCGCTCCGTACCGTCGGACACCCCCTCCGACTCCGAGGACCACGGTGTCGATCCGGGCCGGACGTCGGACAGCCCTACCCCGGACGGCGGCAGCGGCAGCGGTACGGATCCGAGCGCGTCGCCCGACGCCGGACAGAGCGCCGGCACGGGGCGGAGCGGTTCCGCCGACCCGTCGCGGACGCCGTCCACGGCTCCCTCGGGATCCGCCGACGGCAATGCCTCGCACACCCCCGTGCCGACACCCTCCGGCAGCGCCGGCGATTCCGCGACGGGAGGCTCCGGAACGGGGAACTCCGGAGCGGACGACTCCGGCAGCGGTGCCACGACGCAGGGCACCGGATCCGATTCCGGAACGGCCGGCCAATAGGGCCGGTAACGGGGGAGGTGTGGTGAGCATCGGCGGTCAGTCCCCGAGGACCCGCCGCAGATAGTCGTTCCCGAACAGCCGGTCCGGGTCCAGCCGGTCCCGTACCGCCGTGAACTCGCCGAAGCGCGGATAGACCCCGGACAGATACTCCGCGTCCCGGGTGTGGATCTTGCCCCAGTGCGGCCGGCCGCCGTGCGCGGTCATGATCCGTTCCACGGCGGTGAAGTACGAGCGGTAGGGCGTGCCCCGGTACAGGTGCACGGCGATGTACGCGCTCTCCCGGCCCGAGGCCGTCGAGAGCGCGATGTCGTCCGCGGGAGCCGTACGGACCTCCACCGGGAAGCTCACCCGAAGTGGTGAACGCTCGACCATCGCCCTGACCTCGCGCAGCGCTCCGACCACGGCCTCCCGGGGCAGCGCGTATTCCATCTCCACGAAGCGCACCCGGCGCGGACTCGTGAAGACCTTGTAGGGAAGGTCCGTGTAGACGCGGGCGGAGAGGGCGCGGCTGGAGAGTTTGGCGATGGCGGGGATGGTCGCGGGTACGGCCCGGCCGAGCGAACAGGTCACCCGGAAGAGGTCGTTGGAGAGGAACTCGTCGTCGAACCAGCCGCTGACCCGGCCGAGCGGAGCGGCGGGGCCCGCGCTGCGGTTGTTGCGCTTGGTATTGCAGTTGCCGGTGTGCGGGAACCAGTAGAACTCGAAGTGCTCGTTCTCGGCGACGTGTTGGTCGAATTCGGCGGTGACCCGGTCGAAGGCCATCGGTTCCTCGCGGGCCGTCAGCAGGAAGACCGGCTCCACGGCGAAGGTGATCGCGGTGACCACGCCCAGTGCGCCGAGCCCGATCCGGGCGACGGCGAAGACCTCCGCATTCTCCCGCGCCGAGCAGCGCAGCAGCGAGCCGTCCGCCGTGACGATCTCCAGGGCACGGATCTGTGCCGCTATCGACGCCGACTCACGGCCGGTGCCATGGGTGCCGGTGGAGGTCGCGCCCGCGACGGTCTGCTCCATGATGTCGCCCATGTTCGTGAGCGACAGACCTTCCCTGGCCAGCGCCGTGTTGAGCCGCTTCAGCGGGGTGCCCGCCGCCACGGTGACGGTGCCCGCGGCCCGGTCGATCTCCCGGATGCCGGTGAGCAGTTCGGGCCGGACGAGTACCCCGTCGGTGGCGGCGGTGGCGGTGAAGGAGTGCCCCGTGCCGACGGCTTTGACCTTGAGTCCGTCCTCGGCGGCCCGGCGTAATGCCCCGGCGAGTTCCTCCGCGGAGGCCGGTGACACCACACGGGCCGGCCGCGCGGTGACGTTCCCCGCCCAGTTACGCCACGCGTTCACGCCCGTCGTGGTCGCCGTGCTTGTCCGGTTTCTGGTCATCCGCCCCGCGCCCTCCCCGAATCGGCACCGGCTCGCGCAGCCGGCGATACCCCAGGAGCGCCACCACGGCCGCGGCCGCGCCCGCCGCGGCGGGCACCGCGTACCCCGCCCGTGCACCGGCCGCGTCGACCACCCAGCCGGCGGCCGATGAGCCGAGCGCCACGCCGACCGCGAGCCCGGTACTGGTCCAGGTCATGCCCTCGGTCAGCTTGGTGCGCGGTACGTGCGCTTCGACGAGGGCCATGGTCGTCACCATCGTCGGTGCGACGGAGAGGCCCGCGACAAAGAGCGCCACGGCCAGGAGCGGCAGGCTCCCGGCCAGTTGGAGGGGGATCATACTCACGGCCATCACGCAGACACCCACCAGCCACCTCCGGGCGGCCGGTCCGGTGAGATGGAGCAGGCCGAACACCATGCCGGCGAGGCAGGATCCCAGCGCGTAGACCGCCAGCACCAGGCTCGCCGCCGCCTTGTGTCCGTGCTCCTCGGCGAAGGCGACCGTCACCACGTCGATCGCGCCGAAGATCCCCCCGGTCGCCGTGAAGGTCAGCACCAGCACCCGCAGCCCCGGGGAGCGGAGCGCCGAGTCCCCGGTGTGCTGCTCACGCGGCTGCGGTACGGGCTCGGTGCCGCGCTGCGCCGTCAGCCAGAGGACGCCGGTCACCAGGAACACGACCGCGAGCAGCGGGCCCGCGGCCGGGAACAGGGCCGTCGAGAGCCCGATGGAGACGATCGGGCCGAAGATGAAGCACATCTCGTCGATGATCGATTCCCACGAGTACGCGGTGTGCAACTCGCGGGACGCGCCCTGGTAGATCGCCGCCCAGCGCGCCCGCACCATCGAGCCCACGCTCGGCACGGAGCCGGCGCCCGTGGCGAAGACGAACAGGATCCAGTCGGGGGCGCCCTGTTCGGCACAGACCAATAACCCGACGACGGCCGCCGCCGCGATCAGGGTCGCGGGGCGCAGCACCCGCCGCTGACCGTGCCGGTCGACCAGCCGGGAGATCCACGGACCGAGCACCGCGGCGGACATCGCCAGCGTCGCGGAGAGCGCTCCGGCCAGTCCGTACCGGCCGGTGAGCTGGGAGATCATCGTCACGACGCCGATGCCCAGCATGGCCAGCGGCATCCTGCCGATCAGGCCGGCCGCACTGAATCCCTTGCTACCGGGAGCGGCGAAAATCGCATGGTACGAACTGGGCAAGGGGGCGCTCCGGTAAGGAATGAACTGGGTGGGAACAGCTTACGGTCGCGCCCGCGCACCGCATTTCGTTTTCCGGTGAACGGGAGCGCGGCCCGCCGTCGGAACAGGGGCGCGGTTCCCGGTGCGACAGGGCTGGTGGCAGGATCGAATCATGCCCGAAAAGCTTGCGACTTCCCCCTACGACGCTCTGCTCCTGCTGTCCTTCGGCGGCCCCGAGGGCCCGGACGACGTGGTCCCGTTCCTGGAGAACGTGACCCGGGGCCGCGGCATCCCCAAGGAGCGGCTCAAAGAGGTGGGGAAGCACTACTTCCTGTTCGGCGGGGTCAGCCCGATCAATGAACAGAACCGCGTCCTGCTGGACGCGCTGCGCAAGGACTTCGCCGAGCACGGCGTGGACCTGCCGGTCTACTGGGGCAACCGCAACTGGGCCCCGTATCTGACCGACACCCTCCGCGAGATGGTCACGGACGGCCGGCGCCGGATCGCCGTCCTCGCCACCAGCGCGTACGCCTCGTACTCGGGCTGCCGCCAGTACCGCGAGAACCTCGCCGACGCGCTCGCCACACTGGTCGACGAGGGGCTCGAACCGCCACGGGTGGACAAGCTGCGGCACTACTTCAACCACCCCGGCTTCCTGCGCCCCATGGTCGACGGCGTGCTGGCCTCGCTCGCCGACCTCCCGGAGGACGTCCGCGCGGGCGCGCATCTCGCCTTCACCACCCACTCCATCCCGGACGCCTCGGCCGACACCTCGGGCCCGGCCGAGGCGCACGGGGAAGGCGGTGCCTATGTGGCGCAGCATCTCGACGTCGCCCGGCTGATCGTGGCCGACGTGCGCGAGGAGACCGGCATCGAGTACCCCTGGCGGCTCGTCTACCAGTCACGCAGCGGCTCCCCGCACACCCCGTGGCTGGAACCGGACATCTGCGACCACCTGGAGACGCTGCACGGCGAGGGCGTCCCGGCCGTCGTGATGGCCCCCATCGGCTTTGTCTCGGACCACATGGAGGTCCTGTACGACCTCGACACCGAGGCCACCGCCAAGGCCGCCGAACTGGGCCTGCCCGTCCGCCGTTCGGCGACCGTCGGAGCGGACCCGCGCTTCGCCGCCGCCGTACGCGATCTGCTGCTGGAACGCGCCGCCGCCGAGCGGGGATGCGCGGTGGAACGCTGCGCGCTGGGCGCCCTCGGCCCCAGCCACGATCTCTGTCCGGTCGGCTGCTGCCCCGCCCGCGCCCCCAGGCCCGCCGCCGCGGGCACCGACAGCCCGTACGTCTGAAGGAGCCCCCAGTGACCGACGCCCCGTCCGAACAGAACCAGGCCCGTGACACCCCGGCCGACGACGCCCTGATCGCCGAGCTGCTCCCGCTCGCGCTGGAGGCGGTGCGCCGGGCCGGCGCGCTGCTGCGCGACGGACGGCCCGACGATCTGGCCGTCGCCGCCACGAAGTCCAGCCCCGTCGATGTCGTCACCGAGATGGACATCGCCGCCGAGAAGCTGATCACCGGCTATCTCGCCGAGCACCGCCCCGACGACGGCTTCCTCGGTGAGGAGGGCGCCAGTTCGGCGGGTGACAGTGGCGTCCGCTGGGTGATCGACCCGCTGGACGGCACCGTCAACTACCTCTACGGGCTGCCCACTTGGGCCGTCTCCATCGCCGCGGAACGCGACGGCGAGACGCTCGTCGGGGTGGTCGGGATCCCGATGCGCGGCGAGACCTTCCGGGCCGTACGCGGTGGCGGTGCCTTCCTCAACGACCGGCCGGTCCGCTGCCGCCCGGCTCCGCCGCTGGAACGCGCCCTGGTGTCGACGGGCTTCAACTACGTCGCCACCGTCCGTACCCACCAGGCCGAGATCGCCCGGCAGCTGATTCCGCGGCTGCGGGACATCCGGCGCGGCGGCTCGGCGGCCGCCGACCTCAGCGATGTCGCGGCCGGCCGGCTGGACGGCTTCTACGAACGCGGACTGCACCCCTGGGACCTCGCCGCCGGCGACCTGATCGCCCGCGAGGCGGGCGCCCTCACCGGCGGCCGCCCCGGCACCCGGCCGGGCTGGGACCTCACGGTGGCCGCCGCCCCGGGCGTCTTCGAGCCCTTGCAGACGCTGCTGGAGGAGTACGGCGCCTGGCACGACTAGGGCCTCTCGTCTGGATCTTGCCGGGCTCGCGTGCCCCGGCACCGCGCCTCGTCGCGTTGTCGTCACTCCACGACGCTCCGCGTCGCCTCACTCCTGCGCCTTGCGATCCACGGCACCAGACCCCGCTCCCTGATCCGGCCTGATCCAAACGAAAGACCTTAGTGTCCTGTCCGGGTGGCACACGGAAGGGCCCCGGCGCCGTCCCCTCGGCGCCGGGGCCCTTCTTCGTAGGTATGTGGGTATCTACGGCTCGGTATTGTCCTGCGACTCTTGGTGTCCCTGAGACTGTGTCTGTGTGACCTGTCGGTACGACTCAGGTGTGCTGGTCAGACGCTGGCGGCGCCGACCTCCACACCATGCTCGGCGGCGAGCCGCCGAAGGTCTTCCAGCTCTTCCTGTTCGACATCCGCGAGGAAGTCGTCGCCCGTCTCCCGGGCGCGGGTGAGATCAGTTTCCGTGGCCTGTATGCGCTGCAGAAGCCCGGCGGTGAACGCGTCCATTGCGCCCCCTCGTCGTGGGTCGGTGGCACGGGGGTGTGCCGACGTCCTGGTCGGTGGCACGGGGGTGTGCCGACGGCGGGAAGATCACGCGCCCACTGCCTCTGGATGACAGATAAGGGTGTGGCATGCCACAAAGGGCGCGATCTCGGGTGTGAAGTCGTCATCCCCAGGCTTGGTGCGGGAGAAACCTCAACGCTTCAATAAATCCGTTCCTCCCCGGACGTGCCTGGTCGCCCCGCATTGCCTTACCGCCGGTTTATGGCCGTAACCGGCAGGATGGGGCCGCACAGACAGTGCTACGACCTGCCCTGATCACGGGTGACGGGCTCAGAGGAAGGAACAGCGACGTGCGCGTACTCGTCGTCGAGGACGAGCAGCTGCTCGCCGATGCGGTGGCCACCGGACTGCGCCGGGAGGCCATGGCGGTCGACGTGGTGTACGACGGCGCGGCCGCGCTGGAGCGCATCGGAGTCAATGACTACGACGTGGTGGTGCTGGACCGTGACCTCCCTCTGGTCCACGGTGACGACGTCTGCCGCAAGATCGTCGAGCTGGGGATGCCCACCCGGGTCCTCATGCTCACGGCTTCGGGCGACGTCAGCGACCGGGTCGAGGGGCTGGAGCTGGGCGCGGACGATTATCTGCCCAAGCCCTTCGCCTTCACCGAGCTGACCGCCCGGGTCCGGGCGCTGGGACGTCGTACGACCGTGCCGCTGCCACCCGTCCTGGAGCGCTCCGGGATCAAGCTCGATCCCAACCGCCGTGAGGTCTTCCGCGACGGCAAGGAGATCCAGCTGGCGCCCAAGGAGTTCGCGGTGCTGGAGGTCCTGATGCGCAGCGAGGGCGCGGTCGTCTCGGCCGAGCAGCTGCTGGAGAAGGCGTGGGACGAGAACACCGACCCGTTCACCAATGTCGTCCGGGTGACGGTCATGACCCTGCGCCGCAAGCTCGGCGAACCGCCCGTGATCGTCACGGTGCCCGGCTCCGGCTACCGGATCTGATGCCCGTGGCAACCACCCCGGTGCCCCCCGCGGCACCCCCGAAGCCGACCTGGGACCCGAGGCGCCCGGACCAGGCACTGCCCTGGGTACGGCCGACCATCCGGATACGTCTCACGCTGCTGTACGGCGGGATGTTCCTGATCGCCGGCATCCTGTTGCTCTCGATCATCTATCTGCTGGCGGCCCAGGCCCTGCACGTGGGCAGCGAGCTGCCGTTCAAGATCGTGACCGGCAAGGTGAGCAGCGACGTCTGCAACTTCCCGGACCAGGCACCGCCGGAACAGTTCAACGCGGCGATGAACAGCTGCGTCAACCACCAGCGCAAGCAGGCACTCGACGATCTGCTCAGCCGCTCGATCTTCGCCCTGGTGGGCCTCAGCGTCATCGCGTTCGCCTTCGGCTACGCGATGGCGGGACGGGTCCTGTCGCCACTGGGCCGGATCACCAGGACCGCGCGCCGCGTGGTCGGCTCCGACCTGGCGCGCCGGATCGAGCTGGACGGCCCCGACGACGAGCTCAAGGAGCTGGCCGACACCTTCGACGAGATGCTGGAGCGGCTGGAGCGCGCGTTCACGGCGCAGCAGCGCTTCGTCGCGAACGCCTCCCACGAGCTGCGTACACCGCTCGCGATCAACCGGACCCTGCTGGAGGTCCACCTCTCCGACCCCGGGGCTCCCACGGAGCTCCAGCAGCTCGGCAAGACCCTGCTGGCCACCAACGAGCGCAGCGAGCAGCTGGTGGAGGGCCTGCTGCTGCTGGCCCGCAGCGACAACCAGATCGTGGAGCGAAAACCGGTCGATCTGGCCGAGGTCGCGACGCGTGCGGTGGATCAGGCACTCGCGGAGGCGGAGGAGAAGGGGGTGGAGATGCGCGGGGAGTGCGTCCCCGCCGTCGTCCAGGGCAATGGCGTGCTGCTGGAGCGGATCGCCCTGAATCTGGTGCAGAACGCAGTCCGCTACAACATCGCCGAAGGAGGCTGGGTGGAGGTCACCACCGAGACGCAGCAGGGCCAGGCGGTCCTGGTGGTGTCCAACACCGGCCCCGTCGTGCCCGCGTACGAGATCGACAACCTCTTCGAGCCGTTCCGGCGGCTGCGTACGGAGCGGACGGGGAGCGACAAGGGCGTGGGCCTGGGCCTGTCGATCGCCCGCTCCGTCGCCCGCGCGCACGGGGGCCGTATCTTCGCGGAACCGCGCGAGGGTGGTGGTCTCGTGATGCGTGTCACTCTCCCGGTCTGAGAGACTGCGCGCAGTGTTCGGGCGTCAGATTGCTTTGTTCGCTTTGCGCGGAATTTTCGAGACCGGTCTCCAGCGAGGCCTTGTGTGATCGATCACAGGGTCGAATTCCCGCCTATCTACTCTGCGTGATCAAGCCTCCGTGGGAAAGCCGGTAAAGTCCGGGTTTCCAGGGGTCGGGATCACGGGAAGTACACGGGGTGGCGCCCGTGAGGTACGACAAGGGGACCGTGTACGGTCCCCCTCGCCACCCGAAGCCGATCACTCCTCCGGAGTCCGGTTGGGTGTCGATTGAGTAACAGACCTTGATGTGAGGCAAAATCTCCGCCTCAGGTCGGGCACAAGTCCGGCCTCTCACGCGTTACGAGCGCTTGAGACACCACAGACACCCAGAGGGGGAGAGCGACATGGCAACGGATTACGACACCCCACGCAAGACCGATGACGACGTCGATCAGGACAGCCTTGAAGAGCTGAAGGCCCGTCGGAACGACAAATCGACGTCAGCGGTCGACGTAGACGAGTTCGAGCAGGCCGAGGGCCTCGAACTGCCCGGCGCGGATCTCTCCAACGAGGAGCTTTCCGTCCGGGTCCTGCCGAGGCAGGCCGACGAGTTCACCTGCATGAGCTGTTTCCTCGTGCACCACCGCAGCCAGCTGGCCAGGGAGAAGAACGGCCAGCCGATCTGCCGCGACTGCGACTGAGGTCCGTCGGTCGTGACAGGTGATACACCGTCCCGGAAACGGCGCTTCCGGCGCAAGGGCAAGGATTCGCCGGAGGCGCATCAGGGCGGCACAGGCCCGGCCGAGGGCGATCAGCCCGCTGTCGAGCAGTCCGCTCCGACGCCTGGCGTGCATGACGACGAGCGAGGCCCGACGGCCTCGCTCGAAGCGGCACGGACAGGCCACGACGGCCCCATGACCAGGGGTCGGCGCCTGGACAGTGTCAAACGGGGAGTACGCAAGGGAAGCGACAGCGCCAAGGCGGCGCTGGCCCATCTCGCCGACCGGATCATCGAGAACGCACCTCGGATCCCAGTACGCGACCTCGCCACCTTGCGCGGCCAGTTCCCGGGCCTCGGTCCCGAGGAACTGGCGGACAAGCTGGTCGCGGGCGCCGCGAACAGCAGCTCGACGGTCGGTGCGGGGGTGGGTGCGGCCGCGATGATGCCGGTACCGCCCGCGATGCCGGCCGAACTGGCGGCCGAGATCACCGCCGTGGCAGCGATCGAGCTGAAGCTGATCGCGGAGCTTCACGAGGTCTACGGACTGCGTCCGCCCGGCACGCTCAAGGAGCGCAGCACCGCCTACCTGACGTCCTGGACGGAGGAGCGCGGGGTCGACATCACCAGGCCGTCCACCCTCAACGGAGCGCTGAGCGGCCGGATGAAGCGCGAGCTGCGGCAGCAGATCATGAAGCGCACGGTCCGCAGCCTGCCGAACCTCGTCCCGTTCATGATCGGAGCGGCCGTCGGCGCGATGATGAACCGGCGGGACACCAAGAAGGTCGCCGAGCATGTCCGCAAGGATCTGCGGGCCCGGCAGGTCCCCTGGGACGCGCTGCCTCAACTGCCGCCGCTGGAGCGGCCCAAGGAGCTTCCGCCCGAGCTGCCCGGGGAATTGGGGCACTGACCGGCCGGACGGACCCCGGGCGGACGGCCTGGGCCGAAGCTAACCGGCCCGTACGGCGTCCAGCGCCGCCGCGAGCCTCTTCGGGGCCCGGGTCGACAGATAGACGTACGGCGTCGGGTCGTCCGGATCCGTGATCTCCACGCGCAGCGCCGTCGGGACGTAGCTGCGCAGCAGCATGAAGGCACGGGGGTCGGCCTTGTGCAGACGCCAGGCCCGTGCCTCCTCGGCGTCGAGCACCTCGGCCTCGCCGAGCGCCGAGACCGGGATCCGGGCATCGCCCGCGACCAGCGAGTCCGCGACCACCCGGATCCGTGCGGAACCGTAGGAACTGACCCCGGCCGCCGCCAGCGCGCCCGCGCCGATCACCCCGCCGAGCAGGGGCAACGGCCCCAGGGGCAGCAGCATCAGGCCGCCCGATACGGCGATGAGAGCGGCGATCCCCCACCAGGAACGGGGGGCGGTCAGGCGTTCGTCGTAACGCGCGACGGAAGGGTCCATGAAGCCAAGCTTGGCACGGTGCGGTTCGTGGGCGACCGCGCGGGTAAGGTCTGCGCCTGTGAGTAACGTGCCATCTCCGGGGACGCCCCCCGGATCCCCCGCGGGGCCGTGCCCCCTGACGCCGCCGGCCGATGCCGTACCGCCGGTGAGGCATCCCGGTGCCCCGGCGCCCGGTGAGCTGCTCGGGTCGCACTACGAACACTGTTTCGGTTGTGGCGAGGCGCGGCCGCACGGGCTGCGCCTGCGGCCGCGGGCCGGTGAGTGTGTGAGCGTCACCCTCGCCCACCAGGGATCTCCCGGCCCAGGGGTGCGGACCGTGCCGGTGGGCACGCTGCTGCATCCGGAGGCCGGGGCCACCGCCGTGCACGGGCGGAAGACCCATCGCACCGCCACCGGCAGGATCGGCGGTCCCGGCGGGGCCGCCGCCGTCCGTGCCGACGCCTTCATCGAGGTCACGGTCGATCACTTCGTCGACAACGGCCGCCCGGAGGAGATCCGGGCGGCGATGGCCGATTCCGATCAGATCGAGCGCGCCCGCGCCTTCGAGGTGAACCCATGAGCCGTACCCCTGCCGGTCCCGTCGACGTACTGATCCGCCGCGTCGATCCGGAGGTGCCGCTTCCGTCGTACGCGCACCCCGGCGACGCCGGAGCCGATCTGGTCACCACGCAGGCCGCCGAGCTGGCCCCCGGTGAGCGTGCCGTGCTGCCGACGGGGGTGTCCATCGCTCTGCCGGACGGCTACGCGGCCTTTGTGCACCCGCGTTCCGGGCTCGCCGCCCGGTGCGGTGTCGCCATGGTGAATGCCCCCGGGACGGTGGATGCCGGGTACCGTGGAGAGATCAAAGTGATCGTGGTCAATCTCGATCCGCGCGAGAGCGTGCGGTTCGAGAGGTTCGACCGGATTGCCCAGCTGGTCGTCCAGCAGGTCGAGAAGGTGCGCTTCCACGAGGTGGCGGAGCTTCCCGGCTCCGCGCGGGCCGAGGGGGGCTTCGGGTCCACCGGTGGCCATGCCGCCGTGGGCGGCGTTCAGGGTGGGAATCGATACGCTTCGGTCGTATCCGACCGGGAAGGACAGTGACGTGTTCGGACGTCGCAAGAAAAGTGGTTCCGCACAGGACGCGGCGGAGGCAGCGGGCGAGGCCGAGCAGGTTGTCGACGAGGCCGGTACCGACGCTGACGACGCAGGCGAGACGGGTGACGCACCCCGTCGTATGAACCTCCCGCCGGCGCCCCGGCCCGACGGTCCCTGGGACATCTCCGAGGTCTCCAAGCCCGACGAGGGCCGGGTGGACCTGGGGGGCGTCTTCGTCCCCGCCGTCGAAGGCATGGAGCTGCGGGTCGAGGTCGCCGGTGACGCGATCGTCGCCGCCACGGTCGTCGTGCGCGACAGCGCCGTACAGCTCCAGGCCTTCGCCGCACCGAAGAAGGAAGGCATCTGGGGCGAGGTCCGCGAGGAGATCGCCTCCGGTATCACCCAGCAGGGCGGCATCATCGACGAGGTCGAGGGGCCGCTGGGCTGGGAGCTGCGCGCCCAGGTCCCCGTACAGCTGCCGGACGGCACCGGCGGTGTGCAGTTGGTGCGCTTCATCGGGATCGACGGACCGCGCTGGTTCCTGCGTGGTGTGATCTCCGGACAGGGCGCGGTGCAGCCGGAGGCCGCCGGGCTGCTGGAGCAGATCTTCCGGGACACCGTCGTCGTGCGTGGCGAGGGCCCGATGGCGCCCCGCGACCCGATCGTCCTCAAGCTGCCGGACGACGCGCAGATGGTGGCCGAGGGCGTCCAGCAGGACGAGCAGGAGGGCTCCCGCTTCTCCGGTGGCATGGGACAGCTCCAGCGCGGTCCCGAGATCACCGAGGTGCGCTGACCTCCTCGGAGCAGGAACGGACAGGCCGGTGGGCCGTACCCCTTCGTGGGGTGCGGCCCACCGGCGTTTTCACTGGTCACGGGCGCCGCCGTAGGAAATGCGTCAAGCCGGTGCCCCTGTGAGTATGAGATCCGTCAACGGATGTCGAATCCGCCGGATCGGCGGGTTTCCTCTGGGAGTCAGGTTTTTCCGTACTCATCCAGGAGCAACCGATGGCCGATCTGGCCTTCGTCGTCGCCACGATCGCGGTCTTCGCGCTGGTGGCTCTCGTCGCCAAGGCGGTGACGAAGCTGTGACCGCCGAGAACATCGTCGGCCTGGTCGTGGCCGTCGCCCTGCTGGGCTATCTCGTCCTCGCCCTCCTCTTCCCGGAGAGGTTCTGAGCGATGGGTCCCCTCCTCGCCGGCGTGCTCCAGCTGCTGGCGCTCCTCGTGGCGCTCGCACTGGCGTACCGCCCGCTCGGTGACCACATGGCCCGGGTCTACTCCTCCGACAGGCATCTGCGCGTCGAGAAGTGGCTCTACAAGGCCATCGGCGCCAATCCCGCCACCGAGATGCGCTGGCCCGCCTATCTGCGCGGTGTCCTCGCGTTCTCCGCGGTGAGTGTCCTGTTCCTGTATCTGCTGCAACGGTTCCAGGGCGGCCTGCCGGGGTCGCTCGGCTTCTCCTCGATCAGCCCGGCCCTGGCGTTCAACACCGCCGCGTCCTTCGTCTCCAACACCAACTGGCAGGCGTACTACGGCGAACAGACCATGGGCCATGTCGTACAGACCGGCGGGCTCGCCGTCCAGAACTTCCTCTCCGCCGCCGTCGGCATGGCCGTCGCGGTGGCGCTGGTGCGGGGCTTCGCCCGGTCCCGTACCGGTGAGCTGGGCAACTTCTGGTCGGACCTGGTGCGTGGCACCGTCCGGATCCTGCTGCCGATCTCGGTCATCGGCGCGATCGTCCTGGTGGCGTGCGGCGCGATCCAGAACTTCGCCGGGATCCACGAAGTGGGCCAGTTCATGGGCGGCTCGCAGCAGTGGAACGGCGGCGCCGTCGCCTCCCAGGAGGCCATCAAGGAGCTGGGCACCAACGGCGGCGGCTACTTCAACGCCAACTCCTCCCACCCCTTCGAGAACCCCAACGGGATCTCGAACCTCTTCGAGATCTTCCTGCTCCTGCTCATCCCGTTCGCGATGACCCGCACCTTCGGCAGGATGGTGGGCAGCGTCAAGCAGGGGTACGCGATCCTCGCCGCGATGGTGACGATCTGGATCGGCTTCACCGCGCTGATGATGTGGACCGAGTTCCACCACGGCGGCCCGGCGTTCGACATCGCGGGCGGTGCCCTGGAGGGCAAGGAGACCCGCTTCGGGGTCGCCGGCTCGTCGCTCTTCGGGGTGGCCACGACGCTCACCTCGACCGGTGCGGTGAACTCCGCGATGTCCTCGTTCACCGGCTTCGGCGGGGGTATCGCCCTGCTGGGCATGCAGCTCGGTGAGATCGCGCCCGGCGGTGTCGGCTCCGGGCTCTACGGCGCGCTGATCATGGCGGTCATCGCGGTGTTCCTCGCCGGACTGATGGTCGGCCGGACACCCGAGTACCTGGGCAGGAAGATCGGCGGCCGCGAGATCAAGTTCGCCGCCTGCTACATCCTGATCACCCCGGCGCTGGTGCTCTGCTTCACCGCCGTGGCCATGGCGCTGCCCACCCCGGGCCACTCCATGACCAACTCGGGTCCGCACGGCTTCTCCGAGATCCTGTACGCGTACACCTCGGCCGCCAACAACAACGGTTCGGCGTTCGCCGGGCTCGACGCGAACACCCAGTGGTTCAACTCCACCCTCGGTGTGGTGATGCTGCTGGGCCGCTTCCTGCCCATGGTGTTCGTCCTCGCCCTGGCCGGCTCGCTCGCCGAGCAGCGGCCCGTGCCCGGAACCGCGGGCACGCTGCGTACGGACAAACCGCTCTTCACCGGGCTGCTCGTCGGCACCATCATGATCGTCGCCGGCCTGACCTACTTCCCGGCACTCGCGCTGGGACCGCTGGCCGAGGGGCTGGCGTCATGAACGCTCGTACGAAGCGGGAGAACGCGATGTCCCCACTGACCGCGGCCCGCGCGCCGCACCAGGACGTACCCACCGGCCACGGTCCCGGCGACGGCCGGGTAGGCGGGGGGCTGTTCGACCCCAAGCAACTGCTCAGGTCCTTCCCGGAGGCGATACGCAAGCTCGACCCGCGGGTGATGGTGAAATCCCCCGTGATGTTCGTGGTCCTGATCGGATCCGTACTGTCCACGGTCTTCGCCCTGGCGGACCCGGGTGACTGGTTCGGCTGGGCCGTCGCCGGGTGGCTCTGGCTGACCACCGTCTTCGCCAATCTGGCGGAGGCGGTCGCGGAAGGGCGTGGCAAGGCGCAGGCGGACTCCCTGCGCAGGGCCAAGACCGACACGGTCGCCCGCAGGCTGGGCGCCGGCGGCGCCGAGGAGCGGGTGCCGGGTACGGAACTGCGCATCGGCGATCTGGTCGTGTGCGAGGCCGGCGACATCATCCCCGGCGACGGCGATGTGACCGAAGGCGTCGCCTCCGTCGACGAATCGGCCATCACGGGGGAGTCGGCCCCGGTCATCCGGGAGTCGGGCGGCGACCGTTCGGCCGTCACCGGCGGTACGAAGGTCCTCTCCGACCGCATCGTCATCAAGATCACCACCAAGCCCGGCGAGACCTTCATCGACCGGATGATCGGACTGGTCGAGGGCGCGGCCCGGCAGAAGACCCCCAACGAGATCGCGCTGAACATCCTCCTCGCGTCCCTCACCATCGTCTTCCTGCTGGCAGTCGTCACCCTCCAGCCGTTCGCCGTGTACGCGGGACAGCGGCAGTCGGTGATCGTGCTGATCGCGCTGCTGGTCTGTCTGATCCCGACGACGATCGGCGCGCTGCTGTCCGCGATCGGCATCGCCGGCATGGACCGGCTGGTGCAGCGCAATGTGCTCGCCATGTCGGGGCGCGCGGTCGAGGCCGCGGGCGATGTGTCGACCCTGCTGCTCGACAAGACCGGCACGATCACTCTCGGGGACCGTCAGGCCGCCGAGTTCGTCCCGGTCAGGGGGGTGACGGAGGCCGAACTGGCCGATGCGGCCCAGCTCTCCTCGCTGGCCGACGAGACACCCGAGGGACGCTCCATCGTCGTCCTGGCCAAGGAGAAGTACCGGCTGCGCGAGCGCAGGCAGGGCGAGCTGACCGGGGCCGAGTGGGTCGCCTTCACCGCGCAGACCCGGATGTCGGGCGTCGACCTCGTGGACGGCGGGACGCGGCATCAGGTCCGTAAGGGAGCGGCCGGTTCGGTCGTCGCCTGGGTCGAGGAGCGCGGCGGACGGGTGGCCGAGGACGCCTCCGCGCTCACCGAGGCGATCTCGGAGGCCGGTGGTACGCCGCTGCTGGTCGCCCTGGACGACGCCCGCGGCGCGCGAGTCCTCGGTGTCATCCACCTCAAGGACGTGGTCAAGGCGGGGATGCGGGAGCGGTTCGACGAACTGCGCCGGATGGGCATCAGGACCGTCATGATCACCGGCGACAATCCGCTGACCGCGCGGGCCATCGCTCAGGAGGCCGGGGTCGACGACTTCCTCGCCGAGGCGACCCCCGAGGACAAGATGGCGCTGATCAGGCGGGAGCAGGCCGGAGGCAAGCTCGTCGCGATGACGGGCGACGGGACGAACGACGCTCCGGCGCTCGCGCAGGCGGATGTCGGCGTGGCCATGAACACCGGTACCTCGGCCGCCAAGGAGGCCGGGAACATGGTGGACCTGGACTCCAACCCCACCAAGCTGATCGAGATCGTGGAGATCGGCAAACAGCTCCTGATCACGCGGGGCGCCCTGACGACCTTCTCGATCGCCAACGACGTCGCGAAGTACTTCGCGATCATCCCCGCCATGTTCGCCGTGGTGTATCCGGGCCTGGACACGCTCAACATCATGCGGCTGTCCTCGCCCGAGTCCGCGATCCTCTCCGCGGTCATCTTCAACGCGCTGATCATCATCGCCCTCGTGCCGCTCGCCCTGAAAGGCGTGCGGTACCGGCCGACGAGCGCGGACAGGCTGCTCCGCAGAAACCTGGGGATCTACGGCCTCGGCGGACTGATCGCCCCCTTCATCGGCATCAAGATCATCGATCTGCTCCTCTCCCTCATTCCCGGCATCGGGTGAACGGCATGACCTCTATGAACAACTCGGCGGGCAATGCCCTGCGGCTGCTCGGGGCGGGGCTGCGCGCCCTCCTCGTCCTCACCGTCCTGTGCGGTGTGCTCTATCCGCTGGCCGTCACCGGCCTCGCGCAGGGACTCTTCCCCCATCAGGCGAACGGCTCCGAGGTCGAGGAGAGCGGCAAGGTCGTCGGCTCCTCGCTCATCGGACAGCGCTACGACCTGCCGCTGAAGAAGGGCCAGGAGACCCCCGCGCCCGACCTCAAGTGGTTCCAGCCGCGCCCCTCCAACGGCCTCGGCACCAACAGCCTCAACACCCGGTACCGGCTGATCCTCTCCGGCGCGACCAACCTGTCGGGTGACAACAAGGACCTGATCAAGTCGGTCGAGGACGCCAAGGCGGCCGTCGTCAAGGACAACTCCACGCCCGGATACCGGGTGCGGGCCGCCGCCGTGCCCCCGGACGCCGTCACCTCCTCGGGCTCGGGGCTCGACCCGGACATCTCGCCCGCGTACGCCCAGCTCCAGGTCCACCGGGTGGCGGAGCGCAACCACATCTCCGTCGGGCGGGTGGAGCGGCTGGTCAGGGACCACACCCAGCAGCGCGTCCTCGGATTCGTGGGGGAGCCCCGGGTGAACGTCCTCGCGCTCAACACCGCGCTCCGGGAGCTGGTCGGCTGACCTGCCTGGTCAGCCGACCGTCAGAATCGTGTCAAGACCGGCTCGAGAGTCCGGTGCCGCCCTGTTCGCCGTCATCCCTGGCTGTAACTTCGAGACAGTCGGCGCGCCGGACGCGGTGGCTCTTCTGGAAGACAATGGGGCCATGGGACGCGGCAAGCTTCGGATCTATCTGGGCGCGGCACCGGGCGTCGGCAAGACGTACGCGATGCTCTCCGAGGCACATCGCCGGGTGGAGCGCGGCACCGACTGTGTCGTCGGCTTCGTCGAACACCACGACCGGCCGCGTACGGAGGTCATGCTGCACGGCCTGGAGGAAGTGCGCCGCCGTGAGCTGGAGTACCGGGGGAGCGTCTTCACGGAGATGGACGTCGACGCGGTGCTGGAACGACGGCCCGCCGTCGCCCTGGTCGACGAGCTGGCGCACACCAATGTGCCGGGATCGCGCAACGCCAAGCGCTGGCAGGACGTCGAAGAGCTGCTCCAGGCCGGGATCGAGGTCGTCTCCACCGTCAACATCCAGCACCTGGAATCACTCGGTGACGTGGTCGAGTCGATAACAGGTGTACGGCAGCGGGAGACCGTACCCGACGAGGTGGTCCGGCGGGCCGACCAGATCGAACTGGTCGACATGTCGCCCCAGGCGCTGCGCCGCAGAATGGCGCACGGCAATGTCTACAAGCCCGACAAGGTCGACGCGGCGCTCTCGCACTACTTTCGCCCCGGCAACCTCACCGCGCTGCGCGAGCTGGCGTTGCTCTGGGTCGCCGACCGGGTGGACGAATACCTCCAGCAGTACCGCGGCGAGCACAACATCCGCTCCACCTGGCAGGCCCGCGAACGCATCGTCGTCGGCCTCACCGGCGGCCCCGAGGGACGTACGCTCATCCGCCGCGCGGCCCGGATGGCCGCCAAGGGCTCCGGCAGCGAGATCCTCGCCGTCTACATCGCCCGCAGCGACGGTCTCACCGCCGCCTCGCCCAAGGAACTCGCGGTCCAGCGCACGCTGGTCGAGGACCTCGGCGGCACCTTCCACCATGTGATCGGGGACGACATCCCCTCCGCGCTGCTCGAATTCGCACGTGGCGTGAACGCCACCCAGATCGTGCTGGGCTCCAGCCGGCGCAAGGCCTGGCAGTACATCTTCGGACCCGGAGTGGGGGCCACCGTCGCCCGGGAGTCCGGGCCCGACCTCGACGTGCACATCGTCACGCACGAGGAGGCCGCCAAGGGGCGCGGACTGCCGGTGGCGCGCGGCGCACGCCTGGGGCGCTCCCGGATCATCTGGGGCTGGCTGGCCGGAGTCGTCGCCCCCGTCCTGCTCTCGCTGCTGCTGACCGACATGGGCAACACGCTCGGGCTCGCCAACGACGTCCTGCTCTTCCTCTTCCTGACCGTGCTGGCCGCCCTGCTCGGCGGGCTGCGGCCCGCGCTCGCCTCCGCCGCCGTGGGATCGCTGCTGCTCAACTTCTACTTCACCCCGCCCACCCACACCCTGAGCGTGCACGACCCCAAGAACCTGGTCGCCATCGTGATCTTCTTCGCGGTGGCCGTGGCGGTGGCCTCCGTGGTGGACCTGGCGGCCCGCAGGACCCATCAGGCCTCCCGGCTGCGCGCCGAGTCCGAGATCCTCTCCTTTCTGGCGGGCAGCGTGCTGCGCGGCGAGACCACGCTGGACGCGCTGCTGGAGCGGGTGCGCGAGACGTTCTCCATGGAGTCCGTGGCGCTACTCGAACGTACGAGCGATGTCGACCCCTGGACCCGTGCGGGCAGCGTCGGACCCCAGCCCGTCGACCGCCCCGAATCCGCCGACGTGGACATGCCGGTCGGCGACCACATGGCGCTGGCGCTCTCCGGCCGGGTCCTGCCCGCCGAGGACCGCCGGGTCCTCGCGGCCTTCGCCGCGCAGGCCGCCGTCGTACTGGACCGGCAGCGGCTGGTGGGCGAGGCCGAGCAGGCCCGTGCGCTCGCCGAGGGAAACCGCATCCGTACGGCACTGCTCGCGGCCGTCAGCCACGATCTGCGGACCCCGCTGGCCGGCATCAAGGCGTCGGTCACCTCCCTGCGCTCCGACGACGTCGAATGGTCCGAGGAGGACCAGGCCGAGCTGCTGGCGGGCATCGAGCACGGCGCCGACCGCCTCGACCATCTGGTGGGCAACCTCCTCGACATGTCCCGGCTCCAGACCGGCACCGTCACCCCGCTGATCCGCGAGATCGACCTCGACGAGGTGGTCCCGTGGGCCCTGGGCGGCGTACCGGAGAACAGCGTCGATCTGGACATCCCCGAATCGCTGCCCATGGTGGCCGTCGACCCGGGCCTGCTGGAGCGCGCGGTCGCCAACATCGTCGAGAACGGCGTCAAGTACAGCCCCGAGGGCCGACGCGTCACCGTCGCCGCCAGCGCGCTCGGCGAGCGGGTCGAGGTACGGGTCGTGGACCGCGGGCCCGGCGTCCCCGACGACGCCAAGGACCGGATATTCGAACCCTTCCAGCGTCACGGCGACGCCCCGCGCGGAGCGGGCGTCGGCCTCGGCCTCGCCGTCGCCCGCGGCTTCGTGGACGCGATGGGCGGCACCCTCGCCGCCGAGGACACCCCCGGTGGCGGCCTGACCATGGTCCTCACCCTCGCCGCGGCGTCCGGACGTGCGCCGGAACGCCCCGAATCACCCGCCCGGATCAATTCATGACCGGGACAGCAGAAAGGCAGACTTCTATGACCCGGGTGCTCGTGGTCGATGACGAGCCGCAGATCGTGCGCGCCCTTGTGATCAACCTGAAGGCACGCAAGTACGAGGTGGACGCGGCCTCCGACGGCGCGGGCGCGCTCGAACTCGCCGCCGCCCGTCACCCCGACGTGGTCGTGCTCGACCTCGGGCTGCCGGACATGGACGGCGTCGAGGTGATCAAGGGGCTGCGCGGCTGGACCCGTGTGCCGATCCTGGTGCTCTCCGCGCGCCACACCTCCGACGAGAAGGTCGAGGCGCTGGACGCGGGCGCCGACGACTACGTCACCAAGCCCTTCGGCATGGACGAGCTGCTGGCCCGGCTGCGCGCCGCCGTCCGGCGGGCCGAGCCGCTCGGCGGGGACGGCGACGAGACGATCGCGGTCGTCGAGACCGAGGGCTTCACCGTCGACCTGGCCGCCAAGAAGGTCCACCGGGAGGGCAGGGACGTACGGCTCACCCCGACCGAATGGCATCTGCTGGAGGTGCTCGTACGCAACACGGGCCGGCTCGTCAGCCAGAAACAGCTCCTCCAGGAGGTCTGGGGGCCCTCGTACGGCACCGAGACCAACTACCTGAGGGTGTACATGGCCCAGCTGCGGCGGAAGCTGGAGGCGGATCCCTCGCACCCCAGGCACTTCGTCACCGAGCCGGGCATGGGCTACCGCTTCGAACGCTAGACGCGTAGGGTCTTTCGTTTGGATCTGGCCGGATCAGGGAGCGGGGTCTGGTGCCGTGGATCGCAAGGCGGAGGAGTGAGGCGACGCGGAGCGTCGTGGAGTGACGACAACGCGGCGAGGCGCGGTGCCGGGGCACGCGAGCCCGGAAAGATCCAGACGAGAGGGCCCTAGGTCCGAAGTCCCTCTGCCCGGGAACGCCTGGCACGCACGCTCATGTGATCTCGTGTTGATTCGCGTGTCGGCGCTCCCCGGTAGGCTCTAGGCATGAGTGCTGAGAAGCCGACCGGCCGCTTTCGCCGGATGCTCGACCGGCTCTCCAGCTCCCAGGAGGATCTGGAGTCCGAGGAGTTGCGGGAGGACGCGCAGGCATCAGGGTGCACGCGTATCTCCGACTGTGACGACCGCCAGATCGTCCGGGTCACTGGTACGTTGCGGACCGTCACCCTGCGTCCGCGTGCCGGTGTGCCCGCGCTGGAGGCGGAGCTGTTCGACGGCACCGCGCCGCTGGACGTGGTGTGGCTGGGCCGGCGCTCGATCATGGGCATAGAGCCGGGCCGTAAGCTGATCGCCTCCGGCCGGATCTCCCTGAGTCACGGCCGGCGGGTTCTGTTCAATCCCAAATACGAACTCCGACCGCTCGGACAGGAGTAGCCGGTGACGTCATTCGACAAGCCCGCCGCCTCGCCCACTTCCCCCACCTCGCCCGTCTCCCCGGACAGCCCGTCCCCCGACGGCTCGTCCGGCCTGGACGGTGATACGAAGACCGTCACCGAGGCGGCGCTTTTCGAGGCCTTCGGCGGCCTGCGCGGCATGGTGGAGACCGTCCTTCCCGGACTGCTCTTCGTCACGATCTTCACCGTCAACAAGGACCTGCACACGTCGGCGATCGCGGCCCTCGCCGTCTCGCTGCTGCTCGTCGTGGTCCGGCTGGTCCGCCGGGACACCGTCAAGCACGCGTTCAGCGGAGTCTTCGGTGTGGCCTTCGGTGTCGTCTTCGCGATGATGACCGGCAACGCCAAGGACTTCTACCTGCCGGGCATGCTCTACACGCTGGGGCTGGCGCTCGCGTACATCATCACCACCCTCGCGGGCGTGCCGCTGATCGGGCTGATCCTCGGCCCGATCTTCAAGGAGAACCTCTCCTGGCGGACCCGTAACCCCGGGCGCAAGAAGGCGTACGCGAAGGCCAGTTGGGCCTGGGGGCTGATCCTGCTCGCCAAGTGCGCGATTCTCTTCCCGCTCTACTGGTGGGGGGACACCACACAGTTCGGCTGGGTGCTGATCGCGCTCAAGATCCCGCCGTTCCTGCTGGCCGTCTATCTGACCTGGGTCTTCCTCGCGAAGGCACCGGCGCCGATCGACGTGTTCGCCGAGATGGAGGCGGAGGAGCAGGCCGAGAAGGAGCGCAAGGCGGCCCGTGCGGCCGCCGCCGCGGAGACCGGAGAGCGCCCGGCGCCCCGCCACCGCAAGTAGGTACGCGCCCGTACGTGGGTACGCCGGTGCGCTGACCGTGCCGGCCGAGAGCCCGTCCGGCCGAGGATTCGTCCTCGGCCGGACGGGCTTCGCGCTGTGTACGGGCTTCGTGCTGTGCTCCGCCGGTACGTACCCCGTCGCCGGACGGGCCGGCGATCAGCCCGCCGCGTCCTCTTCCGCGCGGCGCACCGACAGCAGCTCCTCCAGCTGCTCCTCGCGGGCCTGGGCCGCGACGAACAGCAGCTCGTCGCCCGCCTCCAGCGTCTCCTCCGGACTCGGTGTGAGCACGCGCGTCCCGCGGATGATCGTGACCAGGGAGGTGTCCTCGGGCCAGGTCACATCGCCGACCTGAGTGCCGGTCACGGCGGACTCCGGGGGCAGCGTCAGCTCGACCAGGTTGGCGTCGCCGTGGCTGAAGCGCAGCAGCCGTACGAGATCGCCGACGCTCACCGCCTCCTCGACCAGCGCAGACATCAGGCGCGGCGTGGAGACCGCGACATCGACGCCCCAGGACTCGTTGAACAGCCACTCGTTCTTCGGGTTGTTGACCCGGGCCACCACGCGCGGCACGCCGTACTCGGTCTTCGCGAGCAGTGAGACGACCAGATTGACCTTGTCGTCGCCGGTCGCGGCGATCACGACGTTGCAGCGCTGGAGCGCGGCCTCGTCCAGTGAGGTGATCTCACAGGCATCGGCCAGCAGCCACTCGGCCAGCGGGACCCGCTCGACCGAGATGGCGGTCGGCGCCTTGTCGATCAGCAGGACCTCGTGTCCGTTCTCCAGCAGCTCGCCCGCGATGGAACGGCCCACCGCACCTGCCCCGGCAATAGCGACGCGCATCAGTTCCCGCCTCCGTCCGGGCCCTCGGCGAATGCCGCCTCGACCTTCTCGATGTCGTCGGTACGCATCATCACGTGGACGAGATCGCCCTCCTGCAGCACCGTCTGGGACGTCGGCAGCATCGCTTCGCCGAGCCGGGTGAGGAACGCGACACGTACGCCGGTCTCCTCCTGCAACGTACTGATCTTGTGGCCGATCCAGCTCGCGGACGTGTGCACCTCGGCGAGCTGCACACCGCCACTCGGGTCGCGCCACAGAGGCTCGGCGCCGGACGGCAGAAGCCGGCGCAGCATCTGGTCGGCGGTCCAGCGGACCGTGGCCACGGTGGGGATGCCCAGGCGCTGGTAGACCTCGGCACGGCGCGGGTCGTAGATGCGTGCGGCGACGTTCTCGATGCCGAACATCTCGCGGGCCACCCGGGCGGCGATGATGTTGGAGTTGTCGCCGCTGCTCACCGCGGCGAAGGCGCCCGCGTCCTCGATCCCCGCCTCACGCAGGGTGTCCTGGTCGAACCCGACCCCGCTGACGCGGCGGCCACCGAAGCCGGATCCGAGCCGGCGGAACGCGGTGGGGTCCTGGTCGATGACGGCGACGGTATGGCCCTGTTGCTCCAGGTTCTGCGCGAGCGCGGCACCCACCCGGCCGCAGCCCATGATGACGATGTGCACGCGCCTTACCCCGCAGTCCTGGTCATCTCGATGACCTGCGAAAACACCCTGTTCACTCTTCCTTTTCGACATGCCGGGTACCCAGCGGGACACCGTGTACGGCGTTCCCCTGGGTCGAGCTTATGCGGCACCACCGACGATGCCGTCATCCCCGTGCGCGTACGTCTCCGGGACGGAGGGGGTGGTGGTCGCACCGGGGGAAGTTCGAGCGCATACCATCCTCTCCGTGTCCAAACTGACCGACGTGCCCAAACGGATCCTGATCGGGCGGGCGCTGCGCAGCGACAAGCTGGGGGAAACACTCCTCCCCAAACGCATCGCCCTCCCCGTCTTCGCCTCCGACCCGCTGTCCTCGGTGGCGTACGCCCCGGGAGAAGTCCTCCTGGTGCTGTCCATCGCGGGTGTGTCGGCCTACCACTTCAGCCCGTGGATCGCGCTGGCCGTCGTGGTCCTGATGTTCACCGTCGTCGCTTCCTATCGGCAGAACGTGCACGCCTACCCGAGCGGCGGCGGCGACTACGAGGTGGCGACCACCAACCTCGGCCCCCGGGCCGGTCTCGTCGTCGCCAGCGCGCTGCTGGTCGACTACGTCCTGACCGTGGCCGTGTCGATCGCCTCCGGGGTGGAGAACCTCGGCTCCGCGATCCCCTTCGTCGTGGAGAACAAGATCCTCTGCGCCGTCGGGATAATCCTGCTGCTGACGGTGATGAATCTGCGCGGCGTACGGGAGTCGGGAAAGCTCTTCGCGATCCCCACGTACGTCTTCGTCGGCGGAGTGTTCCTCATGATCGCCTGGGGCGCGTTCCGGGGCCTGGTGCTCGGTGACTCCATGCACGCGCCGACCTCCGACTTCCAGATCAAGCCGGAGCACCAGGGGCTGGCCGGCTTCGCGCTGGTCTTCCTGCTGCTACGGGCGTTCTCCTCCGGCTGCGCCGCGCTGACCGGCGTCGAGGCGATCAGCAACGGCGTACCCGCCTTCCGTAAACCGAAGAGCAAGAACGCGGCGTCGACACTCGCCCTGATGGGCGCCCTCGCCGTCACGATGTTCTGCGGCATCATCGGCCTGGCCATGGCCACCGACGTGAAGATGGCGGAGTCCCCGGCCACGGACCTGATCCACAACGGTTCCCCGGTCGGCTCGGACTACGTCCAGAACCCGGTGATCTCACAGGTCGCGGCCGCCGTCTTCGGTGAGGGAACGTTCTTCTTCGTCCTCCTCGCGGCGGCCACCGCGCTGGTGCTGTTCCTCGCCGCCAACACCGCGTACAACGGTTTTCCGCTGCTCGGCTCGATCCTCGCCCAGGACCGCTACCTGCCGCGCCAGCTGCACACCCGCGGCGACCGGCTGGCCTTCTCCAACGGCATCGTGCTGCTGGCCGGCGCCGCCGCGCTGCTGATCGTCATCTACGGTGCCGACTCCACGCGGCTGATCCAGCTCTACATCGTCGGTGTCTTCGTCTCCTTCACGCTCAGCCAGACGGGCATGGTCCGGCACTGGAACCGTCATCTGAGGACCGAGCGCGATGCGGGCAAGCGCCGCCACATGATGCGCTCCCGGGCCATCAACACCTTCGGTGCCTTCTTCACGGGTCTGGTGCTGATCGTGGTCCTGGCCACCAAGTTCACCCACGGCGCCTGGGTCGCGCTCCTGGGCATGGTGATCTTCTACGGGACGATGACCGCCATCCGTAAGCACTACGACCGCGTCGCCGCGGAGATCGCCGCGGCGGAGGAACCGTCCGAGGACAATGTCCGGCCCTCCCGCGTGCACTCCATCGTGCTGGTCTCCAAGGTCCACAAGCCCACGCTGCGCGCGCTCGCGTACGCCAAACTGATGCGCTCGGACACCCTGGAGGCGCTCAGCATCAGCGTCGACCCGGCCGAGACGAAGGTGCTGAGGGAGGAGTGGGAGCGGCGCGGCATCAACGTGCCGCTGAAGATCCTCGACTCGCCGTACCGCGAGATCACCCGGCCGGTCATCGAGTACGTACGCGGCCTGCGCAGCGAGAGCCCGCGCGACGCGGTGAGCATCTACATCCCGGAGTACGTGGTCGGCCGCTGGTACGAGCACCTCCTGCACAACCAGAGCGCCCTGCGGCTCAAGGGAAGACTGCTCTTCACCCCGGGGGTGATGGTGACCTCCGTGCCGTACCAGCTGGAGTCCTCCGAGCTGGCGAAGAAGCGGGCGAAGCGCAGGGCGGTGTACAACGCGCCGGGCTCGGTCAGGCGCGGTCCCGTGGATACGAGGCCGAAGGATCCCGGTCGCAGCGGTCCTTCCGGAGGTTCCGGCGGCTCCGGTGGCAAGGGCTGACCGCCGACCCCGCCCCGGCCCCCGTGCGACATTCGTTGTGGCGGGCGGACGGGTGAGACGCACGTAGACTGGTGGGCTGCCGTCCCGCCGTACCCTTTGATCCATTGGAGCCACCCCCTCATGCAAACAGAACCCCAGGCTTCGCTGATCGGGGAGGAGTACGAGGTCGAGGTGGGCCCCGTCGCACACGGGGGCCACTGTGTCGCCCGTACCGACGAGGGCCGGGTGCTCTTCGTACGGCACGCGCTGCCCGGCGAGAAGGTCCGTGCCCGGGTGACGGAGGGCGAGGAGGACTCCCGCTTTCTCCGCGCCGACGCGGTGGAGATCATCGACGCGTCCAAGGACCGGGTCGAGGCCCCCTGCAAGTACGCGGGCCCCGGCCGGTGCGGCGGCTGCGACTGGCAGCACGCCAAGCCCGGCGCCCAGCGGCGCTTCAAGGGCGAGGTCATCACCGAGCAGCTGAGCCGCCTCGCGGACCTCACCCCCGAGCAGGCCGGCTGGGACGGCACCGTCATGCCCGCGCCCGGCGACAAGCTGCCCGCGGGAGAGGTGCCGGCCTGGCGCTCGCGAGTCCAGTACGCGATCGACGAGAACGGGCGCGCCGGACTGCGCAAGCACCGCTCGCACGACGTCGAGCCGGTCGACCACTGCATGATCGCCGCGGAGGGCGTCAACGAACTGGGCGTCGAGCGGCGGGAGTGGCCGCAGATGGCCTCGGTGGAGGCGATCGCCTCATCGGGCTCCGGCGACCGCCAGGTGGTCCTCACCCCGAAGCCGGGAGGCCGGCTGCCACTGGTGGAGCTGGACAAGCCGGTGTCGGTACTGCGGGTGGAGGAGCACGACGGGGGTGTGCACCGCGTCCACGGCCGCGCCTTCGTCCGCGAGCGCGCCGACGGCCGCACGTACCGCGTCGGCATGGGCGGCTTCTGGCAGGTGCACCCGCAGGCTCCTCAGCTGCTGGTCCAGGCCGTGATGCAGGGCCTCATGCCGAGGAAGGGCGACATGGCACTGGATCTGTACTGCGGAGTGGGCCTGTTCGCCGGGGCGATCGCCGAGCGCGTGGGCGAGAACGGCGCGGTGCTGGGCATCGAGTCCGGCAAGCGCGCCGCCGAGGACGCCCGCCACAACCTCCAGGACCTGCCCCGGGTCCGTATCGAACAGGGCAAGGTCGACCAGGTGCTGCCACGCACCGGCATCACCGAGACGGACCTCATCGTCCTGGACCCGCCGCGCGCGGGCGCCGGCAAGCAGACGGTCAAACACCTCTCGGGCCTGGGCGCCCGCAGGATCGCCTACGTCGCCTGCGACCCAGCGGCGCTCGCCCGCGACCTGGCGTACTTCCGGGAGGGCGGCTACAAGCCGCGCACGCTGCGGGCCTTCGACTTCTTCCCGATGACGCACCATGTGGAGTGTGTTGCCATCCTGGAGCCGGTCAAGAAGGACGCCTGACCTGCGCTTTTGTCGATGCGCATGGTGTGCGGTTTGGGCGTTGCGGGCGATATCCTGACGCTGAGATGACGATGTCGTACCTGGCCGCTGGAGGCCGAGGAGCTGTTCGCCGAGCGGTACCCGCAGATGGTCAATACCGGCCTGCCGGCCCCCGACGTGGAGGCGGTGCGCGTGGCGACCACCGACATGTGGGCGGACGAGCCCGGGGGTTGGGTGCACGAGTGGCCGGGACTCGCGGCGCGGTACGCCACGGCCGGATCTCGTGATCTTTCAGCGCTCGCCTACGGATGGGCGCGCTTCCCGACCCTGGCCGACGAGGCCAAGCGGGCCGCTCTCGCCCGCCAGACCGAGCAGTACCTGCTCGCTGCGCCCGGGTTCGGAGTGCCCTTCGCAGGGACGTTCTGGACCTGCCCTACCGGGGCGCCCTCACGCAGGTGCCGGTGCATGTCTTCACCCCGCCCGCTGCCGCGGGGAAGGGGCCGGTGCTGCTGGTCAGCGGCGGCGTCGACAGCTGGAAGATGGACATGCACGGCCTTCTGGTGACGCTCTGCTCGCACGTCGGCCTGCCGGTCGTCGCCTTCGACATCCCCGGGACGGGCGACTCGCAGGTGCCGATGAGCCCGGATGGCGCGGAGATCGCGCGCGGCCTGATCGCTCACGCACGAACCCTGGGCAACGGCATCGTCGCGCACGTGGGCATCTCGATGGGCGGCCACTACTCCGCCCGCTCCGGGCTGGCCGGTGAGGCGGATGCGGCCATCGTGCTGGGCGCGGCGGGGGGCCCTGTAGGGCGAGTCGGTCCGCTCTCCGGTCCCGACTCGCCCAGTGCGGCGAATGTGTGCACCGGCCGAGGGAGTCCACGGCCGTCGTACGTCACTTGCAAGGAGAGTGCGTGGGTCGCTACGGACGGCACGGTGTGTACCAGCTGTCGGCGGCCGGGGGGATGCCTCTCCTGAGGATGCCCCCGGCCCGGCGGGCGCTGGGCGTTATGCCTGGTGGGCCGCGGACATCTGGCCGACCAGAACGGCGAACGGCATGTCGAGGGCGGCGTAGAGGGCGCCCGAGTCGGGGGCGGCATTGTCCGCCAGGGCCTCGACCATGAGGGTGGCGTAGTCGGAGACGATGACACCTGCCTGCTGCATGCGGAGTAGACCGGCCTCCCGCTTGGCCTGGCTGAAGGTGCCGGAGGCGTCCAGGGTGACGTAGGCGTCGTACCCGGCGCCCGTGGCGGAGATCGCGGGTAGAGCCGCGCAGACCTCGAGCGACACCCCGGCGAAGATCAGTTTCCGTCGACCGGTGGCCTCGATGGCTTTACGGACCCGGTCGTCGTGCCAGGCGTTGACGGTGCTGCGGTCGATGATCTTCTGTCCGGCCGGCAGCGCCTGGACCAGTTCGGGAGTGGTCGGCCCCCACAGGCTGTCGGCCGCAGTGGTGGTGACGACCAATGGAATGTCCAACACGGCCGCCGCTCGGGCCAGCGCCACCACGTTGTGCTTCAGGTCGCCGACCGGGATGTCCCGGACGCCGGAGAGGAGGCCCACCTGATGGTCGACCAGCACGACGGCGGCGTTCTCCCGGGTGATCGGCTCATGGAACTTGCTGCGCTCGTTCATCTTCCGCTCCTTCGAGAATGGCATCCTGGGACACAGGCCAGTTGGTCACTAATCTTGATAGTCAATATCGGTGACTACTTTTAGGCTAGACCCCTGCTGCCCGGAGCGCAAGCGTCAGCCGCGAGGAGTCACCGCACACCAGGGGCGATGCCCGGCCACTCGGGCAGCGCTAAAATTGCCGGCCGGAGCAGAGCGGCAGGCATGCGCGGAGACTGGAGGGGTGTTGACCGGACGTCAGGCCAAGGAACCGGATCTCGGCGTACTCGCCGCCCAGGTCCTCTTCTCCGTCCAGCGCGAGTTGTTCACCATGCTCGCCGAGCAGGGCTTCGATGACATCCAGCCCCGCGCCGGCGCCGTCCTCGCCCATCTGCGGTCCGACGGCATCCGTGCGAGCGAACTCGCCCGCACCTCCGGACAACACAAGCAGGTCATCGGCACCCTCATCGACGACCTCGAACGCCTGGGCTATGTCGAACGCAAACCCGACCCCGCGGACCGCCGGGCCAAACTCGTCCACCCCACCGAACGCGGCCTGCTCCAGATGGAGGCCGCCGCCTCCAACATGCGAACGATCGAGGAACGCCACGCGAAGGCGCTGGGCAGACAGGAGTACAACGCCTTCAAGGCCGCTCTCCGCCAGGTGGCGGCACTCCAGTACGAGGTCGAGCACGGCGGCCAAGGCGGCGCCGTTACGCAACCAGGTCGCGGCCCGACCCACCCTCGGTGACGGCGCAGCGTCCTGGTCGTGTCTCTGGACGTGGTCCAGGGCCCTGTGGCCGTGTCCTGGTCGGCCTCATTCCCAACGCCATCCTCGGCCCGCGCGGCCGTCGTCCGGCTCGTACCCGTCCCTCCCGTTTGGCACGCCTACACATCGATGTGCGAGCCCATGATGACCGTGCGGTCGCGGGGCAGGCTGAAGTACTCGGCGGCGTCAGCCGTGATGTAGGAGGTGGCGATGAACAGCCGCTTGCGCCAGGGCGCCATCGTCGGGGCCTTCCCGCGGCGGAGTTCGATCTTCGACAGGAAGTAGGACGCCTGGTCGACTTGCAGCGGTCCTTCGGATTCGGCGGGGTCGAGCATGGCCAGTGTGCCGGGCACGTCCGGTGTCTCCATGTAGCCGAACCGGGCGGTGACGTGGATGATCCCGTCGTCGGCGTATCCGAGGTCGTCGACGACGATCCGCTGTTCGGCCGGGACGCGGGGCACGGGCTCGGTCCGGATGGACAGGATCACGACCTGGTCGTGTCGCACGTGGTTGTGCTCGACGTTGGCCCGCATGGCCAGGGGCGCGGTTTCCTTGCCCCGGTTCAGGAAGACGGCCGTGCCGGGCGCCCGGAGCGTCGGCTCCTGTCCCGTACGGAGGTGGTCGATGAACTCGGGCAGCGGACCTTCCTGGCGCGCTCGTTCCGCGGTGACGAGTTCGCGGCCGCGCTGCCAGGTCGTCATGACCGTGAACGCGGTGAGGCCGATCAGCAGCGGCAGCCACGCGCCGTGGACGAGCTTGGTGAGGTTGGCCGCCACGAACAGCAGGTCCACGATGAGGAGCGAGCCCGCGCCGATGGCGAGCAGCCACCGGGGCGTACCCCACTTGGCACGGGCGACATGGAAGAAGAGCAAGGTGGTGATGGTGATGGTGCCGGTGACCGCCATGCCGAACGCGTAGGCCAGCGCCGCGGAGCTGCGGAAGGCGAAGACCAGGGTGAGTACCGAGAACATCAGGAGCCAGTTGATCCAGGGGACGTAGATCTGGCCGATGGTGGATTCGGAGGTGTGCGCGATGCGCAGCCTCGGCAGGTAGCCCAGCTGGGCCGCCTGGGAGGCGACGGAGTACGCGCCGGTGATCACCGCCTGGGAGGCGATCACGGTCGCCGCCGTCGCCAGTACGACCATCGGCCAGCGTCCCCAGTCGGGCACGAGCAGGAAGAACGGGCTGCTGATGTTGTCGGGATCGTCGAGGATCAGCGCGCCCTGGCCCAGGTAGCTCAGGACGCAGGCGGGCAGTACGAGGAACAGCCAGCCTCGGGTGATCGACCGGCGGCCGAAGTGCCCCATGTCGGCGTACAGCGCCTCGGCGCCGGTGACCGCGAGCACGATCGCGGCCAGGGCGAAGAAGGCGGTGCCCCAATGACCGAACAGGAAGCCCAGGGCGTACGTCGGTGACAGCGCCCTGAGAATGTCCGGGTGGCCGGCGATGCCGACGACGCCGCACGCGCCGATGGCCACGAACCAGAGGATCATGACCGGCCCGAACACCCGGCCCACTGCCGCGGTTCCCCGGCGCTGTACCAGGAACAGCGCCACGATGATCAGCGCAGTGATCGGCACGACCGCGCTGTCCAGCGACGGTTCGACGACCTTGAGTCCTTCGACCGCGGACAGCACCGAGATCGCCGGGGTGATCATGCTGTCACCGAAGAACAGCGACGCGCCGAAAATGCCGAGCGCGGCAAGTACGACGGTGGCCCGGCGCCCACGCTGTGAACTCCACCGCCGCAGCAGGGTGATCAGCGCCATGATGCCGCCCTCACCGTCGTTGTCGGCGCGCATCGCCAGCAGTACGTAGGTGACCGTGACGATGATCATCACGGACCAGAACACCAGCGACACCACCCCGTACACATTGTCCGTGGTGACCGGGACGGGGTGCGGGTCGCGCGGGTTGAACACCGTCTGGAGGGTGTAGATCGGGCTGGTTCCGATGTCGCCGAAGACCACGCCGAGAGCACCGATGACCACTGCGAGGCGTACCGTGTCGTGCGCGCTCGCCGGACGGGCCCGCGGTGCCTGCGAGGCGGATCCGTCATCCGACGCGGTTCCCCGTCGGCGGTCGGCCATGGTGTTCCTCCTCCGTACTGTCCGCCGAGCCGCGGACCAGGGCATCGGGGCGGACGATACCGATCCCCTTCCGCAACGATCGGCAGGGGAGTCTCTTCGTCCCGAGTGGCGTCCCTGCCGATGTGGCCTTCGACGGGGACCGGGGGCGGCCCGCTCCCGCGCCGCTAAACGCCGACGTCGCGCCGCCGGAAGTCGTCCTGAGTCTCGCGGCGCACCAGCAGGCGCGCCGCGCCCTCGTGCACGGCGATGACGGGCGGTCGGCCGACCAGGTTGTAGGCGGAGGCCATGGACAACTGGTAGGCGCCCGCCATCGGCACGGCGAGCAGGTCGCCGGCGTGGACGTCGTCCGGCAGCAGGACATCGTTCGCGAGAACGTCGCCCGCCTCGCAGTGCCGGCCCACCACCGTGGCCGTGACCGGCTCGGCGGTCGAGGGGCGGCCGATCAGGCGCGGCGCGTAGCGGGCGCCGTACAGTGCGGGCCTCGGGTTGTCGCTCATGCCGCCGTCGACGGCCACGAACATCGTCGTCCCCGTGTGCTTGACGGCGAGTACGCGGTACAGCGTCACCCCTGCCGGGGCAGCGACGGCCCGCCCGGGTTCGACGGTGAGTCTCGGCACGGGCAGCCCCGCCGCCGCGCAGCTCGCGGAGAGTTCCCCGCCCATGCGGCGTGCGAGGGTGGTCAGGTCCAGAGACGGCTCCCCCGGCCGGTAGGCGACGCCGTGCCCGCCGCCCATGTCGAGTTCGGTGAACGTCACGTCGTGGGTGTCCTTGATACGGGCCATCAGCCCGACCATCCGGCGCGTGGCGACCAGGTACGGCTCGACATCGGTGATCTGGGAGCCGATGTGGCAGTGCAGGCCCGTCAGTTCGAGCCGCGACTGGCCAAGGACCTGGGCGATGGCACGCTGGGCGGACCCGTCGGTGGGTGACAGGCCGAACTTCTGGTCGTCCGTTCCGGTACGGATCTTCTGGTGACCGCCGGCGGACACCCCGGGCACCACCCGGACCATGACCTTCTGCCGCTCTCCAGGGTCGACCAGCGCGGCGATCCGGGCGATTTCCGAGGGGCTGTCCACGACGATCCGCCCGACCCCGAGCCGCAGTGCCGTTTCGATGTCGCGCGGAGACTTCGCATTGCCGTGCAGAACCATCCGTGCCGGCGGGAACCCGGCGGTGACGGCGAGTTCGAGCTCACCGGCGGAACAGACGTCGAGTCCCAGGCCCTCCTCCTCGATCCACCGCGCCATCGCCCGGGACAGGAACGCCTTGGCCGCATAGAGCACATCGGCGTCGGGGAAGGCGGCCCGGTACGTCCGGCACCGCGCCCGCACCTCCTCCTCGTCCAGGACATACGCGGGGGTGTCGAACCGGTCGGCGATGTCGGCGAGCGAGACTCCGCCGACGCTCAGGTGCCCGTGCGGGAGACGGGCGGTGGAGGCGGGCCAGACGGACAGATCGTCCGGTCCGGCCAAGAACTCGGTGAGAACGGGAGCGGACATGGAGGTACCTCCTCGCGAAGCGGGAATCGAAGCACGGGTCACAGGGAGCGGACAGGCTCTTCGGCTGTGTGTACCGGCTCCGTACTGACTGCCGCAGCCGAGAAGACCGGGTCGACGACGAGTCGGCTGACACCGAGAGGCGACGTGAGAGAGCGCAGGAGGGACTCGGCGAGCCTGATCGAGGGCTGCCCGGCGCCGAGCGTCGCGGCCAGCAGGTCCTGGCTGGTGAAACCGACGGCGGCGCGCTCGCCCAGCGCGGTGCGGAACATCCGCAGGGCTCGGCCCGCCGCTTCCGGCCGGACGGGTACGTACAGCAGCCCGGCCGGAACCTGTTCTTCGGGGTCGGGGTCGTCGTCGTACTGGAACATGCACATGGGTTGCCTCCAAAGGCAGTCACGATCGGCCGTCGCACGGCGGACGACGTCGAAGCTATGCCCGCCCCGCACGCAGCGCCCTGTCACCTGACGCGACCTTGACGGCTGTTGACCAGCCCATACGGAACGCTGACGTCCGACACCCCAGGGCGGGCGGCGGTTCATCGGGCTGGGCGGCGTAGTGCCCTCGGGAGGATGAACCACAGGCCGGTGAACATGACGAGTGTGATGGCCGTGACCGCGAGAGCGGCGGTCCGGCCGAGGACGACGTCCATGAGCAGGAGAACGGCGCCGTTGAGCGCGAGGGCGAGGAAGACCAGACCGATTTCGGCGAACTGAGCGGACAGGGCGACGATCTGGACCTTGGCGCCCCGGTGGAACAGACCACGGTGCAGTGCGACGGGAGTCGCGAGCACGGCCGAGGCAACCACTGTGAGCAGCAGCGTCACCACGTACGTGGTCCGTTCGAAGGTGTCGAGATGCGGGAATCGGCTGGTGAAGGCCACGCCGAGGAGAAAAGCGAAGACGATCTGCACACCGGTCTGTACGACTCTCAGTTCTTGCAGGAGTTCGATCAGGTTGCGGTCAGCCCGCTCGGCGGGTGTCTCCCCGCCAAGTGGAGGCAGATCGGGACCAATCGGTGGGATATGCGCCATGAGGCTCATTGTTCTCCGGCCGTCCGGTCGCATCGCGCGGCGCACCGCGGCGTGTCCGACCCCACGAACGGGGGCCGGCTCCGGGGCCCGCCGCCAGTGCCGCTGGACTGAGCACTGGTGAAGGAGGTGCCCAAGGGTGTGGAAACACCGCATCACCCAGCACGGCACTGACCCCCCGTAGCACCAGGGCGACGACAGGACTCCTACCGCGAGATGATCGACCGCCGGGAGTCAGGCGACACCGTGAGGCACGGGATCGGGTGCGGCGTCGCCGCGCTCTGCGCGGTACTGATGATTCCCGCGGCTTCGCGGTTGGATCCGTCCACGCCCTGGGGCACGAGGGCCGCCGGGCCCTGCCCGCGGTGCGGTGGGACGACGAACCCGCACACCAGACACCCCCACCACACCGAACACGCCGAACACACTGAACACACTGAAAACACCGGAGGTTGATCCATGTCCCTTCCCTATCGGTCGAGCCGACGCTCCGTACTCAAGTCCGGCATGGGACTCACACTCGCCGGAGCCGGTCTGTCGGCTGCCACGCCCGCCGTTGCGGCCGGGCAGCGCGCCACGCCGCTGTGCGACCAGCCCGGTGACTCGGCGAGTCAGCAGGGCCTGGGCTCCAGCGATCTCGGCATCCCGTACTACCGCGAGCACGACGGCAGTTGGGGCTACGTCTTCGGCGACTCATGGACGGGGATGCGGCAGAGCGGCGACTGCATCGGCTCCCCGGCGATGCTGAACCAGGCGAACTTCGATGCTTCCGGCGCGACACCGATCTCGTTCACCTGGGCGCAGCCGGCCGGCGGCCGGGCAGGCCAGCTGTTCGACTACCGGCACGACACGGACAACGGCCATGGCTTCGAGGTGAGCCGCATTCCCAACGACTGCATCGAGTTCGGCGGCCGCACGTACATCCAGTACACGTCCGTGGCCACCTGGGGACCGCCGGCCGGCCATGACGGTTCGCTGATGTCCGGTGTCGCCTACTCCGACGACCACGGGGTGACCTGGACGGACCACGACCACCACTGGGCCGGCGACACCCAGGGGGCGAACCAGTCCCTGTACGGCATGTGGTCGTTCGCGGGCATCGACCCCGACGGCTGGCTCTACATCTTCACCAAGCGCTGGAACGGCACCCACAAGAACACGGCCGACGGCGGAGCCATCCAGCTGTTCCGGATCAAGCCCGCCGACTTCCGCGACGGCAACTTCGGTGCCCAGCAGAACTGGACCCATCTCGGAGGTTCCTGGCAGTGGACCACCGCGGCGGCGCCGTCGGTGATCCTGACCGGGCACAACACCGGCGAGTTCTCCGTCAAACGGATCGGCGGCACCTACTGCATGAGCTACTTCGACGTCGACATGGGCGCGATCTGCACCCGCACCGCTCCCCGCCCCGACGCCGGGTGGAGCATCCCGATCCCGCGGATCACCGCCTTGACGGTGCCCAACCTCTACGGCGGCTACATCCACCCGGGCAGCGCGAGCGCGATCTCGCTGACCCTGCTCGTGTCGCAGTGGAACGGGACGCTGGGGCAGCCTTACCGGGTGCTGCAGTTCGACGGCATCAAGGCGTGAGGGGCGCCACCGAGGAGGCGGGCGTCGAGGTGCGCCATGCCGCTGTACCGGGACCTGATGACCGCGTACGGACCGCATGCACCGGGGACCGTCCAGGTGCGGTACGCGCTCGCACGTCTCCGCCTGCGCTCTCGCGTACTACCGGCAGCGGCCGGGCCGCGACGCGCACGTGACCGACCGTACGTGTCGTGGAGTGGACCGGTGAGTCGTTTCCCCGAAGAGGGAAGAGTCGGCTGAGAGTGATGTAGGAATAGCCGACGGACGGCCATCTGATGACGCCGTCTGCGACGGCCGCGCCGAACACACCGCCCATGTGCCAACGATGTGCGGGCCGTCGTGCCCTGCCATGCTGGGAGGAGAATCAATGTCGGATCCCCGATACCTGACGGCGGTCCTGGTCGGCGCGGTCGCGTCCACCACGCTGCTGGCCGTGCCCGCCTCGGCCTCCACCGCCTCGTCGATGCGGGCGGCCGTGATCAGACTGACCAACGTCGAACGGGCCAAAGTCGGCTGCCCGCCACTGAGGAGCAGCACCGCACTCAACAGGGCCGCCCAGCGCCACTCGTCCGACATGGCGGAGCATGACTTCATCGAGCACACCGGCTCCAACGGCAGCACGTTGACGCACAGGGCCGAGGCGGCCGGCTACACCGGCTGGAAGACGCTGGCCGAGAACGTCGTCGGCGGCCCGGAAACCGCCGCCGAAGCGGTCGATTCCTGGATGGACTCTCCTGGCCACAGGGCGAACATCCTCAACTGTTCGCTCAAGCACGTGGGCGTCGGCTACGTGAAGACGTCCGGCATCTACTGGACCCAGGACTTCGGCGATCTGAACTGATGCCCCGCGCCCTCCGGACGGCACGGGTTGGGAGACGACAGGCAGGAAGCCCATCCGGGCCGGAAGGTGCCAGGACGGCGACATGCGGGCCACCCTCAAGGTGCTGCGCCGGGAGGGAGAGGGCGGAGATGAGGGCTTCCGGCCGGTGCCTGGGCTGTCGGACCTGCCCGCTCTGATCCGGACGGCCGAGGCGGCGGGTGTACGTGTCGACCTCTCGTCCCGGTATGCCGAGGAAACCCGGACGGTGTCGCGCTGTCCGCGTACCGGATTGTCCAGGAGGCGCTGACCAACGTCATCAAGCATGCCGCGCCGAGTCGCTGCCGCCGAAGACCGCACTGTGCTGGTCTCCAGCCACCTGATGACCGAGATGTCCAAGGTCGCGGACCACCTGGTCGTCATCCACAGGGGTCGTCTCCTCGCGGACACCGGCATGCCGGACTTCATTCGACGTCATGGACGGACGTATGTACGCGTATGGGCCTCGAACCCTCAACTGCTCGGCCAGGAAATGGAACGCAACCGAGCCTCGCTGGTGTCCGCGCCGGACGGCAGCCTGGAGGTCGGCGGCCTGCCCGCGGCCGAGATCAGCAGACTGGCCACTGCCAACGGAGTCCTGCTCGACGAACTGAGTACCCATACGGAATCCCTTGAGGACACCTTCCTCGAACTCATCGGCAAGGGAGCGAGGAACACCCGTGTCTGAGACAGTCGCGGCCATCCGGGCCGAGTTCACCAAGCTGCGAGGCGTCCGCGGCACGTACACCGCACTGCTGCTGTTCGTCCCCTTCAGCGTCCCCGATCGCGCCCCGTGATGCGGGTCTCGCTGGTCGCCGTGCCCCGGCGCGGCCGCCTCCACGCGGCGAAAATGGCCGTCACCGCCGGCGCCGCCGCGACCGTCGCGGTCCCTGTCACCGTCGTCGGCTGCCTGGTCACCCAGCTCGCTCTCGGGCCCCACCGCTCCCCGATCGACGCGAGCGGTGGGGCCCGAGCTCTGATCGGGGCGGTCGTCCACCTGACACTGATGAGCCTGTTCGCGGCCGGCCGATGCTGGGGGAGCGCGGTTTCGGCAACGACGGAGCCGGCGGTCGATTCGCCTTCGGCGACGACGAGTTCGGTGTGAGCTTCGATTACACCGCCAACCGCGTGATCGGCCACGGCGATTCCCGTGCGAACCGCCTTGTCGCGGCTGTGCGCGACTGCCTGGCAGGCTGACACCCGCGAGCAGGCGGCGCACCGCCCCACGGCATTCGGGGCGGGGGCATCGAATTCGAGCGGTTCTCGGGTAAAAGGAAGTGCCGTAAAGGTTTCTGACTCCCGATCGTCGGGTTCAGTCGCAGCCGAGCGTGATTTCCTTGGGTGGGAGATCATAATTCTGAACGAGATGGCGACAGGCAGTCAGAAATGCAGCCGTCGCTGACCCATTGATGCCGCCGATGGTGAACCCGGACAGGAAGTCGCCCGGCGGGGGCGTGGAGACGGGCCGGGGAGAGGTGGTGCTGCCGCTCGGCAGGGCGAAGACTTCAGGCGCCAATATGGGCGATTTGCTCGTGTTCTACTTTAAGTCTTGTTTGGTGGATTGGCGTAACTTGATGCTCTCTGTTCGGTGTTGTGGCGCCCGTGATCACCTTGTCTGGTGATTCGCGTCACGCCCGGTGATGTGGTGCGGTTCCTGTCCGCCCGTCCACTTCGTCCACAGGGAAGGAGAGTTGAGTTTCCTGGCGTCGAATGAGGGAGCGGGATTTTCCCCTCCGGATTCCCTTATGGAGTGGCGCTGTGAATTCAGGACTTGTTTCGCCCGGACGTTCTCGTCTAGTTTCACGTCACTCCGGGTGGAACGCCGAATCCTGCCGCTGTCCGGAAACCACACCCACTCACCTACGGCAGGAGCGGGGAACCCAAGTAAGTCGCCGATCCGATACCGGACCGGCTAGGGGTGAAGTCGCATTCCCACCGCGGCCGGGCATCTCCCGCCCGAACCCGACAGCTCACCTCGCAGGCGACGGAGAGGAATTCGTCATGCCCGCAAAGGCCAAGCACCGTCGTCCCAGAATCAGCCCGCTCGCCCGAGGCCTCGTCGCCGTCGGTGCGGGTGGCGCCGTACTCGCCCTGCCGCTGGTGGCCGCGACCTCCGCGAGCGCCGCGCCGTCGGCCGGCCAGGTCGCCGCCGAAGCGGCTCCCGCGCCCGCCGCCGTCAAGGCCAAGGCGTCGACCTACTCCGTGGTCGCCGGTGATTCCCTTTCCAAGATCGCGCACGCTCACTCCGTGAGCGGCGGCTGGAAGAAGCTGTACCAGGACAACCGGAAGGCCGTCGGCGGCGACCCGTCGCTGCTCCACCCCGGCACCGAGCTGAAGCTCGGCGAGAAGGCCAAGGCCGCGACCGGCGCCACGCAGGCGAAGTCCGATACGAGCGGCACTGTCGTCCAGGCGGCGGCGAAGACGTACTCCGACAATCTGGACGGCTGGATCAGGGAGTCGCTGGACGTCATGGCCGCCCACGGCATTCCGGGCACCTACGAGGGCATCCACCGCAACATCATCCGTGAGTCCGCGGGCGACCCGGCGGCCATCAACAACTGGGACTCCAACGCCGTGGCCGGCACCCCGTCCAAGGGGCTCCTACAGGTCATCGACCCGACGTTCCAGGCCTACCACGTGCCCGGTACGTCGACCGACAGCTACGACCCGGTCGCCAACATCACGGCCGCGTGCAACTACGCCGCCGACAAGTACGGCTCGATCGACAACGTGAACGGCCCCTACTGACATTCGTCAGGACGCCGACAGGCAGGCGGCCCCGGCCGGAGCGGTGACCCGCGCCGGCCGGGGCCCGCGTGCTGACCGGGGCCCGCGTGCTGGTGGAGAGCGACAGGGCCGGGGAGTGGTCGGCGTCCGGGTTCACCCGCGGCGTGCGCGCAGCTCCCGCAGGCCCGCCGCCGTCAGTACGAGCGCCGCCGCACCCAGGGACCACAGCAGCTGCGGACGCGCCGTGTCGTCGGTCAGCATCAGCCCGAACAGGACCGCCATGGCGACCAGAGCCGCGATGGTCAGGCCAGGGAAGAGCCACATCTTGAGGATCAGGCGCTCCGGTGCCTCCTCCTCGATGCGCCGCCGCAGGCGCAGTTGCGACGCGGCGATCAGTGCCCATACGAAGAGGAGCACCGCGCCGACCGAGTTGAGCATGTAGAGGAAGACCGTGTCGGGCCACTTCAGATTGAGCAGCACGGAGACGAAGCCGAACGCCACGGAGGCCAGGACCGCCCGGCGCGGCACGCCTCCCTCGCTCACCTTCCGCAGCGAGCCCGGCGCCTCACCCCGCTCGGCGAGCGAGAAGACCATCCGGGACGACCCGTAGAGGTTGGCGTTGAGCGCCGAGAGCAGGGCCACGAACACCACGATGTTCATGATCTGCCCGGCGGACGGGACGCCGATCGCGTCGAGGACGGTGACGTACGGACTCAGCCCCGCCTTCTGTGCCGTCCACGGCAGCGCGGTGACGATGACCAGCATCGAACCGACGTAGAAGAACAGGATCCGGAACACCGAGCTGCGCACCGCCCTGGCCACCGAGCGGACCGGGTCGTCGGACTCGGCCGCCGCGATCGTGACGACCTCCAGGCCGCCGAAGGCGAAGACGACGGCGAGGACACCGGAGACGACGCCCTGCCAGCCGCCCGGCAGGAAGCCTCCCTGTCCGGTGAGGTTCGTGAAGCCGACGGGGTCGGTGTCGGGCAGGATGCCGAGGATCGCGAGCAGCCCGAGGACCAGGAACGCGACGATCGCGAAGACCTTCAGGGCGGCGAACCAGAACTCGAACTCGCCGAAGTTCTTCACGGCGGCGAGGTTCGTGCCGGTGAAGAGCAGCATGAAGAGCAGTACCCACGCCCACTGGGGTACGGACGGCAGCCAGCCGTTCGCGATCTGAGCCGCGCCGGTCGCCTCCACGGCGAGTACGACGACCAGCAGGAACCAGTACAGCCAGCCCACGCTGAACCCGGCCCACCGGCCCAGGGCCCGCTCCGCGTGTACGGAGAAGGACCCCGACGCCGGCATCGCGGCCGACATCTCGCCCAGCATCCGCATCACACACATCGCGAGCACGCCCGCGATCAGGTAGGAGACGACGATGCCGGGCCCGGCGACCGCGATCCCGGCCCCTGATCCGACGAAGAGTCCGGCTCCGATGACCCCGCCGAGCCCGAGCATGGTCAGATGCCGCTGCTTGAGCCCGCCGGAGAGCGGTTCGTCAGGTGTCCCCGTGTCCGGCCCCGATCCGGTCGTGGCCGACGGGGTGGACGGGAGGTGGTTGGCCATGTTCGGTCAGGCTGCTTTCGGGGGCTCGCGAGGCTGGCGGGAGCGTCCAGTGTCTCCGGGCCGCGGCCCCGCAGGCAAAACAGTTCGGTCTGTCGTCGGCCCGTGTGACGGGCGTCACCCGGGTCCGGCTCCAAGGCCGATCGCGGTCACCTCGCGCGGTCCGGGACCGTACGTGGCGGTGTCACGTCACGGGCGCGGCCGGTGGGAGCGCCGTCGGGGCCACTGCCGGGGCCATCGGGGCGACCGGCGGGAGTGACGGTTCGACGAGTCGGTCCAGGGCCTCCTCGACGCCGGAAGCGACCTGGATCACGACGCGCTCCTCCGGGCTGATGAAGGCGTCGGAGACCATGTTGTCCAGAAGCGTCAGCAACGGGTCGAAGAAGCCTCCCTGGTTGACCAGGACAAGCGGCTTGTGATGGATGCCGAGTTGGTTCCAGGTCGCCACCTCCAGCAGCTCGTCGAGGGTGCCGAAGCCGCCCGGGAGTACGGCGAACCCGGCCGCCAGGCGGTACATCAGCGCCTTGCGTTCGTGCATCGTCTCCACGACGATCACCTCGGTCCGCGACTCGTCGGGCTGTTCGCGTTCGTAAAGATGCCGCGGGATCACCCCGGTGACCGGGGCCCCGGCGTCCAGTGCGGCGTCCGCGACGGCGCCCATGATGCCGACCCCTCCGGCGCCGTAGACCAGTCCCGTACCGCGTCGCGCCAGTGCCCCGCCGAACTCGGTGGCGAGCCGCAGATGCTGGGGGCTGGCGCCGGGGCGGGCGCCGCAGAACACACCGACTCGTTCCACGCGAGCTGCTGGCACGGACATGTCTGTCTCCGTCTCTCCGGGTCTCTCTGTCGGCAGGGTCTCCACGGGCCTCGTCCGGGACGGCCGCCCGCCCCGGGGCTCCGGCCGTGCAACCCGGCCCGATCGAGGCGGCCCTGAAGGAAGATCTCGATGTGGGCCACGCAAAGTATCCGACTGGCTACCTTAGGCGATGAGCGCTTCTGGTGCCCTCTGCTCTCGGAGTCGGATATTTCCACTACAGATGCATTCGTAGTATTAAACCCCCAAATGGATTACTTTCGGGGTCATCTGGCGTAGGCAGGGGCATACCGGTACCGCGAGACGTTTGATGCGGAGCTCGGCGGGTGCATGCGACCCGCCCGCGGCGCGGCGGCCGGGTGGGTCGCCGCCCCGGTTCCGCTGGTCTCCCTTACCGCCGGGGCTGTTGGGGCCTACCGGTCCGGATCGAGATGTGGAGGCTGTTCGATGGTGCCCGTCATGCAAGGTGACGAACGCGAGCGGTTCCTGGCCGACATCCATGTCGGCGTCCTGGGTGTCACCGACACCCGTGGAACCAGCGCGCCGTTGCTCGTACCTGTCTGGTACCGGTACGAGCCCGGCAAGGACGTCGTGGTGCAGACCAGCCGTAAGTCGGTCAAGGCCCGACTGCTGCGCGGGGCCGGGCGGTTCAGTCTCTGTGTGCAGGACGAGACCGCCCCCTACCGGTACGTCAGCGTGGAGGGTCCGGTCGTCTCTGTCGCCGACCCGGCCGACGCGGTGGAGCGCGAGGCCATGGCCCATCGCTATCTCGCCGACGGCGAGGCACGCGACTACCTGGTGGCGACCCACGAACAACTCGTGGACGACATCACTTTCCGGATGCGCCCGGAGCGCTGGCGGACCGCGAACTTCGCCGCGTTCGCCGCAGAGTTCGCCGGTGCCGACGGCAACCGCTGACCCGTCCACGACAGCGCCGGAAGGCAGGACCGCTATGAGCACCGACCCCCGCACGGCCCCTCACCCCGACCTCGGTACGGCCTCCCGGCCCGACTCGGCGACGAGGCCGGGACCGGCCGCAGGGCCGCCCGAACCGGACCCCGGCCACGAGCCGGGCTTCAGCTACCCACGCGACCACGGCCTGCCGGAGCTGTTCGAGGCCCGGTCCCGGACCAACCCGCAGGCACCCGCCGCCCGTTACCACGATCACGTCATCACCTACGGACAACTCGGCGCGGATTCCGACCATCTCGCGGCGCGGCTGCTCGCGGCCGGTGTCGAGCCCGGTTCCGCGGTGGGGGTGTGCGGCAGCCGCTCGTTGGAAGCGCTGATCGCCTTCCTGGGCATCCTCAAGGCGGGCTGTGCCTACGTACCCCTCGACGAGGACCATCCACCGGCCCGGTTGCGGGCCATGGCCGAGGACGCCGGGGTCCATGTCGCCGTGATCCTCCCCGGCAGCACCCGTCGCATCCGCGGCCTGCACACCCGTATCGAGATCGACCCGGTGGCGGACACGGCTCAGGGCCCGGCCCGGCGTGAGTCTCCCCGGCAGCTCCCGGCCGGGGCTCCGCTGCCGGTCCCGAAAGCGACCGACCCCGCCTACGTGATGTTCACCTCCGGCTCGACCGGCCGGCCGAAGCCCGTCGCGATCCCGCACCGGGGTGTGGTCCAACTGGTGCTGTCCGAACCGGAACTGCCACCGCCCGGCCCCGGTGACGGGGTGCTGCACGGCTACGGCCTCTCGTCCGACGCCTCCACGATCGAGATCTGGCGCGGACTGCTCGGCGGCGCCTGCCTCGTACTGGTGGACCGCGAGGAACTCCTCTCCCCGGCCGCCCTGGAGGACTGCTTCCGCACCCAAGGCGTGACCGTCGCCTACTTCACCACCAGCGTCTTCCACCACCTGGCCAGAACCCGGCCTGCCGCCCTGCGCGGACTGCGGTTCGCCTCCGCCGGGGGAGAGGCGATGGACCCGGGCCTGGTCCGCGCCGTGCAGGAGGCGTGCCCGGACACCACCGTCGTCAATTTCTACGGCCCCACCGAGAACAGCGTGGTCTCCACCGCCTACATCCTGCCGAAGCTGGCCGAGGACGTGGCCGACGTCCCCATCGGCCGTGCCTTCGGCACCTCCACCTGCCATGTGCTGCGCCCGGACGGCACCCCCACGGCGCCGGGCGAGGAGGGAGAGCTGTACGTCGGCGGGGACGGCCTGGCGCTGGAGTACATCGGGGACGCGGAGTTGACGGCCGAACGGTTCGTCAGCCGGCCGGACGAGCCGGGCGGCCGCCTGTACCGGACCGGCGACCGTGTCGCCCGACGCCACGACGGGATGCTGGAATACCGGGGCCGGCTGGACCGGCAGGTGAAACTGCGCGGTCAGCGCATCGAGCTGGACGAGGTCGAGGCCCGGTTGCGCTGCCATCCCGAGGTCGGCGAGGCGGTCGTCGAACTCAGGGCCGACACCCTGACCGCCTTTCTCACCCCCGCGCGGCCCGGCGACACCGTGCCGGTGGACGCGCTGCGGCGGTACTGCGTGCAGTGGCTGCCCGCGCAGGCGGTACCGGCCCTCGTGGTCAAGGACCGGTTCCCCGTGACGAGCGGCGGCAAGGTCGACCGTAAACGCCTGCTGGCCGAGCCCCGCGCCGACGAGTCCGGCGCCGACCAGTCCGGCACCGAGGAGTCCCGCGCGGCCGGGTCCCGCGCCGGAGGGCAGCACGGCGAAGCGGCGGCCGGTGACGGGAAGGAGGGTCCCGCAGCGAAGGTCGAAGGACTGCTGGACGCGCTCGCCGAGGTGTGGCACCTGGTGCTGCGCGTACGGCCGGCGCCCGAGGACAACTTCTTCCACATCGGCGGCGACTCCCTGCTGGCCGCCGAAGTCGTCGCCCGTACGCTCGCGCTGCTGAGCCTCGACGCCGCCCTCGGCAGCGCTCTCATCCGCGCCCTGCTGGCCGACTCCACGCTGGAGGGGTACGCGGCGGCCGTCGCCGCCCACCGGGGCGGACACCCCGAGGCCCCGTCACCGGACACGGACATCGACTTCGTGCGCGAGACCGAACTGGGCTTCTCGCTGCCGCCCGCCGAAGGGCCGGAGCCCCACCCCGACGACCCCTCCGACGTGCTGCTCACCGGTGCCAGCGGATTCGTCGGCGCCTTCCTCCTGGACCGGCTGCTGCGGGACACGACGGCCCGTATCCACTGCCCGGTACGGGCCTCGGGCGCCGCACACGCCGAGAGGCGCGTACTGGCCGCGCTCACCCGCTACGGCCTGCACGCCGACGACGCAGCGCGGCGCCGGCTGGTCTGCTTCCCCGCCGACCTCGCCGCGCCGGGACTCGGTCTCTCCCCGGAACACACCGCCGACCTGGCCGCCTCCCTGGACCTGATCGTGCACAACGGCGCCCAGGTCAACTTCCTCTACCCGTACACCGCGCTGCGGGCCGCCAACGTCGACGGCACCCGGGAGATCGTCAGACTGGCCGCGCCCCGGCGGGTGCCGGTGCACTTCCTCTCCACGGTGGCCGTCCTCGCCGGCTTCGGCACGGCGGGCGCGCGGGAGGTCGACGAAGATGTCCCGCTGGCCTACGCGGACCGGCTCACCATGGGGTACGCGGAGAGCAAGTGGGTCGGCGAGGGCCTGCTGCGACGCGCGGCGGAGCAGGGTCTTCCGGTCGCCGTCCACCGGCCGTACGAGGTCACCGGGGACCGGCTGCACGGCGCCTGCAACACGGAAACAGCGATCTGCTCGCTGTTCAAGACCATCGCCGAGACGGGCCTGGCCCCGGACATCGCGCTGCCGATGGACTTCGTCCCGGTCGACCATGTCGCCGAGGCCGTCGTGCACATCGCCACCCACCACAAGGCGACCGACCGGGTCTACCACCACACCAACCCGCGTCCCGCCGTACTGGGCGACGTCCTGGACCGGATGCGCGCGGCGGGCTGCGAGATGCGGATGCTTCCGTACACAGAGTGGGTGGGCGAGTTGGTACGCCATGTCGCCCGGAATCCCACCAGCCCGACCGCGCCCTTCGTGTCCCTCTGCGTGGACCGGGTGAACAAGGGCGACATCTCGGTGAAGGAGATGTACCTGGAAGGGATCTTCCCCCGGCTGGGCCGCGGCAACATCGAAGAGGCCCTGGCCGGGAGCGGGTTCCAATGCCCGCCGGTGGACGCGGTGTTGCTCGACCGCTATCTGGAGTACTTCTTCACCTCGGGCTACATGACACGGCCCACGGCCGCTCCCTGTGACGCCTCGCGGGAGCCGGAGGGGCTGGTGGGGGCAGCGGTGACGTAGACGGCCCGCCACGTTCGCGGGAAGCGGAGGGGCCGGGGCGCGTCGCCCCTCCGCTTCCCGGAGGGCGGGTCCGGTCGTACGGCATGCCCTTCGGTGTGGCGGGACGGTCCTCGGCCCCGGCCGGTTGCGACGGTCCTCATAGCTCATCCGTCACGACGGGCCGGGGTGAAGGCCGGAAAGACCACTCGCAGGAGTGGTTGCGTTCCGCCGTCGCGGCGGGTCTCGGGAACAAGCCCTCATACGATGGGAGACGATCGCCTCTTCGCCGGGCCCACCCACCTCCACACCGGGGCACGGCGGTTCCGGAGGCCCGAACATGCGGATCCTGCTCGTCGCGAGCGCGTTCAACAGTCTCACGCAGCGTGTCTTCGCCGAATTGGGCGATCGCGGGCACAGCCTGCGGGTCCATCTGGCCGTGGGGGACGACCCCTTGAGGGATGCCGTACGCAGGCACGCGCCGGAGTTGATCGTGGCCCCGATGCTGAAGGCCGCGATCCCCCGGGATGTGTGGACCGCGCACACCTGTCTGATCGTGCACCCCGGGCCGCTCGGTGACCGTGGGCCGTCCTCGCTGGACTGGGCCATCCACGAAGGCCTGGACAGCTGGGGCGTGACCGTGCTTCAGGCGGACGAGGTGATGGACGGCGGCGCGGTCTGGGCCCATGCGCTCTGTCCGCTGCCGCCGGTGGGCAAGAGCGACCTGTACCGCAACGAGATCTCCGACGCCGTGCTGGAGGCCGTCCTTCGCGCGGTGGAGCGCTTCGCGGCCGGTGACTTCACTCCCCGCCCGCAGTACGGCGAGGACTGGGACGTCGAGGATCACCACCGGCCGTACCTGGACCAGACCGTGCGGCATATCGACTGGTCGTCGGACAGCACGGCCGTGGTGCTGCGCAAGCTCCGGGCGGCCGATTCCCAGCCGGGAGTGCTGGACGCGCTGTTCGGCGAGGAATGGTTCCTGCACGGCGGCCATCCGGAGGATGAACTGGACGGCGGCCCAGGTGAGTTGGTGGCGACGCGCGCCGGGGCGGTCTGCCGGGCGACGGTGGACGGCGCCGTATGGCTCCCGGAGCTGCGCAGGCGCCGGCGTACGGGCGGCTCGGCACCCTTCAAGCTGCCCGCGACCATGGCCCTGCGCATGGCCCTGGGGGACCGGCTCCCCGTGCTGCCCGAGGTGCCCGCGCCGCTCAGCCCGGCCGAGGACCGGCGCACCTGGACGGACATCGGTTACCGGGAGGACGGGCCGGTCGGATTTCTGCGCTTCTCCTTCCCCGGCGGGGCGATGAGCACCGCACACTGCCGACGGCTGCTGGACGCGTACCGATTCGCGTCGTCGCGGCCGACCTCGGTCCTGGTGCTGGGCGGCGGCCGGGACTTCTTCTCCAACGGCATCCACCTCAATGTCATCGAGGCCGCGGCGGACCCCGCCAAGGAGTCCTGGGCGAACATCAACGCGATGAACGACCTCGTGGAGCGGATCCTGAACACCACCGACCGGCTGGTGGTGGCCGCGCTCGGCGGAAACGCGGCGGCGGGCGGCGCGATGCTGGCCGCGGCGGCGGACGAAGTCTGGTGCCGCGACGGGGCGTTGCTCAATCCGTACTACCGGCTGATGGGTCTGTACGGCTCGGAGTACTGGACGTACAGCCTGCCCCGCCGGGTCGGGGCGGCCGCGGCCGTACGCCTCACCCAGCGGGCCCTTCCGGTGACCGCGGTCATGGCGCACCGCATCGGCCTGGTGGACCAGGTCGTCGAGGCGCCACCGCAGGAGTTCGCGCCGCGGGTCGCCCACCTCGCGAGCCTGCTCGCGACGACCTCCGACGTCCAGAAGCGCATCGCAGCCAAGAAGGCCGCCCGCGAGCACGACGAGGCGGTCAAGCCGCTCGCGGACTACCGCGCGGAGGAACTGGCCCTGATGCACCGGAACTTCTACGGTCCCGGCGAGCCGTATCACGCACTGCGTTCCGCCTTCGTCCGCAAGGAGCCCGTGCGCCGCGCCCCGCCGCATCTGTGACCGGGACGGAGCGCGCGCCCGTGCCACGGGCCCGACCCACGGTGCCGTGGTTTCTCAGGCGTCCGGCGTGCCCAGCGCGGCGAGGGCCGAGCGGACCTGGCCGAGTGGGTCCTCGCCGACCGGGCGGAGTACGACGGTGTCGGCGCCGCTGTCCCACAGACCGCGAATCCGCCGGGCCGTGGTGGCCGCGTCACCGGCGACGAGGAACACCTCTTCCGGCGGGACGCGGAGGAACTCGGTGTACTCCGCGACGACCGGCGCGCTCGCGGCGGTCACCCGTTCGGGATCGTCGTCCACACAGAGGTGGGTGAAGAGGACAAGTTCGTGCGGCCGGGCGGGGTCGGCCGTCTTCCGGCCCTTCGCGATGGCGTCGAGCGCGGCCGCGATCGCGCGCGGGCCCTGGCCCTCGGCCATGACCGTGCCGTCGGCCGCGCGGCCGGAGAGTTCCAGGGACCGTGGACGTACGACGCCCGCGACCACCGGCGGCGGCTCGGCCGGCGGGTGGACCAGACGTACCGCGTCGACCTGGACTGTCTGCCCGTCGAACGTCGTCGTCCCGCCGGCGAGCAGGGACCGTACGGCCGTGATCGTCTCCTCCAGCAGGGCCAGCTTGGTGGGGATGGAGGCGCCGACCTGGGCCATCCACTCCGGCGCTCCGTGCCCGATCCCCGCGATCAGCCGGCCCGGGAACGCCCTGGCGAGTGTGGCCAGTTCCATGGCGAGCAGCGCCGGGTTGCGCAGCGGCGCCGGCATGATGCCGATCCCGACACGCAGCCGCCGGGTGGCGGCCAGGGCGATGGCCGCCGAGGAGATGCCGCCCGCCCAGGCGAGGTCCTCCACGACCCACAGGTCGTCGGCGCCGAGTTCCTCCACTGCGGCGGCGAACTCCGCGAGATCTTCCGGGCGCTGGTCACGGTCGAAGATCACGCCGACGCGGCGCGCGGCCGGGGAAGTGACCGAATCAGTAGTCATTCCGTCACCCTAATGTTGCCCCGCATCAGACGACAGACGGCGAAGGGATCGGCCGGACCGCAGATCCTCGCGCCGAACTGGTCATCCGTACAGGGGTGTTCGGCATCGTCGAGTGAGCCTCAGGAGGCCCGCGCCCCGGCTCGCGCGCCTCCGCTCGTACGCGGCACGCGCGCCGGGGTCCGCGCCTCGGTGTGGGACTCCTCGCCGTCGCCGCCCTCGGGCCGTCAGCCGCTCTCCGACAGCACGCGCCGGTCCTGCCCGCTGCCGCTGTCCTGCCCGCCGCCCCGTTTCCCGCCGTCCCGCTCCCGCACCCGCGCGAGCAGGGCGGTGGGGTCGGGTTCCGCCTGGAGGGCGGAAAGGAGCAGCATCCACAGGTCGTGCAGCCCCTCCTCGATCTGACGGCGCCCCTCCAGGGCGTCGGAGACGGTGTGCAGCCCGAAGAAGGCGCACACCAGACCGTGGGCGGCCACCTGGGGCGTCACGCCCTTGGCCAGCTGCCCCTCCTGGCGGGCCTCTTCGAGCAGGCCGGTGACCGTCTCCAGCCAGCCCACGAAGGGGCGCGGCAGCGCGGCGTCGATGGCCCTTCTCTCCGCCCACAGCCGGGACCCGGCCCGGATGATGACGTCGTCGCGAAAAGCCCTGGCGACGTCGAAACTCAGGCCCACCAGCCGTTCCAGCGCCGGGAGACCGCCCGACCTGTGGCGGCCGATCAGCCCCGGCCAGGTCGCGAAATGTTCCTCCACAATGGCCAGCGCCAGATTCTCCTTGCTGGCGTAGTGGAAGTAGATGGCCCCGCTGGTGCGGCCGGATCGCGCGCTGATATCGCTGATGCTGGTGCCGGCATAGCCTCGTTCGTCGAACAGGAGTGCCGCCGCCTCCAGGAGAAACCTGCGCGTCGTTTTCGCACGAACCTGCTCAGCCCGAACCTGCACGTGTACCCCCGGAGTTCCGTTTCATAATGACCGTACGTAATGACGGCATGCAATGTAGCGCTTTTCGCGGGGGCGTGACGGGCCGGGGGCCGGCGTGCGCATCATGAAGAATTGCGATGTTCTTATCGCATGAAGACATCGGTTGGTGACGCGTCCCGGCGGACCACCGGAGGTGCCCGGCCGTTGTCCTGGTCGCGCACCGTCGCCCGCGAGCTGGTGCACCGGGACTCCGTGGCGGAGGTACTGCTCACCGACGTGCGCCGGGTGCGCGACGGCGGATACGAGGCCGCCGCCTCCTGGTCCCGGTCCCACCCGACCTTTCCGCGGGGCGGCGGGGATCTGCACAGTCCGCTGATGGTCGTGGAAACGCTGCGTCAGCTCGGCATCTATATTCCCCTGCGGTATTTCGCGGTCTCGCCGCACGCGCGTCTGCTGATCACCGATCTGTTCTTCGCCCTCGACCCGTCGGCCGAGCCGCGCGCGCTGTCCGGAGCCACCTGCGTCACCTGCCTGGTGCGGGCCGGGGAGGTGCGACGCGAACCCGACGGCACGGTCTGCGGTCTGCGGCTCCAGGTGTCCTACCTGGCCGGTGGGGTGCCGTTCGCCCGAGCCGGGGGCGGTGCGCGGTTCCTGAGCGCCGAGCGGTACGCCGCGGTGCGGTCGGGGCGTACCGCGCCGGCCGCGCCCCACCCGGTGGACGCGGCCCCCGTCACCCGCCCCGATCCGCGAAGTCTGGGCGTGCCGGGCGCGCATGACGTCGTGATCGCGACCGACGGCACGGCACTCCTGGTGGAACCGGCCGATACGAGGCATCCGTTCTTCTTCGACCACGCCACCGATCATGTGCCGGGCATGATCCTTCTGGAGGCCGCCCGCCAGGCCGCCGCCCTGGAAAGCAGTGGCATTCTGCTGCGCCCTACCGCCGGTCGGCTGAATGCCGCGCGCTTCGTCGAATACAGTCCGGCCGCCCGAGTCCTGTGTGTGCCGCACCACGCGACCTGCGTCTTTCGATTTATTCAGGACGGCGAGCAGAAGGCTTTCGGGGTCTTCGACTACCAATAAACATATAGAGACACTTAATGTGATTCCTTGACTGCGCAGAGTTTGCCTCTCTAGCGTAGTGATCGTTATGTTCTCCGGTGGTCGCCGGAACTCGCCTTTTCTGTAAGGCCGCGCCTGCCGGAATCGCGCCCGCTCGCCAGCGGGTAACCAACAACGCCCGCGGTGCTTCGCACTGTCGCGGCGGCCCGCGCTGCCGCTTTAAGGGCTCTCTTCGACAGAAAGCAAGCGGATGACAGCTCATCGCATTCTTTCCTGGACCCCCGCGGCCATCGTTTTCGACTGCGACGGCACCCTCATGGACACCGAAAGCCACTGGCAGGACGCGCGCATTCGCGCCCTGCGCGAGTACGGCTTCACCCCCGCGCCCGGGTTCGCGGAGCGCTCCAGGGGGCTGCACTACACCGAATGCGGACGGCTCATGGCCGAAGAGGCGGACCGCCCGGAACTCGACGCCGAAATGACCGGCCGGCTGCTCGCGCATTTCCTCGCGCTGGTCACCGACGACCCCGTCACCATGCCCGGCGCCCGTGAACTCGTCGAGGAAGTCGCGAAGTTCGCCCCGCTGGCCGTCGCCAGCAACTGCCCGAGAGAAGTCGTCGAAGCCGGTCTCGACACGGCAGGACTTCTCACCCGCTTCGACCACATCGTGGTGCCGGACGACGACATCCGGCCCAAGCCCCATCCGGACGTCTATCTGACGGCCGCGCGGCTCTGCGGCGCCGAACCGGCCGACACGCTGGCGATCGAGGATTCCCGTTGCGGCATCCTGGCCGCCGAGCAGGCCGGTATGCGGATCATCGGGGTCGGCCCCTGGCCCGGGGAGGAGACCGCGGTGCTCGTGGACCTGTGGGTCCGTTCGCTGGAGGAGCAGGAAGTACGAGGGTGGGCCGGTGCCCGTGTGCCGGTTCAACGGTCGGGCTGACGGTGGCCCCCGGCGGCCGCTGACGCGGATCCGGCGGGGGCCGTTCCGAGCGCTTCCGCGGGCCCGGCACCCCACCGTACGAGGTCCCGGCACCCCACCGTACGGAGGTACCGCGTGGCCACGATCCGGCCCCGCAGCCGGCGGGCCTGTCGGTGGGCCTGTCCGTGGACCCGCCCGTGAGTCCAGCCGTGGCCCTGCCCGTGGAACTCGCCCTCCCCGGGATTCGGCCTACCATGAGCCAGTAGGACATATCCGTCCAGAAGCCGCCGCACAGGGAGATGGCCATCGGATGGACGAGGAACGTGCCGGCCGTCTCGTGACGTCGCTGCGGGCCCGGGGGGTGATGGCCCACCTGGCCCACCTGGGGGTGTATCAGTGCGGCGTGCAGATCGTGCTCATCGAGGGGGGCGAGGCGGTCTGGGACATGGACGCGGTGCTGGGGCTGCGGGCGGAGGTCGTGGAGGACGGCGTGCTCATCGGGTTCGTACCGCACGTGCGGGGGTCCGAGAACTTCACCGACGAGCAACTCGTGGAGACCATCGCCACCACCCGGTACGCCAAGGAGGGGCTGCATCCTCCGGTGGACGACACCGTCGGCCCGACCGGTGAGGACTCGCCTCCGTACCGGGGTCCGGCCGTCGGTCCCGCCCTGCCGAAGCCGTCCGTCCGGCGGAGGTTCGGGCTGCCCTGGCGGCATCGGCGCCCCAGATAGTCGCCGGGGAGGGGCAACGGAAGGCGCGGGGAGGGATCCCGTACGTATGTACGGGTATGAGGCTGTGTCACGCGGTCGGCTGCTGTTTCCACGGATTCGCCCCGTGCGCCCGGTCGGAGTGGGCATGCTGGTGCGCATGGCAGAGCTTGGTGAGAACGTTCCCGCATACCGGACGATCCGGGTGTCAGGGCCGGACGGGCCGGTCGAGGCGGTCGCCGATGTGGAGGCATGGCAGGCGCGGGAGAGGTATCCGGACATCCTCTCGGCCGGCGGCCCGCTCTTCGGAGTGATCCGTGAACGGGAGGCGGGCGGCTGGGTGGTGGTCTCCTCGTTCTCGGGTCTGGCTCCGCAGGACGCCCGCGACAGCATGGGCTCGCAGTTCCGGATGCGGGCCCAGGAGGCCGAGAAGGCCGGTGACCTGGAGGGGAAGGCCGAATGCATGCGCGCGGCCGAACGCATGGAGTGGGAGACCGTCGACGAGATGACCGTGCTCGGCGTCCGCTACCGGGTCGCGCGGGCGGAGTGCTTCGTACGCTCGGGGCCCGAGGGACCCGAGCCGCCGAGGCCGACCGATCCGGACCCCATGGAGCCGGGCGAGGCGTACAGGGCCCCGGATCCCACGGCCGGGTTCGTGTTCGATCCCGTCATCCCCACCGGCATGTCCGAAGGCATCCTCAAGGTCGAACTGCTGTCGATGGTGCGCAAGGCGGGCACCGTGCCCGACGACATCCTGGAGGATTCCCGGCGCGCCGCGTACACGCACCCCGGAGGGATGATGCTGCCCGCGACATTCATGACGGCCGAGAAGGACCGGCGGGGCTGGCGGCCGGACTCCAGCGCGACGAGCACCACGCCCCAGGGCGCGCGGGACACCCTGACCATGGGGCTGCGCGTCATGATCCCCTGGCAGCTGGGGCTCGATCCGCAGGAGCGCGTGCCGTACTCCGAGGCGGCGGACCGGTTCGACGAGGAACCGGCCGACGAACTGGAGGTCGAGGGGCGCCTGTTCAGGGTCGTACGGATCGAACGGCTGGTGCGCCTCGGCCCGGACGGCCCCGAAGGCCCGCGCCCCTCCGACCACGACCCTCAGCCGCCCGTGATGGTCCAGCATCAGCAGCAGTTGGCGGCCGGTCTGATCCCGGAGGACGAGGACGAGAACGCGCCCATCGAACTCGACGAGAACACCCAGCGGCTGGCCGCGCTTTTCCACGAGAACGAGGCGCGTCGCAAGGCGGTGCGCGAACGACGGGAGGCGGGACGGTCGTCCGAGTCCCGTGACGCGTGATGCCCGGTCCGGCGCGTGATGCCCGGCCGTACGGTCGCGGGGCCCGGGAGGGCCGGGGCGTCGGCGGCGCTCTCAGCAGCGCTTGCCGACGTGGCCCGGCTCTCCCTCGGGCACGACGTCCCTGTCCCGTAGGACGATCGACAGCCGGTCCGCCCAGTTGCGGCAGGCGACGGTGAAGTCCGTCTCCCGGTACTCGACCACCAGCACCTTGTCGTCGTAGGAATCGGCGTAGTCCGCGCACTCGTCGTAACGCGCGCACTCCTCGGCGACGGCGAAGTCGAAGCCGGTGTCCTTCCCGAGCGCGGTCATCTCCGCCGCGTTCTTCTGACCGATCGCCAGTCCCGCCTCATGGGCGCGGGCGGTCAGCAGCCCGGCGAAGCCGATCGCCTGCCTCTGGTCGAGCAGTCCGTCCGACCGGAGGTAGGAGTCCAGGTTGTCAGCCTCGACGGCGTCGAATCCCTTGTCCGCGCAGCCGTCGATCCAGCCGCCGACGACTCCCGCCAGCCGGTCGCGCCGGCCGGCGGTGGAGATGTCCAGCAGCGGTTCGTCCCAGTCCTCGTCGACGACCAGCTCGCCGTCGGCATCGCGCAGCAGCAGGTCGGGGTGGTTGTCCTGCCACCACTTCACGGCGTCGTCCGGCTGGGTCTGGAACGCGTTGATGTAGCAGACGTTGTACGCGCCGGGGGCGGGGTCCGCCGTCCTGTCCCTGACGACCGTGGTCACCCCGTCGGGCGGGTCGTACGCTCCGCCGAGCTGGTAGTCGAAGGGCGCGTTCGCCTTCGGCGGCCGTGCGTTCGTGGAGGCCCCGGACCCGGAGTCGGACCCGGCGCATCCGGTGAGTGCGAGCGCCAGCGCGAGCAGCGGTGCCGCGATCGGCGCCAACGGTGCCCGGAGGATGGGGAGGTGGGGCAAGGCGGTCTCGATTCCGGAGCGGTCTGACGAATCCCTTCAGTTTCGCACCGGGTCTGACCAGGCAGGACTCCGCCCTTGCCCTGTCCTCGGCCGCCTTCGGCGGACAGGCGTCACCGCTCCTCACTCCTTCACGGCGCCCGAGTTGGCACCGTTCACGAAGTAGCGCTGGAAGCAGAAGAACAGCGCGGCCACCGGCACGGTGGAGAGCAGCGCGGCCGCCAGCTTCAGCGGGTACTGCGTGCCCCCGCCGAGCCCGCCCGAGACGAAACGGGCCAGGCCCGTGGTGAGCGTCTCGTACTGGCCGGACTGGGTGGCGACGAGGAAGTGCGTGAACTCGTTCCACGACCCCTGGAACGACAGGATCGTGAGGGTGATCAGCGCCGGCCTGGCCATCGGCAGGACGACCGACCAGAAGATCCGGAACACGCCCGCGCCGTCGACCCGGGCGGCCTCCTCGACCTCCCTCGGCACCGACTCGAAGAACTGCTTCATGATGAAGATGCCCGCCGCGTCCACCAGCAGCGGCAGGATCATGCCGGTGTACGTGTCGAAGATCCCGAAGGTGTTCAGCACCAGGAACTTCGGGATGAGCAGGGCCACTCCGGGCACCGCCATCACCGCGAGCACGAAGCCGAACAGCACCGAGCGGCCCCGGAAGCGCAGCCGCGCCAGCGCGTACCCCGCCATCGAGTCGAACAGCACCCGGCCCGCCGTCACCACCACCGCCACGAACGCCGAATTGCCGAGCCAGCGCAGGAACGGCACCCCGTCCGCCGACCGGCTCAGCCCGAACAGCCGCTCGTAGGCGGCCGTTGTCGGCGTCGTGGGCAGCAGCGACAGCGGATGCGCCGCCGCGTCCGGGTCCGTCTTGAACCCGGTCACCAACTGGAGCGCGAACGGCAGCAGGTAGAGCAGGGCGACCCCCACCACCAGGACGTATCCCGCCATCCGCAGCGGAACGGGGAACCGGCCCAGGACGGGCCGCCCCTGCTCGCGCGCGGCCCGGCGCAGACGTGCCCGCCCGGCCCGGCCCGCTTCCTCGGCTCCCTTCACACGGCCGGTCCGCCCCGCCTCTTCGGCGTCCTCGGCCCGGTCGCGTACGGCCGTACCACCGGTGCTCATCGGTTCCTCCCGGTGCGTGCGCCCCGCTCCCGCAGCGCCCAGCGCTGGAACGCGGTCAGCGTGAGAATCAGCGCGAGCAGCACGAACGCGATCGCCGCGCCCTGGCCGAAGTCCGCGTTGTCGAAGCCCGCGGAGTACGACAGGAAGGCGGGCGTGAGGGTGGTGTTGCCCGGGGCGCCCTGGCCCATCACGTACACCTGGTCGAAGACCTGCCAGGTGGCGATCAGCCCCAGTGTGAGGACCAGGAACAGCACGGGACGCAGCGCGGGGAGCGTCACGTACCGCAGCAGCTGGCGGCGGTTGACGCCTTCGAGGGCCGCCGTCTCCTCCAGCTCCCGGGGGATGTCCTGGAGCGCCGCGAGGAAGATCAGCATGAAGGTGCCGGAGGTGGTCCACACGGCCAGCAGGATGATCGTGCACATCGCGACCGAGGGCCCGGAGAGCCACTCGAACCACGAGAGTCCCATGAAGGAGTGGTCGGCCAGCGCCCCGGAGGGCCGCTCGGGATCGACGATCCCCAGCCCGCCCAGAAGGAGGGAGAACACCCCGCGCGGGTCCGCGAACCAGTTCGGTCCCTTCACCCCGATCCAGGACAGCAGGGAGTTGACGGCTCCGCTGCCCTGGAACAGGAAGAGGAAGACCGTGGAGACGGCGATGGAGCTGGTGACCGAAGGGAAGAAGAAGGTCGTACGCAGGGCTCCCCGCCCGCGCAGCAGCTTCTGGTTGACGATCAGTGCGAGGGCCAGCGCCAGTCCGGTCTGGAGCGGCACGGTCAGCAGGACGTAGTAGGCGTTGTTGCGCAGGGCGGTCGCGAAGAGCGTGCGGTCGAGTCCGTCCTGGGTGAACAGCGTCCGGTAGTTGTCGAGGCCCACGAAGTCGGCCTGGCCGCCGAAGGGGTTGGACTGCCCGTCCCAGTGCAGCAGGCTCACCCACAGCGCCATCAGGATGGGCAGGACCAGGAACAGACCGAGGACGAGCAGCATGGGGCTGACGAACAGCCAGCCCCAGGCGCTCTCCCCGCGACGGCCCGCGCGCGGGGCGCGGGCGCGGGCCGTCGCGGTCGAACCGGTCCCGCCGGGCGTGTCAGGTTCGCCCGGCGAGCCGGTCGTACGGGAAGTGCTGCTCGCGCGGCGGGTGTCGCCGTTCACACGGTGGGCGCGCTCGCCCCCACCGCGGGTACCGGTGCTCGCGCGCGTGGTGCGGATGGGCATGGCGGCTCAGTTGCCCTTCGCGATCGCCTGTTCGCCGTTGCGCTGAAGGTCGGCGAGGATCTTCTTCGGGTCGGCGGTACGCAGCGACTGGAGGTCGGTGTTGAACTGGCCGAGCACCTTGTCGAACCCGGCGATCGTCACCGGCGCCTGCGCGTAGGCGCTGCCGTCCACCCATGCCTTGACGCTCGGCTCCCGCTCGGCGTACGTCGCGAGCGCGCTCGTCCGCGTCGGCATCACACCGAACGCGTCGGCGAAGGCGAGTTGCTGGTCGGGGGAGGTCAGATGGGTGACGAGGTCGACGGCGGCCTCGCGGTGCGCGCTCTCGGAGGCGACGCCCCAGCAACTGCTGAAGGCGAGTGTGGCCCGGCCGGCCGGACCCGCGGGCAGCGGCGCGACGGCGTACTTCACGTCCGGGTAGTCGAGCTTCATCCCGCCGTCGAGCCAGTTGCCCTCGATGGTCATGGCGGCCTTGCCCTTGCCGAGCGCCTCGCCGCCCCAGCTGGTGTCCACCTGCTTGGCGAACTTCATGGAGCCCGACTTCAGCATGGACCGGACGAAGCCGAGACCTTCGGCGTTGCCCGCGCTGTCGGCGGTCATCTTCTTCTGGGCCGGATCGGTGAGCCAGCCGCCCGCCTGCTTCATGAAGACCCCGAGGCGCTGGTACTCGTCGCTGGTGACCAGGCCGGTCACGCCGTCGCCGGTGAGCTTGTCCGCGACGGCCTCGAGCTCTTTCCAGTCCTTCGGATAGTCCTTCTCGCTCAGTCCGGCCTTCTGCCACAGGTCGGTGTTGACGACGAGACCGAGGGTGGAGGTGTCCTTGGGCAGGCACATCAGCTTGCCGTCGTACGAGAAGGAAGCGCGCAGCTGCTCGGAGAAGTCACCGGTGTCGGATATCCGGTCCCCGTACGGGTACAGCGAACCGGCCTTGGCGTAGTTCGCGAACTGGTCGGAGTTGACGTAGAAGACGTCCGGCGGCTTGTGGCCCGCGAAGGACTGGGCCAGCTGCTGGTTCATGTCCTTGGCGACCTCGACCGTGACCGTGTCGCCGGACTTCTCGGCGTACGCGGCGGCCGCGGCCTTGACGGCCTTGGTCTCGGCGTCGCCCGACGTGGCGATCAGCACCCTCAGTCGCTGCTTGCCGCTCGCGTCCTGCTCGGGTTCCTCGGCGCTGCCGAAACTGGATGAACAGCCGGTGGCGGCCAGCAGCGCCGCGCAGGTGGCGAGGGCGGCGACGGCCGTGCGGGTGACCATGAATTCCTCCAGGAGAGATGGGACATACGGCTCGGCAGCCCGGAGAGGGCGTGCTGTTGATCGGGGGCCTCGACAGGGCGCGGGGCGGTGCGGGGCCGGCGGTCCTGCCGGCGGATGGCCGTTCCGGCCGCTGGTTCAGCCGGCCGGCGCGGGCGTGCTGTCGCGGACGACGAGGGACGGTTCGAGGAGTACGCGCTCGGGCGGGGCGCCGGGCTCCGACATCCGGGCGAGCAGCAGCCGTACGCACTCGCGGCCGACCGCCTCCAGCGGCTGGGCGACGGTCGACAGGCCGGGGGAGAGGAGGGCTGCCGCGGGCGAGTCGTCGAAGCCGATGACGGCGACATCCGTGCCCGGCACGGCTTTTCGCTCGCGCAGGGCGTGGTAGCAGCCCAGCGCGAGCATGTCACTGGCGGCGACCACGGCGGTCGCGCCCGCGTCGAGCAGCGGCTCCACGGCGGCCCGCGCCGAGGGGATGTCGTCGACACTCCATGCCCGCCGGCCGCGTACCGGCAGGCCGTGCCGCCGCATGGCGCGCTGCCAGCCGGAGGCGCGGTCGTCACCGACGCCGGAGCCGCGCGGCCAGCCGAGGAACGCGATCGCGCGGTGCCCGAGGCCCACCAGATGCTCGACGGCCGCGTCCGTGCCGCAGGCGCCGTCGACATCCGCCCAGTCGCCGATCTGCCGGCCCGACCACATCCGGCCGAAGCCGACGAACGGTGTGCCGCGCTTGGCCAGCCAGGACTGGCGCGGGTCGCCGCGGTCGGTGCCGCTCAGCACGAAACCGTCGACGTTGTGCAGATCGAGGAGGTCCTCGTGGCCGGCCAGGCTGGCGCTGCCCGGGGGCGAAGCGAACAGCAGGATCCGGTAGCCGGCCTCGTCGGCGGCCTCGGACAGCGCGTGCAGGAAGCGGTCCATGACCGGGGCCGAAGTGCCGGGTGCGGAGGGACGGATGCCGTAACCGATGAGTTTGCTGGAGCGGGTGCGCAGGGTCTGGGCGGCGCGGCTCGGCCGGTAGCCCATCTCGTCGATGGTGCGGCTGACCCGTTCCAGGGTCTCGGGACGGAGCAGGCCGGGGGAGTTGAGGGCGTTCGAGACGGTTTGCGGAGAGACCCCGGCCCGTCGCGCGACCATGGCCAGGGTTACCGGACCGGCCTTGGGCGAAGGGGAGTTGGTGGTGCGGGGCATGACTGTCTCCGGAACCGTTCGTGCGAATGTCTGAGTTCATTGGAGCGTTCCAAAAGCGTTGTCAGCGGCCTGAAGTCGTAGTTAGGCTTCTTGGAACGCTCCAATGCCTGAGAGGTTCTGCTCTTTTGGACACCACTGTCAAGACCCACGACATAACGAACCCGGGCGCGGGGGCCGGTCCCTCGGCCGAAGGCCTTCAGCCGTTCCTGCACGACGCCTGCGTGACGCTGTACGCGCCGAGCTTCGCGATCTCGCACGCGGACGGGCAGCTCGACGGCGACGCCGACGGCTTCTACCACGGCGACAGCAGGGCGCTGGCCCGGCTGACCGTGGCGGCCGAAGGCGTCGCGATCGCGCCGGTACGGGGAGCCCTTGACGGTGCGGACCGGGCGTCCTTCCGGGGGGTGCTGCGGGGGCTCGGCGAGGTGACGCCGGACCCGGCGGTCACGCTGCACCGGCGGCGCCGCGTCACGCCCGGCCGCCTGGAGGAGACCCTCGAAGTCACCAACGCGGGGGTACGGCAGGTCGGCGTCCGCCTGATCGTCACGGCCGCCACCGACCTCGCGCCGATGGAACGCGTCAAGTCGGGCCATGCGCAGAGCCTGGTCACGGCCACGGCGACCGAGGGCGGCGGACTCGGATGGTCCCGGGGGCCGTTCGCCGTACGGCTCGTCAGTACACCGGAGCCGTCGGCCGTCGACGCGGCGGCCGGGCGGATCGAGTACGAGATCGAGCTGGCACCCGGCTCGTCGTGGACCGCCGTACTGCGCTGTGACGCGGCCCATGAGGACGGCGACCAGTTCCCGGCGCCGACGGCGGGCAGCGTGCCGTGGCGTACTCCTGTACTGCGCAGCGCCGACCGGCGCTTCGACCACTGGCTGCGTCAGTCGGCGGCCGACCTGGACCGGCTGCGCCTGACCGATCCGGCATCGGGGTCCGGTTCCGATTCCGGTTCCGGCTCCGCCGATCAGTTCCTGGCCGCCGGAGCGCCCTGGTTCCTCACGCTCTTCGGCCGCGACTCCCTGTGGGCCGCCCGGATGCTGCTGCCCCTGGGCACCGGCCTGGCCGCGGGCACGCTGCGTACCCTCGCCCGCCGTCAGGGAGCGAAGTCCGGCCAGGACACCGAGGAGCAGCCCGGCAAGATCCTGCACGAAGTGCGCCGTGCCACCCAGAAGTTCACCGACGACTTCGCCCTGCCGCCCTGTTACTACGGCACGGTCGACGCCACGCCGCTGTGGATCACCCTGCTGCACGACTCCTGGCGCTGGGGCCTCGCCCCCGAGCAGGTCGAACAGCTGCTGCCGCACGCCGAATCCGCCCTCGCCTGGATGCGCGATCACGGCGACGCGGACGGCGACGGCTTCCTGAAGTACATCGACCGGACCGGCCGGGGCCTGGCCAACCAGGGCTGGAAGGACTCGGGCGACTCCATCCGGCACCGCGACGGGCGCCTCGCGACATCGCCGATCGCGCTGTGCGAAGTCCAGGCGTACGCGTACGAGGCGGCCCGGGGCGGCGCCGCCCTGCTGCGCGCCTTCGTCCGACCGGGCGCCGACGAGTGGGAGGACTGGGCCGAGCGGCTGAGCGACCGGTTCCGCGGCCGCTTCTGGGTGGAGGACGAGCGGGGTCCGTACCCCGCCGTCGCCCTCGACCGGGACGGGAGGCCGGTGGACTCGGTCACCTCGGGCTTCGGGCATCTCTTGGGTACGGGGCTGCTCAACCATGAGGAGAGCGCTCTGCTGGCCGCCCGGCTCAGCGCGCCCGACCTCGATTCGGGCCATGGCCTGCGGACCCTGAGCAGCGACTCCGTGGGCTACAACCCGTACGGCTATCACATCGGTTCCGTATGGCCGCACGACACCGCGATCGCCGTGCACGGGCTGGTCAGGGCCGGGTTCCCGGAGGAGGCGGCACCGCTCGCGGCGGGGTTGCTGACCGCCTCCACCGGTTTCGACGCGCGGCTTCCGGAACTCTTCGCCGGGCACGGCGCGGCGACCGACGCCGTCCCTTCGCCCTATCCGGCGTCCTGTCGGCCGCAGGCCTGGGCGGCGGCCTCGTCGGTCATGGTCCTCCAGTCCGTGCTGGGGCTCGCCGCCGATGTCCCGGGCGGGACACTGACCGTCGCGCCCACGTTCTCGCAGGCATACCGGCCGCTGACGGTGCGGGGCCTCGATGTCGGGGGCAACCGGCTGGACATCGCGATCGACGCGGACGGTGCGGCACGCGTCGAGGCGCCGGCGGGCCTGGAGGTGAAGCGACGTCACGCGACGGGCGGTTGACCTGCGACGGGCCCGGCCGGTGCGGCTTCGGGGCCCGTCCGGTTGTGGCACCGGTCGAGGCCGGCCCGGTTCACCGAACGGGGGTCGGCGCGGTGGCGCCGATCACGGTCGGCTAACCGGGCCGTGTCGCTGATTGGCCCGAACGGGTGAGGCGCGGGAGGATGGCCGGATGCAGACAACGTGTGCGGGCGAGGTGGTCCGGTGAGCAGGTACGACAGGTACGACGTCACCGACGAGCAGTGGGAGGGGCTGGCCCAGGTCGTTCCGCTGCGTGGCCGCAACGAGTGGCCCTCGCGGGTCGACCACACCACCGTGCCCCAGGACTACACGGCGGAGAACCGCCGCTTCATCGTCCTGAGGGTGCAGGTGTTCGCGGACGCGCGGGAGGTCGCCGACCATATGATCGCGAAGATTCCGGTGCTGCTGGATCTGACCGGTGCGGAGAGCGAAGTGGCCAAGCGCATCCTGGACTTCAGCAGTGGGGTGGTCTTCGGCCTCGGCAGCGGGATGCACCGCGTCGACAAGAACGTCTTCCTGCTGGCGCCCGCCGGTACGGAGGTCGAGGGGATCGCGGCGGACATCGTCCCCTGAGGCCGCGGGGTCCTGCCGCTGCCGTCGGCGCCGGGACCCCGTACCCCGGACTTCGTGCCCCGGACTCTGCGCGCCGGGCGGGCCCCATGCCCCGGGGCGGGCGCCGGTCCCCCGATCGTAGGAAGGTATTTCAGGCGGAACGGTTCGGCACCTTTTGTCCCGCATACGGTCCGGCCATGGAAGCTACCTGCACCCGCCCCGCCGTCACCGAACTGCGGCTCTCGGCCTTCACCTCGCACCGTGGAGCCGCCTTCCCGCTGGGCCCGATGACGCTCTTCACCGGGGCGAGCGGGAGCGGAAAGACCACGGCGCTGCGCGCGTACGAGTCCCTCGCCCGGCTCGGCGCGGGCGCCTCGCTCCGTGAGGTGTTCCCCGATCCGGTGGCCTGTGTTCCGGAACGGGCCGCCGCCGATGCCCAGGGGCGGCGCGGTTTCCGGATCGGCTGCACCGTGGACGGTCCGGCCGGTCCCGTACAGCTCGATCTCGCCGTACAGGCCGAGCCCGAACTCCGTATCGTCGGCGAGCGGTTGACCTGCGGCGGACAGACCCTGCTGGCGACGGCGCTGCGCGACCCGGGGCGCCGCTCGGTGCAGGCGGCCTGGCACACGGCGGGCGCGGCGCCGGTGACCCGCGCCCCGCTGCCCGACGACCGGCTGGGCACGGCGCTGCTGCCGCTGCGTGTCGCGGGCCGGACGGAGGGGCAGTTACAGGTGCTCGCCGCGGCCGAACAGACCGTGGTGGCGCTGCGCTCCGTCTTCGCCTGCGATCCGCAGCCGCAGCTCATGCGGCGGCCGGTGGCCGCGGACCAGGGCCGGCTGCGGCGCGGCTGCGAGAACCTGGCGGCGGTGCTGGACCGTACACGCGACCGGTGCGGGGGGAGCCACGACCGGCTGGCCGCGGCGGCGCGCGCCGGGTGCGCGGGGCCGGTGACGGAGCTGGCGGTCGAGCAGCTGGGCGACGGTACGGTGCGGGCGCTGCTCGCCCGGGACACCTCGGGGGCCAGGGTGGCGACCCCCGTGGACCGGCTCGGCGAGGGGGAGTTGAGATATCTCGCGCTCGCGCTCGTGCTGCTCACCGGTCCCGGTGTGCTGGCGGGGGACCAGGCCGTGGAAGTGCCCGCGGCGCTGCGGTCGCTCACGGTCCTCGCGGACGGATTCGACCGGAGCCTGGACCGGCGGCAGGCGCGGGAACTGCTCTCGCTGGCGGCGGCGGTCTGCGCGGAGGGGCCCCTCAGGCTGGTGGGGGCGGTCGGCGATGCCTCGTGCGTGCGTGCGGCCGCCGGTGTCACGGTGGTAGATCTGAACCCATGACGGATCTGGATGTAGCGGGACTGCAGCGCAGGCTGGCCGAGTTCGCGGCGGCACGGGACTGGGGGCAGTACCACACCCCCAAGAATCTGGCGGCGGCGCTGAGCGTCGAGGCCTCGGAACTGCTGGAGATCTTCCAGTGGTTGACGCCGGAGCAGTCGGCGCGGGTGATGGAGGACCCGGAATCCGCCCACCGGGTGGCCGACGAGGTCGCGGATGTCCTGGCGTATCTGCTCCAGTTCTGCGAGGTGCTGGGCATCGACGCGTTGGCCGCGCTCGCCGCCAAGGTGGACCGGAATGAGGTCCGATACCCACCCAAGGCGCCTTCTGCTGAGCCTGATTCCCGCTGATTGTCACTCTGTGGAGTTGGCGAGTTATGCACAACGAGCCTGCTGTCCACAGATTTCCGCATTGCTCTGGCGTTTCTGCCGCCATTACCTCACTCTGGGTAGTGGAGCGAGTGGGCAGGATTGTCGTACGAACGGGGGCTGCGGATGGATGCGGAACGGCTCATCGGAGTGAGTCGGCATGCTCTGGCCGGCAGTGCGGACGCGCTGGAGGTCATCGCGGAGGCCTGGCAGGCACAGGCTCTCGCCCAGGCGATCGGCAACCAACTGGCGCTGACCGGACCGAAAGAGCTGAAAGGCGCGGCCCGCGAGCTTGCCGAAGCGGGCGGGCGCGGGTGCGGATTACCGGACCAGCCGGGGCTGCGCACCGGCGGGGTACGGGGCGCCCAGCTCTCCGCGGTGCCGGACCCCGGAGCGGCTCTGGCAGGACTCGGAGTGCTGCTGGGCGAGGTGGGCATCGCGTTGGTCGCGGTGGCGTGTGACACGGACGAGGAGGCGTTGTACTGGCAGTGCATAGAGGCGATCGACGCCGCCGACGAGTCGAACGACCGGGTGGGCGGGATGCTGCGCCGGCTCGTGGCGATGGAGCGCGAGCGGGAACGGGAACGGGAGCGCGCGCGGGAGCGTGAGCGCGAACGGGGGTGGGAGCGTGAGCGAGGGCGGGAGTGGGACGGGCCGTGGGTCCGCTGAGCGCGGGGCCACTCGGTTCGCTGTCGGTGGTACGCGGGTCCGCCGCGGTGCCGTCCGGCTCGCCGGATCACCGCCGAGGTGGGCCACAGGACCGGGGGAACGCCGCGGAGGCATAGGCTCGACGTGGACCTCCCCCCCCAGTTCTGGAGCAACAGTGAAGCCCGCCCGTACCCTCGCCGCCGCACTGGGCCCTGTCCGGCCGGTCACTGCCGGGCCCGCAGGACCGGCCGGACAGGACCTCGCCGAGGGGATCGTCGTTCTCGACGGTGGTCTGTCCAACCAGCTCAAGGCGCAGGGCTGTGACCTGTCCGACGCGCTCTGGTCGGCGAGGCTTCTCATCGATGACCCCGGGCAGATCGAGGCCGCCCACACCGCGTACGTGCGGGCGGGCGCCCAGGTCCTCATCACCTCCAGCTACCAGGCGACCTTCGAGGGCTTCGCCCAGCGTGGTGTGGCACGCGACGAGGCGAGCGCGCTGCTGGGCCGCAGTGTGGAGCTGGCGCGCGCCGCGGGGGAGACCGGGGAGCGGGAGGTGTGGGTGGCCGCCTCGGTCGGTCCGTACGGGGCGATGCTCGCGGACGGCAGTGAGTACCGCGGCCGGTACGGACTCCCGGTGGCGGAGCTGGAGCGTTTCCACCGGCCGAGGATCGAGGCCCTCGCGGCGGCCGGTCCCGATGTGCTCGCGCTGGAGACCGTGCCCGACACCGACGAGGCGGAGGCGCTGCTGCGGGCCGCCGACGGCTGTGGAGTGCCGGTCTGGCTCTCGTACTCGATCGCGGGGGAGCACACCCGGGCAGGCCAGCCGCTCGCCGACGCCTTCGCCGTGGCCGCCGGGAACGATTCCGTGATCGCGGTGGGGGTCAACTGCTGCGAGCCGGGGGACACGGACCGCGCCGTCGAGATCGCCGCGTCGGTGACGGGCAAGCCGGTCGTCGTCTATCCGAACAGCGGCGAGGAGTGGGACGCGGTGGCGCGGGGCTGGCGTGGAGAGGCCGCGTTCGACGCGACCAGGCTGCGCTCCTGGCAGCGCGCGGGGGCACGGCTGGTCGGCGGCTGCTGCCGGGTCGGGCCCGCCGAGATCGCCGAACTCAGTGCGTCGGCGCGTCGATGACGCATCGAGAACACGCACTCGCCCGTGAGCCCCTCGGCCTGACGGCCCTGGCAGATTGGCCGACAGCGCATCGCTCCGGCGTGCCCGGGAAACGGTCCTCGTTGTTCCGGCCCTGGAATCGGAACCGCTGGATCCGCGGCTCTGACCTGCTGTTTCTTCCGGGCGTTCGGCGCCGCTCCGGCTCCGGGGTGGTGCTCGGCCCTGGGTGACGGTCCAAGGTCACCGAAAAACAAGGGACGATTCGGCCGTTCCGGCGGTAACAGAAGGGCCGGAGGAGCATCATGGTCGTGTTGACGAGGTTGTGACGAGCCTTTAGCGTTTCCTCCCCACCGCGTGAAGGATCGTCAAAATCCCTTGATCAACGGGGAATTGGTACAGGGAGAACACGCCGCGCAATCGGCGGTCCTTTCGCCGGTCGGGATGATGCCGCACGGGGGTGGCGCATGAGTCTTTTCGAACGTAACCGTTCGTTTCTTGACGCTCTGACGCCACACGACCGCTCCGCGCTGCTCGCCCTGGGGACCCGGCGTACCTACCTGCCGGGCGAATTGATGCTCAGGGAACGGGACACGACCACCTTCGTCCTGGCCCTCCGCTCCGGCTGGTCCGTCGTCTCCGTCGACACCGACCGGGGCGCCCGCCTCATCCTGGCTCTGCGTGGCGCGGGTGAGGTGATCGGTGACATGGCGGCCTTCGACCAAGGGCCGCGCAGTGCCACCGTGACCGCACTCGGCCAGGTCGAGGCGACGGTCCTGTCGGCGGAGCGGTTCCGCGGCTTTCTCGCCGCGCGTCCGCATGCCACATCGTTGATCATGCGCCAGTTCAGCGCCCGGCTGCGCAGTTCCGACGTCGAACGCCGCTCGCTGGCCTCCAGCTCCGTGCTTCAGCGCCTCGCCGCGCGGCTGGTGGAGCTGACCGAGCGCGTCGGCAGGGTCGGCAGCGAGGGCACGTCCGTCGAACTTCCGTTGCCCCAGCACGACTTGGCGGCCGCGATCGGTGCCACCAGGGAAGCCGTCGCCAAAGCGCTGCGCCTGCTGCGGGAACAGGACGTCGTGCGCACCGGAAACCGACAACTGCTCGTCACGGACATACAGGTGTTGCGTCTCCTCGCCGAAGGACAGGCGGCGCAGCCACCGCGTGGGGGACGGCCGGAGAAAACTCCTCCGACTGTGTAAACGACTACATCGCCGCTCGTGACAGGCGGCCAGGCTTGACCTGTCACCACGGCACAGGGGGACTCGGTGAACGGTGTGGAAGCAGTCAGCAGACTGGTGGTCTTCGGCGACGCCTGCGGTTCGGGCACGCTGGGGATGGCAGCCAAGAAGCGCATGCGGGACGCCCTGTACGGGGCGTTCGGCGAGGCGTACGGCTCGGTGGGGGTCGAGCTGGGCCGAATCCACCAGGAGGACCGGGGGGACGGCATCCTCACCGCTCTTGATCCGGGCACGCCTCCGACCCTGATGGTCGGACGCTGGCTGGAGACCCTGTACCAGTGCCTTCGTGAGCACAACTGGAGCAGTGCCGACCGGCTGCGCCTGCGGGTCGGGATGAGTCTGGGACCTGTGCTCGACGACGGCAGAGGGCTGGTGGGCAGGGCTGTCGACCTTGCCTGCCGGCTCTGTGACAGCCCCACCGCCAAGCAGATCATGGTCGATGCGCCCGGCGCGGATCTGCTGCTGGTCGTCACCGACTGGCTGTACGCCAACGTGGTGGCGGAGGGCGGGCGTTATGTGGAGCCCGAGCACTACCGGAGCGCTCGCGTCCGGTCCAAGGAGACGGACGAGACCGCCTGGTTCCACATCCCGCGGTTATCCGCGCCCCCTGTCCCACGGCTTTCCGAGCCGTCGGAGCCGGGGGGCACGGCGCGGCACAAGACCGGCGGTGGGCCGACATTGGGGGACGGCCCACCGCCACCTGGGCCCGGACCTGCGGATGGTCCACGGTTACCTGAGCCGGGACCCGGGGGCGGCCCACGGTCGGCCGGGCCCGCACCGGGCGAGCGCCCGCGGTCGTCCGGCGCCGGACGGACGATCAACGCCCAGGGCGACATGCAGTACTTCGAAGGCAACGTGATCCACGGGGGATTCACCGGATTCAGCAAGGGATCCGACCGATCCCAGCGATCCGACCGGTCCGACGATTCCGAGCGATCCGAGCGATCCGAGCGGTCCGAGCGATCCGACGGACCAGAGCGGCCCGACCGCACCACCGGCACGGAGTCCGGTGATGGCGCATGAGCGACCTGGACGAGGCTCCGGCCGCTCCCGAGGCGCCGAACGAGGAGCCCAGACCCGCACAGTCGAACAAGCCGGGCCAGGGCAACAAACCGGGCCAGGGCAACAAGCCGTCACCGGGCAACAAGCCGTCGCAGTCCTCGGGGGACGGCCAGACGGACAGTCCGGAGCAGCCCGAGGCCAATCCGTTCGACCACGCGGGGCGCAACCCGCTCGGGGACGCCGGCGGCACCGGAGGTTCCGGTACCGCGCACGCCGCCCGCCGTACGTTCGCGGCCGGCCACCCGGGGCGGACCGTCAACTTCGGCGCGGACGGTCAGTACTTCGAAGGCTCCACCTTCATCAGCCAGTTCGGTGTCGCCGGCGGCCATGTCATGGTCCAGGGACCCGTCCACGCCGAGGAACTGGCACGGCTCGGCGCCATCTACTGCGAGGCCGCCGGCTACCGGCGGATGAAGGAACACCTGCGCGAGCGCGGACTGCTGGTGCTGTGCGGGGAACACAACAGCGGGCGTACGACGACGGCCCTCGCCCTGCTCTCCGAGCTGGCGGACAACCGGGTGATCCGGCTGGACCCCAGCAGCAAGGTCCACGAGATCACCGGGATCAGCGAGGGGCACGGTCATCTCCTGGAGATCGAGGCCGACGACACCGGGTGGCAGGAGACGGAGCATGTCAACGGCCGCAGCCGCACACGGGTCCGCACCGCCGCACTGACCGAGTTGCATCTCGACGGCTTCAGGAGCCGGCTCGTCGCGGCGAACGCCTTCGGCGTGGTGCTGGTGGAGAGCGGCGATCTGGCGGACCGGCTGCTGCGCGGACGGTACGGAATGGCCTGCCCGCCGCCTCCCTCGGAGGACGTTCTCCTGCGCCACCTCCGGGTGGCGCTCAAGGACGAGCCCCGGGAGGCCCTCGAAGAGGCCCTGGACCTGGCCGCCCGGCCGGACGTCCAGGCGGCCCTCGGTCTGGACGAGCTGCGTCCGGGCGAGGCCGCGCGGCTCGCCGACCGTCTCGCCCTGCGTCAGAAGGGCGAGCTGACGGAGCAGCGGTTACTGGAGGACTGCTCGACCTTCGTCGGCGCGCAGGCCCGGTCCTGGTTCGCCGGGGCGGACCGGCCCGGCACCCTTCCCGAGGCCCTGCCGACGCTCAGCGCCTCCGCGTTCCGGATCGCCGTCGCGGTGTTCAACGGTTCGCCCTACAGCCTCACCGCCGAGGCCGGCGAGCAGCTGGCCTGGGAGCTGGCGGTGACCCTCGACCCCGGGACGCCCGTGGGCCGCCGGCTGTTCGGCACCCACGCGGAGGCCCGGCCGGTCGCCGCCCGGTCCGTGCTCAAGGACGGTGAACTCGACCTGGGGGACGCCCAGGTCCCGGTGCGGGCCATCCACTTGCAGGGGGAGGCGCTGGCCACCGCCGTGCTGCGGGAGGTGTGGCACGGACACCACAACACCCGTGGCCCGCTCGTGCGCTGGCTGCGGGCCCTGTGCGACGACGCGCGGCCCGTGCTGTGGGTACGGGCCTCCATCGCGGCGGGCGTGCTGTGTTCCTGGGACCTCGCCTACGGAGCCGATGAACTGGTCCTCCCCATGGCGACGGCCGACAGCCCCGTACAGCGGATGTCGGCCGCGACCGCGCTGGCCGAGGCCTCGCGGGAGCCGTCCGTACAACCGGCCGTGCGCAGCATCCTCAGGGGGTGGGCGGGCAGCGCCAACGACGAACTGCGGATCACCGCGGTCCTGGCCCACGGCTACGGGATGGCGGCCGGTTCCGTCTCCGCCTCGCTCGACGCGCTCGGCAAATCGGTGCGCGTGGACGAGGACGACGAGGACGACGACCGTACGGTCCTGCTGTCCGAGGCCTCGTTCAGTGTGACGCGGCTGCTGGCAGGACCCGATCCGGCGACCGTCGTGCACCGCCTCGAAGGCTGGCTGCGGGTGGGCCGGCGGGAGTCCGCCGACCTGGCGCTGCTGGCCGTGATCCGGGCGCTCAGGACACGTACGACCTTCCTGTGGGGCCTCCAGGACGTGCCCGGACTCGAAGGGCAGAGCGACCGGATGCTCGTCGTCGCCCTGCTGAAGGCAAGGCCCGAGCTGGCCGGGGAGCTGGCGGCCCTGGTGCGGCGCGCGCTGTCGACCGCCCGCTCCGGTGAGGTGACGCAGGACGCGCTGGCCGCACTGCTGCGCGCGGTGGCCGCAGACGGGGAGCAACTGGACCTCGCCTGCGGCCTCCTGGTCCGGCTGGCCCGGGAGCGCAGGGACCGCGACCGGCTGCGCCATCTGCTGGCGCGGCTGGTCAGGGACCCCGATGAACCACTGGACAGGACCGCCGCCCGCGCGATGTGGGACGCGGTGGGAGAGGGAGCCGAGGCATGAGTCCGTCACCGCAGTACGGAGAGCGGCGCGGGCGGGATGAGGATTCGTTCCGGCCGCGGGATGAGCACGACCGGGACGAGGAGTCGTTCCGGTCGCCGGAGCGCGACGGCCGTGACAACGGCCCGTTCCGGCCGAGGGAACCGCGTGACCGGGACGAGGAGCGGCCCCCGCAGAGGCAGCAGCAGGTCCAGGACCCGCTCCGCTCGCGCGGCCGGTACGAGGAGTCGGTCCGGCCGAGGGAGCGGCGCGGGCGGGACGAGGAGCTGTTCCAGCCGCGCGATCCCGGCGGGCCGGAGGACTATTCGCCGGACACGCGGGTCGAGCAGTACAACGAGAGTCCGGTGGGCCCGTTGGTACGGGAACGCCGGCCGCCCTACCGGCGCGAGAGCGGCCAGATCGTCGCCGTACTGCTGTACGCGAACGGTGGGCACAGCGTGGTGTGGCCGAACCGCCGCGAGGACCACGACAAGCCGATGCTGCGCCAGCCGTTCACGGTCTTCGAGGTGCTGCTGGGGCGGAACGTGACCTCGTTCGACCTGGCTCTGCCCGCCGCGGGCGACGCGCAGTTCTTCGACGCCCGGGTGGAGTGCCACTGGGAGGTCGACGATCCCTACGCCGTGGTCGACAAGCGGGTCTGGGACGTGCGCGAGCTGCTGCACGGCGAACTCCTCCTCGAACTGCGGCAGGTCTCCCGGCGTTTCCGGCTGACCGACGCGCAGCGAGCCGACGAAGCCGTCCAGGAGGAGCTGCGCAAGGGCCGTATCGAGCTGGGCCGGGACCTCGGTCTGCGCCTGACGATCCATGTGTTCATCGATCTGAGCGACGCCGTCAGGAGACGGAAGAGCGAGCGCGACGAGATCGACTTCGACATGACCAAGAACGAGGCACAGGCGGAGGCGGACCTGCGCAGGGAGGCGCTGGAACGGCGGCTGGTACGGGAGCGGGCGGCCGAGCTGGAATCGGTGCTCCGCCGGGGTGAGGAGGCCGAAATCATCAACCTCATGGCGAAGAACCCCGACAAGGAGTGGGAGATCCGCAGCGCGATCCGGGAGGAGAAGCGCGAGGGGCAGGCGGACTTCCTCAATCTCTTCAACCGGCTGCTCGACACCGGACATCTCGAACGCCATGACGTCGGTGACCAGATGTACGAGACCTTGCGGATGCTGCGGGAGAGCGGTGGGGCCGTGATCGGTGGGGTCACGGACCATTTGCTCCTCGGGCAGCCGCAGCGCCGGGAGTTGGAGGAGGGCCCCGGCTCGGGGGAACGACGACGGTACGGACGCGGCGATCGGGATCGCGAGCGAGACCGGGACCGGGACAGCGACGGGGACGGGGACGGGGACCGGGAACGGGGCCGAGAGCGGGACGGTGACCGTGACGGGCGTCGCGGCCGCGCCGAGGACCGTGACCATGACCGTGACTGGGATCGGGATCGGGATCGGGATCGGGGACGTGATCGGGACCGGGCCCCCGAGCCCCAGCGGCCCCCGTGGGACGACGAGCCCCGGGTCTACCGGCCGACGCGGGTCGAGTCCGCCGCGGAACGGGACCGTAACGACCGCCGGGACCGTGAGGAGGAACGCGACCGAGGGGACGAGCGGGGCGGCTCACGGCGTGCCGCCAGGCCGAGTTCCGACTTCGACGACTGGGGTGACGAATGAGCACAGCGACCACGGGGGCCGGCCTGTCCGAGCCCAGCGCCGACGATCTACGGTACGTGGCCGAGAGCCTGGTCACGACGGTCCGTGAGGACATAGCCAGGGCCGACACGAAGGCGGCGATCCTGCTCTCCGGGGCCATAGCCTTCTGCGCCGTCACGTTCTCCAAGGACGGACTGCCCCAGCCTCTGCCGCCGTTGACGCTGACCCTTCTGACCATCGGCGGACTCCTCTGTGTGGCCGGACTGCTGATGCTGATCTCGGTGGTCCTGCCGCGCACCCGGATCGGCGCGGACGCCACGTTCCTGCGCGATCTCACGACCGGCGCCCCGTCCGAGGCATTGAGGGCCCGGCTCACCGCGTCCGGCGAGGACATCGTGGGCTGGCTGCTGACCCAAGCGACCGTGCACGCCGCCGTGCTGGCCGCCAAGTACCGATGGCTGCGCCTGGGCGGTACCGCGCTGATGCTCGGCGCGGTGCTGATCCTGCTGAGCGAGTTGTGGTGAGAGACGATGCACATGAGAAGTAGCCGGAGAAACCAGAGAAACCAGCGGCACCCCATAAGCCTGAGCCGCCCCATGAACGGGGATCGCGGGAGAAGGGCGTCGCGCACGACGGCGCTGGCCGGCGTACTGCTGGCCCTGATCGGCACGTTCGCCGCGACGGGCGCGGTCCCCGGCAGCGCCACCGGGGCGCCGGGCGACACCCCGGCCGTCCGCGAGGGCGCCGACCCGATCGACTTCGTCGTGCTGGTCGACCAGTCGAAGAGCCTCTCCGACAAGGACCTGTCCCGCGAGGTGGAGGCCGCCGCGCTGCTCAGCCAGGGGGAGATCTCGGAGCGGTCGCGGGCAGCGGTCATCGGGTTCAGCAGCTCGGAGAAGAACGGCCAGTCAGAGGTTCGTGAGGTGTGCGAGCTGACGGTGGTCGACAAGAGTGGACGGGAGCATCTGAGCGACTGCGTCAAGCAGTTGTCCCGCCGGGACTCCACGTCCATGGGACCGGGCACCGACTTCCCGGCCGCCCTGCGCCAGGCGCTGACCCGGCTGAAGGAGAAGAGCCGCCCCGGCACGCCCAAGGTGATCTTCCTGCTCACCGACGGCCGGCTCGACGTACGGGACAGCCCGCAGTACGGAGCCGACCCGACGAGCCGTCAGAAGGAGGCGGCCGAACAGCTGACCGAGGAGCTGGGCCGGGCCCGCGAGGAGTCCGTACAGATCTGGCCGCTCGGTTTCGGCGGCGAGATCGACCGGGCCGCGCTCACCGAGATGGCCGCCGGCGGATTCCGTAACGGCTGCTCCTATCTGCCGTCCGCCACCCCGCGCATGCGGGTGCTCGACAGCTCGGCGGAGATCGACAAGGCACTTCAGGAGACCTTCGCCGCCGCGCGCTGCGCCCAGGTGGTCCAGGGGTCGATCGGCAAGCCGCCCGCCGATCTGAACGTGACCATTCCCAAGATCGCCACGGACGGGTCGATCACGGTCAGCAAACACGACCCCAAGGTGACCGCGACCTACTACGACCCGCGCGGCAAGAGGGTCCCCACGCATGGGCCGTTCGACGGATCGACCTTCGAGGTCACCGGGCAGGACGGTCCGGTCGAGGCGCTGCGGGTGAAGAACCCGCGCCCCGGCACGTGGCGTGTCCATCTGGAGGCGCCGGCTGGGCACGGCGACCGGGAGGTCGCCGTACGGGCCATCTGGCAGGGCAAGCTGCGCTCGTCCGTCCGGCTCACTCCCACCTCGCCGCGCCCCGGCGAACCGGCCGTGGTCGAGGTGCGCATGCAGACCCGGCGCGGGGTCGTCATCGACGATCCGGCCCAGCTGAAGGGGATCAAGGTCGCCGCCCGGCTCTCCGGCAGCGGCTTCGACGCGTTGACCGTGCCGCTCTCGGACAACGGCAAGGCGCCGGACGCGCGCGCCGGAGATGTCATGTTCAGCGGAAGGCTGACCGTACCGGACACGGCCACGGGGGATCTGGCGCTGACGGCCGAGATGACCGCGCCGGGGGTCACGGGCGATCAACGGCCGCTGAACGCGCGCATCACATCGGGTACGCCGCCGGTCACGGCCGAGTTGTCCGTCGAGCGGGGGAACGCGCACCCCGGTGACGTGGTGAAGGGCACCCTGGGCATCACCAACAACGGCAAGGAAGCGCGCAGGCTGCGGCTGGCCCTCGCCGACCAGGCGGCCGGATCCGGGCTGCGGATCAGCCCCGCCACGGTCGAGGTGGCGGCCGGTGAGCGCAAGAACGTCGGCTTCGGCATCACCCTCGGTTCCGCGATCGCTTCCGGCGAGGTCGGCGGCCGGGTCACGGTCGCCGACCTGGACGACGACGGGCGTGTCCTGGACAACACCTTCATCGGCGTCGTCGTGGAACCGGTACCCACCTGGTGGGAGCGGTGGTGGGGCGCCGTCGTTGCGGGAGCCGCCGTGCTGCTCGCCCTCGCCGTGTTCACGGTCGTACAGCTCGGGGCGAGGCGGCGCAGGCGCGATCTGGCCGGTGTACGGCTGGAGTTGCGCGGCGAGGGAGCCGCCTCCGACGAGCTGACCGTACGGCAGGGACAGAGCCCCGGCGGGGACTTCCACTTCGTGGTGGACCGCTCGCGGGGCGCGGCGCCTTCGCTCCAGCGCGGCGGACCGGCCGCGGCCGCCACGCACCGGCTGCGGCGCACCTCCGGCGGGGAGTTCCTGCTCCGGCCGCACCAGGGCAGGGAACGGACGCTGCGGCCGGGGGAGGCCGCGTCGCTGGGCGACGGGCTGGAGATCGTCGTTCACGACCGGCGGTCGGCCGGCCGGCCGGGCCGCCGCGACCGGACCGGTGACGACCGGAACCGCTCACGGACCGGTCGCCGTACGGCCGCGCCCGACCGTGACGGGCGCGGTGACGGACGACGGAGCGCGCGCGGTGAGGGACGGCGTGACGGACGCGGCGGGGGACGGGGACGGGGCGACGGAGGGCCTGAGGACCGGCGTGCGGACCGGCGTGAGGACCGGAGCGCGGACCGGCGTGACGGACGGGGACGTCCCGAGAACGACGACCGGCGCGACGACCGGCGCGACGACCGGCGGGGGGAGCGGCGGCGCGAGAGGGATGCGCCGCGCACCTCGGACGGCTCGTCCGGCCGTCCCCCACGCGCCCGGCGCCACGGAGACGACGGCGGCTCCCCGCCGAACACGGGGGAGCAGACCGCCGGTTCACGACCGTTCGACCCGAATTTCTGAGTGACGACGGGCCGCCGTCGCGTCGGCGGCGGCCCCAACGGGAGACGACATGAAGATCTACCAGCCCATGCTGTTCGTCGGTCTGGGCGGCACAGGGGGCAAAATCGGCGCCGAGTTGGAGCGGGGTCTGCGCCGGGAGCTGTGCGGTCCGGACGGCACCAAACTGGTGTCGGACGGCCGCCGCGCCCCGTTCCAGCTCCCGGACTGCCTCCAGTTCGTGTACGCCGACTTCAGCGAGGCGGAGCTGGAGCGACTGCCGCATCTCAGTGCCAAGGGCACCGAGGCCGCAGCGCACGCCCGTACCTCACGGGTCATCCACGATCTGCTGCCCGCCAACTACGACAGTTCGCCCGAGGTGACCCGCATGCTGCGGGTCGCCCTGCACGACGAGACGAAGGGGTGGCTGCCGCCCCACGACCGGCAGCCGCGGGTGGCGCCGCTGCACAACGGCGCCGGTCAGCTGCCCACCGTCGGCCGGGCCGCGCTCTTCGCCACCCTGCGCGGCGGGCTGGAACCGGTCCTGCGACAGCTGCGCGCGGCGATCGGCACGATCAGCCAGGCGGCCGGCGACCTGCGGGAGATGGGCGGAGGGCAGATCCGCGGCTGCGACGTGTTCGTGGCGTTCTCCGTGGCGGGCGGTACCGGCGCGGGCATCTTCTACGACTTCATGCATCTGATCGGGCACGAGTTCCGCAAGTCCAAGGTGCCCGGGGTGAAGATCTATCCGCTGGTGGTGATGCCCTCGGCGTTCCCGCCGGAGGCGGGCGGCGGCCGGGAGGCGGAACTGAACTCCGCACGGGCGCTGGTGGACCTCTCCCGGCTGGTGGACGACCAGAACGTGCCCGACGCGCAGGCCGACTTCGGGGACGTCGAGCAGCACGGCTCGCTCAGCGTGCGCTATCCGGGACAGGGCCTGGTGGCGCTGCGGCCGTCCACCGTACAGACCGCCTTCCTGTTCAGCCGGCCCTCCGGCATCAGGCCGGAGGACCTGCGCCGGTCGATCACCGCGATGGTGATGTCCCTGATCGGCACGGAGCTGGGGGACGACAACACCGCGGGCCGTACGGACGGCGACCATCAGTCGTTCGCCGCCAGCTTCGTCAACAAGAGCGTGGAGCGCTCCACCCCGTCCCGTTCCGGGATCGGGTACCGGGGCATGTCCACCAGCCTGGCGGCCTCCCTGACGGTGCCGGTGGACGACCTCGCGGAGATCGTGGCCGGCCGGCTGCTCGCGCAGGCCGTACGGGGCATGACCGACGACGCCCGGCGCGCCACCGACAACGGCACCGAGCTGGTCAGGGACATGTTCGAACGGTCCGGCATCGGGCAGCTGTGGAACAGGGACGCGCCGGAGATCGATCTGCCCGATCCGCTGCCCAAGGGCACCAAGGCGATCGGCCAGGCGCTGCGCGACCGGCTCGGTGACATGGAGGACGGACTCAGCCGGCTCGACCGGGATCTGGACCGGGACGTCCCCAGGCTGGTGGAGGACTTCAGACCGGGCAGTGGCGCCCGTGAACTGCTGGGCCAGCTGGGCCCGTTCCGGCTGGAGCGGGTGCTCACCGGACTGCCGGGGCACCCGCAGCGACCGGCCGAGGTGGGGTTCGCCGGGATGCTCGACAACCGTAAGAACGACCCCGAGCGGCCGGAGGGCGTCGAGCCGTCCGCCCCGCCGATTCCCCGGATCAGGCGCAGTGTGGCCGGCATGGTCCCGGCCCGCTGGGGCGACCCGGACGTCCAGGACGCGCTGGACGAGCAGGACGCCTGGTACCGCTGGCGCGCCAACCGGCAGTGGCATCGCGCCTGGAAGGACCACGAGTCCCGCTGGCGCCCGCCGCTGGTGCGCTCCATGAAGGAGATCGCGGAGCTGGTACGGGCGCTGCGCGCGCATGAGGAGGACGAGCGCAAGCTGTTCGCCGAACGCCGCAAGGAGCTGTACCGGGACGACCGCACCGGTGTCTCCTACCTGCTGCCTCCGCAGAACAACCTCCCGGCCTTCTACGACGACGTCTTCGACCGGCTGGCCCAGCACGAGAGCCTGCCGGAGAACACGGACGCCGCTGGACTGCTCGCCCGGCTGATCCAGCCGGAGGACTGGCAGCGCGCCCTGGACTCCGTACGCCGCTCCCCGCGCGCCGCCGTCAAGGAGATCAAGCAGGTCGTCGAGCGGCGCGTCAAGGCGCTGTTCGGTGAGGAGGGCGTGCTGGACGACCGTCCGCTGCTGCCGTCCCTGGGCGTACTGCTGCGAGCGGCGGCCGGCGACGAGGACGCGGAGGCCACCGTCGACAGCCGCTGGCTGGAGCAGTTCCGCTCCCAGCTGGCCGGCCTGCTGCCCGTGGGCTTCACGCCCGACGGCAGCGGCCCGCTGAAGGTCCTGATCGTGCACCCGCAGAGCGAGGCCGACGGCCGGGCCGCCCGGTATCTGGAGCAGCAGCTCAACCTGCCGCGCGATCCGGGCACCGCGCCGGAGTTCCGGGCCGTGGAGGCCGAGGCGATCACGGTCGTGCTGTTCCGCAGCGGGATGAGTCTCACGGACGTGTCCGAGGTCCGGCAGGCGCTGCGGCTCTGGGCGGAGGCGCGCGACGCGTCGGGCGGCGACGACTTCCTGCACTGGAGACAGCGTCTCGGCTTCCGTGACGACTGGCTGGCCAGTACGGAGGACGACCGGCGGCGCATCCTGCACCGCATCCTGAGCGCGATGTGGAACGGCCGCGTCGACACGGAGGGGGATCCCGCCTCGCCCGACCTGATCAGGATCAGGCTCCAGGACGGCGACTCCGCCACGATGACGCTGCGACTGGAGTCGTTCGACGACAACGTGTCCAGCTGGGCCGGGCTGCTGCGGGCGTACGAGCAGTGGGCCCTGCTGGACGAGGGTCAGATCATCGAGGACTTCTGCGACCGGCTGATGCGGACCCAGCCCGCCGGGCTCTCCACCACGCCCTCCGCTCCGGATCCGCTCTTCCGGATGCTGGTGCACGAGGTGGCGCCGCGCCAACTGGACCTGCTCGACGAGCTGTCCGGGCAGTTCACCGCGGAGGACGAGGAGTGGCTCGTACCGCTGCGGCACTTCTGGGAGGAGACCTTCAACGGGGCGCTCGACCTGCGCTTCCCGGGGGCCTCGCGGCCCACCCGGCCCACGCTGCGCGCGCTCGACCAGCGGCACGCGCAGGGACCGGGGGCCGCCCCTCGTACCAACGGGCACCATCGCGCGGCTCCGTCGGCGGGGCCGCGGCCTCGGACGGAATCCGCGGATGAGCGCGAGCCTTCGGCGGAATACGAGCCGCGTGGGTCGCGCGGGGCGCGCGGGACCTCAGGAGCGCGCGGGTCCTCTGAGTCTTCAGAGGCGCGTGGGCCGTCTGGAGCGCGTGGGCCGTCTGGAGCGCGCGGGTCCTCCGGGGCGCGCGGGGCACGAGGGGCGCGCGGGCCCGCCGGTGAGCGTGAGTTCTCCGAAGAGCGTGAGTACGTGGAGCCGCGTGAGTACACGGAGTCGCGTGAGTACGTCGAGCCGCGTGAGCCCTCCGTGCCGTCCCAGGGAGCCGACCCCTGGGACACCGGCCGTTGGGGCGACGGCAACCGGGACGAGAGGAGCAGGGACGAGAGGAGCAGGGACGACGGGAGCAGGAGCGACCGGAACAGGGACGAAAGGTATCGGGACGACCGGAACAGAGGCGAGAGGTATCGGGACGACCGGAGCGGGGACGACAGGCGCGGGGACGACGTCGGCTGGGGCGACGGAGACGAGGACGACGGCGGTTGGGGCGACGGCGACTGGAGCGACGCGACCAAGCGTGACGGCGGACAGGGGGGAACCCGGTCGTGATCTGGGACCACCGACACTCCACCGGGGTGGTCTGCCTCGATCTGCGCCACCGCGGCGACCCGGCGGCCGAGCGCGACGCCCTTCTGGACGTCGTGACCGAAGCGCTGGCGCGGACGCGGGCGTCCGAGGCCCGGCGTTTCCTCGTCCTTGACGACGCCGCCGAGCTGGCCGCGCATCAACTCCTCTACGAACGGCTCTACTCGTACGGACCCGCCCGGCTGCTGTGCCTGGCCGTCGACGGGCAGGACGAAGGCAAGCTGCTCCGGCCACTCGCCCTGGGACCGCCGGCCGCCGGAGTGCTCTGGATCCCCGAGGCCTTCGCCGGAGCCGGAGCCGGAGCCGGACATGGACCCGGACCCGGACCTGGACATGGACCCGGACATGGACATGGACCCGGCCCCGGACCTGGTGCCGGGCCACACGAGGGCCACGCGCTGTCGGCTTCCGAGGCGGAGACCGACGCGGCCCTGCGCCCCCTGGTCGAACTCCTCGCGGAGCCCTCCGTCTTCGACACGGTCCTCGGCGAGCTGAAACATGTTCAGCACGGGGTCGCGGTACCGGCCGTCCGGGTGCTGGAGCACGACCTGACTGAGGTGGCCAGGACCCGTGCCTGGCGGCAGGCGCTGGAACAGCTCATCGGTCAGGAGATCTCCACCCCGGCGCTCGTCACCGAGGGAGCACCGGGCACCGGTCCGGGGAGCGGCGACGCCGTCCCCGCCCAACTGGCGCCCCTGATCGGGCACGCGCTGCCCAGAAGCCTGGAGGGCCGCTCCTGGCTGGTGCCCGGCGGACCCGCCGAGAAGCGGCAGCTGGCCTGCGACCGGGCGCTGCGGGACACGGAGGACGGATACGAGCAAGTGCGCCGCGCCACCGGCCTGTTCCAGCCCCGGAGCCGCTCCGTCGACCTGCCCGAACGGCTGGAGCGGCTCGCCGACGAACTCGGTGACTACCGCGACACCATCGCGGGCGCCCTGAGCGACGGCGGCGGCGACCGGCTCCGTCCGGAGCAGCGTGCCCGCCTGCTCAAACGGGGCATCGATCTGCCGGAGATCGCCGAGGCCTCGCGCGGCACCGTCGGCCCGGGGCTGCGCACGTACACCGAGCGGCTGATCGCGTACGGACTCCCGCTGCGCTCGGTGGCGGCCCGGCTGGGCGCGCTGTCGGACCTGTCCGCCCCGGCGGGCAGCGCGGCCAGGCTCGCCCGGCTCGACGAGATCTGCTCGCCCCGGCGGCTGAGGGAGCTGGCCTCGCCCGTCCCCTTCGCGCTGAAGGGCTCGCTGTCCGTCCATGCGGCCCCGGTGTTCCTGCTGGCCCTCGTGGCCGGGCTGTGGCCGGTGTTCGGCTGGGCGCTGGGCCCGCTGACCGGTCTCGCCGCCGCGGGCGCGACGCTGTTCATGCTGCGGCGCAGGCCCAACCGTTCGTACGACGGCAGGCTGGACGGCGGTGGCAGCACCCGGTCCGGTATCCGGCTGCTCGCGGGCCTGGTGGGCGGCGTACTGGGCGCTCTGGCCGGTCAGCTGCTGGGCCTCCCGCCCTGGGCCGGGGCGACCGCGCTGTGCGTGGCCCTCGCCGCCCTGGTCCTGCTCGTCCTGCGTGACTGGACGGCGGCCGTCGACCTGTGGTGGTCGCGGACGGACGGCGAGTGGGCCGCGCGTGCCCTCGCGGACATCGACGACCTGCTGGCCGAAACGGCCGTCCACGACTGGCTGTTCGCCGACGCCCGCTACCACTGCTCGGACGGTGCCCGCGCGGTCGCCCGGCTGGTACGGAACCTGGCCGAGACCGCTGAGGAGCGGCTCGACGCCGCCGCTCCCGACGGGACCGGTGCCTGGGAGTCCGAGGCGGCCGCGCCCGCCGCCGGTCCGGTCGGCGGTGAGCCGTGGGACGCGGGCCGGAGCGAGGCCGAGCCCTGGAGCTGGGAGACCTGGGGCGACAGCGCCGCCGACGACGACTGGGCCGGAAGCATGACGCCGGCCGAACCGGCACGGGCAGCACCGGAACCGGAACCGGCTGGCGACGAGGCGCACCGGTACGGATCGGCCGCTCCGCGCGAACAGACCGGGACAGCCCTGGAGTACGACGTATCGGCGGGCTCCTGGCCGTCGGCTCCACCCGTCGACCCGCCCTGGCTGGAACGCGAGCGCGGCGACGGCGGCCCCGCCCTCGCCGGAACACTCCTCGGCGACCTCGCCGACGGAGTCTCGGGCATCCTCGCCACCCGCTGGGCCACCGTGGAGAACAATCCGGCGGAAGCGGGCCGGGCCTCCCTGCGGGCACCCATGGCCGAGGTGCTCGAAGAGGAACACGCCGCGCTGCTGCGCAACGGCGCCACCTCGCCGCCGCGCTTCGCCCGCGATCCCGGACAGCGCCCGGGGGCGGCCGAGTTGCTCGGTGTCTCCGCCGACCGGGTCGGCCAGCTGCTCGGCCCGGACGGTGGCGCGGACGGCGACGAGGCCGTGCCGCTGTGCGCGGCGGGGCACCGCCGGATGCTCTCCAAGGATCCGGCGGCGATACGGCAGATCAGGTTCGCCCCGGAGGCGATGCGCCGGGGCACCGAAGCGGATCTGCCGCACGACGGCTGGCATGCCACGGGCGAGGACGTCGTCTGGACACCGGGCGGGCGGCACGCGGGCGTACTGCGTCTGGTGCCGCTGCGCGGGGAGATCGTCCTGACCGTCCGGGGGGACCAAGGGGAAGGATCATGACCTCAGTTGACGCGGGCGCCTCGGGCCCCGCAGGTGACGACGGGGCGGGACTCGGCGCCCCACCGGAGCTCGGCTTCCTCACCCACGGCGGCGAGGCCGTCCGTATCGCCGCGCGGTGGCACGGGGACCGGCCGGCGCCGGAGACGGCGCCGCTGCTGGGCCGCGCGGTGACGCTCGGCGAAGGGTGGCGCGTCGTCCAGTACCGGCTGCCGCTCGCGGCCCAGAGCGACCCCGCCGCGTACGCGGCGCTGGAGCGCCAGGTGAGCGCCGGGGTCGCGGTGGAGCGGCGGTACGGCTCCGAGCGGTACGGCGAGGTGTTCACCCGCCTGGTCGGCTTCGACCTGGAGGCGTCGGAGCCGTTCGTCCTCTACCGCGTCCCCGACGGCGAGCCGATCGAGCGGCGCCGGGGGACGCTGACCGTCGCCGAACAGCAGCAGGTGATCGCCCAACTCGTCCTCGCCGTAAGGCTGCTGGCGGAGGTGGGGCTGGTGCACCGGGCGATCTCCCCGGGCACCGTCCGGTGGGACGGGACCCACGTACGGCTGGCCGAGCCGTACGGCGCGCTGCGTGCGGGCGAGCCCCGGGAAGCGTACGGCGCCGCCCCCTGGGCTTCGCCCGAGCAGCGGCAGGGCGTGGGACTCACCGACCACCGCGACGATCTGTGGTCCGTCGCCCAGCTCGTCTACTTCCTGCTGTCCGGCCGTCAGGGCCCCGGCTCACAACCGCCCGCCGACCTCGGTGAGTTCCGCCGGCTGGCCGCCCTCCACGAGGGCGGGGTGTTCGCCCCGCGCGCGGAACAGCGTCCCGCCGCGACCGAGTTGATGCGGCTGCTCAATGTCGGCGACCCGCTCGCCCACGCGACCACCGGAGCCGATCCGCTCAGCCGGGCACGCGCGGAGTTCGACGCCCAACGCGCCAAGAAACGCGAGGAGATGGGCTGGGACCGGCAGGCGTGGGAGGCGTGGGAGGAGCCGGGTTACGAGTATCCGCCGCCCCGGCGCACCCTGCGTTCCTGGCTCAGCGGGGGCGGCGCTGCCCCGCCTCCCGTGCGTGAGCCCGCCGCCGAGCCCCCGCCGCCGCCCCGGCGGCCCACCCTCTGCCCGCACTGCCTGCTGCCGGTCTCCCTCGACGACACCCGGCTGGTCACCCTCGACTCCAAGAAGGTGGCCAAGCCGCTGGACCTCAGCGCGGAACACCGGCCCATGCACCGGCAGGACGCCCTGCGGCAGGCCTACCAGATCTGCCCGCACGCGCCCGCGTCGGCGCAGCACTATCTGCCGGTCCCGTATCTCACCAACGGTGAGCCGCTCACCGTCGCGCTGGTGGGCAGCTCGGCGGCGGGCAAGACCCATCTGCTCGCCGCCATGCTGGGCGAGATCGAGCAGGGCGGCCTCGAACCGTACGGACTGAAATGTCTGCCCCTCAACCCCGACACCCACCGCGAGTTCCTGCGGGAGCGGGTCCAGCGCCTGCACCGGGGCAAGGTGCTCGAACGCACCGGCCAGGCGTCCTTCGCCCACTTCACCGACGGACTGCTGGTCACCGGCCCCGGCGGGACCCGGCCTGTCGTCTTCTTCGACCTCGCGGGCGAGGACCTCGCGGAGAACGGTGAGGTGACCGGCTTCCTCATGGGCGTCGGCGCGTTCATCTTCGTACTCGATCCGCTGCGGGCACTGCGCCTGCCCGCGCTCGATCCGGTGCGCGCGCGGACCAGGCTCCAGCAACGGGACCTGGGCGACGAGGCGTTCACCACCGTACTGAACCGGGTCCCGCGACCCGGCTCCTACATCGAGGCGCCGGCCGCCGTCGCGCTGAACAAGAGCGATCTCCTCCGCTTCGACCCGTCGGTCGACCGCTGGCTCGGCCGGGCCCTGCCGACGGAACTGGACGAGCGGACCTTCCGCGAGGAGAGCCGCGACGCCTACGCGTTCGCCGCGCACCACGGCAGCCCCGCCTGGCTGAAACCGTTCGACGACTGCGCGCGCTGCACGCTGCACTTCGTGGCGGCGACCGGCGCCCAGGAGCGGGGCGGCCTCTATCCGCACGGTGTCAGGCCACGCCGGGTCCTGGCACCGCTGTTGTCGATCTTCGCCATGTGCGGGCTCCTCCCCGGAGCGAATCTGAGTGAGGTGGGGACCTGATGGCCCGTCATGAGGAGCTGCTGGACCAGATCGTCTTCCGCTGGGAGGCCGACAACAGCATGGGCACCACCGGGTTCGGCCCGGTGGCCTGGTCGAACGGCCGGGACACGGCCGAGACCGTCTTCCGCCATGTCGCGCCCCTGCTGCGCACCACGGCCGCCGAGACGGTCCCGGCCCTGATCAGGCTGGAGAGCAAGGGGCGCGCCCTGCTGATCCACCGCGCCGCCCTGCCCGACCCGGACGGGCAGCCGAGCACCGTGTGCCACGCGCTGACCGGCGCGTCCGCCACTCTGGACGCCGAGACCTGCCTGGGCCTGCACGCCTGGTCGTGGGAGAACGGCGGGCTGCGGCTCGGCGAGGTGCGTGGCGGCCTGGAGCAGGTGCGGACGGCGGCGGTACTGGAGTCGGCCGAGGAGGGACGGCGCGCGCTGGTGCGCGGACTGCCGGCGCTGGAGGAGACCCTGAAGTCGGTGGCCGCCGAGATACTCCGGCGGCCGGGGCAGAAGTTCACCGTGCTGGACCGGCAGGGCGGCCGGGCCGCGCACCGGGTGCTGTGGGGGCTGTACGGGATCTTCCGGGGGATCAGGCCCAGCGGCTGGTCGTTCGCCACCCACGACACGATCGAGGAACGGTCGATCCAGTTCGTCTTCGTACGGAGCTGGGCGGGACCGGTACCGCAGAACACCGAACGGACCCGGACCGACCCCGGGGAACGGCTGGGGGACCGGGCGGAGGAGGTGGCCGGCTGGCTGGTCGACCACTATCTGCGCGGGGTCGAGCAGGGGGAGGAAAGGGAGTTCGGCGTCTCGGAGGCGCTGACCGCCGCCGTGAGCCGCCGGTCGCACCACCGCGACGGGGGCGCGCTGCTGGATGCGGCGGAGGAGGCCGTGTACAGCCTGCGCGGCCGGCCACGCAGGCTGTACACGCCGGAATCCGGTCGGTCGGAGCCGGTGCGGGAGGAGCCGGGCGGAGGCGGGAGCGCACGGGGCGAGTTCTTGCGCGACGAGTTTTTCCGGGATGAGTCTTCACGGGGCGATCGGGTGCGGCCCGACGCCGGGCGGCCCGGTCCCGTAGGAGGCGAGTCCGCGAGACCGGATTCGGGACGGCCGGAGTCTGTACGGTCGGATTCTGTACGGGGGGATTCGGGACGCCCCGACTCTGGACGAGCTGATTTTGTACGGTCGGAGCTGTCCGGGTCGGAGCCGCCGCGCACGGAGCCAGTACGCGGTGAGCCGCCGCACGCCGAGCCGGTACGCGGTGAGCCGCCGCGCACGGAGCCGGTACGCAGCGAACCCGTACGCAGCGAACCCGTACGCACCGAGCCCGTACGCAGCGAATCCGCACACAGGGCACCCGTACACGGTGACCCCGTGCACAGCGAACCCGTACGGACCGACCCGATCCGGTCGCAGCCGCCACGTGCCGAGCCGCCGCCCCGGGTTCCGTCCCCGTCCCCATCCCCATCCTCGTCTCCGTCTGCGGCGCCTCCTCCGCCGTCGAGCCCTCCCGCCCTGCGGCGGGTCGTTCCCGAGTGGCCGGACTACGCCGGGTCGGTCGGCCTTATCGCCCGCCGCCGCCTGCGGCGCGGGACGGTCGGCTACGACAAGCTCCTGGCCGTGCTGCGCACCCTGGAGGAACCGAACGCCGCACAGAAGAACGTCGCCCGCACCCTGCGCGGATGCTCCAACAGGGACCTGATCCAGGTCCTGCGGGAAGGCGGTCTGCACTACGCGGCGGTCACGCTGATCCTCAAGGAGACCGCCGCCCGGTACGGCGAGTGGGGCAAGGGGCTGCGGCTGGGCCTGTGCTTCGCGGTGCTGGACAGGAAACTGTTCGTGGCGGGCCGTCGGTGGCCGGCGTCCGAGACCCGGGCACCCCGTGAGGAGACCCAGGCCGCCAACGCCGCCGCGCTCTACCGCTGGGCCGTACGTCCACAGGCCTCACGCGATTCGCTGGTCAGCGGGCGGCTGACGACCTTGCTGCCCGAGTTGAGCAGTGGCCCGGACGCGGCGGGCCGGGCGGCGGTCCAGCAGATCCTGGAGGCGGAGAAGGGGCCGGGGATCCGGGACGAGGTCTGGCTGGCGCTCCTGCGGGCCGAGCGCCGCGACCGTACCCGGCAACAGCCGGAGATCGTCCACGAGCCTTCCCCCGACCACGAGCCTTCCCCTGCCCACGCCCCGTCCCCCGCCCACGCCCCTTCTCCCGACCGCCGGCCGCCGCGTGACCATGACACTCCACGGTCCTACGAGCCGCCCCTGTCGTACGAGTCAACTCCCGCACGGGGGCTGCCCCGTGGGTACGAGCCCCGCCAGGAGCGGTCCGCCGCCGTACCCACCGCGCCCCCGTCCCCGCCCGGTCCCGCCTCCGGACACGTCGACCATGACGAGCGTCCGTCCAGGATCGAGGACGGGCGGCTCATCGTCCTCGCCCTGACGGTCATCCTCGGGCTGGCGATCTTGGGACTGGTGGTGGTGCTGGCGATGTGATCGCGTCACGATGGGCCCATGGGATTTCGTGTGGACTCAGAGACCGGGCGGCTGCGCCGCGTCATTTTGCACCGGCCCGATCTGGAACTGAAGCGGCTCACCCCCGGCAACAAGGACGCGTTGCTCTTCGACGACGTGCTGTGGGTGCGCCGCGCCCAGGAGGAGCACGACGCGTTCGTGGAGGTGCTGCGCGGCCGGGGTGTGACGGTCCACCTCTTCGGCGATCTGCTGCGTGAGTCGCTGGAGCTGCCGACGGCGCGGCGGCTCGTACTGGACCGCGTCTTCGACGAGAAGGAGTACGGGCCGCTCGCCACCGGCCATCTGCGCGAGATCTTCGACGAGCTGCCGACGGCCGATCTGGTCGAGGCGCTGGTCGGCGGAATGACCAAGCGGGAGTTCCTGGAGCGGCACGCGGAGCCGACCTCGGTCCGCTTCCATGTGATGGGCCTCGACGACTTCCTGCTCGACCCGCTGCCCAACCATCTCTTCACCCGGGACACCTCCGCCTGGATCTACGACGGGGTGTCGATCAACGCCATGCGCTGGCCGGCCAGGCAGCGCGAGACCGTGCACTTCGAGGCGATCTACAAACACCACCCCCTCTTCACCGGGCCGGACGCCGGCGCCTTCGCCCACTGGTCGGAGGGGCAGGACGACTACCCCTCCACCATCGAGGGCGGCGACGTCCTGGTCATCGGCAGGGGAGCCGTGCTGATCGGGATGAGCGAACGCACCACGCCGCAGGCCGTCGAGATGCTGGCCCGGGGGCTCTTCGCGGCCGGTTCCGCCACCACGATCGTGGCGCTCGACATGCCCAAGCGCCGGGCGTTCATGCATCTGGACACGGTGATGACGATGGTCGACCAGGAGACGTTCATCCAGTACGAGGGTCTGGGCATGCTCCGTTCGTACACCATCCAACCGGGCGGAGACGGCAGCGAGTTGAAGGTCACCGACCACCCTCCGGAGCATATGCACCGCGCGATGGCGGCGGCCCTCGGGCTGCCGGAGATCCGGGTGCTGACCGCCACCCAGGACGTGCACTCGGCGGCGCGTGAGCAGTGGGACGACGGCTGCAACGTGCTCGCCGTCGAGCCGGGCGTCGTCGTCACCTACGAGCGCAACGTCACCACCAACACCCATCTGCGTACGCAGGGAGTCGAGGTGATCGAGATCCCCGGCAGCGAGCTGGGCCGGGGGCGCGGCGGACCCCGCTGCATGAGCTGTCCGGTCGAGCGGGATCCCGCGTAGGGGCCCCTGTCTCCGCGTCTCGCTCCGTATAGCAATGCGGAGCATCGTATATAGTTTCATGGTCTCTGTATGTGCCACCCCCCGATTCGCGTCCAGGAGCAGCCACCATGGCGATACACCTCGAAGGCCGCCACTTCCTCAAGGAGCTGGACTTCACGGCCGAGGAGTTCCGCGGCCTGATCGACCTGGCCGCGGAACTCAAGGCCGCGAAGAAGGCGGGCACCGAGGTCCAGCGGCTGCGCGGCAGGAACATCGCGCTGATCTTCGAGAAGGCGTCGACGCGCACCCGCTGCGCCTTCGAGGTGGCGGCCGCGGATCAGGGGGCGGCCACGACCTATATCGACCCGGCGGGCTCGCACATCGGGAAGAAGGAGTCGGCGAAGGACACCGCCCGGGTGCTCGGGCGGATGTTCGACGGTATCGAGTTCCGCGGCGACGCCCAGGCGACCGTCGAGGAACTCGCCGCCCATGCCGGTGTCCCCGTCTTCAACGGGCTCACGGACGAGTGGCATCCCACCCAGATGCTCGCCGACGTGCTCACGATGACCGAGTACAGCGACAAGCCCCTGACCGAGATGGCCTACGCCTATCTCGGGGACGCCCGCTTCAACATGGGCAACTCGTACCTGGTCACCGGCGCCCTGATGGGGATGGACGTGCGGATCGTCGCGCCGCGCGCCTACTGGCCGTCCGACGAGATCCTCACCCTGGCCCGCCAGGCCGCCGAGGTCAGCGGAGCCCGGCTCACCCTCACCGAGAACATCACCGAGGGCGTCGCGGGCGCGGATTTCGTGGCCACCGACGTCTGGGTGTCGATGGGGGAGCCCAAGGAGGTGTGGGACGAGCGCATCGCCGCGCTCGGTCCGTACGCCGTGACCATGGACGTCCTGCGCGCGACCGGCAACCCCGGGGTGAAGTTCCTGCACTGCCTCCCGGCCTTCCACGACCTGGGCACCGCGGTCGGGCGGGAGCTGTACGAGCGGCACGGTCTGACCGAGCTGGAAGTCACCGACGAGGTCTTCGAGTCGGCGCACTCGGTGGTCTTCGACGAGGCGGAGAACCGGCTGCACACCATCAAGGCCGTCCTGGTGGCCACCCTGGCCGCGGCGGCCACGTCCGGGGAGTCCGCGTAGTCCGGGCTCTGCGGGTGCTCGCGACTCACGTGTGGTTCACGCACTCTCCGCCCGGCGCGCGGGGAGTGTGAACCAGACGGCCTTGCCCTGATCGGTGGGGCGATGGCCGCAGGCCGCGCTGAGCGTGCTGATCAGCAGCAGGCCGCGGCCGTCCTCCTGCCAGGGATCCGGCATCGTCCCGGGGTGCGAGAGATTGCCCGGCGGAGCCGGATCGCCGTCGTGCACCTCCACCTGGCACCCGGTCGGCAGGATCTCCACGACCAGCTCGATGGGGGTTTCCCCGGTGGTGTGCTGAATGGCGTTGGCGACCAGTTCCGCGGTGAGCAGTTCCGCGGTGTCGCTGTGCGTCGGCTCGTCCAGATGTGCGAGCGCCGTACGGACCATGGCCCGCGCGAGGGGGACCGCCTCGACGCTGTGCGGAAGCGTGGCTCGCCAAGGAGAGGAGCCTGCGGCTTCGAGCATGGCGTGGGGTCCGATCGGGGCGCGGGTGCGGGCGAGGCGCGGCGGCGGGGCACTTGTATCAGGTTCAACCATACGGAGCGTGAGCGTATGGGCAAGGGGCTGGGGCCCACCGGACAAGGGACCTATGTCCTGACCGGAACGGGACCTTCGGCAGCCTACGGACGTCACCTCACGGACGTGTCACGGAAGGGTCGCAGGCGTATCGCGCGCTCGTGACGACGGTCACATCCGAGTGATACGGTTCCTGGGCGGGGCTTGTGCCGACGGGCCGTACCGGCGGCCTCGGCGGACTCGTACGGAGCGGCACGGCAGACGGCACGGCAGGCAGCGCGACAGAGCATCCGCAGCATCAGCTGAAGGAGGCCGCACTCCATGAGCCACTCCCCGAATCCCTCCCCGAGCCAATCCGGGAGCCCCTTTTCCGGCTCCGCGCCCCGTACTCAGGAGTGGCGCCATCTCCGGCTGACGCGGGACCCGGACGACGGGGTCGCGACCGTCACCCTCGCCCGCCCCGAGAAGCTCAACGCGCTCACCTTCGGCGCCTACGCCGACCTGCGCGATCTCCTCGCCGAGCTGTCCAGGGAGCGTTCCGTACGCGCTCTCGTCCTGGCCGGGGAGGGGCGCGGCTTCTGCTCGGGCGGGGACGTGGACGAGATCATCGGCGCCACACTCGCCATGGACACCACCCAGCTGCTCGACTTCAACCGGATGACAGGACAGGTCGTCCGGGCGATCCGCGAGTGCCCCTTCCCGGTGATCGCCGCCGTGCACGGAGTCGCCGCGGGCGCCGGTGCCGTACTGGCGCTCGCCGCCGACTTCCGGATCGCCGAACCCTCCGCCCGGTTCGCCTTCCTCTTCACCCGCGTCGGTCTCTCCGGCGGTGACATGGGCGCGGCCTATCTGCTGCCCCGGGTGGTCGGGCTCGGGCACGCGACCCGGCTGCTGATGCTAGGCGAGCCGGTACGCGCGCCGGAGGCCGAGCGGATCGGCCTGATCAGCGAGCTGACCGACGAGGGCCGGTCCGGCGCACGGGCCGCCGAGCTGGCCCGCCGGCTCGCCGACGGACCGGCCCTCGCCCACGCCCAGACCAAGGCCCTGCTCACCGCCGAACTGGACATGCCGCTCGCCGCCGCCGTCGAACTGGACGCCGCCACCCAGGCGTTGCTGATGAACGGCGAGGACTACCGGGAATTCCACGCCGCATTCACCGAGAAGCGGGCGCCGAAGTGGCAGGGCCGCTAGCCGTGGCCCGCGCCCCGCGCGTCGCGGTCATCGGCGGCGGACCCGGCGGGCTGTACGCGGCGGCCCTGCTCAAACGGCTCGACCCCGCCCGCGAGATCACCGTCTGGGAGCGCAACGCCCCCGACGACACCTTCGGCTTCGGTGTCGTCCTCTCCGACGAGACCCTCGGCGGTATCGAACACGCCGACCCCGTCGTCCACCGGGCGCTCCAGGGCGAGTTCGTCCGCTGGGACGACATCGACATCGTCCACCGCGGCCGGACCCTCACCTCGGGCGGCCACGGCTTCGCGGCCCTGGGCCGGCGCAGACTGCTGGAGATCCTGCACGAGCGCTGCACGTCCCTCGGCGTACGGCTCCGCTTCCGCACCGAGGCGCCGCCCGCCGCCGAACTCGCCTCCTCCTACGACCTGGTGGTCGCCGCCGACGGCGTCCACAGCCTCACCCGTACCGCCCACGCCGACGTCTTCAGGCCCACCGTCACCACCCACCGCTGCCGTTATGTCTGGCTCGCCGCGGACTTCGCGTTCGACGCGTTCCGCTTCGAGATCGCCGAGACCGCGCACGGCGTGATGCAACTGCACGGCTATCCGTACGCCGAATCGGCGAGCACCGTCATCGTCGAGATGCGCGAAGAGGTCTGGCAGGCGGCCGGATTCGCGGACCTCGACGAGCGGGAGTCCACCGAACGCTGCGCCAAGATCTTCGCCGACGCCCTCGGCGGGCGTCCGCTCCGCTCGAACGCCTCGTCCTGGACGGCCTTCCGTACCGTCGTCAACGACCGCTGGAGCCACGGCAATACGGTGCTGATCGGCGACGCCGCGCACACCGCCCACTTCTCCATCGGCTCCGGCACCAAGCTCGCCGTCGAGGACGCCCTCGCGCTCGCCGCCTGTATCGAGGAGCAGCCGGATCTGCCGTCCGCGCTCGCCGCGTACGAGAACGAGCGCCGCCCGGTCGTCGCGTCCACCCAGCGCGCTGCCGCGGCCAGCCTGCGCTGGTTCGAGGAGCTGGCCACGTACACCGGCCAGCCACCACGCCAGTTCGCCTTCGGCCTGCTCACCCGCAGCCGCCGGGTCACCCACGACAACCTGCGGCTGCGCGACCCCGCCTTCACCCGGACCGTGGAGGAGGACTTCGGCTGCCCGCCCGGCACGCCCCCGATGTTCACCCCCTTCCGGCTGCGCGGACTGACCCTGCGCAACCGGGTCGTCGTCTCACCCATGGACCTGTACTCCGCGGTCGACGGCGTCCCCGGCGACCTCCATCTCGTCCACCTCGGCGCGCGCGCCCTGGGCGGCGCGGGCCTGGTGATGACCGAGATGGTCTGCGTCAGCCCCGAGGGCCGGATCACCCCGGGCTGCACCGGCCTCTACACCCGCGAACAGGGCGACGCCTGGCGCCGCGTCACCGCGTTCGTCCACGCGTCCTCACCCGGCACCGCCATCGGCGTCCAGCTGGGGCACGCGGGGCGCAAGGGCTCCACCCGGCTGATGTGGGAAGGCATGGACGAGCCCCTGCCGACCGGCAACTGGCCGCTGTCCGCCGCCTCCCCGCTGCCGTACCGGCCGGGCGTCAGCCAGATCCCGCACCAGCTCGACCGCCGCCAACTCATCGAAATACGCGAGCAGTTCGCCTCCGCCGCCCGGCGCGCCCAGCGCAGCGGCTTCGACCTGCTGGAACTGCACTGCGCCCACGGCTACCTGCTCTCCGGCTTCCTCTCCCCCCTCACCAACCGTCGTACGGACGCGTACGGCGGTTCGACGGCGGCGCGGCTGCGCTTCCCCCTCGAAGTCTTCGACGCCGTACGCGCGGACTGGCCCGAGGACCGGCCCATGACGGTCCGGATCTCCGCCACCGACTGGGCGCCGGGCGGGACCACCGCCGAGGAGGCCGTCGAGATCGCCCGCGCCTTCGCCGCGCACGGCGCCGATGCCATCGACGTCTCGACCGGCCAGGTGGTGCCCGACGAGAAGCCCGAGTTCGGCCGTTCGTACCAGACGCCGTTCGCGGACCGCATCCGCAACACCCTGTCCGTCCCGGTCATCGCCGTCGGCGCCATCTCCTCCTGGGACGACGTCAACTCCCTTGTGCTCGCGGGCCGTACGGATCTGTGCGCGCTGGCGCGTCCCCATCTGTACGATCCGCACTGGACGTTGCACGCGGCGGCCGACCAGGGATACGAAGGCCCGGCCGCGCCCTGGCCGTTGCCGTACCGCGCGGGCAGCCGCACACCCCCGGCGGGCCGCACCGACGATCCGAAGCCGCGCCTCACTCTGCGGTGAGCGGGCGCTGTACGAACTCCAGCCCGGCGTCGCGCAGCCGGGTGTGCAGCTGGGCGAAGACATCGGCGGACCGTTCGCCCGGCCAGTTCTCCGGCAGCAGTTCGGCGGGCAGGCCGGGGTCGGCGTACGGCAGCCGGCGCCAGGAGTCGAGCGCGAACAGGTAGTCGCGGTAGGCGTCGGTGTTCCGCTCCAGCGCCCTGTCCCGCTCCTCCGTCATGTTCCGCTCCTCCCACCCGCGCAGTACCGGCTCGTGCGCGGCCAGGAACTCCTCGTGCAGGGCGGCGATCGCGTCGAGGTCCCACCAGCGGGCCACCGCGCGGTCCGTCGCCTCGAAACCGAGGTGCTCGCCGGTGAACAGGTCGACGTACGCGTCGAGTTGGAGCCGCCGCAAGGTGTGCCGGGTCTCCTCGTACAGCCGCCCCGGCGCGATCCAGACACCGGGCGCCGCCGTCCCGAAGCCGAGCCGCCCCAGCCGTGAACGCAGCAGATGACGCTTGTGGCGCTCGGCCTCGGGGACGGAGAAGACGGCCAGCACCCAGCCGTCGGAGAGCCGGGGCGAGGGGCGGGCGTAGATCCGCCGGTCGCCGTCGTCGAGCAGCTGGCGGGCCTCCGCCGACAGGACGTATCCGGCCGCGCCGTCCACCGTGCGCTCCGGGATCAGCAGACCGCGCCGCTTGAGCCGGGAGACGGCCGAGCGCACGGAGGGCGCGTCGACGCCGAGGGCTCCCAGCAGGCGGATCAACTCCGCGACGGGGAGCGGGGATTCGTCCGGTGTGCGGCCGTACGCGCCGTACAGGGTGACGATCAGGGAACGGGGAGTGTGCTGCTCGGCCACGTGATCACCTTAGGTCCTCCCCGTTCTGCGTGATCACCTCAGGGGGTGCCGTACGGGCCCGGACCGCGCAGCCGGAAGCGCTGGAGTTTGCCGGTGGGGGTGCGGGGGAGGGCGTCCAGGAAGACGATCGCGCGCGGGCACTTGTACGGCACCAGCCGGGCCCTGACGAAACCACGCAGCGCCTCGGCGGTGCCCTCGTCGCGCGCCACCCCGTCCCGCAGTACGACATACGCGGCGACGATCTCGCCGCGCAGCGCGTCCGGACGGCCGACCACCGCCGCTTCCACCACATCGGGATGGGCCAGCAGCGCGTCCTCGACCTGCGGGCCGGGGATGTTGTAACCGGCCGAAATGATCATGTCGTCGGCGCGGGCGACATAGCGGAAGTAGCCGTCCGGCTCGCGTATGTAGGTGTCGCCGGTCAGATTCCAGCCGCCCTGTACGTACTCCAGTTGGCGCGGATCGGACAGATACCGGCAGCCCACCGGGCCGCGTACGGCCAGCAGTCCCGGCTCCCCGTCGGGCACCGGCGCACCCGAACGGTCCACGACGCGCGCCTGCCACCCCGGCACCGGCACCCCGGTCGTGCCCGGCCTGATCGCGTCGTCGGCGGCCGAGATGAAGATGTGGAGCAGCTCGGTCGCCCCGATGCCGTTGATGACACACAGCCCGGTCCGCTCGTGCCAGGCCCGCCAGGTGTCGGCGGGCAGATTCTCACCCGCCGACACACAGCGCCGCAGGGAGGAGATGTCGTACGGCTTCGACCTCAGCTCGTCGAGCATCACGCGGTACGCGGTCGGCGCGGTGAACAGGACCGACACCCGGTGCTCCGCCACCGCCGCCAACAGCTGGGCGGGGCGGGCCTGTTCGAGCAGCAGCGCCGATGCCCCGGCCCGCATCGGGAAGAGCATCAGCCCGCCGAGGCCGAAGGTGAAACCGAGCGGCGGACTGCCCGCGAAGATGTCGCCCGGCTCCGGGCGCAGCACCTGACGCGAGAAGGTGTCGGCGACGGCCAGCACATCGCGGTGGAAGTGCATGCACCCCTTGGGCCGGCCCGTCGTCCCCGAGGTGAAGGCGATCAGCGCCACATCGTCCGCCGCCGTCTCCACCGCCGCGTACCGCTCCGGCCTGCCGTCCGCCAGCCGCAGCAGATCGTCCGGCGCGTCCCCGCCGTACGCCGTGATCCGCAGCCCCGGCACCTCCGCCTTGACCAGGTCGTCCAGCGACCGGATGTCACACAGGGCGTGGCGGACCCGGGCGATCTCGCACATGGTGGCCAACTCGTGCGCCCGCTGCTGGGCCAGTACGGTGACGGCCACCGCACCCGCCTTGAGCACCGCCAGCCAGCAGGCCGCCAGCCAGGGGGTCGTGGGCCCGCGCAGCAGCACCCGGTTTCCCGGCACCACGCCCAGATCGGAGGTCAGGACGTGGGCGATCCGGTCGACCCGCCCGCGCAGCTCCCCGTACGACCAGATCTCCCCCGAGGGCGTCCGGAAGACGGGGCGGTCCGCGCCGAACCGCTCGGCCGTGCGGTCCAGCAGCTCGGCGGCGCAGTTGACCCGGGCGGGCGAGCGCGTCCCGGGCGGCAGGGGGAGGAGGTGGGGCCACTGCTCGGCGGGCGGGAGATGGTCGCGCGCGAAGGTGTCGATGTGGGCCGACGGGGTCAGCTCCATGGTTCGCCCCCTGGTCATCGTCGGGGTCGTTCATCGAGCGTATCGTGAAGTTGACGACAGTCAACGGTCCGCGATAAAGGCGTAGGAAGTGGGAGCTGGGATGCCCGTATTCTCGCTCGATCCGGTACAGACCGACTGGTGCGCGCAACTGCGGGCCCTGGCCGAGGAGCAGCTGCGCCCGCTCGTGGAGAAGGGTGAGCCGGGCCGGGTGAACCGGCCCCTGATCGCGGCGCTCGGCGAACTCGGCCTGCTGGAAAAGCTGTTCGGGCGCGCGAACGCGGACGACCAGGGAGCCGGAGCCGGCGCGCTGGACCTCTGCCTGCTGCGCGAATCCCTCGCCCAGGGCTGTACGGAGGCCGAGACCGCGCTCGCCCTCCAGGGCCTCGGTACGTACCCCGTCGTCCAGGCCGGTACCGACCGCCAGCGGGCCCACTGGCTGCCCGAGGTGCGCGCCGGCCGCGCCGTGGCCGCCTTCGCGCTGAGCGAGCCGGGCGCCGGTTCCGATGCCGCCGCGCTCGCCCTGCGGGCCGTACCCGACGGCGACGGCTGGCTGCTGACCGGCGGGAAACGCTGGATCTCCAACGCCCCCGAGGCCGACTTCTACACCGTCTTCGCCCGCACGGAGGAGGGCGCAGGAGCGCGCGGAGTCACCGCCTTCCTCGTCCCCGCCGACCGGCCGGGACTGACCGGCTCCCCGATCGAGATGCTCTCCCCGCACCCCATCGGCGCCCTCGCCTTCGAGACCGTGCCCGTGTCCCGCGACGATGTCCTCGGCGAGGTGGGCGGAGGCTTCCGGGTCGCCATGAACACCCTCAACCTCTTCCGCCCCAGCGTCGGCGCCTTCGCCGTCGGTATGGCGCAGGCGGCCCTGGACGCGACGCTCGGCCACACGGCGGACCGGACCGCGTTCGGCGGCCCGCTCAAGGACCTGCAATCGGTCGCGCACCAGGTCGCGGAGATGGCGACCCGTACCGAGGCCGCGCGGCTGCTGGTGTACGCGGCGGCCGAGGCGTACGACACCGGCGCACCGGACGTGCCCCGGCGCTCGGCGATGGCGAAGCTGTTCGCGACCGAGACCGCGCAGTACGTCGTCGACGCCGCCGTGCAACTGCACGGCGCCCGCGCCCTCCAGCGCGGACACCCGCTGGAGCACCTGTACCGAGAGGTCCGGGCGCCACGGATCTACGAGGGCGCCACCGAGGTCCAGCGCACCATCATCGCGAAGGAGTTGTACGGATGAGCCTGGAGCGCGTCAACCCCGCCGGTCTCTCCCCGGCCACCGGTTTCTCGCACGCGGTCACCGCCACCGGCGGCCAACTGGTCCTCCTGGCCGGACAGACCGCGCTCGACGGGGCCGGGAAGGTCGTGGGGGAGACACTTCCCGCCCAGTTCGAGCGGGCACTCGGCAACCTCCTGACCGCACTCGCGGCGACGGGCGGCGGCCCGGACGACCTCGCCCGGGTGACCGTCTACGCGACGGACATCGCCGACTACCGCGCCCACGCCGCCGAACTCGGCCGCGTCTGGCGCCGGTTGGCGGGCCGCGAGTATCCCGCGATGGCGGTGATCGGGGTCGTACGGCTCTGGGACGAACAGGCCCTGGTCGAACTGGACGGGATCGCGGTCCTGCCGCATCCGAAGCCGTAGCGGACATGCGGGCCGCCGCAGGCGCCGCCGGCAATGTGCGGCCGGCGCCGACGGCGGTGGAAGAACCGGCGGATGCCCGCGGCGAGTTGAACCTGGTCGCGAACCCGGTTACCTGTGGAGAGGGGCGAAGGAAGCCGGGTTGTCACGGACGGAAATCGTCGGCGTGGTCCTGCGCCCACTCCGGGAACGTCTGGGCAGGCATTCCGGTGAGCTTTTCGACGATGGCGGAGGTCTCGGGGGTGGTCTCGGCGCCGGCCTCCCACGCGCGCATGATCGCCTCCACTCCCATCGCGGGCATCGTCCTGCCCAGATCGGCCCGCGCCTGTTCGGGTGTGACCGTCTCGATGGCGATCTTCCTGCCAATGGCCGAGCCGATGTGCCCAACCTGTTCACGCAGGGTGAGTACCTGCGGCCCGAACAGTGTGTACGCCTGTCGCCCATGCCCCCGTTCGGTCAGCGCCGTCACCGCGAGGGCGGCCATGTCCCGCTCGCTGACGGGAGCCGTCAGCGCCTCCGGGTACGGAAGCCGCACAGCTTCCCCGCCCTTGATCGCCTGTGTCCACCACCATCGGGTGTTGGTCGCGAACATTCCCGGCCGGACGAAGGTCCAGGACAGCCCGGACTCCTCCAGTGCCGATTCCACGACCCGATGATCCCGAGCGATCGGATTACGGTCGGCGCCGGGCTGCACGACCGCCCCGGACGACAACAGCACCACGTGCCGCACCCCGGCCGCACGAGCGGCCGCCACGAACCCGTCGATGCCCGTGGGTTTGGCGTAGAGAAAGACCTGCGACGCGCCCTCCAGCGCGGCGGGCAACGTCTCCGGCACGTCCAGATCCGCCGCCACGTGGGCGGCGTCCCCTGTCCTGCTCGTCGACCGGACCGGCACGCCCAGGGCCGCCAGACCTCCGGCGACAAGGCGGCCGACGTTCCCCCGTGCGCCGAAAACAACCGTGACCATCGTGCGGGCCTCCCCTGAATGCGGTGTCTCGGGACGTTGGTTCCCGAAGTCCTCGTCCCAGTATTGATCAGGTTCACACTTGCATGTTGAATCGAAAAGTTTCAACATAGAAGAATGTCGATACAGGAGCCGGTGATGCTCGGCCAGGATGGCGCCGGTGCGGACGGATGCCGCCCCACCCTGCTGACCGCGCCGATGGACGAGGGCCAGGCCGAGACGCTGGCGAAGGTGTTCAAGGCCCTGGGCGACCCGGTGCGGCTGCGGCTGCTGTCGATGATCGCCTCACGCGCGGGCGGGGAGGTCTGCGTCTGTGACCTCACCCCGGCCTTCGGCCTGTCCCAGCCGACGATCTCCCACCACCTCAAGCTCCTGAAGCAAGCCGGGCTCATCGACTCCGAGCGGCGCGGGACGTGGGTGTACTACCGGCCGCTGCCCAGGATGACCGACCGCCTGGCCGCGATCCTCACCCGCCCCGCCGAACCCGAATCCGCCGGGGCCGTCTCGTGAGCACCGAAGTCACCACCACGGCGGCGCCCGCAGGGCCGGTGGCCGGACAACTGTCGTTCCTCGACCGGTTCCTCGCTGTGTGGATCCTGATCGCGATGGCCACCGGCCTCGGCCTCGGCCGCCTTGTTCCCGGCCTGGGGGACGCGCTCGCGAAGGTCACCGTCACCGGCGTCTCGCTGCCGATCGCGCTCGGCCTGCTCGTGATGATGTACCCGGTCCTGGCCAAGGTCCGCTACGACCGCCTGGACACCGTCACCCGCGACCGACGCCTGCTCATCCCGTCCCTGGTACTGAACTGGATCGTCGGCCCGGCCCTGATGTTCGCTCTGGCGTGGGTCTTCCTCCCGGACCTGCCCGAATACCGCACCGGCCTGATCGTCGTCGGCCTCGCCCGCTGCATCGCCATGGTCATCATCTGGAACGACCTCGCCTGCGGCGACCGCGAGGCCGCCGCCGTCCTCGTCGCCCTGAACTCGGTGTTCCAGGTTTTCGCGTTCGGCCTGTTGGGCTGGTTCTACCTGAGCGAGCTGCCCGGCCTGCTCGGCCTGGAGCGGACCGCACTCGACGTGTCCGTATGGGAGATCGCCCGCAGTGTGCTGATTTTCCTCGGCATCCCCCTGCTGGCCGGGTTCCTCACCCGTCGCCTCGGAGAGAAGGCCAAGGGGCGCACCTGGTACGAGACGGAACTGATCCCCCGGGTCGGCCCGTTCGCCCTGTACGGGCTGCTGTTCACCATCGTCGTGCTCTTCGCCCTCCAGGGCGACGCGATCACCACCCGCCCCCTGGACGTCCTACGGATCGCACTGCCACTGCTGGTGTACTTCACCGTGATGTGGGCCGGGTCCATGGCCGTCGGCCGAGCGGTCGGCCTGGACCACCCGAAGGCAACCACGCTGGCGTTCACCGCCGCGGGCAACAACTTCGAGTTGGCCATCGCGGTTGCCATCGCCACCTTCGGAGCCACGTCCGGCCAGGCCCTCGCCGGGGTCGTCGGTCCCCTCATCGAGGTCCCTGTCCTGATCGGCCTGGTCCATGTCGGCCTGACAGCCCGCCGCTTCTTCCCTCAATCCGCACCGGAAGGTTCCGTCCGTGCCTGAGAACCCGAAGCCGACCGTACTGTTCGTATGCGTCCACAACGCCGGCCGCTCGCAAATGGCCGCCGCGTTCCTGACCCACCTCGCACACGGCCGCGTCGAAGTACGCTCAGCGGGCTCCACACCGGCCGGCACCGTGAACACGGCCGTGGTCGAGGCGATGAACGAGGCCGGCATCGACATCTCGGCCGAAACCCCGAGGGTACTGACCGTGGAAGCCGTACAGGCGTCCGACGTCGTGATCACCATGGGCTGCGGTGACACCTGCCCGGTGTTCCCCGGCAAGCAGTACCTGGACTGGACGCTCGACGACCCGGCCGGGCAGGCCATCGAGGTGGTACGGCCCATCCGCAACGAGATCGAGCGACGCGTCCGTGTGCTGCTCGCCGAACTCACCGCCTCCTGAAAACCGGCCCAAGCTCGAGCCCGAAGGCGCTCATCCGTACTTCGACGGTGCCGCCTCGGACGGGGAAGGCGGCAGGAAGTCCGGACTCGGCGCGCGACACCCGCCAGGTACAGGTGGGCTTCGGCCTCGCCGGACGACTGATCCGCTCCCGGCCGCGCTACTCGCTCGGCTCCGCCGCGCAGGCGAGGTCCTGCGGCGGGCGCTGTCCGGCGGTCAGGAAGGTCGTCACCGCGTCCTTCGCGCATGTGTTGGGTCCGAACGGATGGACACCGTGCCCGCCCTGGTCGCCGGTCACCATCGTGGCCCGCTGTCCGAACGCCCGCCGCAGCTCCTGGGCGCCGGCCGGCGGCGTTCCCGGGGCGCGTTCGTTCGGCTCGCCCAGCGCCGCCCGGGGTCAGCAGCACGCCGCGACGCTGCGAGGGCTCCTTGCTCGCCGGCCGGGAGATCGCTATCTCGATCTGCCGGCCGCCGGGATCCCGGTAGTCCAACGGGACTTCGAGCGTCGAGCACTCGAGCCGGGGCGCGGCGACCTTCTCCGGGCACGCGCCCCAACGCACGGTGTCCGGCGTCGCCGCCACCGACACTCCCGGAATCGTGGTCGCCGCCACCGCCGTGGCGGCGAGGGCGAGGGACAAGGTTCTGCGCATCTGATGTCCTCCTGAAAGGGCGTACGTTGGCGCACGGGCGCACACGTACGGCGGGAACGGGCGGGCTCGGGACGGCGCCGCCCCAGGGTCTTTCGTGTGGATCCGGCCTGATCCAAACGAAAGACCCTAGGTGTCGAGCACCGACTGGCCCAGGACCTGGCTCATGACCACGACCGGCGAACGGTCGGCCGCCGGGACAACCGCGTCGGCGACGGCCCTGCCCAGATCGGGTGGGAGATCGGTCGGCGCGGACCGGTCCAGGATCACGGCGATCTGGGAGCGCATCCCCCGCAACCGTTCGATGGACGCGGCCAGTTCGGTGTCCAGCGCGCGCAGCGCCTTCTCGGGGTGTTCGTCGGCGTCGCCCAGCTCGGTGATGTGCTTGAGCGAGAGCCCGAGCCCGGTCAGGCGTGTGATGCGCAGTACGCGGACGAGGTGGGACACGCCGTACCTCTTGTAGCCGTTGGCCCCGGCGTTCGGGCTCGGGGAGCAGGCCGGCCTCGTGGTAGTGCCGTACCGCGCGCAGCGTCGTGCCGGCCGGCTCGGCGAGTTGACGGGTACTCCACCCTACGATGTCCCCCCGGACCCAGGTTCTCCGCGACGCGGACGCGTCGATGCCTCCAGCGGAACCCATGCCGCTGCGGCATGGTCAAGGCGATCTCGCGGGTGGGCCGGCGGCTCTCCTGAAGGCGTGGCCTTACGTGGTGGGGCGGAGGAGTCGTTCGTGGCGGCGGAGAGCTTCGGCGAGCCCGTCCGGCACGTGGCCGAACGGGCTGGGCCGCCGGTGGGATCCGCGGGGGCGTCGACTCGGTCTACGGTCAGACGCCGTCGATCAGGCGGACCGCGATGTCCGGACTGAACACCCCGGCCGGGACCGTGGGGGCAATGCCGCACTGTCCGTCCGAGTTGCCCGGCGTCTTGATCCAGAGCAGCATGTCCGCTCCGCCGCCGGTCTGGGGCGGTGTGCCCAGCTTGCGGCCGGCCGGGTTGCACCACTCGCCGCTGGAGCCCTTGCCGTTGCCGTTGCGGCTGGTGTCGACGACAAAGCCGGCGGCGCCGCCGAGTTCCGAGTCGACGGAGGAGGCATACGAAACGGACGCGCCGGTGCTGTAGTAGTTGGAGACATTGACGGAGAAGCCGCGGATGTTGTGCACGCCCGCCGAGTTGAGACGGCTCGCCATGGTGGCCGGGGCAACCCAGCCGGCGTTGCCGCCGTCGAGGTAGGCGGAGGTGTTGGGCGCCTTCTCCCGGAATTTCTCGGTGGCGTAGCGGAGCATGTCCAGGCGTTCCTGGATCTGTGCGGCGGACATGCAGGCGAAGTCGCCGAGCGCGTCCGGTTCGATGACGACCACCGCGGGCTTCGTCCCGATGGCCGCGGCGAAGGACGCGATCCAGGTGCGGTAGGCGCCGACGCTTCCCGCACCGCCGCCCGAGTGGCCGCCGCAGGCGTCACGGCCCGGGATGTTGTACGCCACGAGGACGGGGAGCTTGTCGTGGCTGTCCGCGGCACCGACGTAGCTCGCGACACTCGACGCGCTGCTGCCGGTGCCGAACCAGCGGGCGATCGGCCGCGAGCCTATGGAGGAGTGGATACGGGCGGCCCGCGAGTCGCCGGGGTTGTCGCGGGCCCAGGCGGCCGGTGAGGAGTCCGGGCTGACGTAGAACCCACTGGTCAGCGTGGTGGGGTCGGCGGCGGACGCCGGGTGGGGGACGAGGAGTGACATGGCGCCGAGGGCGACCGCGAGGGCAGCACCCGCGAGCAGGCGGGGCATACGTCGGGATACGGATCGCACAGGCACACGTGACTCTGCGGTCATGGCGAATTCTCTTTCTGCGCAAGGGTGTTGCGGGGCAAGGAACACACTCCACCGGCGTCGGCGGGCTGTCCACACGTCCGCGGCGAGCGGCCCGTCCGTTCCAGCGCGTCGCGCGGTCGCGGCCGAGGCCCTTGAAGGGCAGCCCACAAGCCGGCCGGCGAACCCGTCATCACCTCGCCGTGCTTGAGGAGTCGTCATGCCGAACGGCACCCATGCAACGCCACGCATGCAACGGCACCCATGCAACGCCGCGCATGCAACGGCACCCATGTAACGCCGCGTGTAAAGGCGCTCACATATCGCCGCTCGCCATGGCGATACTCACATGGCGATACTCACATGGCGATGCTCTCGTAACGATCCGCGACACATCCCGCGCGCATATCGCGCCGACCCCGCCCGGGGAACCGTCCCCGGGCGCGGTCGCGATTACCGGGAAAATAGAGGCAGTTCGGCGACGGAGCCCGAGAGTTCATGAACATTCGGCGAAGTGTATTCACTTCCCGTCCATATGTTGCACACGAAATGGACCGCGTTGCTGATCGCTTTTCAAGGGGTGCTCACAAGCCCGTAGTTGAAGGGTGCATTATGCGGGCTAGTATTTCGGCACCACTTGCGCCGTCCCCCTCACCTTTGCGAACAGGAGTGGCTCAGCCGTGCAGAGAATTGAGACCGATGTCCTTGTCGTGGGCACTGGTCCCGCGGGGGCAGGCGCGGCGCTCGCCCTCAGCACCTACGGTGTGCCGAACATCGCCGTGACCCGCTACGGCTCCCTCGCGGACACGCCCCGGGCGCACATCACCAACCAGCGCACGATGGAAGTCCTGCGCGACCTCGGAGTCGAGGACCGGGTGGTGGCGCAGGCCACGCCGCAGCACCTGATGAGCAACACCGTCTTCTGCTCCAGCCTGGCCGGTGAGGAGCTGGGCCGGCTGCGTTCCTGGGGCAACGACCCGCTGGTCCGCGCGCGCCACGAACTCGCCGGCCCGAGCCGCATGTGCGACATGCCCCAGCATCTGCTGGAACCGGTGCTCGTCGAAGCCGCCGTATCCCGTGGCACCTCGCTCCGATTCGATACCGAGTATCTGTCGCACGAGCAGGACGACGAAGGCGTCACCGCGCTGGTCAAGGACCGGCTGCGCGGCGACCGTTACGAGATTCGCGCCAAATACCTCATAGGCGCCGACGGCGGTCGCAGCAGAGTCGCCGAGAACTCCGCCCTGCCGGTCAATGGCCGCACTGGCATCGCGGGCAGCCTCAACATCGTCTTCGAGGCCGATCTCAGCGCCTTTACCGCCCACCGTCCCGGCACCCTTTACTGGGTACTCGCCCCCGGAGCGACCGTCGGCGGGATAGGCGCGGGGCTGGTGCGCTGTGTCCGCCCCTGGAACGAATGGATGGTGGTCTGGGGTTACGATCTGGACCAGGGCGCGCCCGAACTCACCGAGGAATACGCACTGTCGGTGATACGCCCCCTCATCGGCGACGACACCGTACCCGTGAAGATCACCTCCACCTCGTCGTGGACGGTCAACCAACTCTACGCCGAGCGTTACCGGGACCGCCGGGTGCTGTGCGCGGGCGACGCCGTGCACCGTCATCCGCCGTCCAACGGTCTCGGCTCCAACACGTCCATACAGGATGCCTACAACCTGGCCTGGAAGCTGAAACTCGTCCTCGACGGCACCGCTTCGTCCGCCCTGCTGGACACCTACGACGCCGAGCGGGTCCCGGTGGGCAAGCAGATCGTCGAGCGCGCCAACAAGAGCATCGGCGAGACCCTGCCCCTCTTCGAATCGCTCGACCTGCTCTCGACCGACGACCCGGACGAGTTGTGGGGCCGGGTGGAGGCGCGCAAGGCCGCCACACCCGAGGGCGAGTCGGCCCGGGGCAGGCTCCGCGAGGCCATCGCCGCCAAGGTGTACGAGTTCAACGCGCACGGTGTGGAGATGAACCAGCGCTACGACTCGGCGGCGGTCGTTCCCGACGGCACCCCCGATCCCGGTTTCGCGCGGGACGCCGAACTGCACTACCAGCCGACGACCCGGCCGGGTGCGCGGCTGCCCCACGCCTGGATCACACGCGGACGGACCGGTCTGTCCACACTGGACCTCGGCGGACAGGGCCGGTTCACCGTGATCACGGGCATCGGCGGCGACTGCTGGCTGGAGGCGGCCGAGGCCGCCTCCCGGCGCTGGGGACTGGAGATCGCCACCGCGGTCATCGGCCCCGGGCAGGAGTACGAGGACCCGTACGGCGACTGGGCGCGACTGCGGGAGACCGGTGACGGCGGCTGCCTGCTGGTACGCCCCGACAACCACATCGCCTTCCGCCACCCCGGCGCGGATCCCGCGGCGGCGAAGCTTCTCACCCTCGCACTGGGGCAGATCCTGGCCCGGGACGGTGAGTGAGACGTAACGAAGACCGCCACGCACGCCACGAGCACCACCCGCTCAATGACCACCACGCACACGAATGAAGGGTCACCATGGGCCTCTCGCTACTCAGGCGCAACAAGGCGAAGGGCAGCCGCAAGGAAACCCCGCTGCTGTCCCGGGTCCCTCTGACCGCAGGAGTTCTCGCCCTCGAAGTCGCCGGTCCCGTCGGTCATCCGCTGGACGGCGCCGAGGTCCAGGTGAAGGCGAACCACACCGGACACGTGGTGATGAGGGGCCGTACCGACCCGTTCGGCACGCTCACCATCGGCCTGCCCACCGGGCGCTACTCCGTACTGATCACGGCCGACGGTCTGCTGCCCGTCCAGACCACGGTCGAGATCTTCGCCGGCCGGCAGAACCTGTCGCGGATCGCGATGGAACACTCCCGCCCGCTGGAGCCGCCGGAGCCCGGCATCTGGCTCTTCGACCCGCCGCACACCGCCATCCGGTTCATCGCCCGCCACGTCGGTATGGCCAATGTGCACGGCCGGTTCACCCGCTTCGAGGGCGGCGTACAGGTCGGGGAACGGCCGCAGGACTCCTACGCGGAGTGCACCATCGACGCCTCCAGCCTCACCACCGGAAACAAGACCCGCGACGACCACCTGCGCTCCGCGGACTTCCTCGACGTGGAGAACTACCCGCACATCTACTTCGTCAGCCACCGCTTCCAGCCCCGGCCGGGCAACAAGTGGACCATCCACGGCAGCCTCACCCTGCACGGCAACAGCCGCTCCGTGCAGCTGGAGACCGACTACCTCGGATCCGTCAACGGCGGCTACGGCGAGGAACTGCGGTGCGCCGCCAAGGCCCGGACCGAACTCCACCGGGAGGAGTACACGCTGAATTGGGGGAATATGCTCGCCAGGGGCATCGCGATCGTGGGGCCCACCGTCCAGCTGGAGCTGGACGTCCAGGTGATGTACCGCTGCGACGAGACCCCGACCCCGCCGGAATAGCCTCCGGTCCGCTGCTCGGCTGTTTGCTCTCGCCGTCTCCGACCCGCTTTGATGCCGGTGGTCGGCGTGCGGCTGTTCGGGGCGGCGAGAGGCGTATCGGGGATGGCGGGCAGACGGGCGCTGGGGCGCCCATTCGGTTGGTTATGGGCGTCGTTCGCGGTCAGCTCGTACGGCACAGGGCTCGGGTTCGGCGCGTTCGCCCTGATCGCGGTCCTCGCGCTGGACTCCGGACCGGCCCAGGTGTCGGCGCTGGCCGCCGCGGGGCGGGCCGTCGGAGCCCTGGTCGCGGTGCCGCTCGGCCCGTGGGTGGAGTTCCGCCGTAAACGGCCGGTCATGGTGGCGATGGACCTGATCCGCTTCGCGGCGCTGATGAGCGTCCCCGCCGCGTTCGCGCTCGGCCGGCTCGGTTTCGCCCAGCTCCTCGTCGTCTCCGTCGTCGTCGCCGCGGCCAACATCGCTTTCAACGCGGCCAGTGGCGCGTATCTGAAGGCGCTCGTTGCGCCGGAGGACCTGCTCGTCGCGAACAGCCGGTTCGAGTCCACGACATGGACCTCGACCATGCTCGGACCACCGCTCGGCGGGGTCGCGATCGGGCTGTTCGGCCCCGTGACGACCGTGGTGGCCAACGCGGCCGGCTACCTGCTCTCGGCGCTGGGCATCCGCGCCATCGGCGGTACGGAACCGAGCCCCGCGCGAACCGGTGCACCGCGGCTGCGAGCACGCGATCTGCTCGAAGGCTGGCGTCATATCCTCGGCCACCCCACGCTGCGTCCGCTGTTCTTCAACTCGATCCTGGTCAACGGCCTGATCATGGCCTCCGAGCCGCTGCTCGCCGTCATCCTGCTGGACCACCTCGGGTTCGCACCCTGGCAGTACGGTCTCGTCTTCGCGGCCCCGTGCGTCGGCGGCCTGGTCGGCTCACGCCTCGCGCACCGGCTCGTGGCCCGGTTCGGGCAGCACAAGATGATGCTCACCGCCGGAACGCTGCGCGCGTGCTGGCCCCTCGGACTTGCGTTCGTCCAGCCCGGAGTCCCCGGGATCGTGCTCGTCATCGCCGTCCAGCTCGGCCTGGTGACCTGCTGCGGCCTGTTCAACCCGGTACTCGCCACCTACCGGCTCGGCCACACCGAACCCGACCGGGTCGTCCGCACCCTCTCCGCCTGGTCGATCAGCAGCAGCGCGGCCATCGCGGCCCTGACCGCCCTGTGGGGCCTGCTGGCCGCCGTCACCGGCCCCCGCACCGCGATCGCGGCCGCCGGAGTCCTCCTCCTGGCCACCCCGCTGCTGCTCCCGCGCCGCGAGAACGCGCCCGGCGGCAAGCCCGCCGTAGTCCAGGAAGCCGTCGACCGCGCCTGACACCGGAGCCTCGACTCCGGTTCCGGGCGGGCCGGGTGGCCCGGGGGAGCACCGAGCCTTGGCATGCGGCTCGGCGTGCCTACGGGGTGGGGAGGATCGGTCGGGACGTGCTGTTCCGGGGACAGACCCACGAGGCGGTGCCGTTCACCACTCGGGCCGTCGCCGGGTGGGTGTGGCGGGGGACCGGGCAGGGGGGCGCCGGGGAGCCGCCGGTGTTCTCCAGCACGCTGTCCTGCAACTGGTCGGCCAGTAGCGCCACCGCGTCGTCCTCGCTCATGGCCAGGTCGACGAGCACACTGGTCGAGGCCTCGTCCGCGTACTCCAGAGTCACGCGCACAACAGTGACGTCGTCCTCCGGCGTGCCCTGCGCGCGGCTGCTCACGCCCCCGTGCGTCCGCAGGCTGGAGGTGAACCCGGCCGGTCCGCTCGCGAGGCCGGGGGCGTCCGCGGACTCCGCCGGTGTGACGTCCAGCGTGTGCCCGGGAGGTGCGTCGAGCTGGCGGAGGATGCTCTCGGCCCAGTCGCGTACGGAGTCGGTGTCGAGGTTCATCGTGGGCCGGCTACTTCTTCGCCTTGACGTCCGCGGCCCAGGTGAGGGTGCCGGTACCGGGCTTCCCGCCGATGTTCACCCGGAACGTCATGTGGTCCTGGAACTGCACGTGGTCACCATGCTTCACCGGCTTGAGCGTGCCGTGGAAGTGATAGTTCTTCGCCACCACATGGCCCGCGTTGTTCGGCTTCCGCTTGCCGTTGTTCCACCATGACACACCCTTCTCGGTGACCTTGCCGGTGATGACGGCCCGCACCTGCGCGGAGATCTTGTAGCCCCAGTTGATCGTGTGGTGATGGCAGTTGAAGCGGGCGTTCAGGGTACCGCGGGCGTCGCTCCAGCTCGGGTTCTTGTCGCATCGTAATGTCGCGGGGCCTTTCGCCCTGCCGGTGGCGTCCGGTCCGCCGGCGGCGTCGGCCGACCGGCCGGAGTTGAGTTCTCCGACCGGTGCACCGAGGAGGCCGGCGATCCGCCTGCGGTCGGCCGACGACAGCTTCTGGGGTGTGCCGCCGGTGGCCGCGTCCAGGGTGAGGCTCAGCGTGGACTCCGTCGCCTCGGTGAACTGTGTGGCTTTGAAGGTCTGTTCTCCCGCCCGTGGCGCCTGTGCGGCCGCGCGGTCTCCCGTACGTGTCTGACCGGCGGCGCCCGCCAGGGCGGTGGTGATCCCGGTTGCCGAGATCGCCAGGGCGGCACAGGTCGTGACGGCGGCCTTTGTCCACGAAAGACGCATGATGCGGTTCCCCTCGTTCGCTCGCTGCGATGACGTCCGTGATTTTTCCACCCGGGAGTTCCGATCATTGGTGAAACATGAATGAAAGGTGTGTTCGAGACAGAGGGGTGAAGGTGATCCGCCGTACCTCAGATGCACCCGTGTGCGAATCGCCCGTGATGACGATGCGTCAGAAACGTATCGGTCGAAGGGTGGAGCGCCGGCGGCCCGTCGGAAGGATGCGCCACCCGACCGGAGTTCGGAAGAATCGTCCCTTCGTGGAGCGAGCGGACGGGAGGAGTGGCCGGATGGCAGGCGACCGGACGGCGCGTGAGCTGGCTCCGAATGAATTGGCGTCATATTCCGTGGTGGCACGCGACGTTGTGCCCCATGGCAAGAAGCCGCATGACGTGATGACACGTACCGCGATGTCGAGTGACCGGATGCCAGGAGAGAGACCCGCATGAGATTCGCCCGGATCGTAGGCGCCGCTGTGGGCGCCGCACTGTTGTTGACCACCTCCGTGTCCACGGCCTCCGCCGCGTCGGACACCGGGGCAGGACTGGACCGGGGCGCCCTGCGCGGCAGCCTCGACGCCGTCCACGCGGCCGGCATGTACGGCGCCTTCTCCTCCGTGCGCGAGGGCGACCAGCGGTGGACCGGAGCCACCGGGGTGGCGGACGTGGACACGGGGCGCCCGGTCGAGCCGGGCATGCGCCAGCGGATCGGCAGCATCTCCAAGACGTTCACTGCGGTCGCCGTACTCCAGCAGGTGGAACGTGGCCGGATAGCCCTCGACGCGCCCGTCGCCGACTATGTCCCGGACCTGATCCCGGGGGAGCGGGGCCGGACCGTCACCGTACGGATGCTCCTCAACCACACCAGCGGCATCGGCGATTACATCGTCGGCGCCTTCCCCTCCCTCGCCGACGACTCGGTCGCGAGCCTCGACGAGGAGCGCTTCCGCTCGATCCGCCCCCAGGAACTCGTACGGTTCGGCCTGGCGGCCCCCGCCACCGGCAAGCCGGGTGAACTCCCCGGTACGTACGCCAACGCCAACTATGTGATCGCCGGACTGATCCTGGCGAAAGTCACCGGCCAGGACGCCGAGACGTACATCACCCGCAACGTCATCGACCGGGCCGGGCTGCGCCACACCGGCTACCCGCGCACTCCGTACATCGCCGGACCGCATCCCCGGATGTACGAGTCCTGGTACGGCCTGATCGACCCGCCCCGCGACTACAGCGTCTACGACATGTCCTGGGCGAACACCGCCGGCGCGGTCGTCTCCACCACGGACGACCTGAACCGCTTCTACCGCACCCTGCTCGGCGGCGGGCTGATCGGCCCCGCCGCCCTCACCGAGATGCTCCGCACGGTCCCGGTGAGCGGGATGAAGTACGGGCTCGGCATCTACGCCCTCGACCTGCCCTGCGGCCGTTTCTGGGGCCATGACGGGGCGGTCTTCGGTGCCGGGACGTACGCACTGTCGAGCCGCGACGGCAAGCGCCAGTTCTCCATGGGCTGGAACCTGATGAAGTACCAGCGGTTCAACGCGGACGGCACGGCTCAGCCGAGTCCGATCGACGACGCCATCGTCGGCCATCTGCTGAAGGCGCTCTGCCCGGACGCGCCCGCGACCGCGCGGCAGTCCCTGCCCGAGGGCCTGCCCGGCGCGGATCTGTAGCGGCCGGGGGGCCGGGGGCGGTGGTCCGTCCCCGGCCGATGCCCTTGCAGGTACGTGCAGTTGGCAAGAGCTGAAGTGTTGCCGAGGAGGGCGAGGGGCGCGGGTCAGCGCGGTTGCCGCAGTCCTGCGATGAGCCGCTCGACCAGTCGACGTGCGTCGTAGTCGGGATCGCCGTCCGCTCCGATGCAGAGATTCCCGACGCCGCGCATCAGCTCGTAGGCCGTCAGGTCGGACTGGATCTCACCGGAACCGGTCGCGGCGTCGAGCAGTCGGGTGCACACCGGTACGAGGCGGTCGAGGAAATAGGCGTGCAGTGTGTCGAAGCCGGCGTTGTCCGACTGGAGCACGGCGGCGAGTCCGTGTTTGGTGACCAGGAAATCGACGAAGAGGTTGATCCACCGGCCCAGCGCGGCGTGCGGAGTCGCGCTGGTCGCGAGCAGGGCGGGACCGGCCTCGGCGCAGGCGTCGACCTGGTGCCGGTAGACGGCGATGATGAGGTCCGCGCGCGTCGGAAAGTGGCGGTAGATCGTGCCCAGTCCGACGCCCGCCTCGGCCGCGATGTCGCGTACCGGCGCTTCCACGCCTGAGGTGACGAAGACAGCGGCGGCCGCCTCGAGCAGCGTCTCCTTGTTGCGCCGGGCATCCGCCCGCCTGGACGGGGCCACTTGCCCCGTGCCCTCGTCGCTGCCGTTCACCGCGCCGCTCCCTCCGCTGCCGAGCCTGTCCCATGGGCGATATTCCGTATCGCTCCTTCTGGAACAAAGTTCCGTTTTCTTATGATGTCAGAGCAGGGTCCGACGGCCAAGCCACGCGTTGTCGCGGTGGCGCACGCGGAGCTACGAGCGGGGCCGCCGGCTCCTGGCCTCGGCCGCGGCGTTCCGGAGCGGTCCCCCGGCCGCCGCCGCACCCCCTCCTGCCCCGCGGCCTCGCGGGTCGGACACGGTGCGGCGGCGGCCGCCCTTCAGATGTCGCGGAAGATGTCGATCTGCGCGCCCACCGAGTTGAGCCGCTCCGCCAGATCCTCGTAACCGCGGTTGATGACATAGACGTTGCGCAGTACGGATGTGCCCTCCGCCGCCATCATCGCCAGCAGCACGACCACCGCGGGCCGCAGCGCCGGCGGGCACATCATCTCGGCCGCGCGCCAGCGGGTCGGCCCCTCCACCAACACGCGGTGCGGGTCGAGCAGTTGGAGGCGGCCACCGAGGCGGTTGAGGTCCGTCAGATAGATGGCGCGGTTGTCGTAGACCCAGTCATGGATCAGGGTCTGCCCTGTCGCCACCGCGGCGATGGCCGCGAAGAACGGCACATTGTCGATGTTGAGGCCCGGGAACGGCATGGGGTGGATCTTGTCGATCGGCGCCTCCAGTTTGGAGGGCCGTACGGTCAGATCCACCAGCCGCGTACGGCCGTTGTCGGCGGAGTACTCGGGGGTGCGGTCGTGGTCGAGCCCCATTTCCTCCAGTACCGCCAGTTCGATCTCCAGGAACTCGATCGGGACCCGGCGGATGGTCAGCTGGGACTCGGTGACCACGGCGGCGGCGATCAGGCTCATCGCCTCGACCGGGTCCTCGGAGGGGGAATAGTCCACGTCCACGTCGATGTTCGGCAGGCCGTGCACCGTCAGGGTGGTCGAGCCGATGCCGTCGACCCGTACGCCCAGCGCCTCGAGGAAGAAACAGAGGTCCTGCACCATGTAGTTGGACGAGGCGTTACGGATGACGGTCGCGCCGTCGTGGCGGGCGGCGGCCAGCAGGGCGTTCTCGGTGACGGTGTCGCCGCGCTCGGTCAGGACGATGGGGCGGCCCGGTGTGATCGAGTGATCCACCTGTGCGTGGTACAGGCCCTCCGTCGCGGCGATGTCGAGCCCGAACCGGCGCAGCGCGATCATATGCGGCTCGATCGTGCGCGTACCGAGGTCGCAGCCGCCCGCGTACGGCAGCCGGAAGGTGTCCATCCGGTGCAGCAGCGGGCCGAGGAACATGATGATGGAGCGGGTGCGGCGAGCCGCCTCCGCGTCGATCGCCTCCATGTCCAGCTCGGCGGGCGGCACGATCTCCAGGTCCACCCCGTCGTTGATCCAACGGGTGCGTACGCCGATGGAGTTGAGCACCTCCAGGAGGCGGAACACCTCCTCGATACGCGCCACCCGGCGCAGTACCGTGCGCCCCTTGTTGAGCAGCGAGCCGCAGAGCAGCGCCACGCAGGCGTTCTTGCTCGTCTTGACGTCGATGGAACCGGAGAGCCGGCGGCCGCCGACCACGCGCAGGTGCATGGGCCCGGAGTAACCGAGCGACACGATCTCACTGTCGAGCGCCTCACCGATGCGCGCGATCATCTCAAGGCTGATGTTCTGGTTGCCCCGCTCGATGCGGTTCACGGCGCTCTGGCTGGTAGCCAGGGCCTCGGCGAGTTGGCTCTGTGTCCAGCCACGATGCTGACGGGCGTCACGGATGAGCTTGCCGATGCGTACGAGGTAGTCGTCTGCCATGGGTGAAGGCTATCTCATATGTGAGATAAGAGCCTTGCTGGGATGGGCCGTCGGGGTGACGGCAGCCCGGACTCCGATCCTCCGAGCCCGGGGCAATGCCTGCCACCGATGCGCCGCCGAACGGGGTACGGAAACCGCCGTACGGGGTAGGGGCACCAGCCGTACGGCGTGCGGGAATCGCCGTACGGCGGTGCGGGAACGGCAGCCTCAGCGGTCGCGCCGCTTGGTCGTCGTCCTGCGCCATCCGAACGGTCCCGGCAGATCCAGCGACGTCGTCCGCCGCCCGGTGCTGCTCGTCGTGTGCCGAGGGCCGTGCTTGCCGCCACCGGTGGTGATGGACCAGGAGCGCCGGTTGATGTTGAGCCGTACCCCCGGCAGGATCCGGAAGCTCTTGCGGAATGTGAGCGGCATCTGCGCCTCCTTCGTCGGGAGTACGTGTTACCCGCGTGCGCCGATGCATGTCCTGACGGCCGGTCCGACGTCTCTCCGGATCCGCCGTCTCTCCGGATCCGCCGACTCTCCGGAACCGCTGTCTCTCCGGAAAGCCGTACGTGTGACGGTCTACTGCGGCTTGAAGGAGCGGATCTGGTAGCTCCCCTGGAGGTTGCCGCCCTGTCCGGCCGGGGTCGAACCGACCCGTGCGTTGTAGTTGGTCTTTGTGTAGTACTGAACGCGATGGCCGGTCGAGTTCCACAGGGAGCGGACATTCTGCCCCCGCTGGATGAAGGAGCAGTTGTCGGCAGTGTTGGCTTTCCTGCTGTCCGGCCATTGGCAGCGTGTTCCGCCGCCCTTCCAGTCGCTGTAGATACAGAAGTTCCCGGGAGAGCAACTGTATGCGGCCTGCGCGCTGTTGGTGGCTCCGGCGCGGTCGGTCGCGGTCGCGGTGGGGCCGGTGCCGAGGCCACCTGCCAGGGCGATCGAGGCCACGACGAGCGCGGTGATCCGGTTCATGGGAAGAACCCCTTTTCCTGATGGCGTCCGGGACGGTAGAAGCCTGGCACGGGCGGGACATGCGCGGGCAGAGGCGAAACGGGGGCGCCCGAAGCGCACACCGCCGCCCGCGGCACGCCTCTGCCCCCGGCGCGATCTGCCGCGCTTGCCGCCTCCCCGCCGCCTCGCCACGCGCCCGCCGCCTCGCCACGCGCCCAAGGGCCCGGAAGCGCCCCTGGGCGCGTGGCGATGAGTTCTCACCGCCCGGGGAGTCAAAACGGGTACAAGCGGATATCGAGTGCAGGCGGATACCTGGTACCGGGCTCCGGCGGATTCCGCACACCACCCCGAAAGGCGGCATCATGAGCAAGCTGATCGTCACCGCGTTCGTCACCCTGGACGGCGTCATGCAGGCACCGGGCGGTCCGGGCGAGGACGTCGACGAAGGCTTCGAGCACGGCGGCTGGCAGGTCCCGTACGTCGACGAGGATTTCATGGACCTCATGATCGGGATCTTCGAGCGGACCGCCGACCATCTCCTGCTCGGCAGGGAGACCTACGACATCTTCGCCGGCTACTGGCCCCGCGTCACCGACGAGAACAACCCGATCGCCGTGAAGCTCAACTCCATGCCCAAGTACGTCGCCTCGCGCACCCGGGACAACCTGGAGTGGAACAACTCCCACCTGCTGAAGGGCGAGGCCGCACAGTCCGTCGCACGGCTCAAGGAGCAACTCGACGGCGTGATCATGACGCAGGGCAGCAGCGCTCTCATCGGCACCCTCCAGGAGCACGACCTCGTCGACGAGTACCGGCTGCTCGTCAACCCCGTGATCCTCGGCACCGGCAAGCGGCTCTTCCACGAGGGTGCCGCCCCCGCCGCCTGGAAGCTCACGGAGTCCCGCACCAGCAGCGTGGGCGTGCAGTACTGCGCCTACGAACGGGCGGGGAAGCCCGTCTACGGATCCTTCGAGCTGGACGAGCAGGAGTGAGGATGCCCGACCTTCCCGGACGGCAGGCCGGGTTCGTCCGCCTGGCTACTCACCGGTCGGTGAGATCCACGGATCGGCGGCCCACCCCTACGCCTGCCGGAAGAAGCCGGTCAGCTTTTCGACCGCGAGCCCGACGTACGGCTCCTTGTCGTAGAGATCGACGTGACTGGCGCCGTCGATCCAGTGGAGTTCCTTCGGGACGCGGGCGTTCTGGAACGCTTCCACGCTCATCCAGGAGGTCACCGCCTCGCGTCCGGCGATCATGAGGAGCGGGCGGGGCGCGATCAGCTGGGCGAAGCGGAAGGCGTCGAAGCAGGCCATGCGGTCGATGCTGGACCAGGTGAAGGCCTTCGCCGAGCGTGAGTGCTGAGCGCGGTCGGAGCAGTAGTACTCCCAGCCCTCCACGGCGTGACGGCCACCCAGCGCGCGGGCCTGCTCGGCCGTGTCGGGGAAGAGCGGGAACGTCTGGACTCCCTCACCGCGGGCCTCGGCGGTCCGTGCCGCCGAGGCCGCGGTGAGCATGTCCTGGAAGACGGCCGGGTCCTGGGTGCCGTCGGCGCCTTCGCGGAACTGGCGGGCGATGTCCGTGGCGCTGACGGTGGCGACGGCCTTGATCCGGTGGTCGGACGCCGTCGCGGCGAGGGCGTAGCCGCCGGAGGCGCAGATGCCCAGCGCTCCGACGCGGTCCGCGTCGACCTCGTCACGGGTGGTGAGGAAGGAGACCGCGGCCTTGATGTCCTCGACCCGGTGGGCCGGGTCCTCCAGGCCGCGTGGCTCGCCCTCGCTCTCGCCCTGGTAGGCGGCGTCGAACGCGAGGGCGACGAAGCCTTGCTCGGCCAGGCGAAGCGCGTACAGGGCGGCGGTCTGCTCCTTCACGCCGCTGCCGGGGTGGCCGACGACGATCGCCGGGCGCGGGCCGACGGCCCCGTCGTCCGGCGTGTACAGGTGGCCGGCGAGGTTCAGACCGGCGCTGGGGAAGGTGACGTCGGTTCTCACGATGGTGCTCCGATCACAGAGGGACAGGCTCACAGAGGGACGGCTCGCGGTGGGACGGGCTCGCGGTGGGCGGGCTCCGGTGGCCTCCCGCCTGGCGGCCACACATCCACGGTGGCGTCGGCGCGTGAGGGGTACCAGGGAGGGCGCTGCCTATGCACGCCAGTACCAGGCGCGCGGCCGTCCGTCTGCGGACACTTGAGTCATGGAACTCCAGGACAACGCTTCCGGCGGCAACGAGCTCGGCGACTTCCTGCGTTCCCGCCGCGCCGCCCTCACCCCGCACCAGGTCGGCCTTCCCGACGACGGCCGTCCACGCCGGGTACCGGGCCTGCGCCGCGAGGAGCTGGCCCAGCTCGCACACGTGAGCATCGACTACATCGTCCGCCTGGAGCAGGGGCGCACCCGCCGGGTCTCCCGCCCGGTCCTTGACGCGCTCGCCGACGCACTGCGACTCGCCGCGGACGAACGCGCCTACCTCTTCACCGTCGCCGACGTCGCCCCCGGCGCTCCCACGCCGAGACCGGGCAGGCAGCAGGTCGACCCGCAGCTGCGGCAGATGCTCGCGGCCATGCACGACATCCCCGCCATGATTCTCAACCGGCGCATGGACGTCCTGGCCTGGAACCGGGGCGCGGCGGCCCTGCTCACCGACTTCGGCGCGCTCGCCCCGCCCGAACGCAACCTGATCCGGCTGACCTTCCTCGACGACGCCTACCGCGCGCTGTACGCGGACTGGCCGCGCGCCGCGCGCGAGTGTGTGGCCGTTCTGCGCATGGAAGCGGGCCGCCACCCCGAAGATCAGGTCATCGCCGCGCTGATCGGCGAGTTGAGCATGCGCGATCCGGACTTCCGTACCTGGTGGGCCAGTCACCGGGTCCGCGGTCCGCGACAGCTCACCAAGACCTACGTCCACCCCGTCGTGGGGAGCATCACCCTGGATGTCCAGCAGTTCTCCGTCGACACGCAACCCGACCAGCAACTGGTCGCGTACACCGCCCCACCCGACTCTCCCTCCCAGGAAGCACTGCGTTTCCTCCTCCAGTGGGCGGCCCGCCCCGACCAGGCGAACGGCAGGCCGGCCACGTACGACAGCCGCCACGGGAAGTGATCAGGGGCGCGCGCCCCGGAACGAGCCAGGCGGTGAAGAACGCGACGCCGCCGCGCGGCGTACGGGGCCGAGAGGTCGGACCGACCCGAGCCTGGGCATGACCGAGCGGCGGTCATGTACTAGAGTTATCTCGACATCGAGATATCTACCGAAGGCGTACCGCAGCCGCCGATCTGTAAGGGTTACCTAACTAAGCCTTACCTTAGCGGATCGACGAAGAATCGTGGCGGCAGCATGGCAGTAGTACGCGCACATTGATGAAGGAGACTGTCGTGTCGGCGAACAGCTTCGACGCCCGCAGCACGCTGCGCGTGGGCGACGAGTCCTACGAGATCTTCAGGCTGGACAAGGTCGAGGGGTCAGCCCGCCTCCCTTACAGCCTGAAGGTGCTGCTGGAGAACCTCCTCCGAACCGAGGACGGCGCGAACATCACCGCCGACCACATCCGCTCCGTCGGCTCCTGGGACTCCCAGGCGCAGCCGAGCCAGGAAATCCAGTTCACCCCGGCCCGCGTGATCATGCAGGACTTCACCGGTGTGCCCTGTGTCGTGGACCTCGCCACCATGCGTGAGGCCGTGAAGGAGCTGGGCGGCGACCCGGCGAAGATCAACCCGCTGGCCCCGGCCGAGCTGGTCATCGACCACTCCGTCATCGCCGACAAGTTCGGTACGGCGGACTCCTTCGCGCAGAACGTGGAGTTGGAGTACGGCCGTAACAAGGAGCGCTACCAGTTCCTGCGCTGGGGCCAGACCGCCTTCGACGAGTTCAAGGTCGTCCCGCCCGGCACCGGCATCGTCCACCAGGTCAACATCGAGCACCTGGCCCGTACGGTCATGATCCGTAACGGCCAGGCGTACCCCGACACCCTCGTCGGCACCGACTCCCACACCACCATGGTCAACGGCCTCGGCGTGCTGGGCTGGGGCGTCGGCGGCATCGAGGCCGAGGCCGCGATGCTCGGCCAGCCCGTCTCGATGCTCATCCCGCGCGTCGTCGGCTTCAAGCTGACGGGCGAGCTGCCCGCCGGCACCACCGCCACCGACCTGGTCCTCACGATCACCGAGATGCTGCGCAAGCACGGCGTCGTCGGCAAGTTCGTGGAGTTCTACGGTGAGGGCGTCGCCGCCACCTCCCTCGCGAACCGCGCCACCATTGGCAACATGTCGCCGGAGTTCGGCTCGACCGCCGCGATCTTCCCGATCGACGACGAGACGCTGAAGTACCTGCGCCTGACCGGCCGCAGCGACCAGCAGGTCGCCCTGGTCGAGGCGTACGCCAAGGAGCAGGGCCTCTGGCTCGACCCGGCCGCCGAGCCCGACTTCTCCGAGAAGCTGGAGCTCGACCTCTCCACGGTCGTCCCGTCGATCGCCGGTCCGAAGCGCCCGCAGGACCGCATCATCCTGGCCGAGGCCAAGGAGAAGTTCGCGCAGGACGTACGCAACTACGTCTCCGAGGACGAGGAGGCGGGCAAGGAGTCCTTCCCGGCCTCCGACGCCCCGGCCTCCGCCAACGGCGTGCCGAGCCGCCCGACGCTGGTCACGGCCCCCGACGGTTCGACGTACGAGATCGACCACGGCGCCGTCACCGTCGCCGCGATCACCTCCTGCACCAACACCTCGAACCCGTACGTCATGGTCGCCGCCGCGCTGGTGGCCAAGAAGGCGGTCGAGAAGGGCCTGACCCGCAAGCCGTGGGTCAAGACCACCCTCGCCCCGGGCTCCAAGGTCGTCACCGACTACTTCGACAAGGCGGGTCTCACCCCGTACCTCGACAAGGTCGGTTTCAACCTCGTCGGCTACGGCTGCACCACCTGCATCGGCAACTCGGGACCGCTGCCGGAGGAGGTCTCCAAGGCCGTCAACGAGCACGACCTGGCCGTCACTTCGGTGCTCTCCGGCAACCGTAACTTCGAGGGCCGGATCAACCCCGACGTCAAGATGAACTACCTGGCGTCGCCGCCGCTGGTCGTCGCGTACGCCCTGGCCGGCTCCATGAAGGTGGACATCACCAAGGACGCCCTGGGCATCGACCAGGACGGCAAGCCGGTCCACCTCGCGGACATCTGGCCCACCGAGGCCGAGGTCAACGACGTCGTGGCCAACGCCATCGGCGAGGACATGTTCAACAAGTCCTACCAGGACGTCTTCGCGGGCGACGCGCAGTGGCAGGCGCTGCCGATCCCGACCGGCAACACCTTCGAGTGGGACCCGCAGTCCACCTACGTCCGTAAGCCCCCGTACTTCGAGGGCATGACGATGGAGACCAGCCCGGTCGAGAACATCACCGGTGCCCGCGTGCTCGCCAAGCTGGGCGACTCGGTCACCACCGACCACATCTCCCCCGCCGGTGCGATCAAGGCCGACACCCCGGCCGGCAAGTACCTCAACGAGCACGGCGTCGAGCGCCGTGACTTCAACTCGTACGGTTCCCGACGGGGCAACCACGAGGTCATGATCCGTGGCACCTTCGCCAACATCCGCCTGCGCAACCAGATCGCGCCTGGCACCGAAGGCGGCTACACCCGCGACTTCACCGTCGCGGACGCTCCGGTCTCCTTCATCTACGACGCCTCCCAGAACTACCAGGCCGCCGGCACCCCGCTGGTCGTCCTGGCGGGCAAGGAGTACGGCTCGGGCTCGTCCCGCGACTGGGCCGCGAAGGGCACCGCGCTGCTCGGCGTGAAGGCCGTCATCGCCGAGTCCTACGAGCGCATCCACCGCTCGAACCTGATCGGCATGGGCGTGCTCCCGCTCCAGTACCCGGAGGGCGCCTCGGCCGAGGCGCTGGGCCTGACGGGTGAGGAGACCTTCTCCTTCACCGGAGTGACGGACCTCAACAACGGCTCGACCCCGAGCACGGTCAAGGTCACGACGGACACCGGCGTGGAGTTCGACGCGGTCGTCCGTATCGACACCCCGGGCGAGGCGGACTACTACCGCAACGGCGGCATCATGCAGTACGTGCTGCGCAGCCTGATCCGCAAGTAACGGGCAGGGAAGTAGCGGAGAAGGGCGGCGGGTTACCTGTTACGGGTCACCCGCCACCCGGCCGGGGGCCGTGTCCCGTACCTATGTGTACGGGGCGCGGCCCCTCCGCATAGGGGGCGTGCCGGGAAGATCCGGTGGACGTGCGAACCGGTCGACATGCGAACCGGCGGACCTGGGAACGATGAATGGGCCGGGGGCGCCGCCGGTGATGGCGTGAACTCGTTCCCGGCGTGTGTTGCTCTGTGTAATCAGTCACATCTATAATGTTGAGCAGTTTCGCGCTCAACCAATCTCAGATGGAGGCAGGCGTGACACGTTCCTGGGAGGCCGACCCGTCCGCGTTATTCGAGCGGCGACTGGGAAAGTCGGCCAAGGAGCTGGGTATCTCCGACAAAGGAGATGAATGCCCGGACATCTGGCAGCTCGACAACGGTGATATAGCGGTGATCGGCAGGGACCTCACTTCCCACTACGCCCCGCGACTTCCCGAGGGTGTCGCTCTCGCCGCCGACGAACGACTGGTCGTCATTCCCGGGAACATGCTCAGTTCGGCGAAGACGGATATCGCCGATGCTTGACCTCCATGCACCGGTCCTCCGCCCCGAGTTCGGCGAGCGGCTCGTACGAGAAGTCTACCGACGTGATTTCCGGGAACGTGACGCGGCGATTCAAGGCCGGGACTCCTGGAAGCTGGAACGCCGACAGCACTTCGAGGAACAGGGAAACGCCAGCAGGGACGCCCTCTCCCGAGGCAGCTGTACGTCAACCTGCGTGGCTACGACCCGGGGGAGCCGGTCACGGCCCAGGAGGCACTGCACCGCTTCATGCCCGCCCTCGGCATCGACGCCCGGTCGGTGCCGCAGGATCCCGACGCCGCGGCCGCGCTGTACCGCTCCCTGCTGGCCGATCGCCGGGTACTGATCGTCCTCGACAACGCCGCCACGGTCGGCCAGGTCCGTCCGCTGCTGCCCGGCAGCCCGGGGAGTTTAGTCGTCGTCACCAGCCGGAGCCGGCTCTCCGGCCTGGCCGTCCGCGACGGCGCGCGTCGGCTCACGCTGGGCACACTGCCGCAACCGGAAGCCGTCGCCCTGCTGCGCGCCGTCACCGCCGGATACCGGCCGGAGGACGACCAGGCCAAGCTCACCGAGCTGGCCGAGCTGTGCGCGCGGCTGCCGCTGGCCCTGCGGATCGCCGCCGAACGCGCCGCGAGCCACCCGCACATGCGGCTGGACGACCTCATCGCCGACCTGCGGGACGAGAGCGCCCTGTGGGACGCGCTCAGCACGGGCGACGACGAGGAGGCCGAAGCGGTTCGTACCGTATTCGCCTGGTCCTACCGGGCCCTGCCCGACCGGGCCGCGCGGCTGTTCCGTCTGCTGGGGCTGCACCCCGGTCCCGAGTTCGGCCTCCACGCCGCCGCCGCCCTCGCCGGACTGACCGTCGCGCGGACCCGGCAGCTGCTGGACTCCCTGGTCGGCGCCCATCTGCTGGAGCAGACCGCGCCGGACCGCTACCAGTTCCACGACCTGCTGCGGGCCTACGCCACCGACCAGGCGCAGCACGAGGAGCCGGCCGAGGAGCGGGAGGCCGCGCTGCGGCGCGTGCTGGACTGGTATCTGCACACCGCCGACGCGGCCCAGAGCTGGATCAGCCCCGCCGAACCCCACCTGGAGCTCGACCCGCCGTCGGACGGCGTGCGGCCGCTGTCCTTCGCCGACTACGACACCGCCGTGGACTGGGCGGAGCGCGACCACGTCAACCTGCTCCAGGCCGTACGGGCCGCGGCGAACGGACACGACCGGCTGGCCTGGCAGTTGGCAGCCGTCCTGGCGAGCGCCCAGTTCCCCTCGGCTCCCGTCGCCGACTGGCTGACCGTCGGCCACATCGGCCTCGCGGCGGCCCGGCGGTCGGGCGACCGCGCCGGAGAAGCCCAGCTCATCACCGAGAACGGCGTGAACTGTACGCGGGTCAACCGCCATGCCGAGAGCCGGGCGAGCCATATCGAGGCGCTGGGGATCCGGCGTGAGCTGGGCGACCGGTCCGGTGAGGCGCACTCGCTCAACCTGCTCGGTCTGAACCACCTCCGTGTCAGGGAACTGACCGAGGCCGCCGACCACTTCGAGCAGGCCAGCGCACTCTTCCAGGAGCTGAACTCCGCCCACTGGGAGGCCACCACCCTCTCCAACCTCGCCAGCACCCACTACCGCGCGGGTCGCCTCCCGGAGGCCACCACCGTCGCCCACCAAGCGCTGGAGGCACACCGCGCCCTCGACAACCAGCGGGGCGAGGGCAACATCCTGCGCCTGCTGAGCCACCTGGAGTGCGAGCAGGGAGAAACGGAGAAGGGGCTCGAATCGGCGCGCGAGGCACTGGAGATCGCCCTCACCCTGCGTGATCACCGGCTGGAGGGCTACTGGCTCCTCACCCTGGGCGACGCCCAGCAGGCGAACGGCCAGTTCGGCGAGGCGCTGACCTCGTACCAGAGATCGGCCACGCTCCACCGCCGCCTCGGCAACCAGAGCCGGGAGGCACTGGCCTGGCAAGGGGTCGGCCGGACGTACGTCCGACTCGACCGCCAGGAAGAGGCGGCGCAGTTCCACCGCCAGGCCGTCGCCGCCCACCACGAACTCGGCGATACGTGGGACGAGGCGATGGCCCTGGACGGCCTGGCCGAGGCATTGCTCGACAAGGACCCGGACGAGGCCGTCCGGCACTGGACGGAGGCGCTGCAACTCCTGGCCGGGTATGACGACCCCCGGGCTGTCGGAACGCGCGGAGACATCGAGCGGAAGCTGTCCGAGGCCGGTTGAACGGTGCCGTACGGATCAGAGCCCGTCTGTCCTGATCGCGTTGACGAAGGATGTCCAGCCGTCGGCGCGGAAGATGAGGGCGGGGCCGTCGGTGCGCTTGCTGTCGCGTACGGGGACCACGTCGGGGATACCGTCGGCGACCTCGACGCAGTTACCGCCGGTGCCGTCGCTGTAGGTCGACTTGCGCCAACGTGCCTGGATCAGAGCGTGTGTTGTGCTCATGGGGTCTTGTCGTCCTCCGCCATCGATGCGAGTAGGGCCCGGGAGGCCGCTGGTGACATGGCGGCGGCCCTGGCGAGATCGTATGCCCGCTGGTTCTGTTCGACCAGGGCCGATTCTTCGATCAGATGGCCGCTGCCTCCGCCCTCGGTGTAGACGACGGGCGGAGAGTCGTGGAAGGTCATGATCGAAACCATGCTGTCCATGAACGCCTCCCTCAGCCGATGAAGGGCATGATCTGGACCACCACCTTGGGCCTCTTCATCAACTCGGTGATGTGCAGGAGCTGTTGGCGCATCACGTCAGGACCGCCGATCGGTGCCAGGAGTACCGCCTCGTGCAGAATTTCCCAGACGACGGGTGCCGTATCGCTGTCGAGGATCTTCTGACGGTCCATCCGGGCCCGTACCAGTTCCTCCACGTACTCTTCCGACGCGAATGGATTCGCCGTACGGGTGAGAGCCCGCGCGTAGGCCTCCGTCTGCAACAGGCCCGGTACCAGCACCGGCGCGTATTCGCAGATGACTTTGGCCAGTGGCTCAAGTGCGGCCGCTTCCGCGAAATACTCCGCGACCTTCGACGCGCGGGCCAGCTTCGCCAGCCGCTGGAGATGCTTGCCGCTTCCCAGTACCTCGTCCATCGTGCGCGACAGGTCCACTTGAGGCCGTCTCAGCACCGCCTCGAACTGGCCGATGTAGCTGCCCGAGCAGAAGGCCCGCATCCCGAGTTGCGCCTGAGTCAATCCGGCGTCCTCGCGCAACCGGCGAAGTTCTGCTCCGTAAAACGCTCTTGGGTTCGCGTACGGGTCCTGGTCCTTGGAGTGAGTCATGTAACTCAACGTATCTCTACAGTCGCTCCTCGTGTGCGGAAAGCGCGAAAGAGCGGGGCACCGGCGCGCGCCGGTGCCCCGCTCCCTCAACTCACGCTCCTACCGCAGCAGTTCCACCTCCGCCAGGCTCGCCGGAGCATCGCTCACCAAGCGGTACTTCTCGTACGTCCCCGGCTTGGCCACGGTGAAGACCCGGGTCTGTTTGTCCCAGGTGAAGGACTGTTCCGACCGGCTGTCCAGGGTCTTCCAGGCCGTGCCGTCGGCCGACCCCTGGAGCACCCAACTCCCCGGCGCCTGAGCCGACTTGGACGATGTCAGCGTGTACTGGACCGCCTTCGTGGCCGACGCGACCGGCAGGTCCACCGACTCGACGGCTCCCTCCGTACGCGACGAGTTGTCGAAGAGCGCGCCCGACCCGGTCAGCGCGTCCGTGCGCGGTGTCGGCGTCCTGTCGTCCGTGGTGATCGAGACGGGGGCCGCCTTCTTCCCCGTACCCCAGGACGACGGCTTCGGGCCCATGGCGAACTCGATCGTGCCGCCGCGTGCGACCACCTTGTGCGGAAGCGCCGTCGAGTTCCAGGACTTGCCGTTGACCTTCAGCCCCTGCACGTAGATGTTCTTCGCGCTGTTCTTCGGGGCCTTGACCACCAGCTTGCGGCCGTTGTCCAGGCGCACGGTGACCTTCTTGAAGAGCGGCGAGCCGATCGCGTACTCCCCGGAGCCCATCACCAGCGGGTAGAAGCCGAGAGAGGAGAAGAGGTACCACCCCGACTGCTCGCCGTTGTCCTCGTCGCCGTGGTAGCCCTGGCCGATCTCGCTGCCGGTGTACAGGCGGTCCAGGACCTCGCGGACCTTCTCCTGGGTCTTCCAGGGTTGCGAGGCCGCGTTGTACATGTACGTGGCGTGGTGGGCGACCTGGTTGGAGTGGCCGTACATCCCCATCCGTACGTCGCGCGCCTCGGTCATCTCATGGATGACCCCGCCGTACGAGCCGACGAACTCGGGAGCGGCCGTCTCGGGGGTGGAGAAGTACGTGTCCAGCTTCTGCCCGAGGCCCGCTCGCCCGCCGTACAGGTTGGCCAGGCCGCGCGAGTCCTGGGGCGCGGTGAAGGCGTAGCCCCAGCCGTTCGTCTCCGTGTAGTCGTAGCCCCAGATCCTCGGGTCGTACGTGTCCGAGGGCACCCGCCAGTCGCCCTTCAGGTTCCGGCCCTGGAAGAAGCCGGCCTTCTGGTCGAAGAGCGAGACGTACTCCTGGGCGCGGTTGCGGAAGTACGCCGACTCCTCCCGGTAGCGCTTCTTCTTCGTCTTCTTGTAGAGCGCCTCGCCCATCTCGGCGATGCCGTAGTCGTTGAGGTAGCCCTCCAGTGACCAGGAGAGCCCCTCATGGGTCTCCGTGGAGGCGTAGCCGAGGAACGGCGACGTCTCCATGCCCTTGCGGCCGACGCCCGAACTGGGCGGCGCCACCGTCGCGTTCTTCAGCGCCGCTTCGTACGCCGCCTCCGCGTCGAAGTCGACGCCCTTCACATAGGCGTCGGCGAAGGCCACGTCCGAACTGGTGCCGGTCATCAGGTCGGCGTAGCCGGGGGAGGACCAGCGGGAGATCCAGCCGCCGTCCTTGTACTGCTGGACGAAGCCGTCCACCAGCTTGCCCGCCTTCTTCGGGGTGAGGAAGGAGTACGCGGGCCAGGTGGTGCGGTACGTGTCCCAGAAGCCGTTGTTGACGTAGACCTCGCCGTCGACGATCTTCGCGCCCGTGTGCGTCGGAGTGTCGGGGCCGGTCTTCGGGGAGAAGGGGCTGGCGTACTGCTGCCTGGGGCGGGACTTCGATCCCGTGTTCTCGAAGCCGGAGTTGGGATACAGATACAGCCTGTAGAGGCTGGAGTAGAGCGTGGTCAGCTGGTCGTGGTCCGCGCCCTCCACCTCCACCCGGCCCAGGATGTCGTCCCAGGCCTTCTGCGCCCGGTCCTTGACCCGCTCGAATCGCGTGCCGGCGGGGATCTCGTCGGCGAGGTTCTTCTTGGCCTGGTCGACGCTGATCAGCGAGGTCGCCAGGCGCAGCGTGACCGTACGGTCCTCGCCCGCGTCGAAGCGCAGATAGCCGGTGACGTCGGGGCCCGCGCCGCCGGTCGGCTTCCCGCTCGCGGTGACGGGCGCGTCGAAGACGCCGTACACGAAGAGCCGGGTCGCACCGGCCGACAGGCCGCTCTTCACGTCGGAGAAGCCCGTGAAGGAACGGGTCTGAGGATCGAGGGTCAGGCCACCGGCGTTGGAGATGTTGTCGAGGACCATGCTCGCGTTGTCACCTGGATAGGTGACGCGCATCATCGCCGCGTGGTCGGTCGGCGTCATCTCGGTCTTGAGGCCGTTCTCGAACGTGACGCCGTAGTAGTGCGGCTTCGCCGTCTCGTTCTCGTGCCGGAAGGGCAGCGCCCGAGCCGTACGGGACGCGTCGGGCGTGCCCTCCGCGACCGACGGCATCATCTGGAAGGTCTGCCGGTCGCCCATCCAGGGGCTCGGCTCATGGCTGGTGCTGAAGGCCTGCACGGTCGGCAGATTGTCGGCGTTGTTGCCGCGCGCGTACTCGTACAGCCAGCTGGTCGAACCGGCGTTGGTCACCGGCGTCCAGAAGTTGAAACCGTTGGGCACGGCGGTCGCGGGGAAGTTGTTGCCGCGCGAGAAGGAGCCGCTGGAGTTCGTGCCGCGTGTGGTGGACGCGTAGTCCGACAGGTGCGCCGGCGGCTTCTCCGGGGCCTTGGGGGCGATCGAGATGTCGTCGATCCAGCCCTGGAACTTCGCGGGGCCCTTGGGGGAGTCGTACGCCACCAGGATCCGGTCGACGGTCCTGCCGGCGGCGACGGAGCCGATCCGGGAGTCGACCTGGTTCCACTGGTTGACGTAGAGGCGCTTGGCCGCGCCCTGGCCCTGCGGGGTCAGCGGCCCGCCGTGCGCGTCGACGGCCTTCAGATCACTCAGATAGGTGCCGTCGGTGAACGCGAGATCGACCGACACGTTGGTCGCGGGGTAGTTCAGGTCGGTCTCGGGGAGGGCGGGGAAGATCCGGTACGAAAGCGCGGTGTCGCGGCGCACGGCCGTGTGGACGTCGAAGACCTTGTTGTACGAGTACGCCCGCCCGTCCGGCTTGTGCGTGCCCGCGTACTTCAGCGCCCTCTTCCCGGTGAACCCGGCGCCGGCCTTGGCGGTGGGGGAGCCGGCCGGGCCGCGGTCGGTCCGGGTGTGCATGTCCTGTGGCGCAGGGGTGCTCGTATCGCCGTCGGAGAACTGGACATCGGCCAGTTGTGTCGCGTCGGAGGCGCCGTTGTTGGCGGTGATGTCGAGCCGGTAGTGCTGGTACGCGGTCGCGTTGGCGATCTCGTACGACGTTGTCCGGAACCGCTCCTTGAAGGTCTCGCCCTTCCGGGAGTCCAGGTCCTGCCACCGCTTCCCGTCGGTGGAGCCCTGGAGCGTCCAGTCCTTGGGGTCGCGCTCCGCGTGGTCGTTCGCCGAGGTCAGGGCATAGGTGACGACCTTGACCGGCTGGTCCAGGTCGAACTCGGCCCAGGCGGTGGGGGTGAACGCCAGCCATTTCGTGGCCGACTGGACATCGATCAGGTTTTCCTTGGTCTCGCCACCGTTGGTGTTCTCGCCGCTCGCGCGCAGGTCGACGACCCGGTCGGTGACATTGCCCGGAATTCCTCCTGTGAAGCCGCCGTCGACGCCTGATGCCCGTTTCTTTCCATCGGGTCCCACTTCGACGGTGTTGCGCCAAGCCGGTTGCGGATCTTCCTCCTCGAATGAGGAGGAGAATTCCTTTTCCGCCGAACGGGGTTGGGCGGGCTGCGCTATGGCGGCGGACGGCGCTGTCACGACGAGCAATGAGGCGGTCGCCACCAGGGCGGCTGTATGCCATTGTCTGCGCCGGGGTCCGGTTCTCTGCTGCATACCGAGCCTTTCCTCCTGCGTACCAATTTGGACAACGTTGTCACGTGGGAGCGCAGGGTCAAGTAGGGGTCAAGTGTGCAGAGGTGTCAAGGGTGTTGGTGATACGGCGTGTCCGGAATTGGACATTCCGGGATGGCCGGCGTGGTCGAATGGGTACACAACCGGCTCAGGTATCCACGAGGTCTCAACTAGGGAAAGTCTGCCGCCCAAACCTGCTTACGATCTTGCCCAGTTGACCGGAAGTGGACTATACCTGTCGGCATCTGCACCGGTCTTCACGATCGAGACGGCCGACGCGTCCACAAACGACGCGCCCTCATCGACGCACTCGCACAGACGCACTCGCACGGACGCACTCTCATCGACGTATCCAGTACGCACGAGAACCCCCGCACGACCCAGCTGCAATTGACCGCGGTGGCAAGGCCCTTCGCTCGGACGAGAAGGACGGGCGGCCCGTACACCGCCTGAGTCCTGAAGAAGGCGAGGACTTGAGCATGGGATTCACCTCCGCTCAGCACAACGAGGGCCTTGGCCGTCGTGACGTGATCAAGCGGTCTGCCGCGATCGGTCTGGTCACCGTCCCCACGATGAGCTTCCTGGCGTCGTGCGCGAGCAGCGACAGCGGGACGGACCAGAAGGTCGACAAGGGCAAGACGTCCGCGAAGAACCCGCTCGGTGTGAACGACTCCGCGCCGCTCGACTTCGTCGTGTTCGACGGCGGTTTCGGTACGGCCTACGCGAAGGACGCTGTCGCGCAGTACGAGAAGGGCTACCCGAAGGCGAAGGTGAAGTTCAGCTCGACCGAGAAGATCCAGTCCACGCTCCAGCCCCGCTTCAACGGCGGCACCCCGCCCGACCTGATCGACAACAACGGCGCCGAGCAGATGGACATGGGCGTCCTCGTCGGGAAGAAGCAACTCGCCGATCTGACACCGCTGTTCGACGCCCCGTCGTACGACGACCCCTCCAAGAAGGTCCGCGACACGCTGCGGCCCGGAGTCGTGGAGATGGGCCAGTTCGACGGCGACCCGGTGTGGATCATGTACTACGCGTACACGGTCTACGGCGTGTGGTACTCGCAGACCGCGCTCGACCGGCTCGACGCCGAGTACCCCGAGGACTGGGACGCGATGCTGGCCCTCTGCGCGAAGGCCAAGAAGAAGGACATCGCGGGGTGGACGTACGCCGGCAAGTACCCGTACTACATCCCTTTCTCGCTCTACCCGTTCATCGGGAAGATCGGCGGCCGCGAGGTCCTGGACGCCATCGACAACCTGGAGCCGAACGCCTGGAAACACCCGGCGGTGAAGTCCGCCTTCGAGGCGTACTACGAGCTGTTCAAGAAGGGGTACATCCTCAAGGGCACCCCCGGTCTCGACCACATCCAGTCACAGACCGCGTGGACCGAGGGCAAGGCGCTGTTCATCCCGAACGGCTCCTGGGTGGAGAACGAGGCGGCCAACACCACGCCGAAGGACTTCCAGATGAAGGTGGCGGCGCCGTCCGGCCTGGACAGCTCGGACAAGCTGCCGTTCGGCACGATCTGGGCCTCCGGCGGCGAACCCTTCATCGTGCCCGCGAACGCCAAGAACCCCGACGGCGGCATGGAGCAGCTGCGGATCATGCTGAGCGAGGCGTCGTCGAAGAACTTCACCTCCAAGGTGAAGTCGCTCAGCGCCTTCAACGGCGGCACCGACGGCCTCACCCTCACCACCGCGCTCCAGTCCGGAGTCGACGCGCTGGCCAAGGCGGGCGACAACGTACTCAACCCGCGGCTTCAGGACTGGTACGTCGCGCTACAGAAGGAAAAGATCGGGGTGAGCGTCCTCGGCGAGCTGATGGCGGGGCGCATGACCCCGGCCGAGGCCGTCACGAAGGCTCAGGCGTACGCGGACGCGGCGGCCAAGGACGACTCCATCAAGCACTACAAGCACCAGTAGGGGGAGGGACCGGGAGTCCCGACGGGGCTCCCGGTTCCGGCTCGTCGTACGGGCCGGAACCGGCCCGTCGGACGGGCCCCAGGCCGGCACGGCGGTACCCGCGGGAGATTCGGGGTCGGGAGACATGCAGCACGGCAAGTACGGGTTCATCGTGGGGTTCTTGGTCGCCCCGCTGGCGATCTACGCCCTCTTCGTCATCTGGCCGTTCATCCAGTCCATCTACTACTCGTTCACCGACTGGACCGGTCTCAGCCCGGACTTCACGATGGTCGGCCTCGGCAACTACACCCGGATGCTCGACGACGAGACCTTCTGGAAGTCCCTCCAGCACAGCCTCACCTTCGCGCTGCTGCTGCCTGTCGTGGTCCTCGGGATGGCGCTGTTCTTCGCGTTCATGCTGAACGTCGGCGGGCGCGCGCGTAAGGGAGCCGCCGTCGCGGGCGTCCGCGGCTCCGGGTTCTACAAGATCGTGTACTTCTTCCCGCAGGTGCTCTCGATCGCGATCGTCGCCCTGCTCTTCCAGTTCGCGTACAACCCGCACAGCGGGGCCATCAACTCCGCGCTCGGCGCCGTCGGTCTGGACGGTCTCCAGCCGGACTGGCTGGGCGATCCGGGCCTGGCGCTGTGGTGTGTGATGGCCGTCCTGGTGTGGAGCCAGGTGGGCTTCTTCGTGGTCCTCTTCTCCGCGGGCATGGCGTCCATCCCGAAGGACTTCTACGAGGCGGCGCTGCTGGACGGCGCCAACCGCTTCGTCACCTTCTTCCGCATCACCCTGCCCCTGCTCTGGGACACGGTGCAGTCAGGGTGGGTCTACATGGGCATCCTCGCCCTGGGCGCGGAGTCCTTCGCGGTCGTGCAGATCATGACCGTGGGACCGGGCGGGCCCGCCGAGTCCACCAACGTTCTGACCCTGCTCGTCTACCAGAAGGCGTTCCGCGACGGTCAGGCGGCCTACGCGACCACGATCGGTGTCGCCCTGCTCGTCGTCACGCTGGCCTTCGCCGCCCTCGTGATGCGGCTGGGCCGACGCGAGCGGCTGGAGTACTGATGAAGACCACCGACACCCCTCCTCCGCTCGGCCCCGGCTCGGGGGCCGGTCCCGGGACCGGCCCGGCCGACGCCGGCCCGGTGAAGACGCGGCCCGCCGTGACGAAGAACGACACACCGCCGGCGGGGCAGAAGGGCGGCGGCGTCCTCAACGTCTTCTCGCACGGCGTGCTCGTCATCTGGGCGATCCTCGTCGTGATGCCGCTGCTGTGGGCCGTGATGACGTCCTTCAAGGACGACAAGTCCATCTTCACCTCGCCCTGGGCACTGCCGGACACGCTGCACTTCGAGAACTGGACCCGCGCCTGGAACCAGGCGCACATGAGCGACTATTTCCTCAACACCCTTCTGGTGGTGGCCGGTTCACTGGTCGGCACACTGCTGCTGGGCTCGATGGCCGCCTACGTACTGGCGCGCTTCGAGTTCCCGGGGAACCGCTTCATCTACTACCTGTTCATCGGCGGGATGAGCTTCCCGATCATCCTGGCCCTGGTCCCGCTGTTCTACGTCATGAACAACATGGGGCTCCTGAACACGATCCACGGCCTGATCCTCGTCTACATCGCCTACTCGCTGCCGTTCACCGTCTTCTTCCTCACGTCGTTCTTCAGGACGCTGCCCACCTCGGTGGCGGAAGCCGCGATCATCGACGGTGCCTCGCACACCCGGACGTTCTTCCAGGTGATGCTGCCGATGGCCAGGCCGGGCCTGATCAGTGTCGGCATCTTCAACTTCCTGGGGCAGTGGAACCAGTACCTGCTGCCCACGGTGCTGAACACCGATCCGGAGAACAAGGTGCTCTCCCAGGGGCTGGTGCAGCTCGCCGTGAGCCAGGGCTACAAGGGCGACTGGTCCGGGCTCTTCGCCGGCCTGGTGATGGCGATGCTGCCGGTGCTCGCCGCGTACATCGTCTTCCAGCGGCAGGTCGTGGCCGGTCTGACGGCGGGAGCGCTGAAGTAGCGGGCCGTCCGGGAAGCGGCGAAAAGCGAGAACACAGCGGGAAACCGTCCGTCGGCTCTGAGCCGGCGGACGGTTCGCTGCGTAGAGCGTCGGCAGAGGGTCCGTGGACGCCCGTAGAGCGCCCGGACCCGGACTTGGTTCGGTCCAAGGCCGCTCATCCGTAGCCGTACTCGCTCAAGGTCTTGACGGGGGGCGGCCCCAAAGGCTGAGCTTAGAGTTCACAAGTTGGAGATACGTCGGGGTCTCATGGTCGCGGCCCCGGCCGGGGGCGGTGGTCGTGCCGTCCGCCGAGGGCAGGAGTGGATGAGTCGTGGAGACTCCAGGGTCGCAGTCGTCTCTGCACCGGGCCAACCTCGAACGGGTCGTGCGCGCGGTGCGCATGGCCGGTTCGCTCACCCAGGCGGAGATCGCGCGGAGCACGGGACTGTCGGCGGCCACGGTCTCCAATATCGTCCGTGAGCTGAAGGACGGCGGAACGGTCCAGGTCACGCCCACGTCGGCGGGTGGCCGCCGGGCCCGCAGCGTCTCGCTCAGCGGGGACGCGGGCATTGTCGTCGGAGTGGATTTCGGCCATACGCATCTACGGGTGGCCGTCGGGAACCTCGCCCATCAGGTGCTCGCTGAGGAATCCGAGCCCCTCGATGTGGACGCCTCCTCCGCCGAGGGATTCGGCCGGGCCGAGGAACTGGTCGAGCGGCTGATCGTGACCACCGGCGTCAGCCGTCAGAAGGTGATAGGTGTCGGCCTCGGTGTCCCCGGGCCGATCGATGTCGAATCGGGCACGCTCGGCTCCACCTCCATCCTGCCGGGCTGGACCGGCATCAACCCCAGCGACGAACTGGCCGAGCGCCTCGGCGTACCGGTGTACGTCGACAACGACGCCAACCTCGGCGCGCTCGGCGAGCTGGTCTGGGGGAGCGGTCGCGGGGTCAGGGACCTGGCGTACATCAAGGTCGCCAGCGGTGTCGGCGCCGGTCTGGTGATCGACGGGCAGATCTATCGCGGTCCCGGCGGTACGGCCGGCGAGATCGGGCACATCACGCTCGACGAGTCGGGCCCCGTCTGCCGTTGCGGCAACCGGGGCTGCCTGGAGACCTTCACCGCGGCCCGCTACGTACTGCCGTTGCTCCGGCCCGGCCATGGCGCGGATCTGACGATGGAGCGCGTCGTCCAGCTCGCCAGGGAGGGCGATCCCGGCTGCCGCCGCGTGATCGCCGATGTCGGCCGCCATATCGGCAGCGGCGTGGCGAATCTGTGCAACCTCTTGAACCCCAGCCGGGTGGTGCTCGGCGGAGATCTGGCGGAGGCTGGGGAGCTGGTCCTCGCGCCGATCCGCGAGTCGGTCTCCCGGTACGCGATCCCGAGCGCGGCCCGCCAGCTCTCGGTTCTCCCCGGGGCGCTCGGCGGCCGTGCCGAAGTGCTCGGCGCACTGGCCCTCGTACTCAGCGAGATGGGCGATTCGACCCTTCTGGACGGCACCCTTCCTGTCGGCGCGCCTGCCTTCACTTAGATAACGAATGGCACCGTTGTCATCTCGTTAAGAATTTACTCCTTGACGCTGCCCCCGGACCCGAGTTGACTTCCAGCCACCTCGGCCGCAACGACGCGGCCTCGTCAGGGAGGTTTTTGAAGTGAACGCAATGATGCGTCGTGCCGCCGTGGTTACAGCCGCTTCCGCGATGGCCGTCTCACTCGCCGCCTGTGGCAGCGCCAAGGAGTCCGGCGACAAGGCCGAAGCGTCCAAGTCGGACAAGAAGGGCCCGATCACCGTCGGGCTGCTCCTGCCGGAGAACGAGACCGCCCGGTACGAGAAGTTCGACAAGCCGCTGATCGAGAAGAAGGTCGGCGAGCTCACCGACGGCACGGGCAAGGTCGTCTACGCCAACGCCAAGCAGGACCCGACGCTGCAGAACCAGCAGGTCGACACCATGGTGACCAACAAGGTCGACGTGCTGATCGTGGACGCGGTCGACTTCAAGGCCATCGCCGGTTCGGTCAAGAGGGCGAAGGAGGCCGGCATACCGGTCGTCGCCTACGACCGGCTGGCCGAGGGGCCGATCGACGCGTACACCTCCTTCGACAACGAAGAGGTCGGCCGGGTCCAGGGCAAGGCCCTCCTCGACAAGCTGGGCTCCAAGGCCTCGTCCGGTGACATCGTCATGATGAACGGCGCCATCACCGACCCGAACGCCGCGCAGTACAAGAAGGGCGCGCTCTCCGTGCTGGAGGGCAAGGTGAAGATCGGCAAGGCGTACGACACCAAGGAATGGAAGCCGGTGAACGCCAACTCCAACATGGAGGCCGCCATTTCCGCCCTCGGCAAGGACAAGATCATCGGCGTCTACTCCGCCAATGACGGCATGGCGGGCGGCATCATCACCGCCCTCAAGGGCGCCGGCTTCTCCACGCTCCCGCCGGTCACCGGTCAGGACGCCGAACTCGCCGCCGTCCAGCGCATCCTCGCGGACGAGCAGTTCATGAGCGTCTACAAGTCCTACCCGCAGGAGGCGGCCACGGCCGCCGAGATGGCGGTCGCGCTCGCCAAGGGCGAGAAGCTCGACTCCATCACCAAGGGCAACACCGTGGACAGCGCGACCACCAAGAAGGTGCCCTCCGTCCTCGTCCCGGTCGTCTCGCTGACCAAGGACAACATCAAGGACACGGTCATCAAGGAAGGCATCTACACGACCGGTGAGATCTGCGCCGGCAAGTACAAGGCCGACTGCGACAAGGCCGGTCTGAAGTAGGCCTGAGCCAGGCCGGCTTGGCCCCGAGCCAGGCCCGGCCCCGGGCCGACGCGGATCTCTTCCGGTGCGGAACCGGAGCAGGTCTCCTCCGGCGGGTCCTCCCGGACGCGTAGGAGCCCCCTCCGGCGACCCGCCCCCGGTGAAGCCTGTCCGGCACCCCGCCCGTCAACGCCCCGCAGCTGGGGCGGGGTGCCGGATGGAACAACCACTCCGCGGGACCGCCCATCGGCCATCGGCCCCCTTTCGTTCTCTTCTGCTCGACCTCCGCGCCCTCCTCCGGCGCGGTATCCCCGCCGGTCAGGCGGCGAAGGAGATGGTTCACGTGACCGCTACGCCCGTGCTGGCGTTGCGCGGGGTCTCAAAGCGATTCGGTGCCGTCCAGGCGCTCACCGACGTAGAGCTTGAGGTCCACTCCGGTGAGGTGGTCGCCCTCGTGGGCGACAACGGCGCCGGGAAATCCACGCTGGTGAAGACCATCGCCGGTGTGCACCCCATCGACGAAGGTGTCATCGAGTGGGAAGGCAGGCCCGTCTCGATCGGCCGGCCGCACGACGCCCAGAATCTGGGCGTCGCGACCGTCTACCAGGACCTCGCCCTGTGCGACAACATCGATGTCGTCGGCAATCTCTTCCTCGGCCGTGAGCTCCGCAAGTGGGGTGTCCTCGACGAGGTCGAGATGGAGCGCCGTTCACGCGAACTGCTCACCACGCTGTCGATCCGTATCCCCAGTGTCCGTATCCCGATCGCCTCGCTCTCCGGCGGCCAGCGGCAGACCGTGGCCATCGCCCGGTCGATGCTCGGCGAGCCGAAGCTCGTCATCCTCGACGAGCCGACGGCGGCCCTGGGCGTGGAGCAGACCGCCCAGGTGCTCGACCTGGTCGAGCGGCTGCGGGAGCGCGGCCTCGCCGTGCTCCTCATCAGCCACAACATGGCGGACGTGAAGGCCGTCGCGGACAAGGTGGCCGTGCTCAGGCTGGGCACGAACAACGGCGTCTTCGACGTCGCGGCCACCTCGCAGGAAAGGATCATCGCCGCCATCACCGGAGCCACGGACAACGCCGTGACCCGCCGCGCGTCGCGCACCGTGGAGGTTCAGAAGTGAGTACGGACAAGACCTCCACGTCGCTCGACAAGGACCCCGGCAAGAGCCCCGGCGGCAAGGGCGCCGACGCCACGGTTTCCGTCGGCAGGATCCCCGCCCCGGTGGACGCCCCCGCCGCCGCGGACGGCGCGGTCACCGCCGTCGACCCGCGACTGCTCGTACGCGAACAGGGATTCGCCGGCTATCTCTCGGAGTTCGGGCGCAAGATGCGCGCCGGCGATCTGGGCTCCGTCCCGGTCATCGTCGGCCTGGTCATCATCTGCGCCGTCTTCCAGAGCCTGAACTCGAACTTCCTGTCCGCGGAGAACCTCAGCAACATCTCCGTGGCCATGGTCGGCACGGGCATGATCGCCGTCGGTATCGTCTTCGTGCTGCTGCTCGGCGAGATCGACCTGTCGGTCGGCTCGGTCAGCGGTGTGTCCGGCGCGATCTTCGCCGTACTGAGCGTCACCCATGGCATGAACGAGTGGCAGGCCTTGGTGATCGCCATCGTCAGCGGCGCCGTCATCGGCGCGATCCACGGCTTCTTCTTCGCCCGGGTCGGCGCGCCCGCGTTCGCCGTCACCCTGGCGGGACTGCTCTTCTGGCTCGGCTTCATGCTCCAGGTGCTGGGTTCCAACGGCACCATCAACCTGGACTCCGACGGTCTGGTCGCCCAGCTGACCACGTACTACTTCAGCGATGTCGCGGCCGCCTACGGCCTCGCGGTCGTCGCGGTCGTGGTGTTCTTCCTGACCTCGTTCCTGGAGAACCGCCGCCGGGAGGCGGCCGGAGTCCCGTCCCGCCCGGTCAGCGAGACCGTGCTGCGTACGGCCGTCCTCGCGGTCGTGGCCTTCGCGGCGGCGTTCATGTTCAACCAGTACAAGGGCCTGCCGCTGGCGCTGGTCATCTTCCTGCTGGTGCTCGTGGGAACCGACTTCGTGCTGCGCCGCACCACGTACGGACGCAAGGTCTTCGCGCTCGGCGGCAGCGTCGAGGCCTCTCGCCGCGCCGGTATCAACGTCACTCTGATCCGGGTGTCGGTCTTCTCGATCGCCGGTACGTTCGCGGCCATCGGCGGTCTCTTCATCGCCTCCAAGATCGCCGCCGCCAACCAGGGCGCCGGTACCGGCGACCTGCTGATGAACGCCATCGCGGCGGCCGTCATCGGCGGCACCAGCCTCTTCGGCGGCCGGGGACGCACCTGGAACGCGCTGCTCGGTGTCATGGTCATCACATCGATCCAGTACGGGCTGGCTCTGGAGGGCATCGAGACCCCGACCCAGTACATGATCACCGGTGGTGTGCTGCTCGCCACCGTCGTCATCGACTCCGTCACACGGAAGACCCAGAAGACCGCGGGCCGCGCCTGACGCCGGTTCGCGCGGCTGTGCCCGGCACCCGGACCCGGGCGCCGGGCACAGCCATGCACGGGTTCGTGTACGGGGCCAAGATCGGTCCGGGTCCGGGCCCGAGCCCGCCAAGCACGGCTGGATCCTGCCTGCCGTCCATATGACCTACATACAGCCGTTCAGGTGATGTACAACTCACGGCCCACTGACGGACCGGGCGGTCGGAACATTAGACTCGGCGGATCGGCATGCTCGACCAGCTCAATCGCAAGGAGGCACGGGTGGCGTTGCTGACCCACATCAGGGAACCGCGCGATCTGGACCGGCTCAGCCCGGAGCAACTGGAGCAGCTGGCCGGAGAAATCAGGACATTCCTGGTGGAGGCGGTCTCCAAGACCGGCGGCCACCTCGGACCCAATCTCGGCGTCGTCGAGCTGACCATCGCCCTGCACCGTGTTTTCGAGTCCCCGGCGGACAAGGTCCTCTTCGACACGGGCCACCAGTCGTACGTGCACAAGCTGCTCACCGGCCGTCAGGATTTCTCGAAGCTCAAGAGCAAGGGCGGGCTCTCCGGCTACCCGTCCCGCGCCGAGTCCGACCACGACATCATCGAGAACTCGCACGCCTCCACCGTGCTGGGCTGGGCCGACGGCCTCGCCAAGGCCAACGAGGTCCTCGACAAGGACGACCATGTGGTCGCCGTGATCGGTGACGGCGCGCTCACCGGCGGGATGGCCTGGGAGGCGCTGAACAACATCGCCGCCGCCAAGGACCGCCCGCTCGTCATCGTCGTCAACGACAACGAGCGCTCGTACGCGCCGACCATCGGCGGTCTCGCCAACCATCTGGCGACCCTGCGCACCACTGACGGCTACGAGCGTTTCCTGGCCCGCGGCAAGGACCTCCTGGAGCGCACTCCGGTCGTCGGCAAACCCCTCTACGGCACCCTGCACGGCGCCAAGAAGGGCCTCAAGGACTTCATCGCCCCGCAGGGCATGTTCGAGGACCTCGGTCTGAAGTACGTCGGCCCCATCGACGGCCATGACATCCAGGCCCTGGAGTCCGCGCTGCTGCGCGCCAAGCGCTTCGGCGGCCCGGTCATCGTGCACTGCATCACCGAGAAGGGCCGCGGCTACCAGCCCGCCCTCCAGGACGAGGCGGACCGCTTCCACGCCGTCGGCAAGATCCACCCCGACACCGGACTGCCCATCGCCTCCTCGGGCACCGACTGGACCTCGGTCTTCGGCGAGGAGATGGTCAAGCTCGGCACCGAGCGCGAGGACATCGTCGCGATCACGGCGGCCATGCTCCAGCCGGTCGGCCTGGACAAGTTCGCGAAGGCGTTCCCCGACCGCGTGTACGACGTCGGAATCGCGGAACAGCACGGCGCGGTCTCCGCGGCGGGCCTCGCCACCGGCGGCGTCCACCCGGTCTTCGCCGTCTACGCGACCTTCCTCAACCGCGCCTTCGACCAGGTCCTGATGGATGTCGCCCTGCACCGCTGCGGTGTGACGTTCGTCCTGGACCGGGCCGGCATCACCGGCACGGACGGCGCCTCGCACAACGGCATGTGGGACATGTCGATCCTCCAGTGCGTGCCGGGGCTGCGGATCGCCGCCCCGCGCGACGCCGACCAGGTCAGGGCCCAGCTGCGCGAGGCGGTGGACGTCGAGGACGCCCCGACCGTGGTCCGTTTCTCCAAGGGCGCGGTCGGCCCGGCGGTCGCCGCCGTCGGCCGGATCGGCGGCATGGACGTGCTGCGCAGGACCGAGGAGGGCGTCGCCGACGTGCTGCTGGTCTCCGTCGGCGCGCTCGCCCCGATGTGCCTGGAGATCGCCGACCTGCTCGCCAAGCAGGGCATCACCACCACGGTCGTGGACCCGCGCTGGGTCAAGCCCGTCGACGAGGCACTCGCCCCGCTCGCCGAGCAGCACCGCGTGGTGGTCACCGTCGAGGACAACAGCCGTGCCGGCGGTGTCGGCTCCGCCGTCTCCCAGGCGCTGCGCGACGCCGGCGTCGACGTACCGCTGCGGGACTTCGGAATCCCGCCGCGCTTCCTCGACCACGCCTCCCGCAAGGAGGTCCTGGCCGAGATCGGGCTGACCGCACCGGACATCGCACGCCAGGTCACCGGCCTGGTCGCGAAGCTGGACGGCCAACTGGAGGACTCACCCACCGATGTGGCCCGCGACTGAGCGGACCGTCCTCGGACACCACCCCGGACACATCCTGGGAACAGCGACACGGCTGCCGATGGGCCGGTCGGACCACCCCGTACAGGGCGGACCGACCGGCCCATATGTGTGAAAAACGCCATGAGCGGGTACCTGGCCGCCGCAACCTCTCGATCGTTGCCGGATGAACGCGCATACGGAGGTACGCCGGTGAGCACGCGACAGGACCCGGGTTCAGTCAGCAAGGGCATGTTCCGCACCAAGAACGTCGAGCAGTCGATCCGCGACACCGAGGAACCGGAGTACGCGCTCAAGAAGACCCTCTCCGCCCTGGACCTGACGGTCTTCGGCGTCGGCGTCGTCATCGGTACGGGCATCTTCGTCCTGACCGGTGTCGTGGCCAGGCAGACGGCCGGCCCCGCCACCGCGCTCGCCTTCGTCGTCGCCGGTGTCGTCTGCGCCCTGGCCGCCCTCTGCTACGCGGAGTTCGCCTCGACGGTGCCGGTCGCCGGATCCGCCTACACCTTCTCGTACGCCTCGCTCGGTGAGCTGCCCGCCTGGATCATCGGCTGGGACCTCGTCCTGGAACTGGCCCTGGGCTGCGCGGTCGTAGCCGTCGGCTGGTCCGGCTACATGCGCTCGCTGATCAGCAACGCCGGCGGGAGCCTGCCCGACTACCTGTCCGGCACCCACGACGGGAAATTCGGCTTCGACCTGCTCGCCTTCCTCCTCGTGCTCATCCTGACCGGCGTTCTCGTCGCCGGGGTGAAGCTGTCCTCGCGCGTCACGACCGTCATCGTCGCCATCAAGGTCACCGTCGTCCTCCTCGTGATCTTCGTCGGCGCGTTCTTCATCACCGGCTCCAACTACAAGCCGTTCATCCCGCCGTCAGAGCCCACCTCCGGCGGCAGCGGACTGGCCGCCCCGATCGTCCAGCTCATGTTCGGCTTCACCCCCAGCAACTTCGGCGTCATGGGCATCTTCACCGCCGCGGCCGTCGTCTTCTTCGCCTTCATCGGCTTCGACATCGTCGCGACCGCCGCCGAGGAGACCCGCAACCCGCAACGCGACGTCCCGCGCGGCATCCTCGGCTCCCTCTTCATCTGCACCGTGCTGTACGTCGCCGTCTCGATCGTCGTCACCGGCATGCAGAAGTACACCGAACTGTCGGTGGACGCCCCGCTCGCCGACGCCTTCAAATCGGTCGGCCACCCCTTCTGGGCCGGGCTGATCAGCTTCGGCGCGGCCGTCGGGCTCACCTCGGTCTGCATGATCCTGCTGCTCGGCCAGACCCGGGTGTTCTTCGCGATGAGCCGCGACGGACTGCTGCCCAGGACCTTCTCCCAGGTCCACCCCAAGTTCGGCACGCCGTACCGCTCCACGATCCTCCTCGGGCTGATCGTGGCGGTCGTCGCCGGCTTCACCTCCATCGAGGAACTCGCCGAACTGGTCAACATCGGCACGCTGTTCGCCTTCATCGTGGTCGCCCTCGGCGTCATCATCCTGCGCCGGACACGCCCCGACCTGCCGCGCGCGTTCCGTACCCCGCTGGTGCCCTTCCTGCCGATCGCCTCGGTACTCGCCTCGCTGTGGCTGATGTTCAACCTGCCCGCAGAGACCTGGCTGCGCTTCGCCATCTGGATGGTCGTCGGCTGCGTCGTGTACTTCGTGTACGGACGGAGCCACAGCCGCGTCGGCAAGGCGGGCTGACTCCGCGGGCCCGGTCCTGCGCAGACCCTCTATCTATCCTCGCCCGGCAGCGGGCGCACGGCTCTCGGCCCGGCGCACCGGGCGCCGTGCTCCTCCACCCGCCGGCGCAGCTCCCGGTCGGCGGTGACGACGACACACCCCGGACCGTCCGCCGCCGCCCGCGCGGCCAGCTCCACGATCCGGTCGTCCCCGCTGCCGTCCGTCGGCTCGACCCGTACGCCCGGCACCGACTCCACACCCCGGGCCGCGCCCTCCACGACCAGCACGACCTCAACAGGCCCCGGACACCCGGCGATTCCCCGCCCGGCGTACGGCACCAAGCTGTCGCGCAGCCGCTCCGTGGCCCCGCGCCGGTCGCGCCACCAGCCGTCGGGGACGGAACCGACCACATTCGCCGCGTCGACAATCAGCTGAATCCGCACCCCGGCAGCGTGCCACAAGGACCACGCCGAAGGACGCCCCGTGCGATCGCAACCCGCCCTCGGGCGTGGTACGGAAGTCCCGCCTGCCCGCGACGCCCGGCACGCACGCTCGCCGCGTTGTCGGAGTCGTCCGAGTACGTCCAGTACACGGGCGATCCTCCGCCTTGCGAGCGCACGCACCGGACGCCGCAGGCCCCGCCCTCAGGACGGACGGCGCTACTTTCGCAACCCGCCCTAGTACCATCGGCCTCCGGGTTTCCTGCGCTCAGGAAGGCGGCAGCGGGACATGACACCGAGGTCCGGACGGACGTCCAAGGGATCGGGCGACGCCGAAGGGAACGCCGCCGAAGCGGCACAGGAGCCCCTGCCCACGCCTCCCGCGCCCCCTCCGTACACCTCCCTCCCCCCGACCACCGGCTGGTTGCTGCGCGGCAAGGACGGCAGGCTCACGGCCTATGCCCCGACGGCCGACGGGTTGCTCCGCTGGACCGAGACCCGGGTGGGCGGCCCCCACTGGTCCGGTCCCGATGCGCTGGCCGCCCGCGGCCTGTTGCCGTACCTGTCCGTCGCGCAGAGCGCCGAGGGCTACGTCCACCTGCTGGGGGTACGGAAACGACCACGCGCCGACGGGCCCGGCGACACGGATCTCGTGCACGCGGTCCAGTTCCAGACCGGCCGTCCCCTGCGGGACTGGCAGTCACTGGGCAACCCGCACGGCAAGGACCGGGAGAAAGGGGCGCGGATCGGGCTGCCGTCCGCCGTACTGGACACCACCGGCTCGGTGCACCTGTTCCTGCGCAACGCGAACGGCGGCCTCTCGGCCAAGAACCAGTCACCGACCGGCCGTTGGCAGCCCTGGGGCGGGGCCGATCCCGACGGCACGACGCTGACCGGCGAGGCGTCCGCCGCCGTGACCGACCGCGGACGGATCGACCTCCTCGTGCCGGCACCGGGCGCCATGGTGCGCTGGCTGAGGGAGAAGCCCGACGCGAAGCTGGAACGCGCCGAGGACGAACCGGCGGGCGAGGTCGCCCCCGGCACGATCGGCGCCGAGCGCACCGCCGGTGGCCGCCTCACCCACTTCTGGCGCGACGCGCCGGACGGCACGGTCCGCGCCTGGCGGCCGGGCGCGGAGCCTGCCCGGCTGGGCGGCCGGGGCACCGGCCCGCTCGCCCTGCTGCGTACCCCGGTCGACGGCGTCGACTGCACGATCCTGGCCCAGCGCGGCACCGACGGCCACCCGCACATCGCCGCCTACCCGACGGAGACCGAGGAGGCGGGCCTCAACTGGACCCGCACGGGCGAACGCTGCGTCGGCGCACCGGCCCTGGCACTGGACGGCGAGGGCCGGGTGGTGCTGGCGGTGCTCGGCGAGGACGGCACGCTACGGGTGGCGAGGCAGAAGGAGGAGCCGGGACTGGCGCTGGAGGCATGGACCCGGATCTGACGTACGGCCGCTTCTCCCCACCGTGAACGGGCCGGTACGGGAGTCTCCTCCCGCACCGGCCCCGCCGACGTCAACTCGCGTTGCTACGCGGGCACGCTCGCCACGCCCGGCGCCAGGAACGGCTTGCCGTTCACCCGCTCCGAGACACCCTCCCGGTCCAGGTACGGCGTGATGCCGCCCAGGTGGAAGGGCCAGCCCGCGCCCGTGAGCAGACAGAGGTCGATGTCCTGCGCCTGAGCCACGACACCCTCGTCCAGCATCAGACCGATCTCCTGCGCCACCGCGTCCAGCACGCGCTCACGCGTCTGCTCCTCGGTGAGGACGACATCGCCCTGCTTGAGGAGCGCGGCGACCTCCGGGTCCAGCTCCGGCTGCCCGGAGTCGTACACGTAGAAGCCCCGCTTGCCCGCCTTGACGACCGCCGCGAGGTTCGCGGAGACGGTGAAGCGCTCCGGGAACGCCCCGTGCAGGGTCTCGGAGACATGCAGACCGATCGCCGGGCCGACCAGCTCCAGCAGCACCAGCGGAGACATCGGCAGCCCCAGCGGCTCCACCGCGCGCTCCGCCACGTCGACCGGGGTGCCCTCGTCGATCACGTTCTGGATCTCGCCCATGAAGCGGGTGAGGATGCGGTTGACGACGAACGCCGGGGCGTCCTTCACCAGCACCGCCGACTTCTTGAGCTTCTTCGCCACCCCGAACGCCGTGGCCAGCGCCGCGTCGTCGGTCCGCTCACCGCGCACGATCTCCAGCAGGGGCAGGATCGCCACCGGGTTGAAGAAGTGGAATCCGACGACCCGCTCGGGGTTCTTCAGCTTCGACGCCATCTCGGAGACCGACAGCGACGAGGTGTTGGTGGCGAGGATCGCGTGCGCCGGGGCGACCGCCTCGACCTCCGCGAACACCTTCTGCTTGACGCCCATCTCCTCGAAGACGGCCTCGATGATGAAGTCGGCGTCCGCGAAGCCCTCGGCCTTGTCCAGCACACCCGAGACCAGGCCCTTGAGCCGGTTCGCCCTGTCCGGGTTGATACGGGACTTCAGCAGCAGCTTGTCGATCTCGGCATGGACGTACGAGACGCCCTTGTCGACGCGCTCCTGGTCGATGTCCGTGAGAACGACCGGCACCTCCAGGCGGCGCAGGAAGAGCAGCGCCAGCTGCGAGGCCATCAGGCCCGCGCCGACGACACCGACCTTGGTGACCGGCCGGGCCAGCGACTTGTCGGGGGCACCCGCCGGCCGCTTGGCGCGCTTCTGCACCAGGTTGAAGGCGTAGATCCCCGAACGCAGCTCGCCGCCCATGATCAGATCCGCCAGCGCCCGGTCCTCGGCGTCGAAGCCCGCCTGGAGGTCGCCGTCCTTGGCGGCGGCGATGATGTCGAGCGCACGGTACGCGGCCGGGGCCGCGCCATGCACCTTGGAGTCGGCGACGGACCGCCCACGCGCCACCGCCTGGTCCCAGGCCTCACCCCGGTCGACCTCGGGACGCTCGACCGCCAGCTCGCCCTTCAGCACGGACGCGGTCCAGATCAGCGACTGCTCGAGGAAGTCGGCACCCTCGAAGAGCGCGTCGGCGATCCCGAGGTCATAGACCTGACCCCCCTTGAGCTGCTTGTTCTGGTTGAGCGAATTCTCGATGACCACCGAGACCGCGCGGTCGGCGCCGATCAGATTCGGCAGCAGCACACAGCCGCCCCAGCCCGGTACGAGGCCCAGGAAGACCTCGGGCAGCGAGAACGCGGGCAGCGCGGCGGACACCGTGCGGTACTGGCAGTGCAGCCCGATCTCGACACCGCCGCCCATCGCCGCGCCGTTGTAGTACGCGAACGTCGGCACCGCCAGCGTGGCGAGCCGCTTGAAGACCTCGTGGCCGCCCTTGCCGATCGCCAGCGCGTCCTCGTGCCGCTTGAGCAGCTCCACACCCTTGAGGTCCGCGCCGACAGCGAAGATGAACGGCTTGCCGGTGACACCGACACCGACGATCTCGCCCTCCGACGCCTCCTTCTCGACCTGGTCGATGGCCGCGTCGATGTTCGCCAGCGACTGCGGGCCGAAGGTGGTCGGCTTGGTGTGATCCAGGCCGTTGTCCAGCGTGATGAGGGCGAACCTGCCCGCCCTCACCGGGAGTTCGAGGTGGCGTACGTGCGCCTGTGTCACGACCTCACCGGGGAAGAGCTCTGCCGCGCCCTTCAGGAGTTCAGCGGTAGTCACTTGTTGCCTCCGTCGAAGTGCGGGTTCTCCCAGATGACCGACGCGCCCATGCCGAAGCCGACGCACATGGTGGTCAGCCCGTAACGGACCTGCGGCCGCTCCTCGAACTGCCGCGCCAGCTGCGTCATCAGCCGTACGCCGGAGGAGGCCAGCGGGTGGCCGAACGCGATGGCGCCACCGTACTGGTTGACACGCTCGTCGTCGTCCGCGATGCCGTAGTGGTCCAGGAAGGCCAGCACCTGTACCGCGAAGGCCTCGTTGATCTCGAACAGGCCGATGTCGGAGATCGACAGGCCCGCCTTGGCGAGGGCCTTCTCGGTCGACGGGATCGGTCCGTACCCCATCACCTCGGGCTCGACGCCCGCGAAGGCGTACGACACGAGCCGCATCCTGACCGGCAGGCCCTGCTCCCGCGCGAAGTCCTCGGCCGCGATCAGCGAGGCCGTGGCGCCGTCGTTGAGCCCGGCCGCGTTGCCCGCCGTCACCCGGCCGTGCGGCCGGAACGGAGTCTTGAGACCCGCCAGCGACTCCAGCGTGGTGCCGGGACGCATCGGCTCGTCGGCGGTCGCCAGACCCCAACCGGTCTCGCCCGCTTCGGCGTTGGTACGCCGGATGGAGATCGGCACCAGATCCTGCTGGATCAGGCCGTTCGCATACGCCTTGGCCGCCTTCTCCTGCGACCGCACCGCGTACTCGTCGGCACGCCGCTTCGTCAGATGCGGGAATCGGTCATGCAGGTTCTCGGCCGTCATCCCCATGAACAGCGCGGAGTCGTCGACCAGCTTCTCCGACACGAAACGCGGATTCGGGTCGACGCCCTCACCCATCGGGTGCCGGCCCATGTGCTCGACACCGCCGGCCACGACGATGTCGTAGGCGCCGAACGCGATGGAGCCCGCGGTGCTCGTCACGGCGGTCAGCGCGCCCGCGCACATACGGTCGATCGAGTAGCCGGGAACGGACTGCGGCAGCCCGGCGAGAATCCCCGCCGTCCGCCCGAGCGTGAGGCCCTGGTCACCGATCTGCGTCGTCGCGGCGATCGCGACCTCGTCGATACGGGCGGGATCGAGGTCCGGGTTGCGGCGCAGCAGCTCCCTGATCGCCTTCACAACGAGATCGTCGGCGCGAGTCTCGTGATACATGCCCTTCGGGCCCGCCTTGCCGAACGGGGTGCGGACGCCGTCGACGAAGACGACATCCCTGACGTTACGAGGCACGATGGCTCTCCTCCAGGTGCGGGACGGCACTGCTCCGGGGCACGCCGACGACGCGCTCCCACCCCCATGCTACTTACGAGTAACCATGCTGCCCAGCCCCTCTCTGTTTTTTGAGGGCTCGGTTCGCCTCCGGCGCGCTTGCTGTGTCAACACCCCGGCCGGACGGCGCCACCGCACCCCCGCCGGACGGCGCACCGCCCACTCAGCCCGACGAAGACGCCGACAGCGCCCGAGTCAGGAGCGGCGCCACCTGTTCCACCTGCCATACCCGCGCGCCATGCGCGCCCAGCGCCTCCGCCACGCTCGCCTCTGTAGGCTCCTGCGGCGGCTCCCAGCACACCCGCCGCACGGTGTCCGGCGTGATCAGGTTCTCCTGCGGCATGTTCAGCCGTTCCGCCAGCTCGGAGACCGCCGCGCGGGCCGCCGACAGCCGTGCGGCCGCGTCCGGGTCCTTGTCCGCCCAGGATCGCGGCGGCGGCGGGCCGGAGACCTGCTGGCCGGGTTGCGGCAGCTCCGTGTCGGGCAGTGCCCTGGCCCGGTCGACCGCGGCCTGCCACTGTTCCAGCTGGCGCCGCCCCATCCGGTGGCCGAAGCCGGGCAGTGCCATCAGCGCGTGCACGTTCGCCGGCAGGGACAGCGACGCCTCGATGATCGCGGTGTCGCTCAGCACCTTGCCGGGCGAGATGTCACGCCGCTGCGCGACCTTGTCGCGGGTGGTCCACAGTTCCCGTACGACCGCCATCTGACGGCGGCGCCGTACCTTGTGCATTCCGGATGTCCGGCGCCAGGGGTCCTTGCGCGGCGGGGCCGGCGGGGCCGAGGCGATCGCGTCGAACTCCTGGTGGGCCCAGTCCAGCTTGCCCTGCCGGTCCAGCTCCTTCTCCAGCGCGTCCCGCAGGTCGACGAGCAGCTCGACGTCCAGTGCCGCGTAGCGCAGCCAGGGCTCGGGGAGCGGGCGGGTCGACCAGTCGACGGCGGAGTGGCCTTTCTCCAGCGCGTAGCCGAGAACGTTCTCGACCATCGCGCCGAGGCCGACCCGGGGGAAGCCCGCCAGCCGGCCGGCCAGCTCCGTGTCGAAGAGCCGGGTGGGCATCATGCCTATTTCGCGCAGGCAGGGAAGATCCTGGGTGGCGGCGTGCAGGATCCACTCGGTGCCGTCGAGGGCCTCGCCGAGGCCGGAGAGGTCGGGGCAGCCGACCGGGTCGACGAGTGCCGTGCCCGCGCCTTCGCGGCGGAGCTGGACGAGGTAGGCGCGCTGCCCGTACCGGTAGCCGGACGCGCGCTCGGCGTCGACGGCCACGGGGCCGGTGCCGGCGGCGAACGCCGCGATCACTTCGGCCAGCGCGTCGTCGGTGGCGACCACCGGCGGAATGCCTTCGCGGGGCTCCAACAAGGGGATCGGCGCCGATTCGACGTCGTCCGGGGGAGCGCCCCCGGTGGTTCGCAGTGCTGGGTCTGCTGCGGTCTCTTGGGCGTCGGTCACCTGTCAAGGGTATCGGTGAACAGAAGGCGCCCGCCGACGGAACGTTCCGTCGGCGGGCGATGGGGGGCGAGAAGCGGTCAGTGGATGATTCCGGTACGGAGGGCCACGGCGACCATTCCCGCCCGGTCACCCGTGCCGAGCTTGCGCGCGATACGGGCGAGGTGGCTCTTGACGGTCAGTGCGGACAGCCCCATGGAGACGCCGATGGCCTTGTTGGACTGGCCTTCGGCGACCAGTCTGAGCACCTCGACCTCACGGCCGGAGAGCTCGCGGTAGCCGCCCGGGTGGCTCGGGGCGCCCGGGGGGCGGCGGTGCATCCGTGCTCCCGCGCCGATGGGGGCGGCGCCGGGGCGGGTGGGGTGGCCGATATTCGTACGTGTGCCGGTGACGACATATCCCTTGACGCCGCCCGCGAGGGCGTTGCGCACCGCGCCGATGTCGTCGGCGGCGGAGAGGGCGAGGCCGTTGGGCCAGCCCGCGGCTCGGGTCTCGGACAGCAGGGTCAGCCCGGAACCGTCGGGCAGGTGGACGTCGGCAACGCAGATGTCGCGCGGGTTGCCGACGCGGGGGCGTGCCTCCGCGATGGACGACGCCTCGATGACGTCACGTACTCCAAGGGCCCACAGGTGGCGGGTGACGGTGGAGCGGACGCGTGGGTCGGCCACGACGACCATGGCCGTCGGCTTGTTCGGGCGGTAGGCGACCAGGCTTGCGGGCTGCTCGAGGAGAACGGACACCAGGCCTCCTGGGGAAGGTGCGGGACGCAGCCGGCTCGGGGGATGAAGCCGGGGCGATCCGTGCTTGAAGGGTCATTGACCTCTTCGGCAGCAACCTCGCCCGCCTTTAGAGAATGATCACGATTTGGTGAGTAACAATTCGGGCAATTAGGACGGGTGATCGAGCGCCCTATGACTGGTCCCCATGCGAGGGGTGTACGGAGGGCACGCTGCGGCGGTGCCGTGAAGGGACGTCAGGGCGCCTGCGAACGTCAGGGTGCTGGTGATGCGGAGGCGAGCCGGAACGGCGGGAACAGGGGAAGCGCGGTGGGAACAGGGAAGCCGGGACCCCCGCGCCGGGGCCACGGTGCGTGGCTGCGTCAGCGGGCCTGGGGGCCGCGTCGTTGCGGCAGTGACACCACGCCCGCGGCCGGTCCCGCGTCGCCGGGTCCGGTGAGCGGCCCGGGAGCGGCCGGCGGCAGCCCCGCGACCTGGCAGAGCAGATCGCACCAGGCCGCCAGGTGTGCCGCCGAGTCCGGCACCGAGCCCAGGCCCTCGCGCGGCGTCCAGGACGCCCGGATCTCGATCTGTGTCGCGGGCCGGCGCTCCGACAGGCCGCCGAAGTAGTGCGATCCCGCGCGGGTGACGGTGCCGCTCGCCTCGCCGTACGACAGTCCGCGCGCCTCCAGCGCGCCCGTCAGCCAGGACCAGCACACGTCGGGCAGCAGCGGGTCGACGGCCATCTCCGGCTCCAGTTCCGCCCGTACGAGCGTCACCAGCCGGAAGGTGCCGTGCCAGGCGTCGTGCCCGGCCGGGTCGTGGAGCAGGATGAGCCGGCCGTCCGCCAGGTCGTCCTCGCCGTCCACGGCCGCCGCCTCCAGGGCGTACGCGTACGGCGCCAGCCTTTTCGGCGGCGGGGTCGGGTCGATCTCGATCTCGGGGCGCAGTCGCGCAGCCCGCAGTGCTTCGACCGCCGTCCGGAACGCGGACGGGACGGAGCCCCCCTCCCCGCTGCCCTTTCCCTCGGTGCCGTTGGAATGATCGGAAAACTGTCCCTGAGCCGCAGCCATGCGGGGAAGAGTAGGCGGAACCCGCGTCTCGCGCAGGGAGGGACACCCGGGCCGGGGCGGCCGCTTCCCCGTTGCATGCGAAGATTCTGGGCGTGAGCGCCATTGACCGCCCTTCGGGCCAGCAGACGAAGACGTACGAATCGGCCTTTATGAAGGCGTGCCGACGTGAACCGGTGCCGCACACACCGGTTTGGTTCATGCGCCAGGCGGGGCGTTCGCTGCCGGAGTACCTGAAGGTGCGCGAGGGGATTCCGATGCTGGAGTCCTGCATGCGGCCCGACTTGGTCACGGAGATCACGCTCCAGCCCGTACGGCGTCACAAGGTCGACGCCGCGATCTACTTCAGTGACATCGTCGTCCCCCTCAAGGCGATCGGTGTCGATCTCGACATCAAGCCGGGTGTCGGTCCCGTCGTCGCCGACCCGATCCGCTCCCGCGCCGATCTCGACCGGTTGCGCGACCTCACGCCGGAAGACGTCTGGTACGTCACCGAGGCGATCGGCATGCTGACGGCCGAGTTGGGATCCACCCCGCTCATCGGCTTCGCCGGTGCGCCGTTCACCTTGGCGAGCTATCTCGTGGAGGGCGGCCCGTCCCGTAACCACGAGCACACCAAAGCGATGATGTACGGCGACCCGGAGTTGTGGGCGGACCTGCTCGACCGGCTCGCGGACATCACCGGCGCCTTCCTGAAGGTGCAGATCGAGGCGGGCGCGAGCGCGGTACAGCTCTTCGACTCCTGGGTGGGCGCGCTGGCCCCCGCCGACTACCGCGGTTCCGTCCTGCCGGCCTCGGCCAAGGTCTTCGACGCGGTCGCCCCGTACGGCGTGCCGCGTATCCACTTCGGTGTCGGTACAGGCGAGTTGCTCGGCCTGATGGGCGAGGCCGGCGCGGATGTCGTCGGTGTCGACTGGCGTGTGCCGCTGGACGAGGCGGCCCGCCGGGTCGGCCCCGGCAAGGCGCTCCAGGGCAACCTCGACCCGGCCGTCCTCTTCGCCCCGGCCGAGGCGGTCGAGGCCAAGGCCCAGGAGGTGCTGGACGCGGCGGCCGGCCTGGAGGGCCATGTCTTCAACCTGGGCCACGGCGTGCTGCCGAGCATGGACCCGGACGCCCTGAGCCGGCTCGTGGAGTACGTCCACACGCGGACCGCCCGGTAGCCCTGTCGCCGTCTTCGGAGGCGTCGGGGAGGCGGGTCAGATTCCCGCCTCCCTCACCGCCGTCGTCGCCTTGCGCGCTGCGACCAGGATCGGGTCCCAGACCGGGGAGAACGGCGGGGCGTAGCCGAGGTCGAGTGTCGTCATCCGCTCCACCGTCATTCCGGCGGTCAGCGCGACCGCCGCGATGTCCACGCGCTTGGCGGCGCCCACGCGGCCGACGATCTGGACGCCCAGCAGCCGGCCCGTACGGCGCTCCGCGAGCATCTTCACCGTCATCAGGGCCGCGCCCGGGTAGTAGCCGGCGCTGTTGGTGGACTCGATGGTCGCGGTGACGAACTGGAGGCCCGCCCGGTGGGCGTCCTTCTCCCGCAGGCCCGTGCGGGCGATCTCCAGGTCGCAGACCTTGCTGACGGCCGTACCGACCACACCGGGGAAGGTCGCGTAGCCGCCGCCCACGTTCGCGCCGATGATCTGGCCGTGCTTGTTGGCGTGCGTGCCGAGCGCGATGTGGCGGGTGGTGCCCGAGACGACATCGAGGACCTCGACACAGTCGCCGCCCGCCCAGATGTTCTCGTGGCCGCGCACCCGCATCGAGAGATCGGTGAGCAGTCCTCCGTGCGGTCCGACGGGCAGTCCGGCGGCCTGGGCCAGGGTCGTCTCCGGTTCGACGCCGATGCCGAGCACGACGACGTCCGCCGGATACTCCGCGTCCTCGGTGGCCACGGCTCGCACCCGGCCGTCGGCGCCGGTGAGGATCCCGGTGACGGCAGCCCCGCCCACGGTGGTGATGCCCATGCCGTCCATCGCCTCGTGGACCAGCCGTCCCATGCCGGGGTCGAGCGTGGCCATCGGCTGCGCGTCGCGGTGGACGACGGTGACCTCGTAGCCGCGCTTGAGCAGCGCCTCCGCCATCTCCACCCCGATGTAGCCCGCTCCGACGACCACCGCCCGGCCGCGCTCCGTACCGGCGAGAGTGTCGAGCAGCGCCTGGCCGTCGTCGAGGTTCTGCACCCCGTGCACGCCCGGCGCGTCGATCCCGGGCAGCGCGGGCCGTACCGGGCGCGCGCCGGTCGCGACGACCAGTTTGTCGAAGCGCGTCCAGCTCTCCGTACCGTTCCCCGTGCCGTCGGAGAGTTCGCGTGCGCGGACCCTGCCCGCCGGATCGATCTCCACGACCTCCGTGCGCATCCGCAGGTCGATGGCGCGCTCGCGGTGCTCCTCCGGCGTACGGGCGATCAGGTCGTCGCGCGACGGTACGTCGCCGCTCACCCAGTACGGGATGCCGCACGCGGAGTACGAGGTGAAGTGGCCGCGCTCGAAGACGACGATCTCCAGCTCCTCCGGGCCCTTCATCCGGCGGGCCTGCGATGCGGCGGACATGCCCGCCGCATCGCCGCCGATGACCACCAAGCGCTCTGCCGCCATTGCGCGTCCCCTCGGTCGTGTCCGCGTCGGTCATGTCCACGTAGGTCATGTCCGTGTCCGTGTCCGTGTCCGAGGGGAACGCTACGCGGGCGCCGGGGGTCAGTCCCGCCCGGCCATGCCCTCGGCCGCTGTTCCCCCTTCGCCCGCCGTGACGGGGGTGGCCGCCGGTGCGGGCCGTCGGGGCAGCCGGCCGTGTATCAGCCGCCACAGCAGGTAGAGCACGGCCAGTGCGGCGGCGAACGGCGCCACCGCGCCGATTACCACGGTGATCCAGCGCAGGGTCGCGGTGAACGCGTCCCAGCCGCCGTCCAACGCGTCCAGGAATCCCGGTCCTTCGTCCGCCTTCTCCTCCTCGGAGGCCGGGGTCTCGGTCAGTTCGAGGGTGATGGTGGCCAGGGTGGTGCGGTCCTTGAGGGACGCCTGCTGGGCGAGCAGCGACTCCAGCGCCGACTGACGGGTGCTCAACTCCCCTTCCAGCGCCACCACATCGCTGAGACCGGTGGCCCGGTCCATCAACTTCCGTACGCGGTCCACGCTCACCCGCTGCGAGGCGACCCTGCTGTTCACGTCGACCACCTGGTCGGTGACGTCCTTGGCCTCGCTCCGGCGCGCGATCAGGGTGCCGGTGCCCGCCAGTTCGGCCAGGACCGAGTCGTACGAGTCCTGTGGCACGCGCAGCACGACACTCGACATCACATGGTCGTCCTCGACCCGCTCGGTGGACTCGTTCTGCACGAGACCGCCGGCCTTCTCGGCCGCGTCACGCGCCGTGGTGAGCGCCTTCTGTGTGTTCTTGACACGCACGGTGAGCTGGGCGGTGCGGATCACATGGCTCGCGGCCGGTGTGGACGTCCGCGCCTTTTCCCCCGTGGCGCCGGGCGCCGCCGACGGGGCACTGTCGGCCGCGGACCCGGCCCCCGCCGGGCCCTCCTGCCGCTCCTGGGCCGGTTTCGCCGCGCTGTCCGACGCGGTGCTTTTCTCGTCGCTCGCGGAACATCCCGCGAGCGCGAGTGAGGCGGTGAGAAGTGCTGCGGCAAGCGCCGGCATCGCACGCATGATGGCCCCCCTGGGACAGATCTCTTGAATGGCGCCGGTTCGACGTGCGGGGCCCCTGTGCGGGTTGCTCATTTCCGGTTCCGAAGAGGTCACGGTCAGGACTCGGTACGGACCTCGATACGGGAGCCGGTACGGAAGTTGGTACGGGAGCCGGCACGCGCCCCGGCCGGGGCGGCACCCGTTCCGTGACGAGGCGACCGGCGGAGGCGGCCCGGCGCCGGTTTGAGAGAGTGGAGGGCATGGAGTCGAGCGCGCAGCACATGGACACGCATATGGGCCATGTCGTGGTCATCGGGGGCGGTATCGCCGGTCTCGCGGCCGCGCACCGGCTGCTGGGCGCCGGGATCAGGGTGACCCTGCTGGAGGCCGGCGACCGGCTCGGCGGAAAGCTCAGGACGGGGGAGATCGCGGGCGCTCCCGTCGACCTCGGCGCCGAATCGATGCTCGCGCGCCGCCCCGAGGCCGTCGATCTGGCCCAGGCCGTAGGGCTCGGCGAGCTGCTCCAGCCGCCCACCGCCACCACCTCCTCGGTCTGGACGCGTGGCGAGCTGCGGCCCATGCCCAAGGGCCATGTGATGGGCGTTCCCGGCGATCCCGCCGCCCTCGCGGGGCTGCTCTCCGCCGAGGGCCTCGCCCGCATCGCCCGGGAGCCGGAACTGGCCCCCACCGCGATCGGCGACGACGTCCCGGTCGGCGAGTACGTCGCGGAGCGCCTCGGCCGCGAGGTCGTCGACCGGCTGGTGGACCCGCTGCTCGGCGGGGTCTACGCGGGCGACGCGTACCGCATCTCCATGAAGGCCGCCGTCCCACAGCTCCTCGACGCCGCCAGGAACCACGACTCGCTGCTGGAGGGCGTCCGGGCGGTCCAGGCGAAAGCCGCCCCACGGCAGCCGGGCGGCGCTGTCTTCACCGGCATCGAGGGCGGTGTGGGGCGGCTGCCAGGCGCCGTCGCGGACGCCGTACGGGCAGCGGGCGGCGAGATCCTCATGGAGACGCCCGTACTCGGCCTCACCCGCCCCCACAGCCCTGAGGGCGCACGCGGTGCCTCCGCCACCGGCGGCTGGCGGATCCGTACCGACCGGCGGACCCTGACGGCCGACGGCGTGGTCCTGGCGACCCCCGCGTGGTCCGCCTCCGCACTGCTCAGCGACGAGTCCCCGGTCGCCTCGGCGGAACTGGCCGAGGTCGAGTACGCCTCGATGGCCCTGGTGACGATGGCGTTCCGGCGCCGCGATCTCACCACGGTCCCCGAGGGCAGCGGATTCCTCGTGCCGTCCGTCGACGGCCGCACGATCAAGGCGTCGACCTTCTCCACCCGCAAGTGGGGCTGGGTCGCGGACGCCGCGCCCGACCTCTTCGTCCTGCGTACGTCCATCGGCCGGTACGGCGAGGAGGAGCGGCTGCACCACGACGACGCCGATCTCGTCGACGTCTCGCTGCACGACCTCGGCGAGGCCGTCGGGCTCTCCGCGAGGCCGGTGGCGACCGAGGTGACCCGCTGGATCGCCGGTCTGCCGCAGTACCCGGTCGGCCACCAGGAGCGCGTCGCCCGGGTCCGCGAGGCGGTCGCCAAGCTGCCCGGACTGCGGCTCTGCGGCGCGGCGTACGACGGCGTCGGCATCCCGGCCTGTATCGCGAGCGCCCGGCGGGCCGCCGACGAGATCATCGCCACGTCGACCCTGGCGCGGGGCACCGGCCGAGGCGCGGGAGAATAGCCCCATGACTGCTGCTCCAGAGAAGACCGCGAACGCGGGCAAGAAGGCCAAGGACCTCAACGAGGTCATCCGCTACACGCTGTGGTCCGTCTTCAAGCTGCGCGACGTGCTGCCCGAGGACCGGACCGGCTACGCGGACGAGGTCCAGGAGCTGTTCGACCAGCTCGGCGCCAAGGACATCACCGTACGCGGGACGTACGACGTGTCCGGGCTGCGCGCCGACGCCGACGTCATGATCTGGTGGCACGCCGAGACCGCGGACGAGCTCCAGGACGCGTACAACCGCTTCCGCCGCACCCGGCTCGGGCGGGCGCTGGAGCCGGTCTGGTCGAACATGGCGCTGCACCGTCCCGCCGAGTTCAACAAGTCGCACGTGCCGGCCTTCCTGGCCGACGAGAAGCCCCGCGACTATGTGAGCGTCTACCCCTTCGTGCGCTCGTACGACTGGTACCTGCTGCCCGACGAGGAGCGGCGCCAGATGCTCGCGGACCACGGCAAGATGGCCCGCGGCTACCCGGACGTGCGCGCCAACACCGTGGCGTCGTTCTCGCTCGGCGACTACGAGTGGATTCTGGCGTTCGAGGCCGACGAGCTGTACCGGATCGTCGACCTGATGCGCCATCTGCGGGCCTCCCAGGCGCGGTTGTACGTGCGGGAAGAGGTCCCGTTCTACACCGGCCGCCGCAAGTCGGTGGCGGACCTGGTGGCGGGTCTGGCGTAAGGCTCCCCCAAAGCCTCGCCGCTCGTGTGCATGCGAGCGGTGATCTGTGCGAGGCTGGAGGGATGTGGATTTGGTGGCCGGGACCGCTCCGTACGAGCGAACCCGGCCATCCCGCCCGGAAGATCAGATGATCGGCGACAGCCTCCAGCTGTTCGACCGGTCGTCCAGCGACACCGGGTTCGGCTCCGGGTTCCCATCGGCCGCCGACTCGCGGAACGTGGCGACTTGCGGGGAAGAATCTCGTTCTTCCCCGTTCTGGCCCGTTCCGCGTCGATCGCGGCCGATGGAACCCGGGTCGATGCTTCCCCGAGAGCACACCCTGCCCTGCCCGCGAGGTCGCTGAGGCCCGGTCAGATCACGCGGAACAGGTCGGCGGCGGCGTGGACATCGGTGAGGTCGTCGATGGACCGGAGGTTGTCGCACAGGGCCTCCAGGACCGAACCGGCCTCGGTGGCGCGCGGGGCGCCGATGGCCACGCCGAAGACCCGGAAGCCCAGCAGGCGCTTGGTGTCGTTCCAGCCGCGCATCCATTCCTCGGTGACGCCGCATTCGTCGTCGGTGATCATCACGATGTCGCCGCGCGCGCGTGCCGCGTCGTTGAACTCCTCCTCCAGCAGTTCACCGGCCGCTGTCAGCGGCCTCTGGTAGCTGGTGCCGCCGCCGAGGAAGGTCTCCGCGAAGTCGAGCACCCGGGCGATACCGGCGGGCCGGTCCGCCGGGAAGCGGAAGACCTGGATCCTGTCGGCGGCGGAGAACAGGATGCCGACGAAGTCACGCTTGGCATGACGCGCCTGATCCAGCAGCGCGAGGGCGCACGCCTTGGCCCACGCCTCCCGGGTGACTCCGCCGGGCCCCGCCTCGTACATGGAGTGCGAGGTGTCCACGCACGCGATGACGGCGCCCTGGCCGGTGCTCTGTTCCCCCTGGCTGTCGTAGAGCATCAACTCCCCGGCGGCGTAGCGCGCGGCGAACACCGCACGCAGCGCGGGCAGACCGAGGTTGGTCAGCTCGGAGGGGATGACACGGGAGAGGTCGTTTCCGAGCGTGACGCCGACCAGTTCCCCGGTGGCGTTTTCCACCTTGCGAGCGCGCTCACCGCCGGCCATCTGCCGGAAACGGCCGATCAGCCCGGCCCACTGCGCGAGACGGCTGGTGCGCAGCCGCTCCGCGAGGCCGGCGCGCCGGTCGAACGGCATCCGCTCCAGCTCGCCGGGAGCAACGCCCCATGCCCGCATCAGCGCGGCCTCCTCCCGTACGGCCTCGGCGGCCTTCGCCGCCGCGTTCCGCGCGCCGGCACGGATGCCGGGGGCCGCCGCCGCGAGGGCCTGCGCGGCGTCCTGGGCGGCCTGTTGAGCGGCGGCCTTGGCAGCCTCGGCGGCATCGATCGCCTGTCGTACGGCGTCGGCGGCCGGGGCCGGTACGGTGCCGTCCTCGTCGGCTCCGTCGGCGGCCCGCTGGAGCGCCTCGCCCACGGCGGTCGCCGCGCCTTCGGCGTCCTGCCGGGCCTTCTTCGCCCGCTCGGACTGCTCCTGGGCGTTCCGGGAGCCCGCCGGCATCCGGCGCAGCGCGGCGGCCTGGGCGAGCACGGCCATGGCGGCGGCGTAGGCGTCGCCGGCCGTCTCCCGGCGCAGCTCGGCGAACTCCGGTGACTCCATCAGTGAGGTGATGACCTGATGGTTGACCAGCCGGGAGGGGTCCATCTCCGCACGCTCGCGCAACCGCGGGCCGGCCTTGTAGGCGGCCAGGAACGTGTCGGTCAGGAGGTCGGTGGTGTGGTCGTAGCGCTCGTTCAACTCCTCGGCCAGCTCGCGCAGTCCGGCCGACTGCTCGTAGGTGTCGCGCCATGCGATCTGTTCGAACCGGTCCGCGACCACGGCCGCGGTGTGCCGCTCGGGAGCGGCGCCGGACAGGCCCAGCCACTTCCCGGCCGGGCCCGCCAGCTCGTTGAGCCTGCTCGGTGTCCTGCCCATGGTCCTTATCCCCCCCGGTGTTCAGAGCTGCGCCTGCACCATGCTCGCGTCCAGGCCGAGTGCCTCGGTGAGAACGCGGGCGCGGACGGCGCGCTGGCGGCCGGTGACCCGGTCGATGGCGGCGGTGGAGCGGCCGGCGCCCGCCGCCTCCTCGCGCAGCTTCTCCAGCCGCTTTCCCGCCATGGCGAGCTTGTTGTGTGCCTTCTTGATGACCCACTCGCTCAGCGCCTCGCGGGACTGCCCGGCCATGGCGTCGAGCTGGGCCTCCAGCTCCTCGATGGCGTCGGCCAGTTCGAGTGCCTCCTTGGCGTCGGGGTTGATCAGTTGCAGCACCTCGCGCTCGACGGCCGGGCGCTCGGCGGGGGAGTCCCACAGCACATGAGTCAGCACCGACAGGTCGGTCTCGGCGACCGCCGGGCGGCCGTCGAGGTACGCGGACGCCTGGAGCAGGCCCACCGCCTGGCGCCAGCGGCGGTCGGAGGCGACGAGTTCCTTGCGGCGCAGGGCGGCCCGCAGCGTACACACCGCGTCCACGATCACGTCGGGGACGTCCACGGCCGGGACGGCTTCGCTCACCGCGTGCTGTAACGCGGCCAGTTCGATGGTGGTACGTGCCGGTGCCGCCGGGCGGTTGACGGCGGAGCGGACCAGCGCGGCGAATTTCGAGGGGTCGGCCAGGTACCCGACCTCGATCCGCACCAGCAGCCGGTCGTAGATCGCGGCCGAATCCTCGCCGCCGGGCAGTTCGTTGCTCGCCGTGATGGCCCCGATCAGAGGGCAGCGGATCGGCTCGCCGCCGCTCTCGGGGTGGTATATCCGCTCGTTGAGGTAGCCCAACGTCTCGTTCAGCGCCGCCGTGGAGCACTTGAAGATCTCGTCGATGAACGCGACATGCGCGGTCGTGGCGCGGCCGTCGTAGACCTGGCGGTACTCGCCCCGGGCCAGCGCGGCGACGTCGATGGGACCGAACATCCTGGTGGGCGCGGTGAACTTCGACAGGAGTATCTCCCAGTAGGCCGCCCCCTCGACCCTGCCCGTGAGCTCCCGGGCCATCTCGGACTTCGCGGTTCCGGGCGGGCCGAGCACCAACGAGTGCTGTCCGGCCAGCAGCGTCACCAGCAGCGTCCGCACCACGTCGTCCCGCTCGTAGAAACGGTCCGACACCTCGTCGCTGATCGCCCGCAGCCTCTTGGCCGTGTCGTGCGCGTGCTGCGTGTCCGGCCCGTTCTGTGTGTCCTGCGCGTTCTGTGTGTCCTGCGCGCTCATCTCGACTCCCTGCCTGTGACGCCTTGTCGGGCTGATGGGACGGCCCTCGCCCTGAAGCTACGACGAAGTGACAAGTATCCGAGGGCGGATCCTGGCGGTCCGCCTCCCCGAGCCCGCCGTCTGAACGGAGTGCGGGCCCCGCAGAGCACTGCGAGGCCCGCACTACCGGTGGCGGATCACGGTCAGGGCGGCATGGCGTTGTTCGCGTGCGTGTGCCATGAGCCGCGGAGATGGGCCCGTGCTCCCAAGCGTTCACGAACGAGGATCCGGATTGAGCTTTCTTTGCAGGTCGACAAACCTCTTGGCTGATTTGGGCGCCGCCGGTTTCGGCTCCGGGTGCGGTGCGCATTCCGTGCGTCGTGCGGGCGCCTTTCCGGCCAGCAGGTAGTTCTCGACGTACGTGTTGACGCAGGCGTTCCCGCCGCCTGCGACTCCGTGCGTACCGGCGTTCCGTTCGGTCACCAGGGACGAGCCGGCAAGACGCCGGTGGAGTTCCAGCGCCCCCTCGTACGGTGTGGCGGCGTCGCGTTCGGCGGCCAGGATCAGGGTCGGGGGCAGCTCGCCCGGCCGGGTGCGGAGGTCCACCGGCCTCTGCCGGGGCGCGTGCCAGAAGGCGCACGGCAGATTCATCCAGGCGTTGTCCCAGGCCTCGAAGGGTGCGACCCGGGCGAGTTCGGTGTTGTCGCGGTCCCAGACCTGCCAGTCCGTCGGCCAGGGCGCGTCATTGCACTCGACCGCCGTGTAGACGGCGTTGCTGTTCTCGCTGTCGGCCGCGGCCGCCGGCTTCGGGGCGGCCTGGGAGATCAGCGGCTTGGGGTTGCCCTTCAGATACTCGGCGAGAGCGGTGGCGCGGCTCGCCCAGTAGTCGTCGTAGTAACCGGCCCCCAGCATCGCCGCCTGGAGCTGACCGGGACCGACCTTCCCACCGGCCGGCTCACGGGTGATCCCGGCGCGGACCTTCTCGTAACTGCGCCGTACCGCCTCCGCGTTGGCGCCCAGGTGGTACGTCTTGTCGTGCTTGGCGACCCAGGTACGGAAGTCGGCCCAGCGCCGTTCGAACGCGACCGACTGGTCCATGTTGTTGCCGTACCAGATCTGCCGCGGGTCGGGGTTGACCGCGGAGTCGAAGACCATCCGGCGTACGTGGGACGGGAAGAGCTTCGCGTAGAGCGCGCCGAAGTACGTTCCGTACGACGCTCCCATGAAGGTCAGCTTCCGCTCGCCGAGGGCCGCGCGCAGCACATCCAGATCGCGGGCGTTGTTGAGCGAGTTGTAGTGGGGGAGCGCGGCGCCGGCGTGACGGGCACAGCCTTTGGCGTACGCCTTGGCTTTGGCGATCCGCTCCCGTTTGTAGGACTCGGAGGGGTGTACCGGGGACTGGGTGGGGACCTTGGCGAAGTCCGCCGGGTTCTGGCAGGAGAGCGGGGCGGAGCGGCCGACTCCACGCGGGGCGTAGCCGACGAGGTCGTACGCCCTGGCGATCCGCTTCCACCCGGGGAGAGCGGCGGCCAGCGGGAAGTACATGCCGGAGGCGCCGGGGCCGCCGGGGTTGAAGACCAGGGCTCCCTGCCGTTGGCCGGTCTTTCCGCTCGCGCGGACGCGGCTGACGGTGAGACTGATCTTCCGGCCGTCGGGCTCGGCATAGTCGAGCGGGACCTGGACCTTGCCGCAGGTGATGGGGGCGGGCAGACCCTCGGCCTTGGGGCAGGCGCGGAACGTGATGCCGGCGCCTCCGGCGCGCGCGACGGCGCGGATGACGCCGTGGGCCTCGGGGGCGGTGGCGTTCCGGGGATCGGCGCTCCTGGCCGCGGCGCCTCGGGCAGTGACGTTCTGGAGGGCTGCTCCTCCCCTGGTGACGTCGGCGCCGTCCGCGGGGGCGACAACGAGGGTCGACAGGACCAGGGAGCCGAGGGTCGTCAGAGCCCCGTACTTCACTACCGCTCTCATCGCGTTCCCTTCGTGCGAGCGGCTGAGGGTCAGCCGCACGCCGAAGGGTCGGCACAGGGGCGGGGCGTCGCAAGGACTTGTACGCGGTGTCGGGGGCAATGACCCCGGTGCGCCGTGCCGCCACCCGGGAGGGCCTCCCGGAGTGCGGGACGGGGCGGACTGTGCAGGTGGGGGTCCGGCAGGGGGTGACAGGGGTGGGGCGTGACGGCGAGTCGTACGGGCGGCTTCCCCGATGCGGGTCACCTGGTCCAACGCCGTTTCGGTGGGCGGGTGTTCAGGAACCCCCGCCGCCTCCGCCACAACTGCTTCCTCCGCCTCCACCTCCGCCGCAGCTGCTGCTGCCGCTGCTTCCCCCACAGCCGCTGCCACCGCCGGAAGCACCTCCGCCTCCGCAGGACGCGACGCCGCATCCGGACCCGGCGCCGCCGCACCCCGTACCGGAACCGGGCTCCGCGCCGGAACACCACGCCACCGTCGCGGCGGCCGTGTGCGGTGCCGGTACATAGTCCCGCCCCGGCCGCATCCGTGCGGCCACCCGCAACTGCTCCCGCAGCAAGGGGTCCGGTATTCCCGCGAGACCGTGCGCCGCGACCAGTTGGGCGACCGGGGGCTGCGTCAACGACGGCTGACCCGTCGGAAGCGAGGCTCCGTACGGAACCCCTGCCTGGAAGTTCAGCAGTGCCCGCCGTCCGCCGTGGGTGACGCGATGCCGAGCGGCCGACGCGCAGGTCGAGCCGAAGAGCCCGCCCACGAACAGAATCGGCAGAACGGAGAAGGCGAGCGCGCCGCTGCCGCCGCGAGGGCCGTCGGCGACGGCGACGGCGACGATGGACAGGACGAGCGCCACCGGCAGGGACAGGAAGCAGACCGCCGCCTGGATGACGCCCCACTTGCGCACCGTACGGCACTCGGCCGGTGCCACCAGCAGCCCACGGGCCGCGAGAACGTCCCCCACCTGCTGCACGGCCCAGCCCCGCATCACCGCCAGACGCAGCGTGTGCAGGGCGCCGCTGGGCGCCGCCGCATGCTCCTGGAGCACCAGCTGTTCCACCGGGTGGTGGGCGACCGCCCGCTGTACGGCGACGATGCCCGGCCCGCCGACGGTCAGCCGGCCGTCCGCGTGCATCCCGGCTATCGCGGCGTCCGCGACCCGGCCGGGACCGCCGCCGAGGAACGCGGCCTCCATCGCGTCATGGATGGCACTGTCCGAGCCCCGGGCGCGCAACTGCCTGACAGCGACGAGGAGCAGGACGGTCGAGACCGCGACGCCCAAATGGACCAGCAGAACGAGAGCGAGCGTCATGGGTCACCTCCCCATGAGCGCGGCGCGCGCCACTCGGACGAGATGGGTCGCCCTGCGGGGCGGACGCGCGCCGGCGCGCTCCTCCCACCAGAGCGTCAGCCGCCGCCGGGCCGCGGAGCGCTCGGGCCGCCCGTCGATCAGCAGATGTTCGGTGAAGTCGAGCGCGTCGCGGCGGTATCCGGCGCTCATGGGCCGGTGCGCGGCGTACGCGAGGAAGGCCGGGCGGTATCCGGCGCCGAGGATCTCCGGAAGTTCCGGTGCCACCTTGGCGATCACGTCGGCGCGCTTGGCGGCGAGGGCGCGGCTCTGCACGTCCAGCCGCCGGGGGTCGAATCCCGGCGGTACGGGCGCGCCGGCGACCAGGGCGGAGAGGAGGGCGGTCTGGCCGAGGGCGAGACGCTCGCGGGCGCCGTCGGCGACTCCGGTCGCGGGCACGGAGTCGGCGGCGGGAGCTGGGGGCGTGGCCCAGGCCTCGGTCTCGCTCCCGGGCTCTGCCTTGATGTTCGGCCCGGGGGCCGTGGTGGCCGGTCCCGCGGTGGCCGTGATCGTCTCGCGGATCACGGTCAGTTCACCCGCCAGCTCCGCCGCCGGAGGGAAGTCGTCGTCGCGCTCCAGCAGTACGCCCGGCGGGGCGACCCGCGAGCGCAGCTGCGCCAGTACATCGAGCACCGGCCGCGTGACCGGGTGGGCGTGGGTGTCGTGCCAGACGCCGTCGCGCTCGATGCCGCCCGCGACATGGACGTACGCGATGGCCTCGACCGGCAGTTCGTCCAGGGCCTTCGCAGGGTCCTCGCCGCGGTTCACGTGATTGGTGTGCAGATTGGCGACATCGATCAGCAGCCGGACGCCGGTGCGCTCGACCAGCTCCGCGAGGAACTGCCCCTCGCTCAACTCCTCGCCGGGCCAGGAGATCAGCGCGGCGATGTTCTCCGCGGCGAGCGGCACGGGCAGGGAGTCCTGGGCGATCCGTACGTTCTCGCAGAGCACGCGCAGCGCGTCCCACGTACGCGGGACCGGCAGCAGATGACCGGCTTCCAGCACGGGGGAGCCGGTGAGCGCTCCACCGGCCCGTACGAAGGCGATGTGCTCGGTGACCAGCGGCGACCCGAGGGCCTCGGCTCGCTCGGCGAGGTCCCTCAGGCGCTGTGCGTCCGGGCGGTCCGCGCCGCCGAGCCCGAGCGAGACCCCGTGCGGGACGACGGTGACACCGCGCTCGCGGAGGCGTACGAGGGAATCGGGCAGGTGGCCGGGGCAGAGGTTCTCCGCGACGGCTTCGACCCAGTCGACCCCGGGCAGCGCTTCGACCGCGTCGGCGATCTCCGGCCGCCAGCCGATGCCGATCCCCAGCTGTGGCGTGTTGCTCAAGGCTCCCCCTCTACGGTCTCCTCGGCGCGCGTCACGTCGTGGTTCTGGGGTCATGACCCCGGCGCGCGCCGGTGAATCCGTAGAGGGAGACGTTCAGAGCTTGATTTGAGGTTCCATCGAGCGGTGAGCCCTGAGGTGTCGGAATCCCGCGACCAGTGTTACGCGGTCTCCGGGCCCGGTGCTATGTGGTCTCCGGGTCCGGCCGGTTGGTGTTGACCGCGGTCGGGGCGCCCGGCTGGGTGGAGGGCTCGGAGGTGAAGCTCCCGTTGCCCGTCGGCTCGACGGCCTTCGGCGCGGGCGGCAGGTTGCCGTTCGGGGGCGGCGGGCCGGTCGGGCTGGCCGTCGCGGTGCCCGCGGCCTCGTTGGCGAGACCGTCGAAGTCGACCATGCCGGTGGCCTCGAGCATCGTGATGTGGTCCAGCACGGTCTGGTTGGTGTCCGAGGCCAGCTGCCGGATGAGCGTGTTCCGGGTGGTGTGACGTACCTGGGCGATCAGGGCGAAGACCTTGCCGTGCGCGTTGCGCAGCAGATTGGCGAACTTCCTCTCGTACTCCTGGCCGCTGGCCGCCGAGAGCTCCCTGAGCCAGCCCTGCTGCTGTTCGTTGGGCTGGTTCGGCAGCTGGACACCGAGCTTCGCCGCCACGTTACGGGCCCGCTTGTCGAGGTCGGTATGGCCGACGACAAGGTGGTCACCGCAGTCCTTGATGGCCTTGGTGGGGGCCCGTTCGATGGCCTGCTGCCCGGCCGGCAGCTCCCAGAGTCCGGCCAGCCGCACCTTGACCAGGAAGTCCCGGTCGGTCGCGGAGAGCGGGCCCCACTGCGTCGCCACCGAGGAGGCGTTGAGGTTGGCCTGGCCCGTACCGGAACGGTCGGCGTAGGACCAGACGGGGAAGGCCAGCGCCCCGACTGTGACGGCCAATGCCGCGATGATGAGCGCCGTACCGTTGATGCGTCGCAACAATGTGCTGCCTCCCGAACCGAATTGTGACACCGCTGAATCAACCGCTGACCGAAGGGCCGTTCAACCTACTTGGCGGCATGGGGAGATACGTACGACAGAGGCGGAGCGTTCAGCCCGCGGTGACGGATGATCAGCCGGGGCCTGTCCGGGGCCGGACAGGCCCCGGCTGTAGCGCGGCGATCACTCGCGCGGGAGGGGGCAGAGGCGACTGCCTCCTTCGACCGCGACAGTCTCGCCGGGGGCGATCTCCGTGAAGCCGGCGTCATGGACCACCGGCAGCCCGCCTGCCGTGAGTTCGTGCCAGCGGTGGGCGTCGGCCGTGCGTACGGCGAGCGGGAATCCGGCCTCGCGCCAGGCCTTGCGGTCGGTCTCCGACAGTTCCCACCAGGCGAGTTGGGCGCCGTGGCCGACCTGGGCCATGGTCTTGCCCGCCGACATGTCCAGCTCGGGGTTCAGCCACAGGACGGGGTGTGCCGGGTCCGGTGCGGGCGGTGGTTCGGGGTCGTCCAGGTCGGTGCCGGAGACCTGGAGCTTGGCCAGCTCCTTGGGCCAGCCGTCCAGCGGAACGGGTGGGAAGACGCGTACCTCGGCGGGTGGCACCGGCGTCGCCGCTGGTTCCGGCGCTGTGGCGGGCCCGCTGTCCCCGGCCGTGGGTCCCTCGGCCGTGGATCCATCGACCGTGGGTCCCGTGACCGTGAGGCCCGGGAGTGCCGAGGCGCGGCGCCACTCCGCGCCACGCGCCCGCCGTACGACCTTACGGATCTGGGCGTCCTGCCAGTCGCGCATGGCCTGGGCCCACTCGCCCTCGCCCAGCGACCGTTCGTCGGAGAGCATGACGAGCACCGCGCGGGCCGCGGTCTCCAGGGCGTCGGTACGGGCGGGAGGCGAGGCCTTCTCGATCCGGACCACCAGCGGCAGTACGTACTGCGGAGCGGTATCGCGGGAGGCCTGCTCGTGCCGCAAGGGCCGGGAGGGCCGGGAGGCACCGTCGGGGCTGCCGCCGTCGGTGCGACCGCTGTCGTCCGTGCGGTCGGGGCGCTTCGTCTCGTTCGTATCGCTGGTGTCGCTGCTCACGGTTCCAGTCTGCCAGCCGCACCCGCGCCCTTTCCCGGCCGAACCCTCCTTGGCAGAAGGCGGGCCTCGGGGCGACGATGCACGGCATGAAGAGCGATCTTTTCTCCACGGAGCACATGGCGCAGGCGGCGACCGTCCCCGGGATGACCCTCCAGAACGCCAAATCGATCAAGTACGCCGTGAACGGCGAGATGTATGCACGGCAGGGATCCATGGTCGCCTACCGCGGCGGCCTCCAGTTCGAGCGCAAGGGCCAGGGCCTCGGCGGCATGTTCAAGCGGGCCGTCACGGGCGAGGGGCTGCCGCTGATGGCCGTCAAGGGGCAGGGCGAGGCCTGGTTCGCGCACGAGGCCGCCAACTGCTTCATCGTCGACATAGAGCAGGGCGACGCGCTCACGATCAACGGCCGCAACGTGCTCTGCTTCGACGCGACCCTCTCGTACGAGATCAAGACGGTGAAGGGTGCCGGAATGACCGGCGGCGGCCTCTTCAACAGCGTCTTCTCCGGTTACGGGAAGCTCGGGGTCATCTGTGAGGGCACCCCCATCGTGATCCCCGTCAGCGCACAGGCGCCGGTGTATGTCGACACGGACGCGGTCGTCGGGTGGAGCGCGCATCTCGACACCTCGCTCCACCGGTCGCAGTCCGTCGGCTCGATGATCCGAGGGGGTTCGGGCGAGGCCGTCCAACTGATGCTCCAGGGAGAGGGCTTCGTGATCGTCCGGCCGAGCGAGGCCACTCCGCAGAAGCCCTCCGCGTAGGGCCTGTCCGGGGCACCGAACCGCCCCGGAAGTCCAATTGCCCCGGGCACTGAACCGACCCGGGTGTTGAACCGTACTGGGATCATGTGGTGAAGAAACTCCAGAGCGTGGGCCGCCGTTACGGCCTCCGCGGACCGTGGGTGCTGCGCGGGATCGATCTCGATCTGCCCGCGCGCGCCCTGGTCCGCGTCGAGGGCGCCAACGGCAGTGGGAAATCAACCCTGTTGCGGTTACTCGCGGGCATCGAGGCACCCACGGAGGGGCGCGTCGCCGGACGGCCCCGCACGGCGTACGTCCCCGAGCGCTTCCCGGTCTCCCTGCCCTTCACGGCCACCGGCTATCTGGTCCATCTGGGCCGGATCCACGGGCTGGGGCGCGAGGCGGCGGAGGCCGGCGCCGACGAGTGGCTCGAACGGTTCGGGGCGGCGGAACACGCCTATACGGAGATGTCCGAGCTGTCCAAGGGGACCAGCCAGAAGGTCGCGGTCGCCCAGGCGCTGCTCGCCGAACCGGAGTTGCTGGTGCTCGACGAGGCCTGGACCGGGCTCGACGTCTCGGCCCGCAAGGAACTGGACCGGGCGGTCGCCGAGCGGATCGCGGCGGGCGGCTCGGTCGTGTTCGTCGACCACGACCCGCGTCGGCTGGCGGGCGTCGAGGACGAGGTGTACGTGGTGACGGAGGGCGGCCTGGTGCGCCGTACGGGCTCCGGGGAGCGTGCGGACGGTACGCGCGAGCGCCCGGGGGCCGAAGCCGTGCGGGGCCCGAGGGTACGGATCGTGGCCGAGGGGCCGTCGGGAGCCGCGCCACCCGACGGACTGCCGGGCTCACCGGCGTACGAGACGGGCCCGGAGGACGGCTCCATACTGCTCACGGCACCGGCGGCGCACTCCGACACGCTGCTGCGGGCGTTGCTGACGGCGCGTCCGCCCTGGCACATCAGGGAGGTGGGATTCACCGGGCCCGCAGAGCCCGTCGATCCCGCAGGGCCCACCGAGGCCGCTGGGTCTGTCGACCCCGTCAAGTCCTCTGGGCCCGCAGAGGCCGTCGGGCCTTCTGCGCCCGCGGAGTCCTCCGAACCCGCGGAGTCCTCCGATTCTGCCGAGTCCTCCGATCCCGCCGCTCGCGGAGCCATTGGTGAGACCGTTTCCGTCACCACCTCCGCAAGCCCGGACACGACGACGAGGGGCCCCTCCTCATGACGGCCCTGCTGCGCTATCAGATCGCCCTGCTGCTGCGTTCGCAGCGCTGGCTGCCGCCGGTTCTTCTGTACGGGGCATTTCTCGGGGTCGGGGTGCAGGCCGGGCAGCCGATCCTGGACTCGCTCGGCTACGCGGCTGCCGCGCTGCTGCCCGTCACCGCCTGGCTGGTCCGGGTCTGTGTCACGCAGGAGCCGGCCGCCGCGCGTGCCGTCACCGCGGCCGCGACCGGGCCGTACCGGACCCACCTCGCCGCTCTGCTGGCCGCGACCGCCCTCGCGGGCGCGCTCGCGACGGCCGGCACGCTGATCGTCCTGGTGATCAGCGAGCCGCTGAACGCCGACCACACGGTGGACGTCCCCCTGCTTCCCGCCGGGACGGCGGGACTGCTCGCGGCCGCTGTCTGTCTGCTGCTCGGTCTGGCGGTGGGCACGCTGTGCAGTCGGCCGCTGCTGCGCCGCCGGGGCTGGTCGATCGCGGTGAACGTGGTGGTGGCTCTGGTGGCTCTGGTGGCCGGCGGGTCACCGGCGAAGTACGCGATCAGCGGACTGGTGACCGGCTCGCTGACGGGCGCGGTCCACGTACCGGCCCTGCCGTTCGTCGCGGCGGCCCTGCTGGCGGCGGTGGCGGCGGCCACGGCCTGCGCGGTGGCCGTGCGGCGGGGCTGAGCCGTGGTGGTGAGGCTGAGCCGCGGTGGTGAGTACGCTCGGTGGCATGGCCGAAGGGACAGCTGCCGCACCGGAGTCGCACGAGCCGCAGGGGTCGCACGAGCCGCACGAGCCGCAAGTGGCAGAAGTGGCAGAAGTGGCAGAAGTGGCGCAAGCGGCAGAAGTGGCAGAAGCGGTGGAAGCCGTCGCGTACGCCGACTGCGTGCTGTGCGCGAAGCCGACCGAGTACCCGCGGACGGTCAGGGGCGCGACGCTCTGTCCCGTCTGCGAATGGCAGGAGGCCCAGCGGACGGCGTGCTCGGGCTGAGCGCCTCCGCGGTCGGGTCTCGGCCGCGCCCGCGACGTCCCCTGGGCGCCGGACATACGCGTACGCCCGTACACGTACGCACGCCGGGGCTCACGCTCACCGCTTCATCAGCTCGGAGACCTTGACGAAGCGGTAGCCGCGCTCGCGCAGTTCGGGAACGATCCGCCGCACGGCCTCCTCCGTCACCGGCGCCGCGCTGCGCGTGCAGTGCATCACCACCAGTGAGCCCGGCTTCACGTCCTTGAGTACCTGCTCGGCGACGGCGTCGGCGTCCGTGGCGAAGGCGTCGCCGCTGACGACGTCCCACTGCACCGCCGTCACCTTGGCCGGGGCGAGAGCCCGGAGCGACGCCTTGTCGTAACAGCCTCCGGGGAAGCGGAAGTACGGCACCACATTCGTCGCCCCCGCCGCACGGAACGCGGTGAAGGCACGCTGTACGTCGGCGTTCATCTGCTCGCCGCCGACCCTCGGCAGCCCGTAGCAGTCCGCGGTGAACGCGTAGTGGCTGTAGGAGTGGTTGGCGATCTCGAAGAGCGGGTCGTTGCCGATCGCGTTGGCCTGGGTCGGATACTCCTCGGCCCACCGTCCGGTCATGAAGACCGTCGACGGGACTTCGAGCCGTCGCAGCAGAGCGATCAGCGAGGGATTGTCGAAGCGTTCGCCGCGCGCCGCTCGCGGGCCCTGATCGGCCGTCATGTCGGCGTCGAAGGTGAGCGCCACGGTCTTCCCGGCGGCCGGGCCGCCGCGCTTGAAGACGGGCGTCAGACCGCCGGGAGCGGGGGCCAGGGTCGGGGGCCCCTTCACGGCGGCGGCTCCGGGGGAGGCGGACTGGGGGGAGGCGGGGGACCCGGGGGTCACGGGCTTTTCGGCGCTGCCACCGCACCCGGCGAGGGCGACACCCAGGACGACAACAGTGGCGAGCGAACGCGCAAATGTGATCATTCACGGAAAATATATGATGATCTGTCCGGAATGGGTGTACGGCACTCACCCGCGAGCCGAAGCCACCGAGCGGGGTCAGGACACGGCCGGGAGCAGGTTCGGGGCCCCTCCCGCCCGGACCGGGATCAGGGCATCGCCAGGAGCTCTTCACGGGCTTGCCCGACGTCGAAGCCGGCCGTCGGATAGCTCGGGGCGAGCGCTTTCAGGTGCTCCAGCAGCAGCGTGCTGATCGCCCAGTTGCGGTACCACTTACGGTCCGCGGGGACCAGGTACCAGGGTGCCGCGGCCGTCGAGCAGCGGTGCAGGGCCAGCTCGTACGCCTCCTGGTAGGCGGGCCACAGGGCACGGTCCTCGATGTCGGACGGGCTGAACTTCCAGTGTTTGTCCGGGTTGTCGAGGCGGGCCAGAAGGCGGGCGCGCTGTTCCTCGTAGCTGATGTGGAGGAACACCTTCACGATCGTCACGCCGTCATCGGCGAGTCCCTGTTCGAAGCGGTTGATCTGCCCGTAGCGGCGGCCGAGGTCGCGCCTCGGCACCAGTTCGCGGACACGGGCGATCAGAACGTCCTCGTAGTGCGAGCGGTCGAAGATGCCGATCTCGCCGAGGCCCGGGAGCGCCTGCCGGACGCGCCACAGGAACGGGTGCCTCCGCTCCTCCGTGGTCGGGGTCTTGAACGCCTTGATCCGGCAGCCGGCGGGGTTGAGGTGGCCGATCACATGCTTGACCGTGCCGCCCTTGCCGCTGGTGTCCATGCCCTGGAGGACCAGGAGGACCCGGCGGGTGTCGCCCGCCGTGCTGGACGCGTACAGGCGTTCCTGGACGCCCGCCAGGTCTTCCCCCAGCCGGGTGAGGGCCGCGAGGGCCGTCGCCTTGTCCTTGGGGCCGCCCGGGGTGGCCCGGGAGTCGTACGAGGAGAGGTCGACCGAGTCCGCCTCGGGGATACGCAGCAGGTCGCGGAGAGCCGGTTTCGGCGCCTTCCGCTTGTTGTCCTTCCTCGCCGACTTCTCAGTCGGCTTCTTCGCCACCTTCTTGACCACTGCGCACCCCTTCCGGTCGGTTCTCCCGAGGGTGCGTCTGATGTTCGCGGTCCGCGACCGCTGGTGGAACGGCGGCCGCGGACGCGCGCCGGTACGGCTGTTGCTATGAGCGCCAGGGGCCGGTCACGGCAAAGGTCGTCCCCGGGTGGTAGCAGTTCATGTACATCGTCTCGCCGTCCGGCGAGAAGGTGACTCCGGCGAATTCGCCCCACTCCGGTTTCTCCGGCGTGCCGACGTTCTGCGCGCCGCGCGCCATCGCGTACACCTCGCCCTGCCGCGTCACCCCGTACACATGCTGCGCGCCCCCGCCGTCCTCGCACACCATCAGGCCGCCGCTGGGCGCGAGGCAGATGTTGTCGGGGGACTCGCCCGGCAGCTGGATGTCCGTGTCCGGGCCGAAGACGATCACGAGCGTGAGCCGGCGCCGCTGCGGCTCGTACTTCCACACCTGCCCGAAGTGGGTCGCGGCCGAGCCCTCCGAGCGGTGCGCGAAGCTGGACACGAAACAGACCGAGCGGCCGCCCCAGTAGCAGCCCTCCAACTTCTGCGCGTGGGTGATGCCTTGGGGGCCGAAGTCCTGCAAGCGGATGGGGGTCTCTTTCGCCAGCGGGTCCGGTACGGGGACCCACTCGATGCCGTCGAAGCTCGCGCCCGTCTCCTGCACGGTCGAGAGGTCCGGCACCCCCGGCACCCGCATGGCCTCCAGGGCGCCGCCCGCGCGCAGCGAACCGATTCCGCCGCGCGGCTTTTGGGGCAGGAAGCGGTAGAAGAGCCCGAACGGCTTGTCGAACGCGTCCTCCGTCTCGTACACCGTGCCGTTGCCGGGGTCGATCGCGATCGCCTCGTGCTGGAAGCGGCCCATGGCGGTCAGCGGTACGGCTCCGGTGCGGCGCGGATCGGCGCCGTCGACCTCGAAGATGAAACCGTGGTCCTTGGTGTAGCCGTTGGTGCCGGCCCGGTCCTCGGTCTCCTCGCAGGTGAGCCAGGTGCCCCAAGGCGTGGGCCCGCCCGCGCAGTTGACGGCGGTGCCGGCGATGGCGACGTGTTCGGCGAGAACGTTGTTGCGGGCGTCCAGTTCGAGCGCCGTACAGCCGCCCTTGCCCATCGGGTCGTATGTGATGCCGGAGACGGTCGGGACGGAGATCGGGGCCGTGGGCCGGTTCTCGTGGTTGCGTACGAGGTGGACCCGGCCGCGACGGCCGGCGAACGCGGCCATGCCGTCGTGGTTGCTGGGGACCTTGCCCTCGCCGGAGCGGAGCTGGTCGCCCTCTCTGGACAGGACCTTGTAGCGGAATCCCTTGGGAAGATCGAGCAGGCCGTCCGGGTCGGGCACGAGCGGACCGTAGCCGCTGTGGCCCAGTCCCTGAGCGTGTGCGGTGCCGGTGAAGAGTTCCGACACGGCACCGCTGAAGGCGATACCCGCGGCGGTCGCTCCGGTACGGGCGAGGATCTGACGTCGTGTTGCGGACATGAGGCAACTCCCTGCTGGCGGACAGGAGATGTGACCCGCATGTGTGTATCACGTGGTGTCGGACACGTGAACCACGCGAGTCACCGCCGGCCTCGGGTGTCGCGTGGTGCGGCTGCTTCCGACGATCCGCCGGACGGCTGATTCGCTTCGGGTCCGAACCAGGTTCGGACCCGAAGCGAATGCAACACGAACCCTGATGCGGTCCGAGTCAGGCGAGCTCGGCGCTCAGCGTGATGGTCGTCCCCGCCAGCGCCTGGCTGACCGGGCAGTTCGCCTTGGCATCGGCGGCCGCGGCCTGGAACGCCTCGGCGTCCAGACCCGGGACCTCACCCTTCACGGTGAGGTGGATGCCGGTGATGCCCTCGCCCGGCTGGAACGTGACATCGGCCTTGGTCTCCAGCTTGGTCGGCGGAGTGCCGGCGCCGGTCAGGCCGTGCGAGAGAGCCATCGAGAAGCAGCTGGAATGGGCGGCGGCGATCAGCTCTTCCGGGCTGGTCTTGCCGTTCGCCTGCTCCGCGCGGGACGGCCAGGAGACCGCCTGGTCGGAGATGCCCGAGGAGTCGAAGGAGACGGTGCCCGAACCCTTGAGCAGCTCGCCTTCCCAGACCGTGTGAGCGGTGCGAACAGTAGCCATGGTGGTTCCTTCCGATGGTCAAGGATGGTCACGGGGGACCGCCGCCCCTGAAGGGTTGCCGCCCCCAAAGCCCCCAACCTACTGGGTGACCAGCCCTTTCGCGTCCCTCGCCAGGGCAGTCAGACGGGAGATGGCACGGAAGTACTTTTTGCGGTAGCCGCCGTTCAACATCTCTTCACCGAACAGCCGGTCGAAGGGCAGGCCGGAGGCGAGCACCGGAACCTCCCGGTCGTACAGCCGGTCCGCGAGGACGACGAGCCGCAGCGCCGTCGACTGGTCGGGCACCGGCGAGACATCCGTGAGGCAGACGGCCCGCAGTCCGTCCGTGAGCGCCCCGTACCGGCTCGGGTGGACCGTGGCGAGGTGGTCGAGCAGACCGGGGAAGTCGTCCAGGCTGGCGCCCTCGGTGGCGTACGCGGCCTTGGTCACCTGCTCGTCGGTGTACGGGGGAGGGGCCTCGGGCAGCCCGCGGTGGCGGTAGTCCTCGCCGTCGATACGCAGTGGCCGGAACTGTGCCGCCAGGCCCTGGATCTCCCGCAGGAAGTCGGCGGCGGCGAACCGGCCCTCGCCGAGCTTGCCCGGCAGGGTGTTGGAGGTCGCGGCCAGTGCGACGCCCGCGTCGACCAGCCTGCTGAGCAGGCTGGAGACCAGGACGGTGTCGCCCGGGTCGTCCAGTTCGAATTCGTCGATGCAGAGGAGCCGGTGGCCGCTGAGCGTCTGCACGGTCTGCTGGAAGCCCAGCGCGCCGACCAGGTTCGTCAGCTCCACGAACGTGCCGAACGCCTTCAGCTCCGGCGCGGCGGGGGTGGCGTGCCACAGGGACGCCAGCAGGTGCGTCTTGCCGACGCCGTACCCGCCGTCGAGATAGACCCCGCGCGGGCCGGTGGGTGCCTGTGGTTTACGGGCGAACCAGCGCTTTTTGGCCTGCCCCGGCCCCTGGCCCTTCCGGGCCGCGTGCGATCCGCCCAGTCCCGCGGCGAAGTCGCTCAGGACGGTGACGGCCTCGGGCTGGCTCGGCTGGTTCGGGTCGGGGACGTACGTATCGAAACGTACGGAATCGAAACGCGGCGGCGGCACCATCTCCGCGACCAGCCGGTCGGCGGGAACGCGCGGCTCACGTGCGCAGAGGGAGAGCGGGGCCGCGCCGGTGAGCGAGGAATGGCCGGAAGCGGCGGTGGAGTACGACACAACTCTTCACTCTATGCGCCGTGCCAGACTGCTCGACATGCGACGCCTGTTCCCTGTGACCGATCAGACAGTCTCCGCTCGGACAGTCTCCGCCGCGGACCGTGAATGGACGCTCGGCGAGCTGGCCGACGCCTACGCGTACCCGACGGCGGCCACCGCCACGGGGTCGGGCGAGCGGGTGGAGGCGGGGGCTGATTCCGGCCACGCGGGGCAGGAGGGCCGTGATGGACGCCCCGGCCGCGACGGGCACCCGGCCGCCCCGCTCTGGCTGCGGGCCAACATGGTCTCCACCCTGGACGGCGCCGCCCACCACGAAGGCCGTTCCCAGGCCATCTCCTCCCCGGCGGACATGCGGATCTTCGGCACCCTGCGGGCGCTCGCCGACGCGGTGGTGGTGGGGGCGGAAACGGTACGTCTGGAGGGTTACCGGCCGGCCCGTGCCCGGGAGGCCTTCGCCGAGCGGCGGGCCGCGGCCGGTCAGGGACCCGCGCCGGTGATCGCCGTGGTCAGCGCGAGCCTGGAGCTGGATTTCTCGCTGCCGCTGTTCAGCGGCCCCCTCGTCCCCACGCTCGTACTGACGGGAGCCGCCGCGTCCCGGGAGCGGATCCTGGCCGCCGAGAAGGCCGGCGCCGAGGTGGTGATCGCCGGAGACGGTCCGGGCGTGGACCCCGCCCGTGCCGTACGGGCCCTGGCTGACCGCGGTCTCGTCCGGCTGCTCACCGAGGGCGGGCCCCGGCTGCTCGGACAGTTCGTGGCGGCGGGCGTGCTCGACGAGCTGTGCCTGACCATGTCTCCCACACTCGCTTCCGGGTACGCGCAGCGCATCGTGGGCGGGCCGGCTCTCGCCGTACCCGAACGGTTTGCCCTGGCATCGATGCTGGAGGAGGACGGCTTTCTTTTCACCCGATACCGTCACATCTGACAATCGGTGGAATTTGTCGTTCCGGTTAGCTTCCGCTGGGCAGACTTATCTCGCAGACCCCGTGCGGGCACGGGGAAGGATGGTTTCCGCAGTGGGCCGAGCGGTCCATGAAGACGAAGGGCGCCCGTCGTGTTCACAAGCGTATTGATGATCGAAAAGCCGCTGACGCCCGAGGACGTGGAGTTCGTCACCACCCTTCACGGTGATGAGACGGTGTCCTTCGTCGTGCTCATGCAGCCCCGCGGCGACCAGGCGGACATCCTGCTGCGCGCCATCGACGACGTCGCGATCGGCGAGCTGAGGGACGCCACCAGGGAGGGCGACGAGCCGGAGGGCCTCCAGGCGAGACAGCCGGCCGAACTGGCGCTCGAACACTCGCTGGCCGCGTTGCGCGCCCACGGGTCCGAGGCCACGGGCCATGTCGTCGAGGAACACCCGCTGGACCATCTGAAGGCGGTCGTCGACGAGTGGGGGGCCGATGAGGTGATCGTGCTGACCGAGCCCCACTACGTGGAGGAGTTCTTCCACCGGGACTGGGCGTCCCGGGCGCGTCACAAGGTCGGCGTACCGGTGCTCAAACTCTTCGCGCACAACGAATAGTCTGGGGCGGCGCGTATACGACGCGTACGAGACACGACGCGTTCGAGACGCGTACAACTCGCGCAGTGCCCCCGCTCGTACCCGGGGCCGCGCCCGCCGCATCTTGGAGAGACACGTATGGCACCGGCACCCGGTATCCCCGCAGCCCTGGAACGGCCGCACTTCATCGGTATCGGCGGCGCCGGAATGTCGGGTATCGCCAAGATCCTCGCCCAGCGCGGGGCCAAGGTCGCGGGCAGTGACGCGAAGGAGTCGGAGACGGCGCAGGCGCTGAGGGCGCTGGGGGCCACCGTGCACATCGGTCACGCCGCGGGGCATCTCGCGGACGACGCGTCGTGCGTGGTCGTCTCCAGCGCCATCCGGGCCGACAACCCCGAGCTGGCGCGGGCCGCGGAACTGTCCGTGCCGGTGGTGCACCGCTCCGACGCGCTGGCCTCGCTGATGGGGGGCCTGCGGTCGATCGCCGTCGCGGGCACCCATGGCAAGACGACCACGACGTCCATGCTGGCCGTCGCCCTCACCGAGCTGGGCCTGGACCCCTCGTACGCGATCGGCGGGGACCTCGCCGGACCCGGCACGAACGCCCGGCACGGCGAGGGGGAGATCTTCGTCGCCGAGGCGGACGAGAGCGACCGCAGCTTCCAGAAGTACGACCCCGAGGTCGCGATCGTCCTCAACGTCGAGCTGGACCACCACGCCAACTACGCCTCGATGGACGAGATCTACGAGTCCTTCGAGACCTTCACCGGCAAGATCGTCCCCGGCGGCACGCTGGTGATCGCCGCCGACCAGCCGGGCGCCGTCGAGCTGGCCTCGCGGGTGCGCGAGCTGTCCAGGAGCGAGGGCACGCGCGAAGGCTCGTCTCCGCTCAAGATCGTCACGTACGGCGAGGCCGAGACCGCCGACGTCCGTGTCCACAAGGTCACCGCGCGCGGCCTGACCAGCGAGGTCACGGTCATCCTGAACGGGAAGTACCTCACCTTCACCGTCTCCGTCCCCGGCCGCCACTACGCCCACAACGCGGTGGCCGCACTCGCCGCGGGTGTCGCCCTCGGTATCCCGGCCCACAACCTGGCCTCTGCCCTCGGCAAGTACACCGGGGTCAAGCGCCGCCTCCAGCTCAAGGGCGAGGCCGCGGGTGTGCAGGTCATCGACTCGTACGCGCACCACCCCACCGAGATGACCGCCGACCTGGAGGCGATGCGCGCCGCGGCGGCGCCCGGCTCCCGGCTGCTGGTCGTCTTCCAGCCGCACCTCTTCTCCCGTACGCAGGAACTGGCCGTAGAGATGGGCCAGGCCCTCGCCCTCGCCGACGCGTCGCTCGTCCTCGACATCTATCCGGCCCGCGAGGACCCGATCCCCGGTGTCACCAGCGCCCTGATCACCGGCGCGGCCGAGAAGGCCGGGGCCACGGTCACGGCCGTACACGACAACGGCGCGGTCCCCGGGGCCGTCGCGGGAATGGCGGGACCCGGCGATCTTGTTCTCACCATGGGCGCGGGCGACGTCACGGACCTCGGTCCGGAGATCCTGGCCCGCCTGAACGACGGAGCCCGTGACTGAGCACCCGTGGCTCGCTGGGTGACCGCCTGTGACCGACTGAGGGAGAGCGCATGTCGTACGACATAGAGAAGCCGGACGAGCAGTGGCGCGCGGAGCTGTCCGAGGCGGAGTACCAGGTGCTCCGCAAGGCCGGCACCGAGCCCGCCTTCGTCGGCGAGTACACGGACACGAAGACGACCGGCGTCTACTCCTGCCGCGCGTGCGGCGCCGATCTCTTCCGGTCCGACACGAAATTCGAATCGCACTGCGGCTGGCCGTCCTTCTACGACCCGAAGGACACGGACGCGGTGGAGCTGATCGAGGACCGCTCCCACGGCATGGTCCGCGTCGAGGTGCGCTGCGCGCGCTGCGGCTCGCACCTGGGCCATGTCTTCGAGGGCGAGGGCTACCCGACCCCGACGGACCAGCGGTACTGCATCAACAGCATCTCGCTGCGGCTGGCGCCGGACGAGAGCTGAGCCGCCCGCGTCGGTGACCGGCGCCGATCACCGACGACGGGGTTCGGCGCCGAGGTCACGAGCGGTGGCCGGTGGCGACCGGCGGTGATCGCGCTCAGGCGCGGTGGCCGTCCGGTCGCGGCTGTTCCGTGGTGTCGGCGCCCGCCCCTCCCGAGGCGGGGAACCCTTCCGCGGCGGGGAATCCCTGCGTGGCATCCGCTCCTTCCGGGGCGGGCAGCGGCTGTTCCACGACGGCGGCGGCGCGGCCCCGGCCTCGGCCGCCGAAGCGCAGGCCGAGCCGGCTCAGGGCACCCGGCCGGTTCCAGGCACGGAATTCGTCGGCCTTGCGGCTCCCCGTACGCTCCAGGCACCGTTCGACGGCGGCGATGTCCTCGGCGGGCAGCGTGCGCACCACGGGACGCAGCACCTTGTCGAGCAGGGTCGTACGGGTCCGGTCCCAGGTCTCGTTCGCTCCGGGGAGCGCGGTCCAGGTGGTGAAGCAGTCGGCCAGGAACGCGGGCACGGTACGCAACCGGTCCCGTATTCCGTCCTCGTGGGCGACGGCGAGATAGGCCGCGGTGAGGTCCGGGTCGCCGCTGTGCACCAGGGCGTACAGCTCCCCCTCCGGCCGCTGCTCGGAGAGCAGATGGCGCGCGACCGTCCCGAACACCTGGGCCAGTACGCCCGGTTCCACCGGTTCCGCCCCGGCGCGCAGTGCCAGCGCGCGGTCCGTCCAGCCGGCCGCGGCCCGGCCGTCCCGCAGGTCCCCGGCGAATTCGAGGAGCAGCAGGGCTCCCCGTACACGCGGTTCCAGTTCGCCGGGAAAGCTGCGCAGCAGATCATGGGCGAGATCAGGGGAGTCGGGGCTGTCGCCCGGTCCTTCGAGCGCGGCGTGTACGAGAGCGGGCCAGGTGTCCGCCGTGCGGTGGGCGTCCGATCCGGTGTCCGCGAGCATCGTCCTGGCCTCGCCAGGAGTGGGAGTGGCGCCGTCCCACACGAGCCGGACCGCGGTACGCAGTACGAGCGGATCGGCGAACGGGGAGACGCCGCAGGCGCGCAGCAGGGAGCGCAGGGCGGCGACGCGATCGGCGTCGGGCGATGACGAATCGGCTGCCCGAGCGCACATCCGCAGATGCGGCAGGGACTGAACTCCCGTGACGGAAAGGGCCGTTCGGCCGAGCAGCCGGACAGCGGCGGGCGGGTCGCCGGCGGCGAGAGCGTCGAGCTCGCCGAGCAGCAGGGTGCGCAGATCGAAGTGTTCGTCCAGCGCGGCCCGTACAGCCGGGGTGCAGGCCGCCTCCGGATCGGAGATGAGGGCGCGGGACAGGCGGCGGGTGAGGCCGGGCAGCAGGTCCGTACAGTCCACGCCGAGCTGCTCGGCCAGGCGCAGCAGCTCCACGGGCCGGGAGGTGTCCGATTTGGTGTCCGGCTCGGGATCCGGCTCGGGGTCCGCCCCGTCCGTCCTGTCCGCCGCGTCGGCAGTGCCGGTGAATCCCTCGATGCCCACGCGGAGTTCGGGGGCCAGCTCGGCGGCGAGGCGCTGCCTGAGGTCGTCGGGGAGCGAGGAGAGGCGCAGATCGGACAGTCCGGGTCCGGAACCCGGAGCCCGGACGGCCTCGGTCAGTACGAGGACCCCGAGCGGAGCGGTCGTGGTCGCCGGAGCCCTCCCGTCGAGCGCCGTGAACAGGTGTGCCAGAGCTGCGGTTTCGGCCGGAGTCCGGTCCTCGGCGGCGCTGATCAGGGCGTCGACGACTCGGTGCAGTCGTTCCCCGTCCAGCGTGTTCGCGTGCTCCGACACCCAAATGGCCGCCGCCGTACGGCCGTTCGTACCCGGGGATATGCCCGAACACAGTGCGGCGACGGCGAGCGGGCCGGGGGCGAAACGGCCGCCCGGCAGTGTGGCCGCCTCCGCGAACAGTTCGGGAGCCCTGCCCAGCCAGACATGTACGGCGATCTCGGCCCAGGCGTCGGCGACCGGTGCTGTCGGTGGGGCAGGTGTGGCGGGCGCGAACGGCGGGGCGGGCAAACCGACGGTGCAGTCGAGTACGCGGTAGCGGTGCTCCTGGCCGGTCAGCCCCCGCGCGTCCGCCGGCGGCACCCCGATGATCTGCTGCCGGGCGAGCCGCGGGTGGCGCGTATAGGTGGTGAAGGTCAGCCGGTGGGCGTCCTCGGGCGGCAGTACGGTACTGGCCAGCGCGATCCACCGTGCCACGTCGGCGCTGTCCCGCTCGACCAGGACGAGCTGCGGCGCGGCCGGCTCCCCGGCCGACGGGCGCAGGGCGGCGAAGAACCCCGCGAGCCAGGGCGAACGGGAAGCGGCGAACGCGACCAGCTCACGCCGGTCGAAGCTCCGTGACTCCGGCGGCCGCCGAAGCGGCGTGGGCGCACCGCCGACCGGGGTGCCGACCGCCCACTGCGGTGAGTCCCAGGAGCTGATGGGAGGGGGCCCGGCGGACAGCGCCGCGTCCGCCGGCAGATGCACGGCGTGGGCGTGGAAGGTGGCCCGGTCCTGGCCGGGTTCGGTTCCCGTGCAGACCGTCCTGGCCAGCAGACGGCTGCCGTCGGCGAGGACGCTGTGGCTGAACGCCCCGGGGAACGCGGAGAGTTCGGCGGGTGTCGGATGCGGCGGCGCGTCGTGCGGTGGTTCGTAGGCGAGGAGCTGCTCGGCCTCCTGGAGCAGCGCGTCGGGCACGCCGGGACTGACCGCCGTGAACCGGGGTCCCGTTCCGTCGGATCCCGGCGGGGCGGAGGCGAAGTGCAGTTGTGCCAGGCTCACGCGCCGACTCCTTTCGCCATCGACGCTGTCGGCGTCGCGACCGCCGCTGATCCGTGTGCGCCGAAGCCGGGTCCGCGACCGCCGTGGTCGCTGCCGCGCGTCCCGGTGGCCGTCACCGGAGAACGGTGGCGCGCTCGCGCGGCCGGGGCGCGGCCGGGACCGCGGGGGCGGATGACGGTCGTCATGTCAGCGAACCACCAGGTGTAGCGGGGGAGGGCTCTTCGAGACGCGCGCAGGCTCCCCTGCCGCCGGGGAGGGGAACCGCGCACAGCGTACGGGGGTCGGCGGCCGGTCGCCTCGATCTCGCGCCCGACGGTACCGGCGCCATGTATCGCGGCACCACCCGCCCCCACGTCCCTTTGCCGGGGCTTGTCCCGGGGCTTGTCCCGGGGCCGAGTGGGGCCGGGCTCGGGGCAAACCGCGTGGCGTTCCACCGTGGTGGAGCGGGTGAGCGGTAGGACAGGGGCCTGTACGGGTTCAACGTGCCCTGACCGGGGCGTGTTTCACCTGTGAGAGGTCCGGACGGAGAGGCGTTTTCTTTCGTCCCTCCGCGATTGTTCGCCTGCACTTCTTGGCATGGCCCTGTCGGAAATTCAGTATGGGGCGGGACGCGCCACGCGCGTCCCGCCCCGTTCCGCCCGGCTCGGCCCCGTCCCGCCCCGGCTACGTATTTCGGGAGACTCCCATGGAGACCCACGGCCCCACCCCGCTCCGGCGCACATCCCGGCGCGCGTTGCTCCGATCCGGTGCGTCTCTCGGCGCCGCCGCCCTCGGACTCGCCGCCGTACCCCCCGCCCCCACCGCCGCCCACGCCACAGACCGCCGGAGTGCCGCCGTCAACTACCCGCCCACGCACTGGATCCCGGCCAGCACCGCCAACTACACGGTGGCCTCCCGCCCGACGCAGTACAAGGTCGATTTCGTGGTCATCCACGTGACGCAGGAGACCTTCCCGGACGCGCGGGACATCTTCCAGAACCCGGCCAAGAAGGTCTCCTCGCACTACATGGTGGCCTCGGCGGACGGGTACATCGGCCAGTTCGTACGGGAGAAGGACGTCGCCTGGCACGCGGGCAACTGGAACTACAACACCCGCAGCATCGGCATCGAGCACGAGGGCTGGGTGGACCGGCCGGAGTACTTCACGGACGCGATGTACGCGGCGTCCGCACGCCTCACCGCAGCCGTCTGCGACAGGTATGGCATCCCCAGGACGCGCGAGCGGATCATCGCGCACAGTGAGGTGCCCGGCGCCACGCACACCGACCCCGGCCCGCTCTGGGACTGGGACCGCTACATCGCTCTGGTCAACAGCTGAGCGCGGACCACGCCCCTTCCCCGCGCCCCGCGCTTTTCTACGCGCCCCGCGCGGGCTGGAGCAGGTCCCAGCGATTGCCGTAGAGGTCCTCGAAGACCGCGACCGAGCCGTACGGCTCATGACGGGGCTCCTCCAGGAAGCGGACGCCCGCGGCCCGCATGCGCGCGTGGTCGCGGGCGAAGTCCTCGGTGTGGAGGAAGAAGCCGACCCGGCCGCCGGTCTGCGCGCCGACGCTCGCGCGCTGTGCGTCGTCCGCGGCACGTGCCAGCAGGAGACCGGTGGACCCCGCCGGGGGCTCCGCCGCCGACCGGGCCGTCCCCTCCGCCGGTGCCCCGGCTCCGGGCGGACGGACGACGACCCAGCGGGAGCCGTCGCCACGGTCCGTGTCCTCGACCAGGTCGAAACCGAGGGCGTCCCGGTAGAAGGCGATGGCCTTGTCGTAGTCGTCGACAACAAGGGTGGCCAGGGCGATGTACGGCATGCGGGGCACGTTATACGTATGACTATCGTCCGGGCAAGGCGGGGTCTCGCTCTCATTTCCCGGGAACCGCGCTCACCTCGTTGTCACACTCGGCGACTAACATCGGAGATTGCACGGTTGAGGCGGCGGGTCCCACGGACTCGGCGGACGGACAGCGACGACACGGCGGCGAGCGCGCGCGAAGACACAGGCGGAGGCGATGGCGTGAGGTTGTTCCGGCGAGGCCCGAAGCGCGACGGACGCGACATGCCCCGGGACCCCGCGTTCTCCTTCTTCTCGGTCGACGAGGCCGCGCGTTTCCGTGCCCAGGTCCGCGAGGCCTTCGCCGAGCGCGGCCTGGAGGTCACTCTCTACGCGGACATGGCCACCGACAGCGCCGGCCGCCAGTTCGGTCTCGGCAATCTCGCCGCCGTCTGTCACAACGACGACCGCGGCCCGCGCGTCTGGGGCGAACTGGCCCGCAGGCACGCCGGGATGGTGCTGCGCACCATGGACGGCCCCTCCGCCCTCGACACCCTGTCGCCCGAGCAGATCCGCGCCCAGCTCTATCCCCGGGTGATCAGTCAGTACAGCCTCGACCCGCAGACCTTCGGCTATGCGCGGTCCGTCGCCCCCGGGCTGTACGAAGTGCTCGCCCTCGACCTCCCCGAGAGCGTCATGATGCTCACCGACGAGGCGCTGGAGCCGCTCGGCGAGGTCCAGCAACTGCGTGACCAGGCGCTGGGCAATCTCCGCGAGCTGCCGGTCGAAGTGCGGGAGACCGTCAAGAACACCGGAGGGATACGTTTCGAAGTGGTGCTGGGCGACTCGTTCTACACCGCCAGCCGGGTCCTCGCGCTGGACACCGTCGTGCGGCAGGTCACCGGGCAGCGGATACCGCCGGACGGAGCGCTCGTCGCCATGCCTTTCCGGCATCAGCTCGCCTTCCACGTCATCCGGGACACGACCGTGATCCCGTCGCTGAACGCCATGGCGTCCTTCGCCGCCTCCGGGTACGAGGACACCCCGGGGGCCATCAGTCCCTACGTCTACTGGTGGCGCGGCGGCACGCTCACCCAGCTCAGCGACGAGGACGAGGACGGCGAGGGGCTGCGGATCGTCGTCGGCGGCGAGTTCCAGGAACTGCTGGAGCGACTGGTCGAACAGGGCTCCCCGGGCAGCTGACGCCCGAGTACGCAATACGCTCCACACGAGTTGAGCGTTCCACGCGTTCGATTCGGTACGAGGCACGCCGCCGAAAGCCGACAGGGAGGCCCCATGCCCACCGCACCCCCGCCCTTCACCGCGGACGACTACCGTGCCCGGATGGCCCGTGCCGCCCGGTCGGCCGCCGATGCCGGGCTGGCGGGAGTGCTCGTCGCGCCGGGCCCCGATCTCGTATATCTCACCGGTTACCGGCCGACCGCCGACACCGAACGCCTCACGATGCTCGTCGTCCCCGCGAGCCGGGCTCCGGACCAGGACCGGGCCGAGGCCCCGGAGCAGGCCCCGGGCCCCGTGCTGGTGGTGCCGACGCTGGAGGCACCGGACGCCGCGCGGGCCGCCGGGGCCGCGGCGCTCACCCTGTGCGACTGGACCGACGGCAAGGATCCGTATGCCATGACGGCTCCGCTGCTCGATCCCGCCGGGCGCTTCGGCGTCAGCGACAACGCCTGGGCGATGCACCTGCTCGCCCTGCAACAGGCCCTGCCCGCCACCTCGTACGTGGCCCTGACCGAGGCCCTCCCCATGCTGCGCGCCGTCAAGGACGCGCGGGAGCTGGCCAGGGTCGAGGCGGCCGGCGCCGCCGCCGACGCCACGTACGAAGAGATCCTGAAGGTCCGCTTCGCCGGGCGCAGGGAGACGGACGTGGCCGCCGACCTCGCCGTGCTCCTCCTCCGACACGGCCACTCCCAGGTGGACTTCACCGTCGTCGGCTCGGGTCCCAACGGCGCCGATCCGCACCACGAGGCCGGCGAACGTGTCATCGAGCGGGGCGACATGGTCGTCCTCGACTTCGGCGGCCTCAAGGACGGCTACGGCTCCGACACCACCCGTACCGTCCATGTCGGCGAACCCGGCGCCGAGGAGCGGCGCGTCCACGAGGTCGTACGAGCGGCCCAGCAGGCCGGGTTCGAGGCCGTACGGCCGGGAGCCGCCTGCCAGGAGGTCGACCGGGCGGCCCGCGCGGTCGTCGAAGCGGCCGGATACGGCGAGTACTTCATCCACCGCACCGGCCACGGCATCGGTGTCACCACCCACGAGCCGCCCTACATGATCGAAGGCGAGGACCGGCCGATGGTGCCGGGCATGTGTTTCTCCGTCGAGCCCGGCATCTACCTCCCGGGGCGGTTCGGAGTCCGGATCGAGGACATCGTCACGGTCACGGAGACAGGCGGCCGTCGCCTCAACAACACGCCCCACGGACTGGCGATCGTCGAATAGTCCACCGCCGGTCCGCCCTCACCGCTGGGGCGGGCCGGCCGTCAGCCCTCGGCCAGTACGGCACAGGACTCCGGCGGCAAGCGCAGCACACCGTCCTCGCCCGGCGGATCGACCCGCTCCCAGGCGGCGAGCACCCGGCTCCCGGGGCTCAGCGGGATCTCCCCGGTCTCCTGGGAGAGATTCACCGCGATCAGCAACTCGCCCCTGCGGTAGGCCAGCCAACGCGCCCTCTCGTCGTACGCCACCGTCACCGCCGACAGATCCGGATCGGAGAGGTCCGCCTGGTCGTGGCGCAGGGCGATCAACTCGCGGTACCAGGCCAGCAGACGTGCCTGCGGCTCCCTCGCGATCTCCGAGCGGTCCAGACAGGAGCGCTCCCGGGTCGCGGGGTCCTGCGGATCGGGGATGTCCTCCTCGGCCCACCCGTGGGCCGCGAACTCCCGGCGCCTGCCCGCCCGTACGGCCTCGGCGAGGACCGGATCGGGGTGGTCGGTGAAGAACTGCCAGGGCGTGGAGGCGCCCCACTCCTCGCCCATGAAGAGCATCGGGGTGTGCGGTCCGGTCAGTACGAGCGCGGCGGCGCAGGCGAGCAGACCGGGGGAGAGGGTGGCCGACAGCCGGTCGCCCAGGGCGCGGTTGCCGATCTGGTCATGGGTCTGGGAGTAGCCGAGGAAACGGTGCGCGGGCGTTCTCGTACGGTCGACGGGGCGGCCGTGCGTCCGGCCCCGGAAGGTCGAATACGTCCCGTCGTGGAAGAAGACGCGGGTGAGGGTCTTGGCGAGCGCGGCGAGCGGTGCGCGGGCGAAGTCGGCGTAGTAGCCCTGGGATTCGCCGGTGAGGGCGGTGTGCAGGGCGTGGTGGAAGTCGTCGTTCCACTGGGCGTGGATCCCGAGGCCGCCCTGCGCGCGGGGTGTGGTGGTGCGCGGGTCACCGAGGTCGGATTCGGCGATCAGGAAGAGCGGCCGGCCCAGATCGGCGGAGAGGGAGTCGACGGCCGTCGACAGTTCTTCGAGGAAGGTCAGCGCGCGGTGGTCGGCGAGGGCGTGTACGGCGTCGAGCCGCAGCCCGTCCAGCCGGAAGTCCCGCAGCCAGGCGAGCGCGCTGCCGAGGAGATACGCGCGCACCTCGTCGGAGCCGGGGGCGTCGAGGTTGACCGCGGCGCCCCAGGGGGTGTGGTGGGTGTCCGTGAAGTACGGGCCGAAGCGTGGCAGGTAGTTGCCGGCCGGGCCGAGATGGTTGTGGACCACGTCGAGGACGACGCCGAGGCCCAGACCGTGCGCGATGTCGACAAAGCGCTTGAGCGCCTCGGGCCCGCCGTAGGGCTCGTGGACCGCCCACAGCGACACCCCCTCGTACCCCCACCCGTGGGTGCCGGGGAACGGGCACACCGGCATCAGTTCGACATGGGTGATCCCCAGCTCGGCCAGCGGGGCGAGCCGCGCCGCCGCCGCGTCGAGGGTGCCCTCGTGGGTGAAGGTGCCGATGTGCAGCTCGTAGAGGACCGCGCCGGGCAGGTCCCGGCCCGGCCACGGGACGCGCCACTCGTACGCGGTCCGGTCGACGACGGCGCTCGTGCCGTCCGGCCCGTCCGGCTGGCGGCGGGAGCGCGGATCGGGGAGTACGGGGCCGCCGTCGAGCGCGAAGCCGTACCGCGTCCCGTCACCGGCGGGCGCCTCGGCGGTCCACCAGCCCGGCCGCTCGGGATCGGGCTCCATGGGCCGGGTGGCGTGCTCGCCGGGGGCCGGCGGCCCGCTGTCGGCCGGGGCGGGCGCCTGCGAGCCGTCCTCCGGGGGGCCGCCTCGCGACGGGTCGCTTTCCGGGGGGCCGCTTTGCGGCAGATGGAGTACGACCTGCTCCCGCGCCTGCGGTGCCCACACCTCGAACTGCACGGGTGGTTCCCCCTTGTCGTCGGCCCTGTCATCCGCACTGTCCCTCCCATGGTGACAAGAGAGGCGGTCGGGGGCCCGGTGATCACGGTGAATCAGCGGATACATCCGCGTGCCGCCGCGCGGCCGGAGGCATGGACCGGCCGGATACGTGGACCTGCCGGACGCAGGGGCCGAGGAGGAGACCCGGCCCGCCGCTCCGGGTGGGGGTGGGAGCGGTGGGCCGGGCCCGGCCCGGCACCCGATGGGGGTGCCGGGATCGGTGGACGGGACGGGTGGACGAGGGTCAGTGGACCGTGCAGGGCGGTGCGGTGGCGGTGTCCGGTGGGCCGCCGGACGCGACATAGCCGAAGGTGGTGGAGGCACCGGCCGCCAGTGAGCCGTTCCAGTCGGTGTTGTGCACCATCACCTGCAGGCCGCTGTACGTGGCGCTGCCGTTCCAGACGCTGTCGACCTTCTGGCCGGCGGGCAGGGCGAAGTCGACCATCCAGCCGAGGATCGGGTTGGCGCCGGTGTTCTTCACCGTGATCTCGGCCTGATAGCCGCCCGACCAGGAGCCGGTGGTCCGACGGGTGGCGGTGCAGGTGGCCGTGGGGTCCGTGGGCGGTTCGGTCGAGTCGCCGGGCTCACCCACACCGGTCACTTCGCCCTTGCCGCCGTCGAAGACCACGTCGGAGCAGCTGTAGAAGGTCTCGTTGCTGTCCGAGCGCTGCCACACCATGTAGATCATGTGGCGGCCGGTCTTGCCGCTGGGCAGCGTGCCCTTCCATTTGTACGCGCCCTCCACAGTGCCGACCTGGCCGGTGACCGAGGGATGGTCGACGGTCAGGAAGGGCTGGTCCTCCAGGTCGTCCCAGCCGAAGGTCGCGGTCGGGTCGAAGCCGTTCTTCGTGACGTACACGTAGAACCAACCAGGGTGCGCGGCCCAGGCGTTGTACGAGAAGTCGAGCGACGCGCCCGAGGTCAGGTGGGTCAGCGGCCAGTCGTTCCTGGCCTTGTTGAAGCCGGAGAACGTGGTGTTGCCGCCGCTGCACAGCTGGCCGTCGGGGATGAAGCCCTCGGTGCGGCCGGCGCCGTCGGAGCGCAGCACGGAGAACCAGTTGTAGAGGGGGGTGGTGCCGCTCTCCGCGACGGCTGCCTTGCAGGCGGGGTTGATGGGTTTGATCTCGCCGGTGCTGCTGAGACCGTCGCGCCAGCACATGAAGGTGCGACTGGCGGGTTGCATGGGCGTTCCGTGGGCGGAGGAGGGTTCACCGCTGGTGAAGACCAGCAGGAGGGCGGGGAGAACGGCCAGCAGGGCGAGGAGTACGGCTCTGTGGGGGTGTAACCACCGCAGTGGGGGGCGTGTCATCGCGCGAGTCCCTTCGGCGTGATCATGACAACCGGGAGATGGGAGCGCTCCCATTTCGGAACGTAGCGCCGCCCGGCGACTCTGTAAACGGCTGCGCCCGGAATTTCCGGCGGGCGCTGCGGAGGCGACCGGAGGGACGGTCGAAAGAGCGGCCGGAGGGTCCCGGCCGGCCGGGCGGGCGGCGACGGCGAGGTGATCCGGGTAGTGCGGTGAACGGGCGGCGACCACGAACCGTCTGGACACCTCAGGGCCGTCCGACGGACAATCAGCTCCGTGACGTCCTTCTTCGAGTTCTCCACGTATCCCGCGCGGCCTTCCGACGCCGAGCGCGACCGTGTCCTCGCGGTACTCAGGGAAGGCGCGGCGCAGGGCAAGCTGTCGCACGACACCTTCTTGCGCCGGATGGATCTGGCGCTGGTCGCCCGCCAGAGCGACGAACTGCAGATGCTCACCGCGGACCTGGAGACCGAAAGCCCTTGGTCGCGGCGGGTGTTCGGGACGGTGGGCCGGATATCGGCGTTCTCGTCACGGCTGCGCAGGGCCTGGCAGTCCGAGCGGCTGCCGAAACTGCTGCTGCCCGAGCCCGGTCCGTACGCGCTGAGGATCGGCCGCGACCCGATGAACGGGCTGCGGCTCAGCCATGACACCGTCTCGCGGGTGCACGCCGAACTGACCACGAAGGGCGGGCAGTGGATCCTGCGCGACCTCGGCTCGACCAACGGCACGACCGTCAACGGGCGGCGGGTGATCGCGACGGTCGTGGTGCGGGACGGCGACATGGTCAGCTTCGGGGAGATGAGCTTCCGGCTCTCCGCACACTCGGCCAAGTAGGACCACCGCCGGTGGCGGATCCAGTCGTACGGGCCGTGCGACCATCAGCCCTGACGGCTGAGCAGCGCCACCGGACGCTCCGCGAACAGCAGGGCCAGGTCCACCGGACCGCCGCCCGCACCGCCCTCGAACTCCCGACCCGGTGACGCCAGCAGATCCGCCCACCGCCCCTCCGGCAGCGTCAGCTCCGTACCCGCCCAGCCGCCCGCCTCCGCCAGCCGCAGCGGCAGCCGGGTGACGGCCGTGATCACCTCGCCCGTGCGGCAGAAGGCCAGGCAGTGTGCGGCGGCCGGTCCCGTCGGGTACAGCGGGGTGTACGTTCCCGACTCGCTGAACACCTTCGGCCGCTCAGCGCGCAGCCGCAGCGCCGCCGTCGTCACCACCGTCTTCTCGTCGGGCGGTCCTGTCCTGAACGGCCGCCGGTTGTCCGGGTCCACCAGCGCGAAATACTCCCGCTCCGTGCCCTGGTAGAGGTCGGGCACCCCCGGCATCGTCAGCTGCACCAGCGCCGCGCCCAGGGCACTGGCCCGTGCGTACGGACCCAGTCCGCGGTTGAACGCCGCGACCGTCCGCCGGCCCGGCCCGGCCGGGCCGGCTGCGACGAAGTCGGCCACCGCCTGCTCGTACAGCGGATCGGCCTCCGTCCAGCTGGTGTGCAGGCCCGCCTCCCGTACGGACTTCAGCAGCGCGGGCACCATCCGCTCTCCGTCGGGAGCACCGCTCTGCCCGCTCTCGCCGTACGGCGTGAAGCCCACCGCCGTCTGCCACGCCTGCCAGGCCAGCTGGGGATCCGGCGCCACCACCCCGGCCACCCGTTCCAGCAACTGGTCCCAGCGCTCCGGGCATTCGGACAGGACGGCGATCGCGGCCCGTACGTCCGCGCTGCGCTTGGTGTCGTGCGTGGTCAGTACGGTGCCGGTGGACGGCCAGTCGCGCGCCAGCCGGGCGCAGTACGTGTGGAACCGCTCCGGACTCACCGCGGGACTTCCCGGATCGCCGCCCACCTCGTTCGCGCTGATCAGCGGCACATAACGGTAGAACGCCGTGTCCTCGACGGACTTGGCGCGCAGCGCGGACGCGGTCTGGGCGAAGCGCGCGCAGAACGCGGTCTGGTCCGGGCCCGTACCGAGCCTGCCGAGCGCCAGCTCCCGCACCACGTCGACGGCCCTGGCCTCCTGCTCCACCGTGAACGCGGCCTTCGCCTGCCGGACCGCCTCCTCGGAGACCGCCGCCTCCGCGGCCTTGGGGCAGGGGCCGCCCGCCGTCGTGTACGGACGGTAGACGGGGACGCGCACCAGCAGTTCCTGGATCGCCGTGCGCAGTGCCCAGGGGGCGTGGTCGCGCAGCGCGGGGTCGGCGGCACAGACGCGCCCCGCCGTACGGACGAGGAAGGCGGTCTCGGCGGCCAGTTCGTGGATGACCACCTTGTACGCGGCCCGGCGAACCGTTCCCTCCCAGTAGCCGCCCCGGTCGCCGACAGGGCCCGTGACATCGCGGTAGCGCGCCTCCAGCGCCGCGGCGCCCGCCGGGTCCGTGAACACCCCGTCGATATGGCGCAGCGCGTCATATCCGGTGGTGCCGGCGACCGGCCAGCCGGCGGGCAGGGGCTCGTCGTCGGCGAGGATCTTCTCCACGACCGTCCAGCAGTCGCCGCCCGTCGCCTCGTTGAGCCGGCGCAGATACTCCTGCGGGTCGGCGAGCCCGTCGGGATGGTCGACGCGCAGCCCCTCGACGACGCCGTCCCGTACCAGCTCGAGGATCTTGGCATGGGTGGCGGCGAAGACCTCCGGGTCCTCGACGCGTACGCCGATCAGCTCGGGGATGGTGAAGAAGCGCCGGTAGTTTAGCTCGGTACGGGCCAGCCGCCACCAGGCGAGCCGGTAGTGCTGGGCGTCGAGCAGCGCCGGAAGCGGAAGGTGCGCAGTACCGGCCGCGAGCGGGAACCGCTGGTCGCCGTGGTGCAGCATGCCGTCCGCGACGCGCAGCGCGCCCAGTTCGTCCCCGAGGGGGGCCGGGAGCACGGGCAGCAGCATCTGGCCGCCGCCCGCCTCCCAGTCGATGTCGAACCAGCGGGCGTACGGCGAGTCGCGACCCTCGCGCAGCACGTCCCACAGCGCCTTGTTGTGCGGGGGCGCCGCGGCCATGTGGTTGGGCACGATGTCGAGGACGAGTCCGAGACCGTACTCACGGGCGGTGCCGGCCAGCCGCCGCAGCGCCTGTTCACCGCCCAGCTCGGCCCGGACGGACGCGTGGTCGACGACGTCGTAGCCGTGCGCCGAACCCGGCACGGCCTCCAGGACCGGCGACAGATGCAGATGCGAGACCCCGAGCGCCGCGAGATACGGCACCACTTTCGCGGCGGCCGAGAAGGTGAAGTCAGGCTGGAGCTGGAGCCGGTACGTCGCGGTGGGCGTCATACGATCGTACGTACCCAGCTCAGTGGCTTCTGCCTCATCGACTCACGCGTACGGGCACGGCGGGCGGGAGGCTCCGGCGCGCTTGTCCGTTTCGCCCCCCCCGCGCTCGCCTCTTCCGGTTCTGAGGGAGCTGTCCCTTCCCGCCTCGGGGACCCTGTTCGCCATCGTCGTCACCGGCACTCGTACACGTACGGCGTTGTCGTGCTCAGCACCGTGAAGCCCAGCCGCTCCAGGATCGGGCGGCTCTCGTCCGACGCGTCCACCTGGAGGTAGCGGTAGCCGCGGGCGGCGGCGATCCGGGCCCGTTGGGCGATCAGGGCGCGGTAGATGCCCCGGCCGCGCCACTGCGCCACCGTGCCTCCGCCCCACAGCCCGGCGAACCGCGCGCCCGGCGGCAGCTCCATCCGGGCCGCGCTCACCGGTCTGCCGTCCGCCATGGCGACGACCGCGCAGACCGTGTCGGGAGCCTGGGACAGCTGGGCCGACAGCCGGTCCCTCAGCCGGGTGCTGTCCGAGCCGAACGCCCGCTCATGAACGTCCGCGACGAGAGCCACGCCCGCCGCGTCGGTCACGGGAAGCAGCCGTACGCCCTCGGGCAGCTCGATGCCGGTCGGCAGACCGGTGGTCTCCGCGACCATCAGCGCCTCGGAGGGCTCGGGCGCGAACCCGGCCGCCGAGAGCCGCGCCGCCAGGTCGTCGGGGCGGTCGTGCGCGTACAGCTTCCACTCGAAGCCATGTCCGAGCGAGGCGAAATACTCGACCTGCGCGGCGATTTCCGACGCCGCCGTGCCGTCGTCCAGGTCCGACCAGAGCACGCCGTTCCAGTCGTGGGCTGCGCCGACCTGGCGTACGACGGCACCGGCCCGTTCGACCCGGGCACCGGAGCCGTCGTCCCGCGCGTCCCGTCGCATCTCCCGGTCGAACAGCGCCAGTACCGCGTCATGATCCATCCGGTCACTGGACCACCGGCGAGGCGGCGTGGCAACCGGATTTCCCGGCCCCTGCCCCCGCGCCGCATTCCAGGGTTCGCCACCCCGCCGTACCAAATCGTCTACGCCGGACGCATCAGCACCGTCATACTGCGACCGATCATCTTGAGCCGCTCACCCGCGTCGACCTTCTCCCCCTGTCCCCGTACCACTCCCTCCGGGCGGGCCGTGTCCACCATGACCTGCCATTCCCGGCCGTGATTCACCGGCACCACGAACTCCAGCTCCTCGGCGCTCGCGTTGAACATCAGCAGGAACGAGTCGTCCGAGATCCGCTCACCGCGCGGCCCCGGTTCCGAGATGGCACCACCGTTCAGGAAGACCGTCATGGCCTTGGCGTGCGCCGCCTGCCAGTCCTGCTGGGTCATCTCGTCGCCCTCCGGCGTGAACCACGAGATGTCCGACAGGTCGTCGTGTGTGCCCTCCACCGGACGGCCGTGGAAGAAGCGCCTGCGCCGGAACACCGGATGGTCGCGCCGCAGCCACACCATCGACTGGGTGAAGGCCAGCATGCCCTTGTCGGTCTCCGCGCCCGGCTCGGGCCAGTGGACCCAGGAGACCTCGCTGTCCTGGCAGTACCCGTTGTTGTTGCCGCCCTGCGTACGGGAGAACTCGTCGCCGTGGCTGAGCATCGGCACCCCCTGCGACAGCATCAGCGTCGCGATGAAGTTCCGCATCTGGCGGTTGCGCAACTCGATGATCTCGGGATCGTCGCTCTCGCCCTCCACTCCGCAGTTCCAGGACCGGTTGTGGCTCTCGCCGTCCCGGTTGCCCTCGGCGTTGGCCTCGTTGTGCTTCTCGTTGTACGAGACCAGGTCGTGCAGGGTGAAGCCGTCGTGGCAGGTGGTGAAGTTGATGGAGGCCAGCGGCCGGCGCCCGTCGTCCTGGTACAGGTCGGACGAGCCCGTGAGCCGGGACGCGAACTCCGCCAGCGTCCTCGGTTCGCCCCGCCACAGGTCCCGTACGGTGTCGCGGTATTTGCCGTTCCACTCGGTCCACAGCGGCGGGAAGTTCCCCACCTGATAGCCGCCCTCGCCCACGTCCCAGGGCTCGGCGATCAGCTTCACCTGGCTGACCACCGGGTCCTGCTGCACCAGGTCGAAGAACGACGACAGCCGGTCCACCTCGTGGAACTGGCGGGCCAGCGTCGCCGCGAGGTCGAAGCGGAAGCCGTCGACATGCATCTCGGTCACCCAGTAGCGCAGCGAGTCCATGATCAGCTGGAGCACGTGCGGGCTGCGCATGAGCAGCGAGTTCCCGGTCCCCGTGGTGTCCGTGTAGTACCGCGGGTTCTCGCCGAGCCGGTAGTACTGCGTGTTGTCGAGGCCCCGGAAGGAGAGGGTCGGGCCGAGATGGTTGCCCTCGGCCGTGTGGTTGTAGACGACGTCGAGGATGACCTCGATCCCGGCCTGGTGCAGCGCCCGTACGGCCTGTTTGAACTCCAGGACCTGCTCGCCCCGGTCGCCCCAGGACGCGTAGGTGTTGTGCGGGGCGAAGAAGCCGATCGTGTTGTAGCCCCAGTAATTACTGAGGCCGGCGTCCACCAGCCGGTGGTCGTTGACGAACTGGTGCACCGGCATCAGCTCCAGCGCGGTGACGCCCAGCTCCGTCAGATGCTCGATCACGGCGGGATGCGCGAGCCCGGCGTACGTGCCGCGCAGCTCCTCGGGGAGGGCCGGATGGAGCATCGTCAGGCCCTTCACATGGGCTTCGTAGAGCACCGTACGGTGATAGTCCGTACGCGGTAGACGATCGTCCCCCCAGTCGAAGTACGGATTGACGACGACCGAGGTCATCGTGTGCGGTGCGGAGTCCATGTCATTGCGGGAGTCCGGCCTGCCGAAGTGGTAGCCGTAGACCGACTCACCCCATTCGATTCTGCCGCTGATCGCACGTGCGTACGGATCGAGTAGCAGTTTGGCGGAGTTGCAGCGCTGCCCCCGCTCCGGTTCGTACGGTCCATGGGCGCGGAAGCCATAGCGCTGACCAGGCATGATGCCCGGCAGATAGGCATGTCGTACGAAGGCGTCCGTCTCGCGCAGCTCCACCGCCGTTTCTGAACCGTCGTCGTGCAGCAGGCACAACTCGATTCGGTGGGCGGCCTCTGAGTAGACCGCGAAGTTGGTCCCGGCGCCGTCGTACGTGGCACCGAGGGGATACGTCTGTCCCGGCCAGACCTGCATAGATATGACTCTTCCACTTCTGATCCGGGTGCTGCGGGGCTCTTGGGCCAGATCTTCCCCGAAAGAAGGGCAACCACCTAGGAACCCGATGGGTTCTTGCCGCTTCTTGTCCGGGGCGGCTCGCCGGCACCGGGGTCAACTTCGCGTTCCGGGCCGTCGCCCGGGTGGTGGGCTCGGGGCGGAGGTCCCGAAAGAGCGCGGAGACCCGGCGCGTACCAGGCGTAATCACTATGAATCAACTCACTCCGGTTGAACTCGGCGCCGAGAACAAGCCCCCTCGGCAAGGGAGTTGAGAAAGAAGCCGGTGCATCAGGCTGCACCGCCTCCGCTCGGCGGAGTACCCTTCCTTGATCGTTGAAGGGGTGGGAGAAGGCGGTGCGCGAGTGAGCTCGGGAGGGCTGGAGTTGCCCCCTGGTGACGCAGGTCATGCGGGGGACTCCGGCGATATTCCGCCCGGAGCGGTCTCGCTCGCGCGACCGATGGAGATCGGGGCGGAGCTGGACTGGGGCGCCGACGCCTGGAGCGAAGTCCGTACGCGCGCGCAGCGGGCCGGACGGGCCTATATCTGGCTGAATCTGGTGGAGCAGCGGCTGCGCGCGGTCGTCGCCGCGGTGCTCCAGCCCATCTACGAACCCGTGCACGGCGAGGAATGGGTGGTCGCCGCCGCCGGGCCCGCCGGGCAGGAATGGGTGCAGCGCGCCGTCGCCGTACGGGAGGTGTCGCGCCGCAAGGGCTATCTCCTCGACCCGGCCGACGACAACGTCCTGAGCTTCCTCACCCTCCCGCAGCTGCGGGAGCTGATGGTCCAGCACTGGCCCTGCTTCGAACCCTATTTCGACGACCGTCGCGATGTGGAACTGGCGCTGGACGAGCTGGAGGTCGCGCGCAATGTCGTCTCCCGCAACCGCGCGCTCTCCGAGACGGTCCTCGCCCAGGCGGAACGGGCCTCGGCCCGGCTGCTGGAGATCCTGGGCGGCGGCAGCGGGGTGCCGTCCGGGTCGCGGCTGCGAGTGGACGCGGTGGAGGACCTGGTCGGCGACCGGTACGCGGATGTGGTCTCCGTCCACCCCGACCGGGTCCGGCTGCAACGGCAGATCCCGGCCGAGGACCTCTTCGGCGGGGCCCGGCGCGTCGACGCGATCGGCATCGGACTGAATCTGCTCGTCCAGAACTTCTCGGGACGGCGGCTGATCCGGCTGGCCGAATCGGGCTGCCGGATACGCCTGATCTTCCTCAACCCGGCGAGCAGCGCGGTCAAACGCCGTGAACGCGAGCTGGGACTCAAGAAGGGCGAGCTGAGCCGCTCGGTGGAGATGAACATCCTCCACATGCGCCGGGTGCGCTCGCGACTGCGCGATCCGGGCGCCTTCGAGATCCATGTGTTCGACGAGACTCCGCGCTTCACCGCGTACCTCGTGGACGGGGACGGCTCCGACGGCCTGGCCGTCGTCCAGTCGTATCTGCGCCGGGCCCGGGGCATGGAGGCGCCGGTGCTGGTGCTGCGGGGCGGCGGGCGCGGGGTGGTGCGCTCCGGGCAGGAACCGGAGCACGGGCTCTTCCAGACCTACCGTGAGGAGTTCGAGTCGGTCTGGACGGACTCCCGGCCGGTCTCCTGACCCGTAATCGGCGGCCGGCCCCGGGACGTGGCGTCGCGGGCGCGAGCGGCGTTGTCAGTGGCGCGTGGCAGGGTGAATGTCCAACGGGGGAAGCACCGCCGTACCACGACGGGGGAAGCGCCACCGAACCATGAGGGAGGGGCATGATGACTTGGCACGGTGAACCGCTGGCCGGATTCGACCTGGAGACGACCGGCACGGAGCCGCTGGAGGCGCGGATCGTGACCGCCGCGGTGGTCGAGGTCCGGGGCGGCGAGGTGATACGGCAGCAGACCTGGCTCGCCGACCCGGGCATCCGGATCCCCGCCCAGGCGTCCGCGGTCCACGGCATCAGCAGCGAGCGGGCGGCGGCGGAGGGGCGCCCGGCCCGTGACGTGGTCGCCGAGATCGCGCAAGTCCTCTCCGGATACTGGGCGCGTGGGGTGCCCGTCGTGGTGTACAACGCGCCGTTCGATCTGACGCTGCTCTCCGCGGAGCTGCGCAGGCACGGCTTGCCGCCGCTCGAATCGGTCGGGCCGGTGATCGACCCCTACACCATCGACCGCGCCGTCGACCGCTACCGCCGCGGCAAGCGCACGCTGGAAGCGGTCTGCGCGGAGTACGGCGTGGTGCTCGACACGGCGCACGACGCGGGGGCGGACGCCCTGGCGGCCGTCCGGGTGGGGGCCGCGATAGCCGAGCGCCATGCCTCGGTGGCGGCGCTGGCCCCGGCCGAGCTGCATGAGCGTCAGGTCGACTGGTACGCGGACTGGGCGGCGGACTTCCAGGAGTTCCTGCGGAAGAAGGGCAACGCGGACGCGGTGATCGACGCGGGGTGGCCGCTGCGCGAGCCGGTGCCGTCCAGCGTGCGGTAGGACGCCCGAGAGCCATTCAGCCGTAGAGCCGCGCCCGCGCCGCCGGGCGGGACGGTCCTCCGGTCAGGTCCGGTCAGAAGGGGTACCAGCGGACCTCGGCGTCGTCGTTCCGCAGCGAGGCGACCCTGCGGCGGAACTCGTCGAGGGCCTTGGGGTTGGCCGGGGCGTGCTGGGCCACCCAGGCGCAGCTCGCCGTTTCGCGGGCGCCCCGCAGGACCGGGCAGCCGGGCCACTCGCGTACGTCCCAGCCGTAGGTCGCGGTGAAGGTGTCGTACGCCTCGGCGGGCAGGCCGTACCGGTCGCGGGAGAGGGCCATCACCACCAGGTCGTGTTCGCGGAAGTCCGAGGAGAAGGTCTCCAGGTCGACCAGGACGGGGCCGTCCGGGCCGACATGGACGTTGCGCGGCAGCGCGTCGCCATGGATCGGGCCCGGGGGCAGGTGCGGGACGAGCGTGGCCGAGGCCTCGGCGAAGCTGTCCCTGCGACCGCGCAGGTAGTCGGCGTCGGCCGGGTCGATCGCGTCGCCCGCGATCCGCAGCCAGCGCTCGACCCCGCCGAGCAACTCGCGACGCGGGAGGGGGAACGAGGGGGTGGGCAGTGCGTGTACGAGACGGAGCAGGGACGCCAGATCGCCGGCCGCGGCCGGCCGGGTGGCCTTCGGCAGCCGGTGCCAGAGCGACACGGGGTGGCCGTCCACCGACCGTGCCTCGGGCTCCGCGGCCCGTACGGCCGGAATGCCGCACTCCGCGAGCCAGGAGGCGAGGGCGACCTCGTGCCGCGCGCGGGCCAGCAGTTCGGGATGGGCGGTCGCGTCCCGGCCGATCTTGACGACCAGTTCGCCCGCCTCGAAGACCGCGTTCTCCCCCAGGGCCAGCAGCTCCGCGTCGTACGGCAGGCCCGCCCCGGCCAGAATCTCCCGCGCCCGCGCCTCGTCCATCGATGGCTCTCACTTACGTCCGGTGGTTGCACTCAACCGCCAAAGTCTCGCACCCCCGCACGCCCGCTTGACGAACCGAGGGGGCGTCAGCACGATGACGAAGGCCGCCGGGGCGGCCTTCACCAGGACAAGCCGCCCGAAGGAGTCGAATCCGTGACATCGGCGACCGAGACGGAGCGGCCCGGCGAAGAACCGCCCGACGGCGAGCGGTCCGGGCCGGGACGGTCCGGTGCCCGGCGTCCGGGCACGGGGCGCTCGGGGAAAGCCTCCGGGAGAGCGCGGCCCGGACGGGCCATGGACCACGGCGCGTGGTTCCTGGTGCTGCCCGCGCTGATCCCGATCCTGGTGCTCAGTGTCGGCCCGCTGCTCTACGGCATCCTGCTGGCCTTCACCGACGCGCAGTCGGGCCGTACCGACCCGACCCGGTGGATCGGGACGCTGAACTTCCAGGATCTGGCCCACGACACGCTCTTCTGGGACTCGTTCGGGATCGGCCTGCTGTGGGCGGTCGGGGTGACCGTGCCGCAGTTCGTGCTCGCGCTCGGTCTCGCCCTGCTGCTCAACGAGAACCTCCGGTTCCGCTGGGTGGCCCGCGCCCTCGCGATCATCCCCTGGGCCATGCCCGAGGTGGTCGTCGGCATCATGTGGCGGCTCGTCTACAACGCCGACGCCGGAATCCTCAACGAGACGATCCGCGATCTGGGCCTCGGGGAAGGACGGGACTGGCTCACCGGACTGGCCACCGCCCTGCCCGCGGTGATCGTCGTCGGTGTCTGGGCCGGGATGCCGCAGACCACCGTCGCCCTGCTGGCCGGACTCCAGAACACCCCGCAGGAACTGCACGAGGCCGCCGCGCTCGACGGCGCAGGCGCCTGGCGCCGGTTCCGTACGGTCACCTGGCCCGCGCTCAGACCGGTCGCGCTGGCCATCACGGCGCTCAACTTCATCTGGAGCTTCAACTCCTTCGCCCTGGTCTATGTGCTGACCAACGGCGGGCCCGGCGGCCGTACCCGCCTGCCCATGCTCTTCGCATACGAAGAGGCCTTCCGCTACGGCCAGTTCGGCTACGCCGCCGCCATGGGCTGCGTCATGGTGGCGGTGGTCTCGGTGCTCCTCGCGCTCCATCTCGTCGGGCGGCTCGGGGAAGGGGCCGAGCGATGAGCCTTCGCACCGGGCGGCCTGCGCGCGCCGGACAGTATGCCGCGCTCCTGTGCTACCTCGTCTTTCTCGCCGTCCCGTTCCTCTGGCTGATCTCCACGGCCTTCAAACCGGCCCAGGAGCTGGGCAGCCTCCACCCCACCTGGATCCCGGACCACCCGACGCTCGGCAATTTCCGGCAGGCTTTCGACGAACAGCCGCTGCTGCACGCCGCGGGCAACAGCCTGCTGGTCGCCCTCTCCACCGCCCTGATCGCCGTCGTCATCGCGACCCCCATGGCCTATGTGATGGCCCGCCGGCGCGGCAGACTCGCGGCGGCGGCCACCGGCTGGGTGGTGGTCAGCCAGGCGTTCCCGTTCGTGCTGGTGATCATTCCGCTCTTCCTGGTCCTCAAGAACCTCCATCTGATCAACACCCTCGCCGGGCTGGTCATGGTGTACGTCGTGTGGGCGCTGCCGTTCGCGCTCTGGATGCTGACCGGGTATGTACGGGCCCTGCCGGCCGAGTTGGAGGAGGCCGCGGCGGTGGACGGCGCGGGCCGCCTCCGTACGCTCGTCTCGGTCACCGCCCCGCTGCTGGCCCCCGGCATCGTGGCCACGGCGCTCTTCGCGTTCATCACCGCGTGGAACGAGTTCTTCTTCGCGCTCGTCCTGCTCAAGACTCCGGAGAAACAGACCTTGCCGGTCGTCCTCACTCACTTCCTGGGGGCGGAGGGCGTCGCCGATCTCGGGCCGCTCGCCGCCGCCGCGTTCCTCGCGACGCTGCCCTCGCTCGTCGTCTTCGCGCTCATCCAGCGCCGGATCACGGGCGGAATGCTGGCCGGGGCGGTGAAGAGCTGATGCGGACACCGCCGACACGCTCCCGTCTCGCGGCCATGGCCGCCACTGTTGTCGCCCTCGTCCTCGCCCTGCTCCTCGGTGGCTGCTCCGTCGGTGGCGGCGAATCCCCGCCCGGCCGGATCACGCTGCGCTTCCAGTCCCTGGCCTGGCAGGACGAGTCGGTGCGGATCAACAAGGAACTGGTGGAGGAGTGGAACGCGTCGCATCCGGACGTCCGGGTCGAGTACGTCCAGGGCAGCTGGGACAGCGTCCACGACCAGCTGCTCACCTCGTTCGAGGGCGGTGAGGCGCCGGACATCATCCACGACGCCTCCGACGACCTCGCGGACTTCGCGTACGGCGGCCGTCTCGCCGACCTGAGCGGCTTGCTGCCGGACCGGCTCAAGCGGGACATCCCACAGAGCAGTTGGGAGACGGCGACCTTCGGGGACGGTGTCTACGGTGTGCCGTTCCTCCAGGAACCGCGCGTCCTGATCGCCAACAAGAAGATCCTGGAGGCCGCGGAGGTGCGGATCCCGACCGCCCGGAATCCCTGGAGCTGGCCCGAGTTCCGGCTGATCGCCAAGCGGCTGACCGAGCGGATGGGCAGCGGGAGGTACAGCGTCGCCTGGCCGCTCAAGGACCCGGTCTCGGCCACGCTCAATCTGGGCCTGTCGACCGGCGGGCAGCTCTTCCACCGGGGCGCGGACGGGAAGGTGACGATCCGCTTCACCGACGACGACGCGGTCGTCCCCGGCACCATCCATGATCAGGTCGCCACCGACCGGAGCGCGTCGGGCGCCACCCTCGGCATGGGCGGTTCCGACACACTGCCCGGCCTGTTCGGCGGCAAGTACGCGATGGTCCCGCTGGGCTTCTCGTACCGGCAGCAGATCATCCAGCAGGCACCGAAGGGCTTCGAGTGGACCGTACTGCCGGCTCCGGCGGGTGGTACGGACGGCCTGGCGCAGGGGGTGAGTCCGCAGACCCTCTCCATCGCCCAGGACAGCCCGCACAAGAGGGAGGCGGTGAGGTTCATCGACTTCCTGCTCCAGCCGGACAACATGGTGCGACTGGCGAAGGGCGACTGGATGCTGCCGACGGGTACGGAGGCGATCGAGGACCCGTCCCTGCGCGTCGCGAAGGACGGCTGGGCGACGGGCGCCGCGCTCGCCCGTGAGCTGCGTCCGGCCCCCGCCCAGTCGGTGCGCGGCTATCCGGAATGGAAGGACAAGGTGGCGACGCCGGCGCTCCAGGAGTACTACAGCGGGGCGATCGACCGTGCCGAGCTGGAGAAACGCCTGGTCGAGGACGGGAACAGGGTGCTGGCCCGCTACCAGCGCTGACGGGCCCGGGGCGTACGCGAGAAGGGTCCGGGAGAGGACCGGCAGAGGAAACGGAGGGGGAGACGGAAGGGGAGGAGCCGACGGCCCAATTGCTTTGCACACGGCGTTTCGTCTCGCCTACGGTCTGGGCGTGACCGTATCGAAGCGTGCCCATATCGCCATGTTCTCCATCGCCGCCCACGGCCATGTGAATCCGAGTCTGGAAGTGATCCGGGAACTGGTCGCCCGGGGGCACCGCGTCAGTTACGCGATCCCCGCCCTCTTCGCGGAGAAGATCGCGGCCACCGGTGCCGAGCCGGTGATCTACACCTCGGTCCTGCCGACCCCCGAGGACGGCGCCGAGGCCTGGGGCACGGAGCTGATCGACAATCTGCGTCCGTTCCTCGACGACGCGATCCAGGCGCTGCCCCAACTGGCCGACACGTTCGAGGACGACCGCCCCGACCTGGTCCTCGGTGACACGACGTCCTATCCGGCGCCTGTCCTCGCGCACCGCTGGGGAGTCCCGTTCATCCAGTTCTCGACGCACATGGTCGCCTGGAAGGGGTACATGGAGGAGGTCGCCGAGCCCATGCTCGCCGAGCTCAGGGCATCCGAGCGCGGCAGGGCGTACCGCGCGCGCTTCGCGAGCTGGCTCGAAGAACACGACATGGGCCATACCGACCTGGACATGCTGGCCGCCGAGCCCGGCCGCTCCATCGTGCTGATCCCCAAGGCGCTCCAGTACAAGGCCGATTGCGTGGACGAGTCCGTGTTCACCTTCGTCGGCGCCTGCCAGGGCGACCGTACGGAGCAGGGGGAGTGGCGGCGGCCCGCGGGGGCGGAGAAGGTGCTGCTGGTCTCGCTCGGTTCGGCGTTCACCAAGCAGCCCGGCTTCTACCGTGAGTGCGTCAAGGCGTTCCGGGACCTGCCCGACTGGCATGTGGTGCTCCAGATCGGCAAGCACGTCGAGGAGTCGGAGCTGGGTGAGATCCCGGCGAACTTCGAGGTGCGGAACTGGGTGCCGCAGCTCGCCGTCCTCAAGCAGGCCGACGTCTTCGTCACGCACGCGGGCGCCGGCGGCAGCCAGGAGGGCCTCGCGACGGCGACCCCGATGGTCGCCGTACCGCAGGCGGTCGACCAGTTCGGCAACGCCGACGTGCTCGTCTCCCTGGGGGTGGCCCGTCGGCTCGACACGGCGCAGGCGACCGCAGAGGCGTTGCGTGAGGCCGTCCTGGCGCTGGACTCGGATCCCGAAGTGGCCGGCAAACTCGCCGAGATCCAGCGCGCGATGGCGACGGAGGGCGGCACGCGGCGGGCGGCGGACCTGATCGAGGCGGAGCTGCCCCGGGCGGACCCGGCCACGACGGACGAGGCGGACCCGGCCGGGACGGGCCTGGGCGGGACGGAGCAGCCCGGAAGCGCGGTCTGACGCCCCGGGATCGGGGTCGTGTTCAAGCCGTATCGTCCTGCCCGCCGACGGCCGGGCAGGACGGTCCCCTTCTCCGTGCCGAGCGGGTGACTCCCTGCCAGGGAGGGCCGAAGTCCCGTTCCCCGGAAAGGGGTTGGCGGACGAGTCCGACGTGTCCCGCACTGGCCTGTTTCTTGTTACGGAGGTTTGTTCGCTAAGTCACAGCTGCATGAAGCACTTGAACTGAGCGCGTCAATCGGTCAGGGTTCTCGAACCAGTGCGTCGGAGATCCACGAATCCGACGACGAGAAGATCCCGGATCCGGCGGCCGCCGTGCTCTCCCCCACGGAGCACGGCGGCCGCCCTCCGTTCGGAACGGCCCCCGGGGCCGCGCGGCCCGCGTGCGCACGGAGGCGGCCCCAGGCCGAAAACCAGCCGTCCTATCGTGTGCTCATGACCACGACGTACGCGGCGCTGCTGCGCGGCATCAATGTGAGCGGCCATCGGCGTGTCCCGATGGGGGACCTTCGCGAGCTGCTCTCCGGGCTGGGCCACGGTGATGTCCGTACCTACCTCCAGAGCGGCAACGCCGTCTTCACCAGCGCGTCCGACGACGAGAGTGCCCTCGCCGCGGCCCTGGAGCGCGCCATCGAGCAGCGCTTCGGGTTCGGCGTCGACTGCCTGGTGCGCGACGGCGCGTATCTGCGGGCCGTGACCGACGCCTGCCCGTTCCCCGCCGACACGCTGGAGGGCAGGCAACTCCATCTCACCTTCTTCTCCGAGCCGGTGGACCCCGAGCGGTTCGCCTCGCTCGACCGGGACAGGTACCTCCCCGAGGAGTTCCGGCTGGGCGACCGGGCGCTGTATCTGTACGCCCCGAACGGCCTCGGCCGCTCCAAGCTCGGCGACGCACTGGCCAGGCCGTCCCTGTTCAAGGGGATCACCGCCACGAGCCGCAACTGGAACACCGTTCTCAAGCTGGTGGAGCTGACCCGTGATCCGGAAAACGCAGGGGGCTGAGTGTCTCCAGGCCGTTCATGTCGGCCACGGACCGATCCCCGCCCGGCGGGAAGTGTCCTGGACCATGCCCGGGACGGTACTGCGGCTTACGGCGTCCGGGCGGGCCGGGCCCCGTAAGCCAACGGCGGCACGGCTTCGGCGCGCCTGTCACACCTCCGCTTCCCCTCCCGCTCCCGGATCGGGGCCCGCGGGTGCTCCCGCGCCCGCGAGAGGGGCTTCGCGTACGAAGCTGTAGCAGGGCAGCGGGCCCGCGACGCGCAGAACCACATGCTCATGACGGAGCGTGGCGAAATCCGCGGCGGCTGTACGGAACCGGTCCACGGCCGTCCGGTCGACGAGGAACGACATACTGAGGAGACAGCCGGAGACCCGCGGTCCGGCCGCGACGGCGTGGGCCAGCGGTGTCAGTTCGAGGACGGCATGCCGTCCTGCCTCGACCGCCCTGCGCGACAGCGCGGCAAGCACCGCTTCGCCCAGCCGCATGTTCGCCTCGCGTCCCGGACGGCGGTGGGCGGCCTCACGAAGCCGCTGGATGGTGCGGTCCTCGCGTACGAGGCCCGCCAGGGCGTCCGGGGCGGCGAGTGCTCTGACGTTCACCTCGACCCGGCCGGCCAGCCGCTCCAGGGCCGCCAGCCGGCGGTTCCCGGTGAGGGCCAGCCGCTCGCGGACCGCCGCCTCGTCGGGCGCGACCGTACCGAACCGCATCGGCAGCACCGGCCCGGTCTCGGCGAGCCGTAACAGCAGCCGCTGGTGCGTGAGCGGATCGCGGCGACGCGCGCGCAGCCTCGACGGGGCAGCGCTGACGACGGCGCCGACCGGCCCCTCCGTAATGACGCGAAGGGGCAGGGGCGGGATTCCCAGGCCGCCGATGCCCGGCGGGACCGTCCGCTCCGCCTGGACGATGCCGTAGACGTACACACCCGGGGGAGCCACCGGTCAGCCCGCCGAGGAACGACGTGGGCGCCCGCCCGCGCGGAGGCCGCTGTCCTGATCGAGTCGTGGATCCTGCGCGGAGGAAACGTGCCGACGGGGCCCGGACGACGTGGGGCCGCCCCGTGCAGGTCCTTGGTCTGCCATAGGGCAAGTCTCATGGTTATTCCGCCCGCCGCATCATGAGCAGGCCCCGCTGATGGCCCGCCGGACGGGGCGGCGGACAACGGTCACCGCCCTCCGGTCGTTTTCCCACATCACTCCATAGAGTGATTTGCGTATTATGAGGAGTACGCACCGATATGCGCCTATGGCGCGGATGGGCAGGCCTTTGATGTCGAAGAAGCGCAGCCATCCCCCGCACGGCGAGGGCGCGAGCCGTTTCGAGGGACGTGAGCAGCACGGGTGGTCGCCGGATGTGGACGAGACCGCTCAGCGGTCCAATCCCAGCGCGCATCGTTCCTTCCACCCTGACCGGTACGCCCCGGAACCGGACGCGAGGAGCAAGGCCTCCGACGAGGACAAGAAGAAGTCGATGGAGGGCACACCGGTCGAGAGTCACTCCCGGCGCGGTGAGGACCAGGCCAGGAAATCGCGAGGGGAGGGCACGCACGACACCGGCCCCAAGGGGCGGACGCGGCGCCCCAGTGGCACCAGGGATGCCTCGGCTGTCACGGGAGTGGACCCACAGGATCCGAAGAATCGGCAGGACCCGCCCTCGAAGGGCTCAGGCTGAGCCCGCACCGGCGTCACCAGCGGCGGTCCGGCGGAGTTCGCACCGCCACCAGCAGCAGATCCGCAGCCTTCAGGAGGCCCAGATGCTCAGTGCCATCGCGGACGTGCTCCGCGCGATCGGCGGCACGATCGCCACGGTCGTCACGCTCCCGTTCCGGGCGCTGGCCCGACTCTTCGGTGGTGCCTCCGGCGCGGGCCACTGAGGCCCGTCCATGCCAACAGCCCGCTTACTCCGGGAAGGGAACTCCTCATGACAGCCAATCAATTCGCGACGGCCTCCACGTCCACCGGCACCGACAGGAACACCGGCACCGGCAGGAACAGGGGCGCTGTGGCGGGCAAGACGGTCATCGCCGACTCGGTCGTCTCTGCCATCGCCGGCATCGCGACCCGCGAGTCGCCCGGTGTGTACGCGATGGGCGGAGGCGTCTCCCGCACCCTGGGCGCCATGCGCGGAAAGGTGTCCGGTTCCGACGACCCCTCGCGGGGCGTGAAGGTGGAGGTGGGCGAGAAGCAGGCGGCCATCGATCTTGAAATCGTTGTCGAATACGGGACACGGATCGCCGACGCCGCCAAGGGCATCAGGTCCGACGTCGCCGACGCGGTGCAGACGATGACAGGGCTGGAAGTCGTCGAGGTCAATGTGAGCGTCCTCGATGTACACGTGCCAGGTGCCGACGACGAGGACGACGGCGGTTCGCGGGACCGGTCCCGCGTGGAGTGAGGCCGTCCCCGCCGCTGTAGCGGCCACCATCCCGTAGCGGCGCCCTACGTCCCGGCCTGACCCGGACGAAGGGCGCCGCTATCACATGTTCACGGCCCGGCGACGGGTTCCGGCCCGCGTCGAAAGCTTGGGCATACGTTCGGATCGCAGGGGCACTCGGTCCTCAACTGACCGCAAAAAAGGCGCAGTTGCTTCACGGAAACCCCTCATCATGGACGGCGGACGGGATCATGGCGACAGCGGAGAGCAAGAGCGATACGAGCGGCCGGGACCGCCAGGAAACCCAGGAAACCCAGGAAACCCAGGACGCCCGGGACGCCCGGGACGCCCGGGACGCCCGGGACGCCCGGGACGCCCGGGACACCCAGGACCAGGACCGCCCGAAGCGGCTCGCGGCTCCCGCGGCGATGCGGCTCGCTGTGGAGCAACTCGCGGAGATGCTCCGGTGTGAACCCGGCTCCGTGTCCGCACTCAAGGCCACCGAGGACGGGTGGACCGCGGACGTCGAAGTGGTGGAGGTCGAAAGAGTCCCGGACACGTCGAGCGTGATGGCGTCGTACCGCGTCCACCTCGACGGACAGGGCCAACTGATGGGTTACGAGCGGACTCGTCGTTACGCGAGGGGCCAGATCGACCGCCGCTGAACCGATGGCGGAACCGGCGGCACGCGATCAGGAACACGACCATGCCGCTCGCCCAGGTCATCCAAGTCAACGAAAGGAAGCTCGACCATGAGCGTTGTCCAGCAGTCCAGCTCATCCGGCGGTGGGGGTGGCACCGGAAATCTCTACGACATCCTCGAACTCATCCTGGACCGCGGGCTGGTGATCGATGCCTTCGTACGGGTCTCCCTCGTCGGTATCGAGATACTCAAGATCGATGTCCGTGTTGTCGTCGCCAGTGTCGACACCTACCTCCGGTTCGCCGAGGCGTGCAACCGGCTGGACCTGGAGTCCGGACGCAAGGCGCCGAGTCAACTCACCGACCTGGTGGGCGACATGACCGAGGACGGTGCCAAAGGAAAGTCGAAGGGTGTGCTGACGGGAGCCGTGGAGGCGTTAGGCGACTCCCTCCAGCGGGGCCGTGACGACGCCGAGGAGGAGGACGCGGAACGCGAGGAGCGCCCGGCACGCAAGTCGGCCTCCGCGAGCCGCCGTACATCCCGCCGGGGAGGGGAGTGACGGTGCCCACGTACATCTACGCGGTCACCGCGGGGGATCATCCGCTGCGCCTGGACGGCGTGAACGGGATCGGTGATCCCGCCGCGGAGTTACGTACGGTCAGCTCGGGTCCGCTCAACGCGGTGGTCAGCGACGCACCGGCGCAACTGCGCGCCAAGCGCCGGGATTTGGCAGCGCACCAAGGCGTACTGGAACGTCTCATGGCGGACGGTGCCGCGCTGCCGATGCGCTTCGGTCTGGTCGGTCCGGACGACGAGCAGGTACGCGCGGCCCTGGAGGAGCACCGGGAGACGTACACCGACCGGCTCAAGGAACTGGACGGCTGCCTGGAGTACCACCTCAAGATGTCGCGCGACGAGGACGACCTGCTGCGCGAGGTCGTCGGCGAGTCCGGCGAGGTACGGCGACTGAACGCCATCACGCGGCAGAACCCCGCCGCCCACGAGGAGAAGATGGCGCTCGGCGAGCTGATCTCGCGCGAGATCCAGGCCCGCCAGGCGAACGAGGGAAAGGACGTGGTGGCCCGCCTCACGCCGGCCGCCGTCCGTACCGCCGTCGGGGAGCCGACCCAGAGCCACTTCCTGAGTGTGTCGTTCCTCGTCAAGCGGGAAAAGGCGGCGGCGTTCTCGCAGGCGGTACATGAAGAGGCCGAACGGCGGGGCGACGCCTACACGGTGAACCTGCACGGGCCGCTGCCGCCCTACAGCTTTGTCTGACACCGGGAGCTCCGAATCGGGACGCTCCGAATCAGGACACTCCGACATCGGGATGCTCCGACATCGGGACGCTCCGACATCAGGATTCGCTGACACAAGGATTCCCTGACACAAGGACGCGGAGGATTCCGCCATGGGCCTCATCACTCAGATTCTGACCTTTCCGCTCGCGCCGATGCGCGGCACGGCCTGGGTCCTCGACCAGGTATTGCTCACCGCGGAGCGCGAGTACTACGACCCGGAACCCGTGCGCAGGGAACTGGTCGCACTGGAAAGGGAATTGCTGGCCGGCCGGGTGGGGGAAGAGGAATTCGACCGCCGCGAGGACGAACTGCTGGACCGGCTGCAATGGCTGGAGTCATATCAGCGAAGTCTGAGGAGCTGACTCCTTGTCGTGAGAGGGAACACTCATCAGGAACATTTATCAGGGGGAGAACGAGGTGCACGAGAGATGATGAACAACGCCAAGATAGGAGTGGCCCTCGTCGGGGGCTACTTCTTAGGACGTACGAAGAAAGCGAAGCTGGCCATCGGGCTGGGTATGTTCCTGGCCGGCCGGAAACTGAGCCTGGACCCGCGGCAACTGAGCAAGCTTGTGGCCAATTCTCCGGTTCTCGGTGGCCTCAACGACCAGGTGCGCAGGGAATTGGTGGATGCCACGAAATCGGCGGCCACCACGGCCCTCACTCAGCGGGTCTCCGGTCTCGCCGACTCTCTCCACGACCGGACGCGCGAACTCGACGATCCGACGGGCAGGGCCCGTGTCCAGGACGACGAGGTCAACGGGGCGGACGAGAAGCCGAAGCCCGCGTCCGGCGCGCGAAAGGCCACGTCCGCGACGCGTAAGACCGCCCCGGCGGCTACCCGTAAGGCCGCGTCCGGGACCCGTAAGGCCGCGTCCGGGGTCCGTAAGAGCGCCTCGGGGGCCGGCAGGGCCGCCGCCTCGTCGGCGCGGCGGGCGAGTGGAGGCCGCAATGGCTGACTCGGCTCTCGGCAGGATCAAGGATGAGGTGGCGAAGAACCCGGCCACCGACCGGCTCAAGGAAGAACTGCGGAACTACCTCCAGGCCCGTGCCCAGCACGCCGTGACCGGCCTCGGGCACAAGCTCGGGGAGAGCGTCGGCAAGCTCGGCGAACCCGGCCGGGGGCCGGGCGGACTCGTGAGCGGCCTCGCCGCGGGAGGCAAGGCGCTCGGCGAGGGCAGGACGCCGGGTCAGGCCGCGCTCGCGGTGGGGGCTTCCCGGCTGAAGGACACGGTCAAGGACAAGATCAAGGGGCTGTTCGGCAAGGGCCGCAAGGGCGGCGGTGGCAAGGCCAGGAGCGTGACGATCGTCGAGGACATCGACGTCGGCGTGCCTGTTCGCGAGGCCTACGACCAGTGGACGCAGTTCCAGGAGTTCAGCACCTTCGCCAAGGGCGTCGTCAGTGTCGAGAAGGCCGATGACACCAGCAGCAACTGGAAGGTGAAGGTCGCCAAGTCCACGCGCAGTTGGAAGGCGAACGTCACCGAGCAGGTACCGGACGAGCGGATCACCTGGACCACGGAAGGCGCGAAGGGCACCGTCAAGGGTGTGGTGACCTTCCATCCGATCACCGACACACTGACCCGCGTCCTGCTGGTGCTCGAATACTTCCCGAAGGGCCTGTTCGAGAAGACCGGCAACATCTGGCGCGCCCAGGGCCGTCGGGCCCGGCTGGACCTGAAGCTCTACCGCAAGTTCATCATGCTGCGGGGCGAGGCCACGGACGGCTGGCGAGGTGAGATCCAGGACGGTGAGGTGGTGCTCGGCCACGAGGAAGCCGTCGAGCGGGAGCGCGCGGAAGAGGGCGTCGACCGCGACCCCGAGGAGTTCGACGGGAACGAAGAGCTCCACGACGCGGACGCCGACGATGACACGGGCTCCGATGTGGACGGGGAAGCGGACTCCGACGACGAATTCGTGGACCGGCACGACGACGTCGATGACGAGTACGACGTCGAGGACGAGTACGACGTCGAGGACGAGACGGAACCGGAGAGCGAGGCCGACGGCGACACCCGGTTCGACGAGAACGCGGAAGCCGCGGAGGACGAGGAGCCCGTGCGTGAGCGCCCGGCTCGCCGCCCCCGGCGCCGTACCGCCTCGGCGCGTCGCTGACCCGTCGATCCTCCTGACTCGTCGATCCTCCTGATCCGTCGATCCGCTGTCATCAGCGCGGAGAGATCTTTCACCAGCACAGAGAAAGATGAGGCTGACCTCACGTGTCCGATTCCCTGGCCGGCCGTATGGGACCTTCCTCCGGGAGCCCGTACGGCCGGCAAGAGTCTTCCGCCAACCTCGCCGACATCCTCGAACGCGTCCTGGACAAAGGCGTCGTCATCGCGGGTGACATCCAGATCAACCTGCTCGACATCGAACTGCTGACGATCAAGCTTCGCCTCCTCGTCGCCTCCGTGGACAAGGCGAAGGAGATGGGCATCGACTGGTGGGAGCACGACCCCTCCCTGTCCTCCCGGGCGCGCGTCCCGCAGGAGGTCTCCGACGGGGCCGCCCCCGGGCCGGCCGTGGACGGTCGGGGAGCCGCCGAGGAGATCGCACTGCTGCGGGCCGAGATCGCCGAACTGCGGGCGGCGGCAGGCCTGCCCGGTCGGACGGCGACACGGTCGCGGGACGCGCTCGCGGATGGCGCGGCCAGTGGAGAAAAAGCCCGTGGGAAAACGGCCGGCGCGGACACGGCTGACGAGGAAACGGCCGGCGCGGACACGGGCAGCGCGGACACGGCCGGCGAGGAAACGGCCAGTGGGGAGACAGCCCGGTGAACGACAACGCACAGCCGGAAGCCGGTCACATACCAGGGCCTCGGACGACCGCGCCGTCGCGGGCGTGGGTCTCCTACGTCTATGCCATCGGCCGGAGCGACACCCTCCTCCGTACGGAGGCTCCGCGGCTGACGGGACTGGGGGGAGGTGACCTGCGGACCGTGTGCGACGGCGGGCTCGCGGCTCTCGTCTCCTCCGTCCCGGCCGACGAGTTCGGTACGGAGGGCATGAAGGCCCAGATGGAGGATCTGGAGCGGCTGGAGATGATCGCCCGCTCGCACCACGCGGTCGTCGAAGCGGCCTGCGGGGCGACCACGGCCCTGCCCATGCGGCTGGCCACGGTGTATCTGGACGACACGCGCGTGGCGGCCATGCTCCAGGAGGGAGGCCAGAGGTTCGGCGAGTTGCTCGCGCGGCTGGAGGGCCACGTCGAGATGGGCGTCAAGGTGTACGCCGACCCACGCGCGACGGCCGTCACGACGAGGCCCGCCCCGGCTGCCACCGACCGCCAGGAAAGCCCCGGCCGGGCCTACTTACGCCGGCGCCGGGAGCAGCGACGCGGCCATCAGGACGCATACCGGGCGGCCGGCTCCGTCGCCGCGCAGGTGCCCGGACGGGTGGGCGCTCTCGTACGGGCCAGGGTCGCGCACCGCCCCCAGCAGGGCGAACTCGCCTCGGGAGCCGGCGAGAACATCGCCAACGAGGCGTATCTCGTCCCGGTCGGGCACGTTGACGCGTTCCGCGCGGCCCTGAACGGCCTGACGGCCGACGGTGCCTCCGGCGTGCGCGTGGAGGTGACGGGCCCCTGGGCGCCGTACTCCTTCGCGACTCCGGAGTCGATTCCGGAGTCGATTCCGGAATCGACTCCGAGCCTGCCCCCGCACCCCACCCCGACCGGGACCGGAGACGCTGATGAGCGATGAACTCCCCGTGAGCGCCAATGGCTTCGCCGACGAGGACTCCCTCGCCGGCCGTCAGGTCGCTCTGATCGATCTCCTGGACCGCCTCCTGACCGGCGGCGCCGTGCTCACCGGGGATCTCGTCCTGTCCGTCGCCGACGTGGATCTGGTCCGCATCAATCTGCGTGCCGTCATCCACTCGGTCACCCCCGACAATCCGTCCCCCTGGTGATGAGTGTCCTGACATGACGCATGAATCCGAAGAGACGCAAGCCGATTCCGGTTCCGGATTCGAGGACGTGGCGCGGGCGGCGGCACGGGCATTCGATCTGGTACCGGCGTCGTCCGACGACGCGAAGTCCGGTGGCGACATCGCCCAACGGCTGAAAACCGATCCGGAAACGGTGGAACGCGACCTCATCAAATTGGTGCTGACGATTGTCGAGCTGCTGCGCCAGCTCATGGAGCGCACCGCATTGCACCGTGTCGATCAGGGAGATCTGAGTGAGGACCAGGAGGAACGGATCGGGATGACGCTGATGATTCTCCAGGACCGTATGTCCGAACTCTGTGACCGGTACGGCCTCACGATGGACGATCTCAACCTGGATCTGGGCCCGTTGGGATCGCTGCTGCCGCGCAACGATTCCTGACGTACGCGTGATCCCCATGTTTTACTCGCAGTTGAGGGGTTACACGGTGGTCATGGCCGAAGACAACAAGAACGCGAATGCCAGCAATAACGGAAAGCCGACGCGCAGCGCCAAGACCGCGATTTCCAGCAGCGGGGAGACCGTTTCCCGCACCGGAACCGCGGCACGGCGCAAGGCCGAGGCTGACGGCGACCGGGCCAGGCGGGAGGCTTCCCGGTCCGTGTCGAAGGCACAGTCCTCGGCCCACGCCGCCGAGGAATCCGCGAAGTCCGGTACCCGGGCGGTCGGTGCGGTGACCACACGTGTGGGGCGGGTGGCGGCCGGTGGAGTCCACAGCGGCAAGCAGGCCGCGATCTCCGTCGGCGGGAAGGTCGCCTCCACCGCTGTCACCGCGTGGACGATGGTGAAGAGCAGAAAGGTCGTCGCCGCTGGTGCGGGCGCGGGGCTGGCCGGTGCCATGGGTGCCGCGTTCGCCGCGGGGCGTCACTCCGCCAGGACGGGGAGCGGCCCTCTGACCCGGCTGACCGGCGGCCGGATCTGAACGATCAGGCGCTGCTCTCGCAACACGCGCCAGGGAGCCGACCGCTCCCGAACCGGCCGAGGGCCGGCCGACACAACGGTGTCGGCCGGCCCTTTCGCCGTCCACTGGGGCCGTGCCCCTGGGGGCCTTGCGGGAGTCAGGCGGCTTTCCGCGGATCGTGCCCCAACTTCATCAGCCGGTGGCGTCGTCGCGTGGCGTCGGCGTCGGTCCCGGAGGCGGCGTCCGCCTGAGCCTCGACGATGTCGACCACCAGGTACATCACGCGGATGTCCTCGTCGGTCAGGTCCGTGCGCCGCTTCTGAAGGATCGAGAGCACCTGAGGCCCGGTCTCCTCGGCCTCGTCCGCCCCGTCGGCGTCGTCGTCCTCGCCGAGCTGGGCGGCGATCTCCTGGGAGGTCATGTTGATGACGTCGTGGAACTCCGTCCACAACGCGTCGAGTTCGAGTCCGGAAAAGTCTGCCATGGCGGTTCTCCGCGGGTTGTCGGTGGCGGGACGGGGGGCCGGATCGGTTCAGTACCGTCGGGCGCCGGGTCCCATCGCCTCGCTCGGCGGCTGACACGTGATCGGGTGCCCGTATCCGCTTCGGTGACACCGAGGTGACACCGACGACGTGCCGGCGGCAGAGGTACGGCGTACGGCCTGACCGGGGCTCGCCCCCGGTCAGGATCCGCGGGTGGGGCACCGCCCGCTCAGGCAGCCCGGACGCCCGTGCCCGCCCTCGTGGGAAGCGATGCGTCGAAGCGCTCCAGCAGCAGCCGGGCCAGTTCCGGGGCCGGGCCCAGTACCCCGGCCAGGATGTCCGCGCCGGCCTCCCGCGCGCCCGCCGCGATACGGTCCGGAAGCCGGCCGGGGGCGATCACATAGGGGGCCACGGCGACCCGTCGTACACCGTCGGCGCGCAGCGCCCGCACCGCGTCCTCGGTACGGGGGAGGGACGCGGAGGCGAACGCGGGCCGCACGGCGCACCAACCGGTGTGCCGCCACTCCCGCGCGATGTGCGCGATCGCCGCGATCGCCTCCGGGTCCGAGGAGCCCGCCGAGGCCAGGACGACGCCGGTCGAGCTCTTGTCGGCCGGAGTGAGACCGGCCTCGTACAGCCGCCGCTCCAGCGCGTCCGTCAGCAGCGGAGAGGGCCCCAGCACCCCGGCCTGCCGGATCCGCAGCGCCGGATGGCGCACCGACGCCTCGCTCAGGACGGACGGAATATCCGACTTGGCGTGGAACGCGCGCGTCAGCAGCAGCGGCAGGGCGATCACGTCCCGTACGCCCTTCAGCGCCAGCCGGTCCAGCACCTGGGACACCGACGGGGCGTTGAAGTCCAGGAAACCGCACTCCACGCGTGTCCCCGGACGCAGCGAGCGCAGCCGCCGGGTAAGGGCGTGCATGGTCGCGGCGTGCCGGGGATCGCGGCTGCCGTGTGCCACGAGCAGCAGAACCGGCTCGTGGGCGGGGTGGCCCTGCACCAACGTGGGGCGGTGCACGGCGTGGCGGTGTCCTGGACGGCGCATGCGCATGGGAATCAGCTCTTCACCAGATCAGCTCTTGACCAGCAGACCACGGCTGCGCAGTACCCGCCGCTCCAGCGGGCTGAAGATCAGCAGGTCGATGGCGATTCCGACGATCAGGATCAGGAAGATCGCGAGGAACACCATCGGCATGCTGCTGGCCGTACGGCCGTTCTCCAGCAGCTGGCCGAGTCCCACGCCGAGATCGGGCGAGGACGCGATGATCTCCGCGGCCATCAGCGACCGCCACGAGAACGCCCAGCCCTGCTTCAGCCCGGCCAGATAGCCGGGCAGCGCGGCCGGCAGCACGATGTGCCAGGTGCCGCGCAGTCCGGTCGCGCCCAGCGTGCGCCCGGCGCGCAGGAAGAGCGGCGGGACCTGGTCGACTCCGGACACCAGGCCGTTGGCGATCGAGGGAACCGCGCCGAGCAGGATGACCGCGTACATCATCGAGTCGTTCAGCCCCAGCCAGATCACCGCGGGCGGCACCCAGGCGACCGAAGGAAGCGACTGGAGTCCGGACAGGATCGGCCCGATGGCCGCGCGGATGAACTTCACGCGGGCGACCAGCAGCCCCAGCGGGGTGCCGATCACCAGCGCCAGCAGGAAGCCCAGCAGGCCGCGCGAGACGCTGGTCCAGATGTAGTCGAGCAGTGTGCCCTGGAGCCAGGCGTCGGTGACCTCGCCCCACACCGCGCCCGGCGAGGGCAGCTTGTAGCTGTCCGTGACCTGGGCCCAGACCAGGATCTGCCAGACCGCCAGCACCAGCACGACGGCGACGGCCGGTGGCAGGACCTTCTGGACGAGGGTCTCGCGCAGCGGCGTACGTCCGGTCTGTACGGTGTCCAGAGCGTCGAGCCCGGCCTCCAGCCCGGCCATGTCGCGCTGCCGCTTGGCGTGGTCCGGAACCGCGTGGTCCGGAGCAGCGCCGTCCGGAGCCGCGCTGTCCGGAGCCGCGCTGTCCGGCGCAGTCCCCTCCGGCACGGTCCCGTCCGGCGTCGCGCCCTTGGGCGTCGTCGTCTCAGTGCTGGCCATGGCGGCGGATCTCCCCACGCAGTTCTTCGGTGATCTCGACGGACAGTTCCGCGACAGCGGTGTCCTCGATACGGCGCGGCTGCGGGATGTCCACACGCCACTCACGGGCCACCCGCCCCGGGCGCGAGGACAGCAGCACGACGCGCTCCGCGAGCCGCACGGCCTCGCGCACGTTGTGCGTGACGAACAGGACCGACAGGTTCGTCTCGCGCCAGATCCGGGTCAGCTCGTCGTGCAGCACATCCCGGGTGATGGCGTCGAGCGCCGCGAACGGCTCGTCCATCAGCAGCAGTTGACTGTCCTGCGCCAGCGCGCGCGCCAGCGCGACCCGCTGGCGCATACCGCCGGACAGCTCGTGCACCCGCTTGCCGTACGCGCCTTCCAGCCGTACGAGTCCCAGCAGCCGCTCGGCCTCTTCGCGCCGCGCCTGCTTGGGCACGCCGCGCAGCCGCAGCGCCAGTTCGATGTTCTTGCCCGCGGTCAGCCACGGGAACAGCGCGTGCTCCTGGAACATCAGCGCGGGGCGGCCCGACGTCTCGATGGACCCGGCCGACGGGCGGTCGAGCCCGGCGACCAGATTGAGCAGCGTGGACTTGCCGCACCCGGAGGCTCCCAGGAGGGTGACGAACTCGCCCGGCGCGACATCGAGGGTGATGTCGTCCAGTACGAGCTGCTGCCCCGCGGGCGTCGCGAAGGACTTCGAGACATGCGCGATACGGGCGGCGTGGTCCACCGCCGGGGTGCTGTCGGCGGCCTTGGCGAGGGTGGTGGCCATGGTCGTCACCTCCTGGGAACGGTGCGATCGGTACGAACGGTGCGATCACGGTGATCAGTGCGATCACCGTGGTCCGCGCGGGTCGGCCGGAAGGGGTCGGGTGCGGTGATCACTTGACGCCGAGTCCGGCGTCGCCGACCGTGGACTCCCCGTTCGCCTTGAGCACCTTGTTGAGGGGCTTCAGGTCGTAGATGCCGTTCAGGTCGGGGCTCTCCAGCAGACCGGCCTTGACCGCGTGACCGGCTTCCGTCTGGAGCGTCGACGCCAGCGGGTCATTGGTGAACTGGATCGACTTCCACGCCGGGTCGAGAACCTCGGGCGGCAGCGCCTTGCCGGAGAGCGACTTGAGCGCCTTGTTCGCGGACGCCTTGGCCTGCTCCGGGTTCGCGTTGATCCAGTCGTTCGTCTTCACCGAACCGCGCAGGACGGCCTCGACCACGTCCGGGTGCTCCTTGAGGAACGTCTGCGACACGATGATGTTGGTGATCACGAACTTCTTGTCCGGCCACAGGCTGGACTCGTCGAGGATCTCCTTCGCGCCCTCGGCCACCAGCTTGGACGCGGTCGGCTCCGGCACCCAGGCCCCGTCGATGGAGCCGGACTTGTAGGCGTCCGGGGTGGTCTTGTTGTCCGTACGGACGACGGAGACATCGCCCTTGCCGGACTGTCCGTCGACCTTCCAGCCCTTCTCGGCGATCCAGTTGAGGAACGCCACGTCCTGGGTGTTGCCCAGCTGCGGGGTGGCGATCCTCTTGCCCTTGACATCGTCCAGGGTCTTGATCTTCTTCGGGTTGACGACGAGCTTCACACCGCCCGAGGCCGAGCCGCCGATGATGCGCAGGCCCTTGCCCTTGGTCTGGGTGTAGCCATTGATCGCGGGGGAGGGGCCGATGAAGCCGATGTCGATGCTGCGCGCGTTGAGGGCCTCGATCTCGGAGGGGCCCGCGTTGAAGGTCCTGGGCGACACCTGCGTGCCGCCCAGCTCCTTCTGGAGGATCCCGTTCTGCACGCCCACCAGCGCGGTCGCGTGGGTCAGGTTCGGGAAGTAGCCGATCTTCACCGTGTCGGCCGAGAGCGCCTTGCCCGAGGCGGCGGGCCCCGGCTGGTCGTCCGTCTTGTCCGCCTTGGAGCCGTAGCCGCAGGAGGTCAGCACAACGGCGAGCAGGGGCAGTACGGCTGCGGCGGCGACACGACGGCGCGCTCTGATACGGGACGAGGCAGGCACGGGAGGGTTTCCTCTCGGTGGCCCGGTGCTCGCGCCTTCACGCAATGCGGGGCGCGGCCGGGACGTCGGCTGGTCTTCGAAACGGTGAGTACGACGGGTGGGGCAGGTGGAGAACATGGGCGCGCGAGCGGTGCGCGTACGTCATCGCGCACATCGCGGCACCCCGCCCGTCCCCGCGCCGATGGCACCGCTGCCGACCCGGCCGCCCTCCTTCGCGAAGGTCGCGAAGACGTCGTACACGTCCGTGGTCATCAGAAGTCCCAGCCCTCGTCGTCGGCTTCGGCGACCGGCGCGGGGGTCGCGGTACCGGCGGCGAAGGCCTCGCCCGCCATGCCCGCGGTCAGCGTCGTACCGTCCGAGGGATCGATGAGCAGAAACGATCCGGTACGGCGCGAGTCGGCGTACGCGTCGAGCGCCAGCGGCTCGGCCGTGCGGACGACGATCCGGCCGATGTCATTGGCGACCAGCTGCCCGGGGGCCGGGTGCTGGGACAGGTCGGCCAGCGTCAGCCGGGACGGGATGTCCTTCACGATCGCCTTGACCGTACGAGTGGTGTGCTTCAGCAGCACCCGCTGGCCCACCGCGAGCGGCTGGTCGGCGACATGACAGACCGTCGCCTCGACGTCCTGCGTCGTGACGGGCGCGTCCGCGCTCGGGGCGATCAGGTCGCCGCGCGAGATGTCGATGTCGTCGCTGAGCCGTACGGTCACGGACTGCGGCGCCCAGGCGACGTCCACGCTCTCCCCGAGCGCGTCGATGGCCTCGACGGTGCTTGTACGCCCCGACGGCAGCACGGTCACCGGCTCACCGACGCGCAGCACCCCGGAGGCGATCTGTCCCGCGTAGCCGCGGTAGTCCGGGTGCTCGGCGGTCTGCGGGCGGATCACGTACTGCACCGGGAAGCGCGCCGGGCAGTCGGTCAGATCATGGCTGGCCGGAACGGTCTCCAGGTGCTCCAGCACCGTCGGGCCGCCGTACCAGTCCATGTGCGCCGATGGCTCCACGACGTTGTCACCGGCCAGCGCCGAGATCGGGATCGCGGTGATCTCCGGGACGCCCAGGGAGGCCGCGTACGCCGTGAACTCCTTGGCGATCTCGGCGAACACGGGCTCCGCGTAGTCGACCAGGTCCATCTTGTTGACGGCCAGGACGACATGCGGGACGCGCAGCAGCGCGGCGACCGCGGCGTGCCGGCGGGTCTGCTCGACCACACCGTTGCGGGCGTCCACCAGGACCACGGCCAGCTCGGCGGTGGACGCGCCGGTCACCATGTTCCGGGTGTACTGCACATGCCCGGGGGTGTCCGCGAGGATGAACCGCCGCCGGGGCGTGGCGAAGTAGCGGTAGGCGACATCGATCGTGATGCCCTGCTCGCGCTCGGCCCGCAGCCCGTCGGTGAGCAGCGCCAGGTCGGGTGCCTCCTGGCCGCGGCTGCGCGAGGCCAGCTCGACGGCCTCCAGCTGGTCGGTCAGTACCGACTTCGAGTCGTGCAGCAGCCGCCCCACCAGCGTGGACTTGCCGTCGTCGACGGAACCCGCGGTGGCGAAGCGCAGCAGCGTGGTCGCCGACAGCTGCTCGGCGAACTGCTCCGCGGTGCTCGTGTTCGTACTCGTCATGGCTAGAAGTACCCTTCGCGCTTGCGGTCTTCCATCGCGGCCTCGGACATCTTGTCGTCCGCGCGGGTCGCGCCGCGCTCGGTCAGCCGGGAGGCGGCGATCTCGGTGATCACCGCGTCGAGCGTGGTGGCGTCCGAGTCCACCGCGCCCGTGCAGGACATGTCACCGACCGTGCGGTAGCGCACCAGGCGCTTCTCCACGGTCTCGGAGTCCTTCGGGCCGCCCCAGTCGCCGGCGGTCAGCCACATGCCGCTGCGCCGGAAGACCTCGCGCTCGTGCGCGAAGTAGATCTGCGGGAGTTCGATCTCCTCGCGGGCGATGTACTGCCACACGTCCAGCTCGGTCCAGTTGGAGAGCGGGAAGACCCGGACATGCTCACCGGGCGCGTGCTTGCCGTTGTAGAGCTGCCACAGCTCGGGCCGCTGGCGGCGCGGGTCCCACTGGGAGAACTCGTCGCGCAGGGAGAACACCCGCTCCTTGGCGCGCGCCTTCTCCTCGTCGCGCCGCCCGCCGCCGAACACCGCGTCGAAACGTTCTTCCTGGATCTTCTCGGTGAGCGGGACGGTCTGGAGCGGGTTACGGGTGCCATCGGGCCGCTCGCGCAGCTTGCCCGCGTCGATGTACTCCTGCACGGAGGCGACATGCAGCCGCAGCCCGTGCTCGGCGACCGTGCGGTCGCGGTACTCCAGCACCTCCGGGAAGTTGTGCCCGGTGTCCACATGCAGCAGCGAGAACGGCACCGGCGCCGGCGCGAACGCCTTCAGCGCCAGATGCAGCATGACGATCGAGTCCTTGCCGCCGGAGAAGAGGATCACCGGCCGCTCGAACTCGCCCGCCACCTCGCGGAAGATATGGACGGCCTCGGACTCCAGCGCGTCCAGGTGGCTCAGCGCCCATGGGGCGTCCGTGCCCTCGGTGACAGCTGCGACGGTCGTGGTCACGCGAGACCCCTCTCGGTGAGCAGCGCGTAGAGCGCGGCGGCGGACTCCTGAACGGACTGGGTGTGCGACTCGATCCGCAGGTCCGGTGACTGAGGCGCCTCGTAGGGGTCGTCCACCCCGGTGAGACCGGACAGCTCGCCGGCCGCCTGCTTGGCGTACAGCCCCTTCACATCGCGTACGGAGCACACGTCGACCGGCGTGGCCACATGCACCTCCAGATACCCGGTGCCCTCGGCCCGATGACGCTTACGGACCGCCTCACGGCTGTCCGCGTACGGGGCGATCACCGGCACCAGCGCCTTGACGCCGTTGGCCGCGAGCAGCTCGGCGACAAAGCCGATGCGCTGCACATTGGTGTGCCGGTCCTCGCGGCTGAACCCGAGGCCCGCGGAGAGGAACTCCCGGATCTCGTCGCCGTCGAGCACCTCGACGCGGTGACCCTCGGTACGGAGCCGGTCCGCCAGCTCGTTCGCGATGGTGGTCTTGCCCGCGCTCGGCAGCCCGGTGAGCCAGACCGTGGCGCCCTGCCCGGTCGCGTCCGTCCCGCTCAACCGTTCCTCCTGATCATGACGTTGATGGTGATGCCGAGTCGCCGTCATCCGTGCAGCCCGCATTCGGTCTTGGACCGGCCGGCCCAGCGGCCGGCGCGCGCGTCCTCGCCCTCCAGGACCCTGCGGGTGCAGGGAGCGCAGCCGACGGACGCGTAACCGTCCATCAGCAGCGGGTTGGTCAGGACGCCGTGCTCGGCGACGTACGCGTCCACGTCGTCCCGCGTCCAGCGGGCGATCGGGGAGACCTTGACCTTCTGCTGCTTGGCGTCCCAGCCGACGACCGGGGTGTTCGCCCGGGTCGGGGAATCGTCGCGGCGCAGGCCCGTGGCGTACGCCTCGTATCCGGTCAGGCCCTCCTTGAGAGGCGCGACCTTGCGCAGGGCGCAGCACAGGTCGGGGTCGCGGTCGTGCAGCTTCGGACCGTACTGGGCGTCCTGCTCGGCGACGCTCTGGCGCGGGGTGAGCGTGATGACATTGACGTCCATCACGGCGTCCACCGCGTCGCGGGTGCCGATGGTCTCGGGAAAGTGGTAGCCGGTGTCGAGAAAGACCACATCGACACCGGGCATCGCCCGGGAGGCGAGGTGGGCGACCACCGCGTCCTCCATCGAGGACGTCACACAGAACTTCGCGCCGAAGGTGTCCGCGGCCCAGGTCAGGATCTCCAGGGCCGAGGAGTCTTCGAGTTCGATACCGGCCCGCTCGGCGAGGGCCCGGGGATCGTCGGTCTCCGTCAGTGCCGTCATATCTCTTCCCCTCCGTCACTCCTCTGAAGTCCACGGGCGAGCAGCCCGAGGAACTTCAGTTGGAAGGCTCGATTGCATGCCGCGCATTCCCACGCGCCGTGGCCCTGCCCGTTCGGACGCAGATCCTCGTCGCCGCAGTAGGGGCAGTAGAACGGTGCGGCGCGCTCGCTCATGACAGCGCCTCCTCGGACGCGCGCGCCGCCCACGTGGCGAAACGCTCGTCCTGGGCGCGCTCCTTCTGGAAGCGGCCGAGCACCCGCTCGATGTAGTCGGGCAGCTCGTCGGCGGTGACCTTCAGCCCGCGGACCTTACGGCCGAAACCGGCCTCCAGACCCAGGGCGCCGCCCAGGTGCACCTGGTAGCCCTCGACCTGATCGCCGTCCGGGCCCAGCATCAACTGGCCCTTGAGACCGATGTCCGCGACCTGGATACGGGCGCAGGCGTTGGGGCAGCCGTTGATGTTGATGGTGATCGGCTGGTCGAACTCCGGGATACGGCGCTCCAGTTCGTCGATCAGCGTGGAGCCGCGCTGCTTGGTCTCGACGATCGCCAGCTTGCAGAACTCGATGCCGGTGCACGCCATGGTGCCGCGCCGGAACGGCGACGGCTTGACCCGCAGGTCCAGCGCCTCGAGGCCCGCCACGAGCGAGTCGACCCGGTCCTCGGCCACATCGAGGACGATCATCTTCTGCTCGGCGGTTGTACGCAGCCGTCCCGAACCGTTCGTCGCGGCCACCTCGGCGATCTTCGTCAGCGTGGCGCCGTCCACCCGTCCCACGCGTGGCGCGAAACCGACGAAGAAACGCCCGTCCTTCTGACGGTGCACGCCGACATGGTCGCGCCACTGCCGTACGGGCTGCGCCGGGGCCGGGCCGTCGACCAGCTTGCGCTTGAGGTACTCGTCCTCCAGGACCTGGCGGAACTTCTCCGGGCCCCAGTCGGCGACCAGGAACTTCAGGCGGGCGCGGGTGCGCAGCCGCCGGTAGCCGTAGTCGCGGAAGATCGAGATGACACCGGTGTAGACGTCGGGGACCTCGTCGAGCGGCACCCAGGCGCCGAGGCGCTGGCCGATCTTGGGGTTGGTGGAGAGCCCGCCACCCACCCAGAGATCGAATCCGGGGCCGTGCTCGGGGTGGTCCACACCGACGAACGCGATGTCGTTGATCTCGTGTGCCACGTCCAGCTGCGGCGATCCGGAGATCGCCGACTTGAACTTGCGCGGCAGGTTCGAGAAGTCGGGGTTGCCGACGATCCGGCGCTGGATCTCGTCGATCGCCGGGGTGCCGTCGATGATCTCGTCCTCGGCGATGCCGGCGACCGGCGACCCGAGGATGACCCGGGGGGTGTCACCGCAGGCCTCGGTCGTGGAGAGCCCGACCTCCTCCAGGCGCCGCCAGATCTCCGGCACGTCCTCGATCCGGATCCAGTGGTACTGGATGTTCTGCCGGTCGGTGATGTCGGCCGTCCCGCGCGCGAACTCCTGCGAGATCTCACCGACGACCCGCAGCTGCTCGGTGGTCAGCCGCCCGCCGTCGATCCGCACGCGCAGCATGAAGTACTTGTCGTCCAGCTCCTCCGGCTCCAGGACAGCGGTCTTACCGCCGTCGATCCCGGGCTTGCGCTGGGTGTACAGCCCCCACCAGCGCATCCGGCCCCGCAGATCGTTGGGGTCGATGGAGTCGAAGCCCGCCTTGGAGTAGATCGTCTCGATGCGTGTCCGCACATTGAGACCGTCGTCGTCCTTCTTGAACTGCTCATTGCCGTTGAGCGGAGTGAAGTGGCCCACGGCCCACTGGCCCTCACCGCGGTGACGGCTCACCTTGCGGCGTGGCGTGGCTGGGGACGGCTTTTCCGGGGTGGCGGCCATGGCGGGTACGTCCTTCGAGACATGACAGGAGGGCGGCTCTGAACGGCACACACGCGCGAGACGCGGCGGTGCGCAGCCAGGTGACAGAGATCAGGGAATCGCGGCGGTGCTGGGACTCTCAGCCCGCTGGACAGATGGCGCTGGACATGCGGCCGAGATCGACGTGCCGTCGACTCACCAAGGCAATTCCAGCTCGAGACATGACGGAAGCGTGTCACGCGTATCTCGGGGCAGTCCACTGTTATCCACCATGTGGACCACATCGTCCTGATAGGTGAGACGATGTGTTGTCCGTCACGGGGGGCCGGGGTTTAGTCCCCGCTCACCGTGGTCGGCACGTCCGGCCGAGGTGCGCCTGGGTGTGCCGCGCCGCGAATGCGGATCGTCGGATCCGGCTCCCGCGTCCATGGCGTGAATGGCCCGCCGGGCGCCTCTTGCCGCACGGCTCTCGCCGCAGGGTCGCAACGATACAGTGGACTGGTCAGTCCATTTCAAGGAGGCGTGTGGCATGCGTGGCGACCTGACGGCGAAGGGGAAGGCGACGCGGAGCCGGATCGTCGAGGGGGCCGCGGCGGTGCTGCGGGACAAGGGCGTCGCCTCGGCGAGGCTGGACGACATCATGGCGCGGACCAGTACCAGCAAGAGCCAGCTGTTCCACTACTTCCCGGCGGGCAAGGACGAACTCCTCGTGGCGGTGGCCCAGTTCGAGGCGGACCAGGTCCTGGAGGACCAGCAGCCCTATCTGGGCTGCCTCGACTCGTGGGAGGCCTGGGAGCAGTGGCGGGACGTGGTCATCAAGCGCTACGAGGCGCAGGGGGACCAGTGCCCCCTCGGGTCGCTGTTCCTTCAGATCGGGCGTTCGACTCCCGGGGCGCGGGCGATCGTGATCGAGCTGATGTACCGCTGGCAGGAGAGTCTGGCGGCGGGTATCCGCGCACTACAGGCGGCCGGCAGGCTTCCCGCCGAGCTCGATGTCGACACGAGGGCTGCGGCGCTGCTGGCCGCGATCCAAGGGGGCGTGTCGATCCTGCTGTCGACGGGTCGGTCCGGCCACTTGCGTGCCGCTCTCGATCAAGGGATCGCCGACCTGCGGGGCGCGGGTGGTCCCGTGGCGTGACCGGGCGTCGGCTGGAGCATGCGCCCGGCCCCGGCCCGGGTGCCGTTCACGCCCGGCCACGGCACTCAATTCCCGCGCACGGCGCATTCGCGTCCGGACGTGAGGCCCCGGTTTTGACGTCCGCTCCGGATGTGAGGCCCCGGTTCTCACGACGGTGTCCCCACGCGAGACCGGGGCGGGCAACGTGCGTCAAGCGGCGATGACTGCTGTCGTGGTGCGGCCGCCGTCGACGTCGAGCACGATGCCGTGCACGAACGAGGTCTCCTCACTGGCCAGGTACACGGCGGCGTTCGCGATGGCGTCGGGTGTGCCCATCCGTCCCGCGGGGGTGCCCTTCATCATGATCTCGGCGGGGTGGACCTCTCCGGTCGCGGGTGTCTGCACCACCCCCGGCGAGATCGCGTTCACCCGTACCCCCCGCGGCCCGAACTCCGCCGCCCAAGCCCGGGTCAGCGTCTCCACGGCCCCCTTGGTGGAGCTGTAGAGGGAGCCGACCGGAATGCCCAGGCGCGCGATCCAGGAGCCCAGGTTGATGATCGCCCCGCCGCCGGCCGCCACCATGGCGGGCGCGACGGCCGCGGTCAGGAAGAACGGGGCCTTCACATTCACCGCGTAGACCTGGTCGAAGGTCTTCTCGTCGGTGGTCGCCGTGGTGCTGTTCGGGTAGATGCCGGCGTTGTTGACCAGGATGTCGATACGGCCGCCGAGGATCTGCGTCGTCTCCTGTGCCAGCGCCCGCGAGGCAGCGGCGCTGCCGTCCAGGTCGGCCCGCACGAAGTCGGCACGACCGCCCCGTGCCCGGATCCCGTCGACCACGGCCTTGCCTCGCTCGGCGCTGCGGCCCGAGACGACGACGTGCGCCCCCTCGGTGGCGAAGGCCTCCGCGATCGCCCGTCCGATGTTGCTGGTCGCTCCGGTGACCAGGGCGGTCTTGCCCTCAAGTCGCATCGACATGATCCACTCCATTGCTCGGTTCTCCACCGTGAACCCGACGGCCGGACCGCGATCCGCCGTCGGCCGGGCGGGACCCTGGACAGCCAGGGCGCAGGTCCCACTCTGTGACGGAGAAAATGGACTCGCAAGTCCAGAGTTTTGCGAGCTCGCCCTGCCCACCGACGCTCTCGATGCGGTGAACCCGAGACCCGAGGAGATCGCCGCCGCCCTGCGTGACGGCATCGAACGAGAAGATCTCCGCTCCTCGACGCGTCTGGCGGCGTACGTTCTCAACCGTGGGGCCAGGAGCCGGAGGGTTCCGGCTCCGGCTCCTCCTCGGCCTTCGTGTCGAAGAGCCTGAAGCCGCGCCGCAGGTAGTTGTCCATGGCGTACGGGCCGTCCTTGGAGCAGGTGTGCACCCAGACCCGCTTCGTCGGCGCCGTCCCGGGCCGGCGTTCGGCCAGGTCCCAGGCCCGTGCCACGCCGTACGACAGCAGATGGCCGCCGATGCGGCGACCGCGGAAGGCCGGGATCAGGCCGAAGTAGGCGACCTCCACCGTGCCCTCGTCCTGGGCCGCCAGCTCGATGTAGCCGGCCGGGGTGCCCTTCTCGTACGCGACCCAGGTCTCGACGCCGGGACGCGAGACGGTCTCGCGCCACTGTTCGTACGACATCGGGAGCCGGTCGCGCCAGCCGACGTCGTCGCCGACGGCCGTGTAGAGGAACCGGCTGAACTCCGGCGAGGGCACCTCGGCGCGTACGACCCGGACACCGGCCGGGGGCTCGGCGGCGGGGCGCTGATCGGCGGGCGAGGTCTGCTCCAGGAACCATGTGGTCACGGTGATGCTCATAGGTGTCAGAGAACCACAGCAGTTCGGCATGGCGCGGTGAGAGATCCGCGTCCAGCCGCCGGTCGCCCCGGGCACGGCGACCGACCAGCGCCGAGGCCTGCTCAGGTCCTGCACCACCCGGCCCGCTGCCCGCCCGCCGCCCGGCCCGGTCAGCCGACGGGCCGCGCCCGGTCCACGACCGACGCCAGATCCAGGGTGTGCGGCAGGGTGCCGAAGGCCGTACCCCAGTCCCCGCCCAGCCGCGAGGCGCAGAACGCGTCCGCCACCTCGGACGGCGCCCACCGCACCAGCAGCGAGCCCTGGAGCACCAGCGCCATCCGCTCCACCAGCCGCCGGGCGCGGGCCTCGATCCCGGTCAGGTCGGCCAGCTCGGTCAGCAGCGCCTTGATCGCGCCGTCGAGCCGGTGATCGGCGCCGCGCGCCTTGCCGATCTCCCGGAGGAAGGCGTTCATCGCCTCCGGCTCCCGTTGCAGGGCTCGCAGCACGTCCAGCGCCTGTACGTTCCCCGAGCCCTCCCAGATCGAGTTGAGCGGCGACTCCCGCAGCAGCCGCGGCATGCCGGACTCCTCCACATAGCCGTTTCCGCCCAGGCACTCCAGGGCCTCGGCGGCGACCGGCGTGCACCGCTTGGTCACCCAGTACTTGGCGGCGGGCACCGCGAGCCGCAGAAAGGCCCGCTCCTGGTCGGCCCCGGCATCGTCGTTCTGGACGGAGTCGTACGCCGCCGCCAGCCGCAGCGCGAGCGTGGTCGCCGCCTCCGACTCCAGGGCCAGATCGGCCAGTACGTTCCGCATCAGCGGCTTGTCGATCAGCTCGCCGCCGAACGCGCTTCGGTACGTGGTGTGATGCACCGCCTGAGCCACCGACTGCCGCATCAGCGCGGCCGACCCCACCACACAGTCCAGCCGGGTCGCCGCCACCATCTCGATGATGGTGCGCACCCCGCGGCCCTCCTCGCCGACCCGGCGGGCCCACGTACCGTCGAACTCGACCTCGCTCGACGCGTTGGAGCGGTTCCCCAGCTTGTCCTTGAGCCGCTGGACCAGGAACACGTTGCGCGTCCCGTCGGCCAGCACGCGTGGTACGAGGAAGCAGGTCAGCCCGCCGGGCGCCTGCGCCAGGACGAGAAAGCCGTCGCACATCGGCGCCGAACAGAACCACTTGTGACCGGTGAGCAGATACTCCCCGTCGGCGTCCAGCGGGCGCGCGCTCGTCGTGTTGGCCCGTACGTCGCTGCCGCCCTGCTTCTCCGTCATGCCCATCCCGAAGAGCGCACCGGCCTTCTCGGCGGCGGGCCGCAGCCCCGGCTCGTACCGGTGGGAGGTCAGCCGGGGCTCCCACTCGGCCGCGAGCTCCGGATCCGTACGCAACGCCGGAACCGCGGCGTGGGTCATCGACACCGGACAGCCGTTCCCGGCCTCCGCCTGGGTCCATACCAGGAACCCGGCCGCACGGCGCAGATGGCCCCCGGGCCTGCCCCAGGCGTCGGTCAGCCCGGCGGAGACCGCCCGCCCCAGCAACTGATGCCAGGCCGGATGGAAGTCGACCTCGTCGATCCTGTTCCCGTACCGGTCATGGGTGCGCAGCCTCGGCGGATTCTCGTTGGCCAGCGCACCCCACTCCTGTGCCTCGGCCGACCCGGCGATGCGGCCGAGCGCCGTCAGTTCCGCACGGGTCTCGTCCACGAGAGCGGGCGCGCTGTGCCGTTCCACGCCCTCCGTGAGAGCCCGGTCGGAGCTGAAGACGTCGTACCCCACCAGGGGCGGAACCTGGTTGGTCACTGTGTGGGTGCTCGCTGCCATGCCGATACGGTAAGGAGGTGCAGGCAGCAAAAGAAACACCCGAGGGGCCGTCGGGTCGACTCCACCGGGCCCGAGTCCTCTACCGCAACGTCTCCAAGAGGAAGATGGCCTGGCTGCTGCTCAAAGACACGGTCAATTCGTGCATCGAATACCGCATCCTGGGCCTCGCCGCCGAAGCCGCCTTCTTCACCCTCCTGTCGCTGCCGCCCCTGCTGCTCGGCCTGATCGGCCTGCTCGGGTACGTGGACGACTGGACCAACACCACGACGGTCGCCTCCATCGAACGGAACATCCTGGCGGCGGCGGGCACGGTGCTCTCGCCGCGGGGCGTCGACGAGATCGCCAAACCCCTGCTGAAGGACATCACCCACGGCGGACGGCCCGATGTCATCTCCCTCGGCTTCGCGATCGCGCTGTGGTCGGGGTCGCGGGCGGTCAATGTCTTCGTCGACACCATCACCGTGATGTACGGACTCGACGGCCGGCGCGGCATCGTCGCGACCCGGCTGCTCGCTTTCCTGCTCTACATCGTGGCGATCCTGATCGGCGCGGTGGTGCTGCCGCTGGCGGTGGTCGGCCCGGACCGGGTGGTCGAGTTCGTCCCGTGGGGCACGGAGGTGGTCACCGTCTTCTACTGGCCGGTGGTGATCGTGCTCTCCATCATCTTCCTCACCACGCTGTACCACGTGTCCGTGCCGGCCAGGTCCCGCTGGATAGAGGACATGCCGGGCGCGCTGGTCGCCCTCGGGATGTGGGTGATCGGCAGCTTCCTGCTCCGGATCTATCTGACCAGCACGGTCGAAGGCCCCACCATCTACGGCTCGTTGGCCGCGCCCATCGCGGTACTCCTGTGGATCGGCGTCTCCGCGTTCGCGGTGCTGGTGGGCGCCGCCGTCAACGCCGCCATCGACCGGGTCTGGCCGTCGGTCGCCACCGCCGCGGCCCGCGCGGCCAACGACCGGCTGCGCGCGGCACACGCGGCGGAACTGGTGGCGCGCGCGGTGGCCTGCGCGGAGACACAGGACGACGACGTGACCGATCCGGACATGCCCTCGGAGTTCCCGGAGCGCTGGTCCAAGTTTCTGCCGCCGGACGATGTGAAGTCCCGGGTGAAGGCCCGGCTGCACACGGGGTGGGAGAGCCGAAAAGGCAAGGAGACTCCCGAGAGCCGGGAGAGCCGGGAGAGCCGGGAAAGCCCGGAAGACCGGGAGGACCGGGACAGCCGGGAGGACCGGGAGGGCCGGGACAAGGGCGAGGGGCCCTGACGGACCGGCCGGGCGGGCCGTCCCCGCAACGGGCAGCCAACAAGCGGCTGCGGACGCCGCTCTCGCCACCGGGCATAGCCTTGTCCCCATGTACCAGGAACGCGCGTCGAGGCTCGACGGCGCGGTCGTCTGGACCCGGGCGGTGACAGCGGAGGCGACGGGGCCGGGTCCCGCCACCGACCCGTATCCCGTACTGCCCGACGGCTGCATGGACCTGCTCTGGATCGGGGACAGGATGCTGGTCGCGGGGCCCGACACCCGCGCGTACGTGCCCGAGGGGATCGCCGGGCTGCACTGCGCCGGTGTGCGTTTCGCGCCGGGCACCGCGCCCGCGCTCCTCGGCGTACCGGCGCACGAACTGCGTGACCGGCGCGTCGAGTTGGCGGACCTGTGGTCCCCTGCCGACGTACGCGGGATCAGCGCCCGGCTCGCCGCCGCCGAGGACCCGGCCGTCGCTCTTGAGGATGTCGCGCTGCGGCGGGCCGCCGGGACTCCGCCGCCCGACCCGCTGCTGCGGGCCGTCGTCACCGGGCTGAACGCGGGCCGCACGGTCGCGGCTACCGCCGACGCGGTCGGTCTCGGCGCCCGCCAGTTGCACCGCCGCTCCCTGGACGCCTTCGGCTACGGGCCCAAGACGCTGGCCCGGGTGCTGCGGCTGCAACGGGCCCTGGCGTTCGTACGGTCGGGGGAGCCGTTCGCGGCGGCGGCGCTCGCCGCGGGCTGCGCCGACCAGGCGCACCTCGCCCGCGAGACGCGCGACCTGGCCGGACTCACCCTCGGCGCCTACGCGGCGCTGGCGAAGAGCGAGACGCCGCAGCCGTCCGGGTCGAGGACGATCGCGTAACGCTGGCCCCAGACCGCGTCCCAGGGCTCCAGGTGCCCCGTGTATCCGGCCGTGACCAGCGTCTCGTACGTGGTGTCCACCTCGGCGGGGCTGCCGCAGAGGAAGGCGAGGCCGGTCCGCTCGCCACCCCGGGGGCGGGTCCAGCCGGGATCGAAGGAGCGGACGGTCTCCTCCGTGTCCCAGAGGATCCGCAATCCGCCGGGCAGGGCCGCCTCCGCATGGGGTGCGGTGTCCGCGTCGGCGGGCACGTCGATGCCCAGCCGGCGGTAGAAGGCGAGAGAGGCGGCCATGTCGGAGACGACCAGGCCGATCGCGTCGAGTCGTGGAGCGGCCGGTCGTGGAGCAGTCGGTTGAGTGGACATGTGTTCACCGTAGGCGCGGCGGCTGCGGCGGGTCTTGAACGAATCGGACGTTCCGGTGCTGGTCCCGGCCACGAGTACGGCGGGGGGCCCCCCAAGCGCCGGGGGCCCCCCCCACAAAACCCCGGCGTTTGGGGGAACTGGTGAGCCCGCGGGGGACCGGTCAAAAAAAACACCGCCCCCAACGCGGGGGTGGGGGCCCCCCCCCGC
>NZ_JBIUTF010000004.1:0-502527 GCF_044741745.1 Streptomyces sp. NPDC088116 | reverse complement strand
TGGTCCCTCCACACGCTCCCCCGCCCCGCCCCCGGCGGTTTGGGGGGGGGGGCCCCCCCGCCCCGCGGGGGCCCCCCCCCCCCCCCCCCCCCCCCCCCCCGACAAGTACCGCGAGAGTTTCGGAAGACGTGGAAGCAGTCGTGGAAGCAGTCCTAGAAGACGCTGACGCCATAGGCGTTGAGGGCCTCGACGACCGGCTGGAAGAACGTGGTGCCGCCGGAGGAGCAGTTGCCGCTGCCGCCCGAGGTGAGGCCGAGCGCGGTGCTGCCGGCGAAGAGCGCGCCGCCGCTGTCGCCGGGCTCGGCGCAGACGTTGGTCTGGATCAGGCCGGAGACGACGTCGCCGCCGCCGTAGTTGACGGTCGCGTTCAGGCCGGTGACCGTACCGCTGTGGAGACCGGTGGTCGAGCCGCTGCGCCGTACGCTCTGGCCGACCGTCGGGTTGGCCGCGGACGTGATGTCCTGGTAGGAGCCGTTGTAGAGGGAGACCCGGCCGTCGGCCGCGGCCGAGTTGGAGTGGCGGATCAGCCCGTAGTCGTTGCCCGGGAAGCTCGAACCGGCCGTGGAGCCGAGCACGGTGCTGTTCGAGGAGTTGGTGTACCAGGTGCTGCCGATGTTGGTGCAGTGCCCGGCCGTCACCGCGTAGTACGTGCTGCCGCTGCGGACGTTGAAGCCGAGGGAGCAGCGGCCGCCGCCGGTGTAGATGGCCTCGCCGCCCGCGATGAGCTTGTTGAACGTGCCTTCGGTGTGCTTGATCGTGATGCCCGCGGCGGTGTCGGCCACGGAGTTCTTGATCGTGGCGATCTCCGCGTCGGAGACCGTGCTGTCGACCGTGACGACGACCTTGCCGGAGGTCTTGTCCGCGTACCAGGCCGTGCCGGCGATGTCGGCGCCGCGGAGGGCGTCACCGGCCTCGGCCAGCTGGGCCGCCGAGACGGCGGGGGCGACCGGCGCCGGCTGGGCGACGGCGGCAGGGGCCGCAAGCGCGACGGCGGTCACCAGACCGGACGAGACGGCGAGAAGCCGCGCGTGTCTGGACACCGCGCCGAGGGGGGAAAAGCGCTTGAAGGTCACAACATCCTCCGTAGGTGGGGGAACAACACGGCCCGTTGGGTGAGCGGGCCGCTCGGATACGACGGTCCACGGCCATGTGGTGCTGGTCGTGGACCTGTCAATTCCTCGCCCTGAGATCGTCAACTCCGGTTGGTGCCGGTGCAAGGCCCACTTCTGGACCTGTGGCGCGGGTCGGCCGTCGAGGTCCGCGGTTCCGCTCGGCGACCGCCCCCCGCGGGGCGGTCGCCGAGTCCGCTGCCGGACCGACTGCGAATTGCTGCAAATCCCACGCGCGGGTAAAAGCGGCTGGTGAGCGTCCGTCAGTACCCGCATATAGCACCAGATGTGAACCTGGACGTCATCCGGCCACGCGAATGGCCGTCACAAACACACATGGTTCACCGTGGGTGGTGGGCGTATGACCGAGTGAATCCACGAGGGGTGGATATGGCGGCCGCGGAGGTGGTTTCGCGGGGTGACGGGCGTCCGTTTGGTGTCGTACCACCGAATTGCCCTCGTGATGATCATGGCTGAATTTAATCGGTCGTGGGTGTCGAGAGAGGCGGGAAGGGCGTGGATCGGTGTCATGCGGGCGCTCGGAACCGGTCGGTGGTGCGCTCTTTCGTGGGACAACCCGGCCGCTACAGCGCGCCGTAGAGGGCGTCGATCAGCGTCATCTTCCGTGGATCGTCGGCGATGTACGGCCCCATCCGGTTCATCACGTATCCCATGCTGACCCCGGCCTCCGGGTCGGCGAGCCCGAAGGAACCACCGAAGCCGTCGTGCCCGAGGGCCCTCGGATTGGGGCCGTACGAGCCGTTCGGCCCGCTCAGCCAGAGCCCCAGGGCGTTCTCCGTCTCGTGGGTGAAGCCCGGCCCCAGTACCAGATCCCGGCAGCTGCCCTGTCCCTCGCGGACCCGCTCGAACGTCTCCGGGGACAGGACGCGGTGGCCGTCGAGCCGTCCCCGGCCGGCGAGGATCCCGTACAGCGCGGCGACCGCGCGGGCCGTGCCGTAGCCGTTCGCGGCGGGGATCTCGGCGGACCGCCAGGCCGCCGAATTGGCGTCGGCCGCACTCACCGGGGGATTGCCCAGCGCGGCCACGACGACCGGACTCGACACGTCGAAGCCGGCGGCCCGTTCGCTGTCCGTCCCGACGGGGAGGTACACCAGCTCGGCGGCGCGCGCGGCCTCCTCCTCCGGCAGTCCGATGCTGAAATCGATCCCGAGCGGTCCCGTCACCTCCTGGCGCAGGAACGCCCCGGGGCGCAGGCCCGTGAGGCGCCTGACCACCTCGCCGACGAGGAAGCCGTGGGCCGTCGCGTGATAGCCGGACCGGGTGCCCGGCTGCCACCACGGCTCCGTCGCCGCCAGCCGGGAGACGGTCAACTCCCAGTCGTAGAGCTGTTCCAGGGTGTGCGGCTCACGTAATCCGGCGAGTCCGGAGCGGTGGGAGAGCAGGTGCCGTACGAGGACGGACTCCTTGCCGGCCGCGGCGAACTCCGGCCAGTACGTGGCGACCGGCGCGTCCGGGTCGAGCAGCCCGCGGTCGATCAGGATGTGCGCGCACAGCGAGGTCGGCCCCTTGGTCGTCGACCACACATTGACCAGGGTCTCCCGCTCCCACGGCCGCACGCGCGCGCCGTCGGCCCAGCCGCCCCACAGGTCGACGACGGGCTTCCCGTCGACCAGGACGGTGACGGCGGCGCCCAGTTCGCCGCGCTCGTGGAAGTTGTTCTCGAAGGCGGTGCGCACCGCGCCGAACCGTTCGTCGCAGGAGCCATGGATCAGCGGTGTGCGCCGCGACGCATTCTCCGGTGAACGCTCCCGTACATGCTCTGACATGGAGCCAGCCTCTCCGTAGCCCCGGCGGACCGGGTGGCGTGTGGCGATCTTCCTGTCAGGAAACGTACCGATTGGCTGGAATGACGGGAAGATCGCGTGCGAACGGGCATGGTTTACGGTTCAATCAAATTGGTTTACGGTTGAACAAGAAAGGGCGCGTCACCGATGGGCACGAGTGACTCGTGCGTGTCCGGCGCGCAAGCGATCCAAGGAGGACCCCCGCCATGACTGACCCCGTAAAGCTCGCCGTTGTGTACTACTCCTCCACCGGTACCAACACGGAGGTCGCCAGGACGCTGGCCGAGTCGGCCGAGAAGGCAGGTGCCGAGGTGCGGCTGCGGCGCGTGGCCGAGCTGGCCCCCGACGCGGCCATCGAGTCGAACCCCGCGTGGGCGGCGAACCACCGGGCCACCGCGGAGCTCGCGGTGGCGACGCCGGAGGACATCGAGTGGGCCGACGCCGTGATCTTCGGCAGCCCCACCCGGTTCGGCAATGTCGCCTCGCAGCTCAAGCAGTTCATCGACACCCTCGGCGGCCTGTGGGCGCAGGGCAAGCTGGCGGACAAGGTGTACAGCGGCTTCGCGTCCAGCGCGACCCGGCACGGCGGCCAGGAGTCCACGCTGCTCGCGCTGTACAACTCCTTCCACCACTTCGGCGGCATCGTGGTCGCCCCCGGTTACACGGACCCGGCGAAGTTCGCCGACGGCAACCCGTACGGCACCTCGCACGTCGACGCGCAGGGCGCCAACCCGGTGGGCGACGAGACCCGTACCGCCGCGCGTGTCCAGGCCGAGCGGGTGGTCGGTATCGCCAGGAAGCTCAAGGCCGGCGCGGCGCTCTGACGGCCTGCTCCGTGTGCGTGGCGCCGGCGGCGCTCCACCTGGCGTGGTAGCCGCCTCTCCTCCGTCCGGCCCGGATTCCGCCCTGGGATCCGGGCCGGACGGGGGACATCTCTGGTGCCGGGCCGGGTGTCTGGGGTAGTCGGGTAGCAGAAGCCCGCAGGCCCCGCTCGTCCAGGGCCCGGAGGCCGGAGAACCGGAGACCAGGAGAGCGCCGTGAGCAGCGAAGTGCAGATTCTCATCGCCGTAGCCGTCGTGGTGGGGGCACTCACCCTGAGTGTCGCGATCACCCTGGCCGTCCGGCTGGTACGGGCCCGGCGCGCCCTGAGCCGGGCGGGCGTACCGGTCCAGAACCGCTGGGTGTTCTGGGCGGCCATGGTCTATCTGGTACTCCCCACGGATCTGATGCCCGATCCGGTGTACCTCGACGACATCGGGGTTCTGCTGCTGGCCATCCGCTCGCTGCGCTCGGCCGAGGCGAAGGTGCCGTACGCGTCGGCCCGGCCCGGCCGCGCCAAGCGCGCTCTGCGCTGAGCACCGCCGGGGTGCTCGCGGCGTCCTGGTACGCGCTTCCGCCTGCAACGCCCGACCCCACCGCCCGGTCCGGACCTGGTACCTCTCACCTCCGGTGGGGTCAAGGGATGATCGCATCGCACAATGCCTGTGGCGTTCCCTCTACTTGGACTCCTTTTCATCCCGGCACGAGAGGTACCAGTGACACAGCACGCGTTCCCGGAAGGCAACGACGGCAGCGGAGGCGGCAGCGGTAGCGGTCCGAGCGGCTTCGGCGGCTCGGGCGGTCCCGACGGTGGTGGCGGCGACGATGGCGGTGGCCGCGACTGGTGGCGCGAATCCGTCGTCTACCAGATCTACGTCCCCAGCTTCGCCGACGCCGACGGCGACGGAATGGGCGACCTCCGGGGGATCACCGACCGGCTCGGCCATGTCGCGGCACTCGGCGCGGACGCCGTCTGGCTGACCCCGTTCTACCGCTCCCCGCTGGCCGACGGCGGCTACGACGTCTCCGACTACCGGGACGTCGACCCGCGCCACGGCACCCTGGACGACTTCCGCGCGCTGCTCGGCCGGGCCAGGGAGCTCGGTCTTCGTACCATCGTCGACATCGTGCCCAACCACTGCTCCGACCGGCATCCGTGGTTCACGCAGGCGCTGGCGTCGGCGCCCGGTTCGGCCGCGCGCGACCGGTTCATCTTCCGGGACGGCAGCGGCCCCGACGGCGCTGAGCCGCCCGCGGACTGGCAGTCCAAGTTCGGTGGCGCGGCCTGGACCCGGGTCCCCGACGGCCAGTGGTACATGCACATCTTCGCCGCCGAACAGCCCGACCTGAACTGGGAGAACTCCGACGTCGTCGCCGACTTCGAGCGCACCCTGCGCTTCTGGCTGGACCTGGGCGTCGACGGCTTCCGTATCGATGTGGCCCACGGACTGCGCAAGGACCTCACCCGGCCGCTGCGCGACACCCGGGGCGGCGACACCGCGCCTCTCAACTCCCCGCCCAGCGGCGAGAATCACCCCTTCTGGGACCGTGACGAGGTCCATGAGATCTACCGCACCTGGCGCAAGATCACCGACTCCTACGCGCCGCCCCGGATCATGGTCGCCGAGGCCGGTGTGAGCGCGGCCCGGCTGCCGCTCTACACCCGGCCCGACGAACTCCACCAGGCCTTCAACTTCTTCCATCTGCGCTGCCCGTGGGACGCGGCTTCCTTCCGGCAGGTCATCGACACCTCGCTGGCCGGCGCGGCGCCCACCGGCACCCTGCCGACCTGGGTGCTCTCCAACCACGATGTGGTGCGCCACCGCACGCGCTACGCGCTGCCCGACGGCACCGCCCTCCCCGCCTGGCTGCTGACCGACGGCCGCGAACCGGCGGCCGACGAGGAACGGGGGCGCCGCCGGGCCAGGGCCGCGGCACTGCTGACGCTCGCGCTGCCCGGTACGACGTACCTCTACCAGGGCGAGGAACTGGGCCTGCCCGAGGTCGCCGACCTGCCCGCGGACGCCCTGCGCGACCCGATGTGGGAGCGCACCGGACACGCCCAGAAGGGCCGCGACGGGTGCCGGGTGCCGCTGCCGTGGACCAGGACCGGTTCCTCGTACGGCTTCGGCCCCGGCGGCAGTTGGCTGCCCCAGCCCGAGGGCTGGGGCGAACGGTCGGTCGAGGCCCAGACGGGCCGGCCGGGGTCCTTCCTGGAGCTGTACCGTACGGCGCTGAGCCTGCGCCGGGGCTTCCTCGGCGACGAGAGCTTCACCTGGCTGCCGTCGGCCGAGGGCGAACTGGCCTTCCGCAAGGGCGCGGGCCTGGTGTGCCGGGTCAACCTTTCCGGCGCGCCGCTGCCGCTGACACTGCCCGAGGGGGCGGAACTGCTGCTGGCCGGCGACGAGTTGACGGGTGACGGGGCCGGCGGCTTTTCGCTGCCGCCGGACACGGCCGTCTGGCTGGACACCCGGCGCGTCTGAGCGCGAGCCTCGAAGCAACGTCCTGTCGGGCGTGGGGCATCGGGTGCGAGACGACGCGTGCCCGTCAGCGGTGTGCTGACGGGCACGCGAGGGAGAAGACCTAGGCGTTACGGGTACGCCTGCACGTGCTTGGGGTTCGGGCCGTGCGCGTTCGGGTTGTGCTCGCCCTCGGAGGCGAAGAAGACCAGCAGAATGATGCTGCCGACGAGGGGGACCAGCGCGATGAGCATCCACCAGCCGGACCTGCCGGTGTCGTGCAGCCGGCGCACGCCCACGGCGATGGAGGGAATCAGCACGGCGAGCGTGTAGAGGCCGCTGATGATGCCGCCCGCGCCCGCCAGGGCGTCGACGACCGCCAGGACCATCGCGATGATGAAGTTGAACAGGACGAACATCCAGTATTCCTTGCGGCGCGCCCGACCGCTGAACACCGCGTACTTCTTCAGGACGTCCGTGTACCAGTGCACTGTGTTTCCCCCAGAGATGGTGAAGCGAAGCTGACCTGTCCATGACGGTCCAGGTCAGAACGCAGAACATAAGGGGCTTGAACTGTGCAGGTCAAATCGGTTCCAAGGACATCATCTGGGAACGGTTTTCGAAAGGTCCGCGCCGATTCTCGACGAGCCACATCTGCCCGGCGGGGACCACGTGCGCAGCAGATACCGGACCCGGCAGGGTTCCAGCCCCGTGGTGTCCGCGACGGCGTTGACGGAACAGCCCGCCAGGTGGTGGAGGACGACCACCTGGTACTGGACGTACGAAGTGGTGCCGGCGGTCAGGGCCGGGGCGCGCCTCCCCACCCGGCGGACCAGCTTCTCCCAGGCCTCCGCGGTGGGGTTGGGGCGGCGCAGGACATGGGACCAGTGGGTGGCCAGTTCGCCGAACGCCTCGCGCAGGGCGGCCGCGGCGGCCGTGCTGCTCATATGGGCCCGCGCGTAGGCCAGATAGCGGTCGTGGTGCAGTGTGTAGAAGGCCTCGAAGGTCGCGGGGAGCGCCAGGTCCATGGCGCCGACGGCGCGGGCGGTGCCGGTGGGGACCGTAGTGGTGTGGAGGGTCATGGTGCCGGTGGTCGTGGTGGTGATCGTGGTGCCGGACGGTGCGACGGGCATGGCACCTCTTCCCCTCGGTGTGAGCGGCTGAGTGGTGGCGGACCTGGTCATCCGAAGGCGGCGGCCGGCAGGCTCGGTGGCGTACGCGAAGCTCCGGACACCGCCGGGGCGTCGGACACCGATGGGACTCCGGGAACCGCTGGGGCGTCGGAAACGGCCTCCTGCGCGGCGGACTTGGCGGCCTCCCACAGGGGCCGGATCGCCTCGGGCTGGCCGTGCAGGGCGCCCACGAGATGGTCGACCCTGTTCCAGTCCGGGAGGCGGGAGCCGTTGAGCATGCCCGTGATGTCCTCCACGGACAGACTGTCGTGGGCCCGTGCGCGGATCAGGTCCGGTTCGGGGAGGGCGGCGGCCAGGTGCAGTCCGCGAAGTGCCGCGTGCAGACTGGTGGGTTGGATGATGCGGTAGCCACGGGCCGCGTTCCACAAGGGGTGCAGTTCGTCGGGGTCGCCGTCGCAGGCCAGTACGAGATTCCGGGTCACCTTCCAGGACGGCAGGCGCTCGCCGCTCAGTACGCGGGACACGTACGAGGGGTCCACCGCGGCCGCCTCGCTGAGGGCCCGCAGTGTCTTGTTGCTGAGGCGGTGCAGATGCGACAGGGCGCGGGCCAGGCTGGCCGCCGGCCCCAGGGCGGGAGGCCCGTTGTCCCGGTCGGGGAATCCGCCCGCCGGACGGGACGGGGGAGCGGGGGCGGGCAGCGGATGGTGCTGGTGCGGGGCTCCCTTGCCGGCCGGAGTGGCCGGTAAGGGAGTGGTGGACGTCGTGGCGGCGGGCCGCGGCGCGCGGTGTTTTCGGCGGGTGGCTATATGGTCGGCGCTGATCGCACGGCTCACCGTGTCCTGGCTGATGTGCAGCGCGGCGGCGATATCGGCCCCTTTCATCTTGCGGTCCCGGGCGAGCTGGACCGTCGCGGCACGTACGTCCTTCCAGTCCTGTTCGCACTGCACCAGCAGATGGAGCGCCGCTTCCGGACGGCCTTCGTGAATCAACTGGGCCAGTTGGAGGGCATGCTGGGCGTAATCGTCCGCGACCAGGGCGGCGTAGGCGTCGTTGTCGACGGCCTTGTGCCGGCTGCCGCGGTGCTTACGGTATTTCGCGCCGCAGTTGTCACAGCAGTACAGGCGGGGCCGGCCCGATCCGGGCTTCTGCTGAACGGAGTTGGAGCAGCCGGGGCCCTTGCACTCATCAAGGCCGTCGTGGCCCTTCTGGGTCATGCGATCTGGTCCTTTTCGGGGATTGCTTCTGGGAATCCGGCACGGAAATGGCAAATTTCCGGCCTGCGGAACGGATTTCGCGGCCCCGACGTAGGCGGGGGCGAGATTCCGGTTCGCGTCGGGCCGGGCCACGGCGGACCGCGGCCCGGCCTCTGTCGGAGCGTCAGCGCAGGCGAAGCCGCCGGTGGCGCAGATACGAGCGGCGCATACCGAGGACCGCGGCACCTGTCACCGCGAGGGCGGCCTCGGCGGCTTCCGGGCGGAACACCAGGACAATGCCGAGAAAAGGTATGGCTATGAAGGGCGAGAGCTGGACGTTGACCTGATTGTCATGCAGCTCCCGGGTTTTAGCAGCCCTCGTGCGAGGGATGCTACGTTCTGAACGCCCCGGACTGGCGCCCTCGGGTGGCGGTTCGGATATGTGGTCAGGAGGCACTGAGCCCTCCTCGATCGTCGGTTCGTATGGACGAGCCGGCTCCGGATAATGGTTGGCCGCCGTACAGGAGCTGGCTCGTGCCGCGACGCTACCCGCTCACTCATGCGGAACTCCATCGCTACTGTCCGTTAATGGGACCATTGCGGTTGTCGAGCGTTCCCGAAAGATAATCCTGTTCCTTTCGTTTCGCACCGCGAGCGATAGTGGAAGTAAGCGAAGTCAATCGGTCAAATTCGTTCAACGCGCCCTGACTCGCCCTCCTCTCTGCGCCGGTGGCAAGCAGCGGGCGCATGACACGGCGCCCCGTCCGAGCCGTACTCGACCGGGGCGCCGCCCAGGTGTCGGCACTCATGCCACGCGGACCATGGCCCATGGCCCACAGGGGTCAGGCGGCGCGCTGCCACTGCTGATTGGTGGCGCCCGAGCAGGCGTAGGTGATGAGCCTCGCCGAGTCGGCCGTGGACGCGGCCGAGACGTCGAGGCATTCGCCGCTCGCGCGCGCGGTCAGTGTGACGTACCCGCCGCTGCTCGCCGTCACCTTCCACTGCTGCGCGGACGCCCCGCCGCACGCCTGCTGCTGGACATCGGCGGCGGTCTCGGTGAGGCAGAGCGAGCTCTGCCGGCCCATCAGCCACACGTAACCGTCGCCGGTGTTCTTGAACCAGAACCGCTGGTTGCCGCCGCCGTTGCAGATGTACTGAGAGAGCGCGGCGCCTTCGAGGATCGACTGACCCGGCACGTCCGCGCACTTGCCGCTGTGCCGCGCGGTCAGCGTCTCGTAGGGACCGCCCGACCCGGCGACCGTGCCCGTAGTGGTGTCGACGGTGACCTCCGGGTACCAGTTCATGGTCATGGAGGTGGAGGTCGGGAAGGCCAGCGGCAGCCACACGTAGCGCGAGTCGTTGACCGTCCTGCCGAAGGAGTTGCCCCACCGGTCGCCCATGTAGAGGTACGAGGTGCCCGACGTGCCCTGCACCGGCAGGACATAGGTGGTCTGGGAGTTGTACGTCGTCGAGTCGCCCACGTTGCGCATCGCGCTCCACGGCCCGGCGACCGAGGTGGCGGTGGCGTACTGCTGCTGGTTGGCGTTCCAGCCCGTGGCGCCGGAGGTCAGCATGAAGTACACGCCGTTCCGCTTGAAGAGCGCCGGAGCCTCGCGGTGGCCGCCCGGCCAGGGGTTGGCGACCAGGCCGGCGATGCCGGTGTAGTCGGCCGTGAGCCGGTAGATCTGAAGGTCGTAGTTCTCACGGGCCGCCGACACCATGTAGCCGGTGCCGTCCGTGTCCGTGAAGAGGGTGATGTCCCGGGACATATGGACGTCGAGCGGCCGGAAGCTGCCCTTCCAGGTGTAGTCGCCGTCGACCGTGGCGGACGTGGCCACGGCGGCGCGCGCCTGGCTGTAGTCCGTGGCGCTCTCCTTGTGCATCCACATCACGAACTGACGGGTCGTGGCGTTGTAGACGACCTTCGGCCGCTCGATATTGGCGTCGGCCAGCTCGGGGGCGGTGGCCTGGGTCAGGACGTGCTTGCGGAACTCCCAGTTCTTGAGGTCCGAGGAACGGTACGCGGAGACATACCGGAAGGAGTTGTCGGCGTTGCGGTTCTCGCCGAACCAGTAGTACCAGGCACCGACCTTGAGCACCCCGCCACCATGGGCGTGCACCAACCCGCCTGTGGTGTCGGTGAACTGGGTGCCGCTGGTGATGGTCACCGGGCCCGCGAGGAGGCGGCCGGGGACCTGCGTGGTGCCCCGGTCGGTCGCCTGCGCGGTGCTCGCGCTCGCCGGGAGCGGGAGCCAGGTGAGACCGAGCCCGACAGCCAGTGCGAGAGCGACGCCGAGGGCGAGCAGCAGTGTGCGTACACGTCTCATCTCAGACCTGCTCTCTCAGCACGGTGAAGTGGCGGGCGAATCCCGACAGCTGGGGCAGCTGCCTGATCGGTGTCCAGGTGCGCAGCCCGTCCAGGCTGTCGCTGTAGTAGTACTTCTTCTCCGCGTAGCCGTCGAAGTAGATCCGCCAGCCGCCGTTGTCCAGCCGTACGAGCGCCGGGCCCTCGCGCCAGCTGCCCCAGCCCGCCCAGTTGCCCGTACCGGTGAAGGTGTAGGGGCCCGCGAGGCGGTCGGCGACGGCGTGTTCCAGGTACTTGGTCGTCTCCTGCTTGGTGATCGCGTGGTACTTGCCGCCGTCCCGGACGACGAAGGTGTCGATGTAGTTGGCCCGGTCGAGACCCGCCACCGGCTGCGGGGCCGTCCACGCGGTCAGGGAGGCGTTGGCCGCGGTGAGCAGATGCGGGCGGAAGACCGAGGTGTTGGTCGTGTCGAGCGACACGACCACATGGACGCTGCCGTCCGCGTCCACGAACCACTCGGGCGCCCAGGTCCGGGCGAGCCCGCTCACCGGCAGGGTGTGCTGGGCGAAGAACTGCCAGCTCGTACGGTCCCTGCTGCGGGCGAACCCGATCGTGTTCCCGGTCCAGTTGGTCGTGTGGACGATGTAGTAGTAGCCGTCGGTGTGTTTGAACAGGCTCGGATCGCGGATCAGCCCGGAGGGCGGGGTGTACGCGGGCCCCTTCAGCAGGGTGTACGTCAGCGCGTCCGCCGACTGGTACACGTACATGTTGGATTCGCTGCTGTTGGTGAACGCCGTCATCGTGTACCGCGTCGTCGCCCGGACGTCGCGTACCGGTGAGTCGGCCACGGGGACCCCGAAGTCCGGGGTGCCGTCCTGCTTCCAGCCCAGTTTCTGGATACGGGTATGGCGGTTGGGGTCGTTCAGCGGGTCGCCGGTGATCTCCTTGTACTGCCGGGCGTGGTAGACGAGGACGTCGGTGTGCCCGTCCTCGGCGACGGTGAAGGAGTTGTGGCCGGGACCGTACTGCCCCGTCGCCTCATTGCTGCTGAAGACGGGCTCGGGGGACTTCGTCCAGGTCGCGGGGTCGAGCAGGTCGTCCCGGGCGTCGGCGGTCAGCAGACCCACGCAGTAGTGGTGGTCCGTGGCGCTCGCCGAGTATGACATGAAGATGCGGCCACCGCGCTTGATGACGGCCGGGCCCTCATTGACCTTGAAGCCCACGCACTCCCAGTCGAACTCCGGTGTGGTGAGCCGTACTTGAGGACCCGTCAGGGTCCACGGGTTCGCCATCTCGGAGAGAAAGACGCCGGTGTTGTTGTCGATGTCCGGCTCGTGCTGCGCCCAGGCGAGGTAGCGGGTGCCCCGGTGGGTGAAGGTGGTGGCGTCGAGGGAGAAGGTGTCCCAGGCGGTGGTGATCCGCCCTTTCTCCGTCCAGGTGCCCCGGAAGGGATCGGGGCTCTCGTTCTCCAGGACCCAGACGCGTATCTTCCACACGTCGTCGGCGCGGCCCGCCGCGAAGTAGATGTACCACTTCCCGTCGATGTGATGGATCTCCGGCGCCCAGATGTGCGCGCCCATGTCGCCGCTTGTGTGCTTCTTCCAGATCACCGACTCCTCGGCGTTCGCCAGGCCCCGCAGAGTGCGGGAGCGGCGCAGGATGATGCGGTCGTATTCGGGAGCGGTGGCCGTGAAGTAGTAACGGCCGTCGGTGTGACGGTGGATGTACGGATCGGCGCGCCGCTCGACCAGGGGATTGCGGTGACTGACGCCGGGTGGGGCGGCGTGGGCGAGGCCGGGCACGGCGCTGAGAGCACCCGCTGCCAGGGCTCCCTTCAACACCACTCTGCGGCTGGGGATTTCACTGCGGCTCATGCAGTCTCCCTTGTGGGGGGCGGAGGTCACTGTTCGATATGTCGAACGTCATCTGTGATTCCGAACGCCGAAACCGTAAGGGCGTGTTATGGAGAGGTCAACGGATCGGGAGGGACGAACATGGCCCCGGGGCGGCGGGTGCCCCAGGCGGTCCTGGCGGACCGGACCCGGGGCGCGTTCCACGGGCCGTGCGGCCGATCGGCCCGCCGATCATGGCCGATCGGCCCGGGGCGGCGGGTGCCCCAGGCGGTCCTGGCGGACCGGACCCGGGGCGCGTTCCACGGGCCGTGCGGCCGATCGGCCCGCCGATCATGGCCGATCGGACAGTGACTGTGGCCGGTCGGCCGACGTGCGGACGTGCGGCACCCACCTAACGTCGGTCGCAGACGGGTTCGGTAACCGTCCGCAGCCCCGCAGCCCGCGGTCCGACAAAAGGGGAACCCATGACGAGAGAGCGACCGACACCCACCGTGAACGCCGACGCCGAGATCGCGCCGAACATCGAGATCGAGTCCGACGCCATGGAGACGCTGGTGCAGATGCTGCGCCGCGCGGCCCGGCTGGAGATCCGGACGGTGGGAACCGAACACCTGCTCTTCGCGCTGGTACGCGGCGATACCGAGGCCGGTGCCGCGTTGGCTCCCGGGGGCTCCGGCGACGCGGGCGCGCTGAGCGGTGTGGTCGCCGCCCGCGAGGACGGCGTCTGGGTTCATCACGAGGACGCCGACGACGGCGCGGTGCCGGCCGTGGAGGACGAGATCGAGGTCACCGCCGCGTGGCGGGAGGCACAGTGGCTCGCCGCCGCGAATCACTCGCGTTCGCTGCCGGACGGCTGGGACGGTTGGCCGGAGCCGTCCGCGGCGCTGCGCAGCTGCCTGCTCCGGGCCCTGCGGCTGGCGCGCGAGGAGGGAACTCCCGGTGTGCGCTGCCGTCATGTGGCCCGGGTACTGCTGGACCTCCCCGGCAGCCGGGCGATGGAGGCCTTGAGGCTGCGGCGCGTGGACCTGACGGCCGCGGCCACGGCACTCGACGCGCAGGCGGTGGCCGAGGCCGGGACGCCCGGACCGGAGTCCCGGACGGTCGTACTTCTGCGCCGGGCCGGGCTGCTGGGTGAGCGGGGGACTTGGTGGGTCCGGGGCATGGCGTCGTGGATGTCCCGGGGATCCGGTGACGGGACGCCGGTCCTGCTCGCGCTCCGGAGCGAGGCCAACCGCCAGGCGATACGCTGCGGCCGGCGCGAGGTAGAGCCGGTCGATCTGCTGCTGGCGATCCAGGGGCTGGACCGGGCGCTGACCGTCGCCGGGCGGGCGCTGACCGAGGACATGGCACCCGCCAACACCGCCGCCGCGCTGATGCGTTCGCACGGGGTACGGCCGAGCGCGCTGATCGCCGCGGCCACCGAGGCCGAACCGGCGCCGGTGAGCGCCGACGTGCCGTACTCGCCGGAGGCGGAACGCGTGACAGCCGTGGCCCGCCTGCTGGCCGCCGAGCACGACTCACGTGCGGTCGGCACCGTACACCTGCTGGCCGCGCTGCTCGCCGACGGCGAAGAGACCGGAGGCGGCGAGGGGAACGGCACCGGCAAGGGCGCGTCCCCCAACGGCGGCCTGCCCCGACGGCTGCTCCGCGAAGAGGGCGCGGATCCGGCCGAGTTGCTCAGGCAGCTCGGCCTCCGGCTGGGCGGGTGACCCAGGGACCCGCTGTGGCCGGTGCGGCACAGCGAGGGTTACGGCCTGGCAGCACGGCGTCCGGTCCGGCCTGCCGGCCGCCGCATCATGGTTCTACGGGTAAGGCCAGGACAAGGACGGGAGCGGTTGTGTCGCAGGTGCTCGGACGTACGTGGCGGGCGGTGGTGCGCGAGACCCGGACGGGACGCGCCGCGCTGCGCGCGACCCCGCGCCGTACGGTGATCGCCGAGGCCACGGCCAGTCTGCTGGTGGCGGCCATCGGGTTGCTGCCGCTGCTGGCGGTGCACCCCGACCGGCCGCTACCGGCGGTACTGGAGGGATGCTGGGCGGCGCTGCTGGTCCCCGTACGGCGCCGTTGGCCGGTCCTGGCCGTCCTGGGCACCGCTCCGCTGCTCGTCGGCCACAACGTGTGGACGTTGGTGGCGATACCCCTGATCGTGCTGTCCGCGACCCGGGACATCACGCCGTCGCGACGAGCATGGCGGGCCGTCCTGGTGACCGGTGCGCTCGCCCTGTCCCTGGCGGCACTCGCCGGTGTGCGCGAAGCCCCTACGCTGCTCCTGGAACTGGCCGGCCGCGTGGTGTCCGTGCTCCTTCTGCTCGTACTCCCGGCGCTCTCCGGGACGTTGCTCGGCCGTCGGCGGCCCTTGGTCAGGCTGCTGCGCGAGCGCAACGCCTATCTGGAACAGGCCCGTTCACTGACCGCCGCCGCCGCGCGGATGGAGGAGCGTGCGCGGATCGCCGGAGAGATGCACGACCTGCTCGGCCATCGGCTGAGCCTGATCTCGGTGCACGCGGGGGCGCTGGAAATCACCGCCGCGCGGCAGGCGCCGCCGCTGGCCGGACAGGCCGAACTCCTGCGCACCACCGCCGGTTCGGCGATGAACGAGCTGCGCGAGATCCTCGACGTGCTGCGGAGCGAGGAGCTCACGACGCAGTCCCCCGAAGGGAACCGGGGCACTCGCGAGGACATAGCGGAGCTGGTGGCGGAGTCGCGGAAGGCGGGTGTCACGGTCGAGCTGACCTGGGCAGGGCCGGACACGCCCGACGCGGGCCCGCGCACCCGGCAGGCCGTGCACCGCGTGGTGCGCGAGGCGCTGACCAACGTACTGAAACACGCGGCGGGGGCGCCCACCCTGGTCGAGGTCCGCCACGCGGACGGCCGGATCGAGGTCTCCGTCACCAACGAAGCGCCCCGCGTGACAGGCCACCCCCTGGCCGGGAACCAGAGCGGGCTGGCCGGGCTGGACGAGCGCGTCAGGCTGCTCGGCGGGTCCTTCGTCGCGGGCCTGGTGCCGAAGGGCGGATTCCGGGTCGCCGCCAGGCTGCCGTCCGTCCCGGCCGGGACGGTGGCGTTCCCCGAGCAGGCCGATCCCACTTCTCCGCCGGCCGCCCTCCTGCCGGTCGGCTCTCCCCGTAGTGGCGCTCCGTCGCCGGACGCCGTACACGCCGAGGTCTACGCGCCCCTGTCCGCCGAGGCGTTGACCTGGCCGCGTCTGCTGGGCGCGGGCTGCGTGGCGGCACTTGTGGTGCTGCCCACCGTGATCTTCCTGGTCGTGTTTCTGGCGATAGCGGTTCTGAGACCGACCGGCAATTGAGGGGCGGCGTCGCGGGGGTGGGTACGCGCATCTGCCGCGTTGTCGTCCCTCACCCACGCTCCGCGTCGACTCGGTCCTCCGCCTCGCACCTGTCACGCACCCACCCCCGCTCCTTCTCCCACCCCCCAATTTCCGGTCGGTCTAGGATGAGCCGATGATCCGAGTTCTCATCGCCGATGACGAGACCCTGATGCGTGCCGGGATCCGCCTGATTCTGGAGAACGCGGACGACATCGAGGTCGTGGCCGAGGCGGCGGACGGCCATGAGGCGGTCGCGGCGTGCCGTGGCCAGGACATCGATGTGGCTCTGCTCGACATCCAGATGCCGGGCAAGGACGGAATCGCCGCCGCCGAGGACATCGCCCATGCCTCCCCCCGTACGCACGTGGTGATGCTGACGGCCTTCGGCGAGGAGCAGAGCGTCACGCGCGCGCTGCGGGTGGGCGCGACCGGCTTCCTGCTCAAGGACACCGGTCCGGTCGAGCTGATCCGGTCGGTACGGGTGGCCGCGGGCGGCGACCCGGTGCTGGCCCCTCGGATCACCCGAGGACTTCTGGAACGGCACGTGCTGTCCGGGCCCGACACCGACGCGGCTCAGCGCCGGACCGAGCACCTGACCACCGCCGAGCGGGATGTGCTGCGGCTGCTCGGTACCGGCCTGTCCAACACGGAGATCGCGGACCGGCTGCATCTCAGCGCGAGCACCGTCAAGGCGCACATCAGCCGCATCCTCACGCGCACCGGCCGTACCAACCGCGTACAGCTCGCGGTCCTGGCACACGACGCCGGACTGCTGGCCGACTGATACGCGTGCCGCGCGGGGTGCCGCCGTCGGAATGTTCCTCGCGGCGGCGCGGGGACCTGGGTGCACTACCGTGTGGAGGAGCCGTTGCCCGTCTCTCCCGGGGCAGCTGGGACGAACTCCAATGGATGTCGAACATGACTTCACGCGTGACGGATGCGGGCGGCGGCAGGGTGTGCGACGGCGCCGTGTCGATCAGGCGCGCGACCGCGCGGGACGCCAAGCGGCTCACCAGGCTCGTCCAGCGCTCCGGGGCGTACGAGGGCCCGTACGCGCCGATGGTCGCCGGGTACCGTGTGGGCCCCGACTACATCGAGACGCATCGGGTCTTCGTGGCCACTGACGGAGATGCCGGCGCCGCCGGTGGCGCCGACGTCCACACCGGCGCCCGGCTGCTCGGCTTCTACTCACTCGTGCTCACGCCACCGGAACTGGACCTGATGTTCGTCGCCGACGACGCACAGGGGCGCGGTATCGGCCGTCGGCTCGTCGCGCACATGATGGGCCAGGCGCGTGATGCCGGGCTCGACGGTGTGCGGGTCGTCTCGCACCCGCCGGCCGAGGGCTTCTATCTCAGTATGGGCGGGCGGCGGACGGGTACCGAGGCCGCGAATCCGCCGGCCGTGATGTGGGACCGTCCCGAACTGATCATCCCTGTCGCCTGACCGCCGACGCGGTGGCGAGCCCATACGTGGTCGACGCGCGGTCGAACAACCGAGGAGGACGTCAAGGCGATGCCCGGAACCGACGACGCACCCGTGATCCTGAGCAACGAGCCGGGCTCGTTCGCCCGGGGAGTACTGGCCAACCGCCATCCGGCGCTCATCCAGCGGGTACGCGACGCCTTCCCGTACGGCCCCGCCCAGCACCGGGCCCTCGACGCACTCCTCGAGGAGATCACGGACGGGGTGATCCAGCCGCCGGCCCCGGACGCCCACGATCGGGACCGGTGGCAGGTCTGGGGGCACGAGCACTTCGGCCGGTCCTGGTTCGACGTACCGTTCCTGTGGGCCGAGAGCTTCTTCTACCGCAGACTCCTCGAAGCCGTCGGGTACTTCTCGGCCGGACCCTGGCAGGGCATCGACCCGTTCGCCCCCTTCAAGGGGGCCGAACTGAGCGGCACGGTGGTGGACGACGAACTCGCCGCCCTCGACGGCCTCACCGGACAGCCCGCCGACGACCGGGCGGACGCTCTGCTGGGTGCCTCGCTGTGGGGCAACCGAGCCGACCTCGGCTTCCGTATCTCCTGCGACGCCACGACCACCGACGGCGTCGATCCCCATCTTGTCGCGGACGACACGGCCCGGCTGTGGTCCCTGCTGCCCACCGGCGCGGGCGCCTCGGTGCACCTGGTGGCGGACAACGCGGGCCGGGAGCTCATCCCCGACCTCGTCCTGCTGGACCACCTCCTGAGCACCGGCCGGGCCGACCGGGCCGTCCTGCACGTCAAGCCGTATCCGTACTACGTCTCCGACGCGACCATGACGGACGTTGTCGACGGCCTGCGCCGGCTCCGCCACGCCTCCGGGTACGCGGCCGGGGCCGGCGAGCGCCTCTGGTCCGCTCTCGCGGCGGGGCGGCTCGTGGTGGACGCCCACGACTTCTTCCGCGCGCCTCTCCCGTACAGCGCGATGCCCGACGATCTGCGGCAGAACCTCGCGGACGCCACGGTGACCGTCGTGAAGGGCGACCTGAACTACCGGCGGCTCGTCGGCGACCGGGCCTGGGCGCCGACAACCTCGTTCGCCGACCGCACCGCCTACTTCCCCGGGCCCGTGGCCGCACTGCGCACCCTCAAGTCGGACGTGATCGTCGGCCTCGCCCCCGGCACACTGACCGGCCTCGAAGCCAGCGCGACACCCTGGCGTACGAGCGGCACGCACGCGCTTGTCCAGGTACGGGCCTGAGAGAGGCGCAGGGCGCGGGGCCGTCCCGGTCTCGGCCTGTCCGTCCCGAGCAGGGAGGACGGGCGACGGCGTGAACCGGCCCGAGTCCCACCGGACTTGATCCATGAGGGCTCTTCGCCGCGCGCCGGAGCACCCGTCAACTCACGGGCGTTCAACGTGTGAACGCTCCGATCATGGTTCCCCTGTTCCCTTGGGCGCTTCAGCCGGTTTGTATGAAGGGCAACAGTGACCCCTCGGCCGCGGCAGCGACGAGATGATGTGGGAACTGGTGGCGGCCGGCCTCCGCCCGGACCACAAGCTCTACGAGCACTGGGTCGAGACCTGAGCGGCCCGCGGTCCGGTGAGGCGTCCTGTCCGCGCCAGGCCGGCGATGGACGCCGCGCAGGTGAGCCCCACGGTGGTCAGGGCGGACCAGACCAGCCAGAGGGCGTGGTGGCGCAGCGCGAAGTCCCACAGTGCCCCGGTGGCGAGATTGCCCACGGTGATGCCCAGACCCGAGACGGTGTTGTACAACCCGTAGTGGGTGGCGACGAGCCGGTCGCCGCAGAGGGCGACGACGGTATCCATCTCGAACGGGTAGACCACCGCGCCGCCCGCGGCGAGCAGGACCACCGCCATGATCAGAGAGGCCACCGTCGTCGCAGGCGCGTCGGATGGGGTGAGCGCGAGGGGTACGAAGGCCAGCCCCATTGTCGCAAGTCCCCGTACGAGGGCTTTGTGCGGAGTCCAGCGTTGCTTGGCCCAGTTCGTCAGGCGCAGTTGCCCGGTGACGGCGACGGCCGCCGAGATGACGAACAGGCCGCTGGTGACCCTGGTCCCGTCGGCTCCCAGGGTGCCGTCGGCGGCGAGCGGCAGCGCGAGGTAGACCTGGAAGGTCAGTACGTATGACCCCGTCATGGCGGTGGCGAAGAGCAGGAAGGGCCGGTTGGCCACGACCGTGCGCCACTGCGCCGGCACCCCGTCCGCCGGGCCGCCGGTGGCCGCGCAGTCGCCGTGCCGTGTTGGCAGAGAACGCCACTGCAACACGGTGAGTACGGCGAAGACGGTGGCGGCGGTCGCGCACACGAGGCGGAAGTCGGCGGCCAGGAGCGCGAGGCCGACAAGTGGTCCGAGGAGCATGCCCGCCTGGTAGTAGACGTTGAAGGCGGCGAAGGCGTCCACCCGTCGTTCGCCGGCTTCGGCGGCGAGGTAGGCGCGTACGGCGGGGTTGAACAAGGCTCCGGCGAACCCGGTCGCGGCGGAGGCGGCGATGAGGGCGGGGAGGCTGTCGACCCAGCCGAGCAGACCGAATCCGACCGTGCGCAGCAGGCAGCCGGCCATGATCGGGGCCTTGTAGCCGTATCGGTCGGCGAGGGTGCCGCCGACGAGGAACATGCCCTGCTGGGAGAAGGTCCGCACGCCCAGGACCAGCCCGACGGACCAGGCCGCCAGTTCGAGGTCCCCGGAGAGGTGGGCGGCGAGATAGGGCATGAGCATGTAGAAGGCGAGGTTGATGGCGAACTGGTTGGCCATCAACAGGCGTACGGCGGGCGGGAAGGAGCGGGTGTGCCGCCACAGGGATGTCATCGGGTCACCCCTGCCGTCTGCTGCTCGCGCGTGGCGCCGAGGGGATCGACGACCGTGGTGCACCGTGTCCAGCTGGTGACCGTGTTCTCGTGGGGATGTGCGATTTCTTCCGGCTTCGACGCGGGCTCGTGGTCGAGCAGGCCGTGCTCCTGGCAGTACGCGTCGTTGAAGACGGTCTCGACGTACCGCTGCGGCCCGTCGGGGAAGACGGCGACGATTCTCGACTCTGGCGGCAGCCGGTCGGCCAGCCAGCGGGCGACCAGGGCGACCGCGCCGACACTCCACCCTCCGGTGGCGTACCGGCACCGTGCGAGCGAGCGGGCCGCCCACACCGACTCGGCGGCGGGGACCCAGTGCACCTCGTCGAAGAGGTCGTACGCGACGTTGCCGGGGTAGATGCTGCTGCCGAGGCCCCGCATCAGCCGTGCCCCGGCGGGCTGTCCGAAGATCGTCGACCGGGTGGTGTCGACCCCGACCACACGCAGGCCGGGGAAGTAACCGCGCAGTACTGATCCGATGCCGGCGGAGTGGCCTCCTGTTCCGACGCTGACCACCAGGGCGTCGATGCGGCCGAGTTGCGCGACGAGTTCGTGGGCCAGTGGCCCGTACGCGGCCACGTTGTCGGGATTGTGGTACTGGTCCGGGCACCAGGAGTCCGGGTGTACGGAGAGGAGTTCCTCGACCCGCAGGCGGCGGGCTTCTTGCCAGCCGCCTGCGGGGTGCGGGGTGCGGACCGTCTGGACGTCGGCTCCGTAGGCGGTGAGCAGCCCGGTCATCAGCGGTTCCATACCGGGGTCCGTGACGACGGTGACGGGGTGACCGAAGGCCACCCCGGCCAGGGCGAGCCCGAGCCCGAGGGTGCCGGAGGTGGACTCCACGATCCGTGCGCCGGGAAGCAACTGGCCTCGCTGCCGCGCGGCCTGGACCATGTGCAGGGCGGTGCGGTCCTTGATCCCGCCCGGGTTGTGGCCCTCCAGCTTGGCCCAGAATCCGCTTCCGTTCGTGGTGAACGGTTGCCCGACCCACAACACGGGTGTGTCGCCGACGAGTCCGGCGGGGGATTGCGCGGGGCGCTTGGTTCCGGCGAGAAGTTGAGCCGGTGAGGCGAAGAGGGGTGCGGCGGGTGCTGCGAAGTGATGCATGGCGTGCTTCTCCCTCGGCCGGTACCGCGATGCGGCCTCCGGTCGGTCACGTGAGAGTGGAAAGAGAAAGAGCTGACCGCGTGAGCCGTGATACGACCTTGGCGCCCGAAGGCGCTTCGATCACCGGCTCGGATGCCGGTCAGGTCCGCCACACGCCAAGTAGGGCTCGCGTGCCGCCATGAGTGGAGCTGCCGGATTTCCCGCCCGGAGGGGGCCCGGCCCGAACGGTGAGGGCGGTGAGGGTGTCGGTCCCGATGAACCCTGCAGGTCCGGACGCCTGGTCCGCCACTCCGATGTTCCGTGGTGCCTGGATGGAGGGCTCGTCCACTCCGAGGCACTGGGCTGCCTCACCCTCGTGGCCGCCTGCCGCTTCCACCGCAGGCCCGCCGGCCGGCTTCGCCGCCTGCGCGCAGGCGGATGGAGCGGTCAGGACGGCATCGGCGCGGCTCGCCCCCGTCGGAGCGGCGCCGTGTGCGCAGCCGAACAGATGGATCAGCGCCGCCAGGGCGACGCAGAGCGCCGCCCGGCTCCACGGCGCGGGGCGGCTGCCACGGGGCACCGACAGAGCCGTCACAAGCGCAAAGAGTAAGCGTACGAGTGCGTAAAGTGCTCGTCGCCCCGCTCGGTCAGCCGCCGTCGACCGACTTCCGCCGACGGGCGAACCACCACGCACCCGCGCCGCGTGCGAGCGGCACTGCGGCACCGACGCCGGTCAGCGGCACCGGAGAAGAGCTGTCGTCCTCCTGCGCGGCGTTCGTCCGATCAGACATCTCCGTGCCGGTCGAGACCGACGCGGTGCCGGACCCTCCGGCATCAGGGCCGGGCCGGCCGGTCGGCCTCCGCGGGCGCACCCGCGCGCAGCGCACCCGCCCGCATCGCGTCCGTGCCCCAGCTGGCCAGCAGCCGCAGCGCCTCGGCCGAGGACGATCCCGGTTCGGCGTGGTAGATGATCAGGGACTGTTCCTTGTCGTCCGGCAGTGTCATGGCTTCGTACGAGAGCGTCAGCGCACCCACCAACGGGTGCTGGAGCCGCTTCACGCCATGGCTCTTCTCCTTCACGTCGTGCGTGGCCCACAGCCGCCGGAATTCCTCACTCCTCACGGACAGCTCCCCCACCAGCGCCGACAGCTCCGGGTCGTCCGGGTGGCAGCCCGTGTAGAGCCGCAGATAGCTGACGATGTCCGACGCCTTGGAGTCCCACTCCACGAACAGGTCGCGGTAGGCGGGGGAGAGGAACACCAGCCGCGCCCAGTTCCGCTCCCGTACCGGCAGCTCTCCCCAGTCCCCGAAAACCGCCGAGGCCATACGGTTCCAGGCGAGGACATCGGAGCGGCGGCCGGTGACGTAGGCGGGTACACCCTCCACCGCCTCCAGCAGCTGGCGCAGCCCGGCCCGTACCTGCTGCGGCCGGGAGGTCGCCTGCTTCTTCTTGTGCCTCTTGGGGCTGGCGAGGTGTGTGAGGTGGGCGTGCTCCGCGTCCGTGAGCCGCAGGGCCCGGGAGATCGCGTCAAGGACCTCCCCCGACACATTGCGCCCGTTGCCCTGCTCAAGGCGCGTGTAGTACGCGACCGACACCCCCGCGAGCTGCGCCAGCTCCTCACGGCGCAGCCCCGGCACCCGCCGGTGCCGTCCGAAGTCGGGCAGCCCCACATCCCCGGGCTTGAGCCGGGCCCGCCTGGTGCGCAGGAACTCGACCAGCTCGGCTCGCCGGTCCAGCGGCTCCGCCGCCCCGGAAGGGGTTACCCGATCATCCATGCCTCCAGTATTCCTGGTCGTACGCACCGGAGGCTGATCCCGCTGGTGGTAGGACCACCGGACGTACGCAAGACGGTGACCTGGGTAATCGTCCCCGCGCCAGGCACGCTGGTGAACACGCCCAGGACGACACGGTTCCGGACGCGCGAAGCCTTTTCGAGGAGACCCCCCAAGCATGACCACCGTTGCCGCATACGCCGCTCCCGCCGCCAAGGCCCCGCTGGAGCGCACCACGATCGAACGCCGCCCGGTGGGCGAATTCGACATCCTGATCGACATCAAGTTCGCCGGGATCTGCCACTCCGACATCCACCAGGCCCGCGACGGCTGGGGCGAGGGCATCTACCCCATGGTCCCCGGCCACGAGATCACCGGAATCGTCTCCGAGACCGGTCCGGGTGTCACCAAGTTCGCCGTCGGTGACCGCGTGGGCGTCGGCTGCATGGTCGACTCCTGTCGCGAGTGCGAGAACTGCAAGGCGGGACTGGAGCAGTACTGCCTCGGGGGCCACGTCGGTACGTACAACGCCCTCGACAAGAACGGCGAGCCCACCTACGGCGGCTACTCCACCCACCTCGTCGTCGACGAGAACTACACCGTCCGCATCCCGGACGGTCTCGCCCTCGACATTGCCGCGCCCCTGCTGTGCGCGGGCATCACCACGTACTCCCCGCTGCGGCACTGGAACGCCGGCCCCGGCAAGAAGGTCGCGGTCCTCGGCATGGGCGGCCTCGGTCACGTGGGTGTCCGGATCGCGCACGCGCTCGGTGCCGAGGTGACCGTGCTCAGCCAGTCGCTGCGCAAGAAGGACGACGGTCTGAAGCTGGGCGCCGACCACTACTACGCGACCAACGACCCGAAGACCTTCGAGGAGCTGAACGGCACCTTCGACATCATCCTCTCCACGGTCTCCGCGCCGCTCGACCTCGACGCGTTCCTGTCCCTCCTCAGGACGGACGGCGCGCTGGTGAACGTGGGCGCCCCCGAGGAGCCCGTCTCGGTCAACCTGTTCTCGGTGATCGGCGGACGCAAGACCCTGGCCGGCTCCGGCATCGGAGGAATCCAGGAGACCCAGGAGATGCTCGACTTCTGCGCCCTGCACGGCTTCGGTGCCGAGATCGAGCTGATCGAGGCGAGCCAGATCAACGAGGCCTACGAGCGCGTCCTGAACAGCGACGTGCGCTACCGCTTCGTGATCGACACCGCCACGATCTGAGCCGCGCGGTGCCCCGGGCCGGAACGCCCGAGCCGGGCACCGTGAACCGTCGGGGCGCTGGAGCGGAGCCAGGACGGCGTTGACGATGAAGTCGGTGGCCGGTCCCGTGTCCCGCGACGAGAAACAGCACGGCGAGGAAGCGGAGTTCGTCCTCGCTCGGCTGATGTTCGCCGTCGCGGGCCGGGATCAGGCATGGTTCGAACCCACCACCCCACAGTGAAGTGTGGGCGCCAACCATATCGGTGGGACTCCGAGCGCTGCTTAGGGTGCGGAATATGACCGCGCCCACCACACCAGGTCCTGCCCCGCGTACGCCAGGCCTCCGCCCCGCGGACAGCCCGGCCGCCAAGGGCCCCGCCACCCCCGACATCGCCCCTGCTCCCAGTGGGATCGCTTCTGTCGCTCTCGATCTCGAGGGCCGCATCGCGCTGGTCACCGGCGCCGCGAGCGGCATCGGCCGCGCCTGCGCGCTGCGGCTCGCCGCGGCCGGCGCCAGGGTCAGAGCGGTGGACCGGGACGGCGAGGGGCTGGCATCCCTGGCCGGAGAAGCCGAAGCCGCCGGGTCGGCGGGGACCTTCGACGCGCGGGTCCTCGACCTGACCGAACTCGACGCGGCGGAGAAGGCGGCCGAAGGCGCGGACATCCTGGTCAACAACGCCGGGCTGCAACTGGTCCGCCCCATCGAGGACTTTCCGCCCGACGTGTTCCACACCGTCCTCACCGTCATGCTGGAGGCGCCCTTCCGGCTGATCCGGGGCGCGCTTCCGCACATGTACGCAGAGGGATGGGGCCGGATCGTCAACATCTCCTCCGTACATGGGCTGCGCGCCTCCCCCTACAAGTCGGCATATGTAGCCGCCAAACATGGTCTCGAAGGACTCTCCAAAACCGCGGCCCTCGAAGGCGCCTCGCACGGGGTCACCTCCAACTGCGTCAACCCCGGCTATGTGCGTACGCCACTGGTCGAGAAGCAGATCGCGGACCAGGCACAGACGCACCGAATCCCCGAGGAAAGAGTCGTTGCGGACGTCCTGCTCCAGGACTCCGCCCTGAAGCGTCTCCTCGAACCGGACGAGGTCGCCGAGGCGGTCGCCTATCTCTGCACCCCACAGGCGTCCTTCATCACGGGCACGTCGCTCAGCCTCGACGGGGGCTGGACCGCGCATTAGGTCCGGTCCGGCGGATCCTTCCGGGCCCGCGATGCCTGGGACGCACGCTCGCCGGATCACCGGAGCCGAGCTGTCCACGGCGCTTCCGTTGTCCACAGGGCTGGCGTGGCCGGCCGAATGACAGATAATGCTGTGTCCATGTCCCAACCGCAGCCCAACTCCCACGCCGCCCACCACGACCAGGTCTCCTACCTGGAACTCCTCGCGCGCGGTGCGGCGGCGGAGGCGTACGACCGGCCCGTGCTGCTGGCCCGCGCGGACGGCGGGGGACCGGAGGTGCTGGCCGCACTGGAGCACGCCAAGCGGCTCGCCCTGAAGGTGCGGGCCGAGCTGGCGGAGCGACGGCGCCGCGAGGCCGAGCTGACGGCGCTCTTCGAAACCGCGCACGATCTCGCGGGACTGCGCGATCTCGACGCCGTGCTCCGGGCGATCGTGCAGCGCGTGCGCTCGCTGCTCGGTACCGAGGTCGCCTATCTGTGCCTGAACGACCCGGCCGCGGGTGACACGTACATGAGAGTCACCGAGGGGTCGGTGGCGGCCCGCTTCCAGCAGCTGAGGCTCGGGATGGGGGAGGGGCTCGGCGGACTCGTCGCCCAGACCGCGCGGCCGTATGTCACCGAAAGCTACTTCGACGACCCGCGTTTCCAGCACACCCGGGCCATCGACTCCGGCGTACGCGACGAAGGGCTGGTCGCCATCCTCGGTGTGCCGCTGATGCTCGGCAGCCAGGTCATCGGGGTGCTCTTCGCCGCGGACCGCCACGCCCGGGTCTTCGAACGTGAACAGATCTCACTGCTGGGCTCGTTCGCCGCCCACGCGGCGGTCGCCATCGACACCGCGAATCTGCTCGGGGAGACCCGCTCGGCGCTCGCGGAACTGGAGAAGGCCAACGAGATCATCAAGGAACACAGCGCGGCCATCGAGCGCGCCTCGGACGTGCACGACCGGCTGACCGAACTGGTCCTGGGCGGTGGTGGTGTCCATGACGTGGCGAGCGCGCTCTCCGAAGTACTGGACGGCACGGTGGAGTTCGCCGGTCCGGATTCCCCTTCCGTGACCGCGCTGGACCTGACCGGCACCGAAGGCCGTGCCACGCGCCACGGCGAGGTCTGGGGAGCCGCGGTCTGGGCCGGCGGCGAACTGCTCGGCGCGCTCGTCCTGCGTGGCCATCCCGGTCCCGACTCCGTCGACCAGCGCACCCTGGAGCGGGCCGCCATGGTGACCTCCTTGCTGTTGCTGGCCCGTCGCTCCGCGGGAGAGGCCGAGCAGCGGGTACGCGGCGAGTTGTTGGACGACCTCCTCGACGCCCCCGACCGTGATCCCGTCCTGCTGCGCGAGCGGGCGTTCCGGCTCCACGCGGACCTCGACGCGCCGCATGTGGTGCTGGCCGCCCGGATCGACGGCCCCGCCCCCGGCACGCCCGGCGCCACCGAACGGGAGACGGCCGACCCACGCAGGCTGTGGTCCGCCGCGTCCCATCTCGCCGCCACCGGACACGGACTGGCCGCCACGCGCGACGGAGGTACCGTCCTGCTACTGCCGCTCGCCCCCGACGACACCGCCGCCGACCTCGCCCGCCGTACGGCCAGGCAACTCGGCGGGGCCCTGCGCGAGCCCGTCACCGTAGGCGCCTCCGCGGCTGTTGACTCACCCGCCACGCGTCCGGGCGCGACAGCCGAGGCGTACACGGAGGCCCGGCGCTGCCTCGACGCGCTCCGGCTGCTCGGCCGGTCGGGCGACGGCGCCGCCGCCCAGGACCTCGGTTTCCTCGGACTGCTGCTCGCCGACGCCCGGGACATCGAGGGTTTCGTGCACCGCACCATCGGTGAAGTCATCGCCTACGACCTGCGTCGCGGCACCGATCTGGTCCGCACCATGAGTGCCTACTTCGCGTCCGGGACGAGCCCGGCCCGTACGAAGGACGAACTGCACGTCCACGTCAACACGGTCGCCCAGCGCCTGGAACGCGTCGCCCGGCTGCTCGGCACGGACTGGCAGTCACCGGCGCGCGCTCTGGAGATTCAACTGGCCCTGCGGCTGTACGCCATGTCCGAAGCCGTGGTCCGCTGAACGGCGAACGGTGATCGCCCAGTTCACCGTCCACCGGACGCATCAGGCGCTGGGGGTACGGGAGTCGGCGTCGGCCTGTCGCGGCGGGGGCACCCCCGACCAACCGGGATCCGGGTCGACATCCGTCAGATCGCTGTGCCGGGTCTCCCGCGCACACGCGATGGCCACGACTGTGATCAGCGCGGCGGCGATGACATACAGGGCGATCGGCGTCGAGCTGTCGTAGTCGGCGAGCAGCGCCGTCGCGATCAGCGGCGCCGGCGCACCTGCCGCGACCGAGGAGAACTGCGCGCCGATCGACGCACCCGAGTAGCGCATCCGGGTCGCGAACATCTCCGAGAAGAAGGCCGCCTGCGGCGCGTACATCGCACCGTGCAGCACCAGGCCGACCGTGACGGCAAGGATCAGATTGCCGAAGCCCCCGCTGTCGATCAGGGCGAAGAACGGGAACATCCAGGCCCCGACCCCGACCGCGCCGATCACATACACGGGCCTGCGGCCGATACGGTCCGACAGCGCGCCCCATGCGGGGATGACCGCGAAGTGGACGGCGGAGGCGATGAGTACGGCGTTGAGCGCGGTCTGTTTGCTCAGCCCCGCCGAGTTCGTCGCGTACACCAGGATGAACGCGGTGATCACGTAGTAGCTGATGTTCTCCGCCATACGCGCACCCATCGCCACCAGTACGTCCCGCCAGTGGTGTCGCAGTACGGCGACCAGCGGCATCTTCTCGGCCCCGGCCCCGCCGACCGCGGCCTTGCGCTCCGCGGCCTGGGCCAACGCGGCCTTGAAGACCGGGGATTCATCGACGGAGAGCCGGATCCACAGGCCGACGATCACCAGAACGCCGGAGAGCAGGAACGGTATGCGCCATCCCCACGAGACGAACTGGTCGTCCGAAAGCAGCGCGGTCAGCGCCGAGAGCACCCCGGTGGCGAGCAGTTGCCCGGCCGGAGCCCCGGTCTGCGGCCAAGAGGCCCAGAATCCACGCCGCTTGGCGTCCCCGTGTTCCGACACCAGCAGCACGGCCCCGCCCCACTCACCACCGAGTGCGAACCCCTGGATCAGCCGCAGCACGGTCAACAGCACGGGAGCGGCCGTACCGATGGTGGCGTGAGTGGGCAGCAGCCCGATGGCGAACGTCGCCCCACCCATCATCAACAGACTGAGAACCAGCAGCTTCTTACGCCCGAGCCGGTCCCCGTAGTGGCCGAACACCAACGCCCCGAGCGGCCGCGCGGCGAAACCCACGGCATAGGTGAGGAAAGACAGCAACGTCCCGACGAGCGGATCGGCGTCGGGGAAGAACAGCTTGTTGAACACCAGAGCCGCTGCGGATCCGTACAGGAAGAAGTCGTACCACTCGATGGTCGTGCCGATGAGGCTGGCGGCGACGATGCGTTTGAGCGAGCTGGGTGTTGGCGGAGCGGATGCCGAGGCAGCCATGGTCACCACTTCCGGGCGAGTATCTGGGACGATTCCGTGTCGCAACACCGTAGAAACACGCAGGTCAGGAGCACATGTGGTGGGGCACCATAGTTCGCGGGCGAGGTGTGCGCGCGGGACCCATGTGAGCGGCCGCATGCCTGCGCCACCGCCGGGCGTACCGTCGAGGGGGCGCGCTGGCGTTCTTGCCCGGGGTGACCTGCCGGTACCAGCCCGGATACTGGCGAACTTCGTACTGATCCAGGCCACATTCGTTCTTCGTGGCCTGGAAAGAGGTGACGCCCTTCTTGACGAACCCGGTGTCGTCGATGATCAGGACACCGTCTTCGTCGCCGAGACTCCCGGCCACGTATGCCTGCACATCGTTGCGGAGTTCTTCGGCGCCCCAGCACGCGCGGTTCAGCACGCGCTGAAGCCCGTCCGACATGCTGTGACCTGCGAACTCAGCGAGCACCTGCGAACTCAGCGAGCCGCCAGCCGTTTTGCGGCCCACCGGAGACAGCAGGCCGCGCGGATATGTGCCCGCATCCGCCACCGAAGGTCCGCCCGGCTGAACCGCTGTCCCACGAGCAACAGCAGCTCTTCCAGTTCGGCAGCCCACCCGGCCACCAGCTCCATCTCCTGCACAACGCGAACAACACCCCGCCGCGCCGATGGTCACGAACTGCCGCAACCTGACACATCATCGACCCGCTGTACTCGAAAAGCGGCCCCTGACCAGCGACAACAGCGAACTACCGCTGGAGTGCTGAGTAGCGCTCGACGCCGGCCGACTTCCCCTGCCTGAGGCTGCTACACGCTCCTCCGCCGGTGGTGGCAGAACTGGCTGGTCAAGGAGTTCCATGACCAGTTGCGACGGCTCCGTATCGCGGAGGGCGACAGGCGGAACCGACCGCAGGTGTCACCGGTTTGCAGTCGGTGAAGGCCAACCTGTCAGCTGGTGCTGCCGGTGATGGCGGCCATGGTGGGTGTTCCGGGGTAGCCGGTGGGTTCGTCGGCGGCGTCCCATGTTCCGTCGGTGTGCCGCAGGGCGTGTTTGATCCTTCCGTCCGTGGTGACGATGACGGTCTGGAATTCGCCGTTCACCGCGGCGGCGTCCACACTGACGGCGGGTTGGTGGGGGCCCAGTTTTCCGCTGAGGTTTCCGAAGGCGCTCCAGCTTCCGTTGCTTGCTCGGATCGCGTGCTTGATGTCACCGGTGGGGCTGGAGAGCGCGATCTGAAGGTCGCCTCCGATGCCGGCGAAGGCCATTCCATTGATCGAGTCGAGTCCGGTGGGCAGGTTGCTGACGCGGCCCCAGGACTCGCTCCACGTGCCGTCCGTGTGCCGGATGGCGTGGTAGGCCTTGTTGTCGGCGACGACGCCGACTTGGGTCTCACCGCCTGATGTCTGTGCGGTAGTGACCTGGGTGGCGTTGCCCAGTGTGCCGAGTTTGGCGGTGACGTCTCCCCACTTGCCCCACTTCTCGTCGGGGTCCTGGATGGTGTGGTAGATCCGGCCGCCCGCCAGGCCGATCAGAGCCAGACCCTTGCCGGTGGAGGTCACTGCCACTCGCGTCAGCCCGGCCTTGGCGCCGATTTCCGGGGTGATGTCGCGGAATGCTTCCCAGCCGCCGGTGGCTCGTCGGTTGGCCTGGTACAGGTGTCCGTCGCCGCCCAGGGCGAACACATAGTTCTTGCCCGAGATCGCGGCGTCGGCGGCGAACTTCACGTCCTCGATGGTGCCGGCGACTTTTTGCACGTCGCCGAAGCCTGTCCAGTCGCCGTTGCTGTCCCGCATCGCGTGGTAGAGACCGCTGCTCGTCTTGGTCACCAGCTGCAGCTTCCAGGCGTTCAGCGTGGAGGCGGTGGACTCCCTGATCCACGTCCGGATGTCATCGACACGGCTGGCCACCGCTCCGGTGCGTGCCTCGTCGGATCCGAGACAACCGCCCTGCCACGAGGTACTGGCGACGGCGACAAGCTCCAGGCGGCCGTCCTTCTCCCGGAAGGCGGGCGCGCCGGTGTCGCCTTTGCAGACCGGGGTGCCGTCGATGCTGACGGCGGTGTCCTGGACCGGGCCGGTGGTGAAGGCCGCGGTGTGGAGACGGTTGGGGATCCAGGTGTCCTTGGTACGGCCGTAGCCGGCACCTTTGAGTACCTCCCCCTCAGCGGGGCCGGTGGTCGAGGGGCGCAGGGGCGCGATGCCGTAGACCGGAGTGGCGAGCTTGGCCAGCACCAGGTCCCGGTCCTGACGGGGTACCAGGTCGATGATCTGCCGCACCTCACCGGCGGTGCTGGTGAGGTCGGTTCGTCCGATGGTGGCGGTCGATTTGCGCGCGGGCGCACCGGCAGGGAGGGAAGAAGCCTGGGCAGGGTCATCGACGAAGCAGCTTGCTGCGCTGAGAAGCCACTGGTTGTTGATGAGGGTGCCGGAGCAGGCGCGTACGCCTCCGACGTCGATCTTCGCCGTGAATCCGTAGGTGCCGTCTGTGGCGGTATCACCTGCCACGGCCTGTGCGGACGGGCCGCTGAGAACACCGGCGGCGACAACTGCCGCGAGAAGCGCGGCGGTCCGCGCCGGACGCGGACGTCTGCTGATCATGGAGTGGGTTCCTTCATGCGGTAGTGAAAGGGCCGTGGGCGGGCAGCGCGGTTCCGGCTCCGGCTCGCAGAGGCTGGGCTGCGGGCTGGATCGGGGTGGCGGGGTGCAGGGCATGTTCTGCCGAACACTTCGGTGAGCGCCCTGTCTTGGTATGCGGCCCTGTCTTGGTATGCGCTGCCGGGCGGAGTCGAGAGGGCCAGGGCTGGCTTGGGCCAGGAGTTGGCTACCCGGTGACGCGGATTTCGACGAGGACGGACTGGGCGCCGCCGGGGGTGCCTTCACCAACACTCTTGAAATCGTCCTTGGGTACTACGACGGTTTCAGTCCTGCCCCCGGCGGTGAGGTCCGCACTGATGGGGTGGTCCGTCGTCTCCAGGCCGAAGACCCGCGGGAGTTCGAGTGTGACGTAGCCCGTTCTGGCAGTGGCCTGGAAGCAGTAGATCTCATCCCTGTTGGCGGCGGGGTCCTTGACGGTCAGGACCCTGATCTGACTGGCTGACCGGTCACAGTCCACCAGAAGGATGCGGCCGTCCCCCTTCTTCAGCTTGATGCCCCTGGTTGCCTCGATGCTCGTGGCGCCGGGGTACGAGTAGTCCTCGACTGCCGTGGGCGGCGCTTCGTCATCCGCGATCCGCGTAGAAGAATCGGCGGCAAAAGCGAGCGGAATGCCGACGAGCACTGCAAGAGTACTCATTCCGAGAATGGCAAATTTACGGGTACGAGAAGCCACCGAAATTTCCTTTCAGGCATGGCGCCTGCGCATCCAAAGGCCCCCACCCCTGTGTAATCAACGTGTAAAGATGCTGACGGAACATATCTCGACCGTGACGCACCGTCAATGTGATCAAGGTCACCGAATCGCTTCGAAATGTCCGGCATGGCCTCTTACTTCATGAAGTGTGGTCATGCTTGGCGGCGATCAATGCCCTTCTGAATCGGCCAACTTGGCTGCTTTTGTCAGCCGGGCGGTCGGGTGGGTGGTTGATTGCTGGGTGAAAGTCATTGGTTTACGCACCCTCAGGGGTCGAGGCACAAAATGTGATGCTCCTGTAAAGGATCAACCGTTATGCTCTCGTCGCCGATAAATGGCACGCCAAGTTGTTAGTCGATGAGATGAGTGTCTGTGAACCGAAGAAAAATTGGTGGCGCCGTGGAGAGGGTCTTACGTGCGATACGCGCGCTGGGCCTGATCGTGCTGCCCCTGGCGCTGATTGTGGGCCTGCTGGGCTCCACCCCCGCCGCGGCGGATGAACTCCGCCCGGACACCGGGCAGATCGCTGCCCTGGCCGAGGCGACCCCGACCGATCGTGGCCGGGTCGTCGACTACTGGATGGCAGGCGGCCCTGGCGTCAAAGCGGCTGCTGAGGCAGCACTGATCGGCAGCGACGCCGACGCGCAGGCCTTCCTCGCGTCCGTGGACGACTTGGCTTTCCAGGACGAACGAGTGAGCGCCGCGCAGCTTGCCAGTGTTGGCGGCACGGAGTTGCTGACTGCTGCCCGTACGGCTCTCGCGGGAACTCAGGAGGACCTGGAGAGCTTTCTCAGCTGGGGCTGGGAAGAGCCGATGGAGCAGGACCAGCGGGTTCAAGTCGCCCGGATCATCAGCACGGGTGGGCCCATCGTGCGGGACGCCGGGCGGGCCGCGCTGAACGGTACGACGGACGATGTCAAGAAGTTCCTCCGAGAGGGGCAGTACACCCAGCGTGAGCAGGACGAGCGGGTGCAGCTCGTCCAGATCATCAGCGTGGGTGGCACCAATGTGAGGGCGGCCGGACGTATCGCGCTGAACGGCAGTGCCGAGGACATCCGGGAGTTCCTGGAGGTCGGCCAGTTCGTCGCGCGTGACAAGGACCAGGAGCACGCCACTGTCGCCCAGCTCGCGGAGCAGGCGAAGGAAGCGGGCAGACAGGCTGCCAAGGAGACCGAGTCCGCCAAGGCTGAGTCCGCCAAGGCGATTGAGGCCGCGCAGCTCGCCAAGGAAGCGGCGCTGAAGGCCGCGTCCGAGGCCGAGGCCGCCAAGGATGACACCGACAAGGCCGCACGCGCCGCCGGTCGGGCGGCCAAGGCCGCGTCCCAGGGCGCCGCTGCCGCGCAGAAGGCGGTCGACGCGTCCCGCGCCGCGAACAACTCGGCGCGCGTCGCCGCGAATGCCGCCTCCCAGGCGGCTGCCGCTGCGGCCGGCGCTTCCCAGGCAGCGTCCCGTGCCCGCAGTGCGGCCGCTGATGCGGCGGTGGACGCGAACAACGCGGACGCCGCGCGCAAGGCTGCCGAGAACGCCCGCAACGCCGCCAAGGGTGCCAACCTCGCTGCTGACGCCGCCGACCAGGCGTCCAAGGCAGCTACCGCCGCCGGAGACGCCGCCCGCTCCGCCGTAGGCGCGGGCGCCAACGCGAACCTCGCCGCCAACGCCGCGATCGAGGCGAGCAACTACGCGGGCCAGTCCAGCGAGGCAGCCGCCGAGGCGCGTGCCGCCGCCGCGGCCACCAAACGTCACGCCGCCGAAGCCAACCGCGCCGCATCTGCCGCCGAAGCCCTGGCCCGCAAGGCAGCCACAGCTGCGGGCGAGGCACGCGACTTCGCCCGGTCGGCCGCGACGCACGCCAACAACGCGGCCAAGGCCGCCGATGATGCGGCAGAGCACGCGGGCGATGCAGCCACGGCAGCCGACAAGTCAAGCGATCACGCCGATGCCGCCACCGGGGCCGCGAAAACAGCGGCAGACTCCGTGCTCAAGGCCCAGCGGATCTACACGCTCGCGCGCGAGGTGGAGGCCGAAGAACTGCTGGGCCGGACCAATGCCGGAATCGAGCGGGCCAGGGACCAGAAGGCGGCCGACGCCGCCAGGACCGCCGGGCTGGCCAAGCTGCAGCAGGCGGTCAAGGACCGGGAGGCCGAACGGGACCGCCTGGTGACCGAGGCCGCCAAGCCCGGAGCCGATCTCAAGGCCGTCGCCGATGAGGGCCGCAAGCTGGCCGTGTTGGTGATGAAGAACGGCACGGCATGGGGCCGCGCCGCGGCCGAAGCTGCCCTGGCCGGCCCCGACGAGGTCGTCATCGACTACCTGCGCAACGGCTGGAAGACCGCCAAGGAGCAGGACGACCGCTCGTATGTCGAGCGCCTCGCCGAGGAGAGCGAGGCCAAAGAGGTCCGTGATGCGGCCGAGGCCGCGCTCGACGGCGATGCCGCCGCCATCACCGACTTCATCGACGACGGTCAGTACCAAGTCGCGTCGCAGGGCCTGCGCGTCGCTATCGCGCAGACCCTCTCCGACGCCGGACCGATCCTCACCGACGCGGGCAAGAAGGCCCTGGCCACCGGCGACCCCAAGAAGTACAGCGAGTTCCTGGGCACGACGCAGTACACCGCGCGAACGCAGGACGAACGGGTCAGAGCGGCTCAGCTGATCTCCACCGGTGGCCCCGAGGTGAAGTCGGCGGCCCGGATCGCCCTGGAAGGCGCCCCGCAGACGCTGCACGCTTTCATTGTCTCCGGCCAGTACAAAGCGCAGAGAAAGGACAACCTCACAGCCACCCACGTGGCGCAGGTCCAGAAGCTGATTGCGGACGCGGCCAAGGTCGCGGCCACCGCGCAGCAGAATGCCGCGACCGCCCAGAAGGTCGCAGCACTCGCCCGTAAAGCGGCCGCCGAGGCCAACGACTGGGCGAACAAGGCCAGTGCTTCGGCAACCGAGGCACAGGGGCACGCTGCCAAGGCGGCTCAGTACGCCAAGGACGCCGAAGCATCCGCGGCCAGCGCCGCTGCGTCCGCCAAAACAGCTCGCAACGCCGCGAACAGCGCCAACGTCGCCGCGGACGACGCGGCGAGGTCGGCCGCCGACGCCACGCTCTCCTCGGAAATGGCCCAGGCTTCGGCATCCAGCGCCTGGTACTCCGCCGATCAGGCGCGGCAGTCGGCGATCGCCGCGGGCGAGGACGCGGAAGCCGCGCTCAAGGCGGCCACCGAAGCCTTCACCATCACCGTCAAGAAGCTGAAGGAAGAGGAAGAGGCCCGCCGCAAGGCCGCGGTCGCGGCCAAGGAGAAGGCGCAGAACGACCCCGGGGCACGCGCCCGGGAGGTGTACCGCTGCGGCCAGGCATACATCCCCTGCGACCCGCAAGGCTTCGCCCGCTGGTGTACGCACAACGACATCTACTGCGACATCCTCGCCCAAGGGGACGAGTTCAAAGACGCCATGGACCAACTGTGGGACGGCGCCAAGGAACTCGCGGGCCTCGGCCAGCTCGAGGAGTGCATGGAAACAAAGGACTTCGAGCACTGCTCCGGTCTGGCAGCGGACGTCCTCATCAGTGCCAAACTGAAGGCGCTGGACAAGGCGTTCGACGCCCTGAAGCTGCTGAAGCGCGGATGCAAGATCGCTAGCAGGTCGGACGGACGGCCCCTGGCCGCCCGCGCCGACATCCCTTGCGGGGCGCACAATGTTCCCGGATTCCCACGGGCCGCCGAGAAGATCACGAACGGCCCAGGTGACTGTAAGACGTGTGCCGAGAGGATCCGCGCCAGTCTCAACGGAGGTGAGACCGTCAGATTCGGGCCCGCGGGCAATTTCTTCGGCAACTACCGTGGTCAGGAAACCATGAAGTGGACCCACCACTACGTCGTGGTTTTCAACGGACGGGTCTACGACGCCTTCACCCCGAGAGGCGGCGAGACTATCGCCGAATACAAGGCCAAGTGGGACTACGGAGACATGATCAACTTCGGTTTCTGAGGAGACCCGTGAAAGACAAAGATTTCATCGAGCAAGTCCGTGCCAGACCAGGACTCTTCGGCCTACATGGCTCCTACTATCCGACTGTCACGTTCCTTGTCGGGTTCGACCTGGGCCGCTCTGGCGGAATGCTTCGAGGGTTCACCGAGTGGCTGGTCATTAGGAAGGGCGAGGAGACCAGTCTCAACTGGATTGCACTTGTCCTTGAGGAGGCGTTCCCTGGTGCGGAGATCCGGCACTGGGGGTCACTGGACAAGAAGCAGGAGCAGCAGGCCGTCGACTGCCTGTTCTCGCTTCTGCTCGAATTCCTGGGCGAACAGGACGATGCCTAGCGCAAAGTGGTGAGGACGGCAGAGAGGGAAGGGGGCACCACCGGTGATTCGGTGGTGCCCTCCCGCTAGCGGCTTTCTTGGAGGGGAAGTCCGTCCTCGCACGGGCCATGAGGTAGGGCCCGGTACCGAAAAGAAGTAATTTAGGGCCCGGTGCTGGTATGGGTGCGGCCAGTCGTCGGGTGCGGCGGTCCAGGAGGCGAGGTCCATCTCGGTGATGGTCAGTCCGACGTAGGCGGTGACGTTCCAGCCCGCCAGGAAGGCGCGTTCCCAGTTGGATCCAAGTGCCGAATACAGTCACAAGCATGCGCGATCTCCGACTCGGTGGCGGCGCCTGAAGAGCTGCCGTACCTTCTGGCGTATGGGAGAGCGGCGCGACGTCAGCAACGACATCAGCGGGGAGATCGCCGGTTCGGCAGTTCAAGCCCACACGATCAATGGTGGTGTGCACGTACACGGGGCGTTGTCCCGGCAGAGCGTGCCAGGTGCGAGCCCTGACCCTAACTTGACCGGCTTTGCTCGGGAGTTCGCACGGGCCTATCTCGACGTCGAAGAGGAGCGGGCCGCCGAGCGAGCCGCAGAAGCGCAGCGAGTGGCGGAACTTGCGCGAGCAGCCGCCGCCGCGCGAGCGGCAGAGGCATTACGGAGGGAGCAGGAGGAGGCCAGGAGGAGGCAAGAGGCGCAGCGGAGGAAGGCGGCGGCAGAGGAGAAGCGGCAGCGGGAGCGCGACACGCTTCTGGGGGCGGCCATCCTTGTTGTGCTGGGTATCGTGCTCGCCTACAACCTGCTTAGCTGGATCTTCGGGGATCGATTGGTTGCGACTGTGGTCGTGGCCGTGGGCACGGCCCTTTTGTTGCTGCTGTGGGTGCGGAATGCGTGGCGAAGGGAACAGGGCGACACCCCGGGCCGGTAGCGGCACAGCAGATCTCTGCTGACTTGTCCGGGGTCTTCGGGCAGTGCAGCTGGCCCTGCGTGAGTGGACGGCGAAGTACAGACCGTTATGAGCTGGATCGACCATCAGACCGTACGACGTTGACCAGCAAAAACCGGACCGCCGAGCATCATCAGAACCCACCCGTCATGATCTCGCGAGCCCTTGTAACGCGTAGGTCTGGGGTCGAATCTCGAAGGCGTATCCAAGCTTCGCCGTGTCACTACTGGAGACCACGCGGTGGCGGATGCCGTGGCTCGAGGTTCGGATGGACTTCCGGCTGGCCGATATGCCCGAGGCGGGGTCGTTCTTTCTGACTTCTTCCTCGTGGGATCTGGCCGAATCGCTCACTGGCCTGGCCGGTGTACTCGATGGCGTGGGTGGTGCGGCTCTGTGTCAGCTCCGTCTTGAGCTGGTGGAGTTCGCGACATTGTCCGGTACGCAGGTCAGTTACCGGAGGCCGGTGGTCGAGGTCGAGGGGCGGGCGGTTGCCGGGCCGCGTGGGTTCGCTCTTGCCGCGTGACTCCTCGCTTCGGTGAGTCCGGGGTAAATGCCTCGCGGTGGTGTGCGGGGTCCGGTTAGGGTGGGCGTCGTCCCGAGCGACGGCCGTAACGTGCCGCTGTGGGGCTGGTGTTGGAGCGTTGAGAAGCAGGAGGTGAGGACGTTGATGACGGTCACTGCGCTGGGTGTCGCCCAGGTTCAGAGGTTCATCGTTCCCATCCCTGTGGTCTCCGGCTGACCTTCCTGTTTCACTTCCGCGCCTGTGCGCGCGTGCCGGGGCCACCCTTTGAAGGGTTTCCCCTTGTCTTTCTCTTCTTTTCGGGCTCCAGCCTTGTCGCATCCTCTCGCCGGGTACGGCTGGGACGCTGGCTGGGAGGCCGAGTTCGCCCCGTACGCCGCCCAGGGCCTGTTGCCCGGCCGTGTCGTGCGGGTGGATCGCGGGCTGTGCGATGTCGTCACCCCGGACGGCACCGTGCGGGCCGACACGGAGTTCGTCGTGCCGCGTGATCCGATGAAGGTGGTGTGTACGGGGGACTGGGTCGCCGTCGACCCGGAAGGCAGCGAGCCGCGGTATGTGCGGACGCTGCTGCCGCGTCGTACCGCCTTCGTACGTTCGACCTCCTCGAAGCGTTCCGAGGGGCAGATCCTGGCGGCCAATGTCGACCACGCGGTCATCGCGGTCCCGCTTGCGGCCGAACTCGACCTGGGCCGGATCGAACGCTTCCTGGCCCTGGGGTGGGAGAGTGGTGCACTGCCGCTCATCGTGCTCACCAAGGCCGATCTCGTGAGTGATCCCGTCGTGCTCGGTCATCTTGTCGAGGACGTCGGGAGCGCCGCGCCCGGTGTGCAGGTGCTCGCCGTCAGTTCGGAGACGGGGGAGGGCATCGAGGTCCTGTCCGCCGTTCTGTCGGGTGGTACGAGCGTGCTGCTGGGCGTTTCCGGGGCGGGGAAGTCGACCCTCGCCAACGCGCTGTTCGGGGACGAGGCCATGGAAGTGCAGGCCATTCGTGACATCGACGGAAAGGGGCGGCACACCACCACGACCCGCAATCTGCTCGCGCTTCCCGGTGGTGGCGTACTCATCGACACCCCCGGGCTGCGGGGTGTCGGGCTGTGGGACGCGGAGGCCGGCGTCGGGCAGGTCTTCTCGGAGATCGAGGGATTCGCCGAGGAGTGCCGCTTCCACGACTGTGCCCACGAGTCGGAGCCGGGGTGTGCGGTGCTCGCCGCGGTGGAGTACGGATCGCTGCCCGTGCGCCGGTTGGAGAGCTATCGCAAGCTGTTGCGGGAGAACCGGCGCATCGTCGCCAAGACCGACGCCCGGCTGCGCAGCGAGATCCGGCGTGACTGGAAGCGCAAGGGCGCCGAGGGGCGTGCGGCCCTGGAGGCCAAGCGGGGGCGTGTGCGGTAGGGGCGGGCCCGGAAAAATGGCTCTCTGAGGCGCCGACAGCCGGTGGGCCGGGTACGGCCCACCGGTACCGGCCAACCCGTACCCGTACCCGTACGAAGATCGTGTCCGAAATCCGCGAGTGCGACGGTCCGCGCTGCCGCACACTGGGACTCGTGATGGACGAGGAGACCAGATACGAAGCGGTCACCAGCCGCGACGCGCGGTTCGACGGTGCGTTCTTCTTCGCCGTCGAGACCACCGGCATCTACTGCCGGCCGAGCTGCCCCGCGGTGACCCCGAAGCGGAAGAACGTACGGTTCTATCCGACCGCGGCCGCCGCCCAGGGCCAGGGCTTCCGGGCCTGCCGCCGGTGCAGGCCGGACGCCGTCCCCGGGTCGGCGGAGTGGAACGTACGCGCCGATGTCGTCGGCCGTGCGATGCGGATGATCAGCGACGGGATCGTGGACCGGGAGGGGGTCCCCGGGCTGGCCGGGCGCCTCGGTTACAGCACCCGGCAAGTACAGCGCCAGCTCAACGCCGAGCTGGGCGCTGGGCCCGTCGCGCTCGCCCGCGCCCAGCGGGCGCACACGGCCCGGGTGCTGCTCCAGACGACCGGACTGCCGGTCACGGAGATCGCGTTCGCGGCGGGGTTCGCGAGCGTGCGCCAGTTCAACGACACGATCCGGCAGATCTACGCCCGTACCCCCAGCGAGCTGCGGACCGAGTCCGGCACGGGGATGCGAGCGGGCAGGGGAGCGGGTACGGGTACGGGTACGGCGACGAGGACGGGTGTGCGTACGGCGGTGGGTACGGCCGGTTCGGCGGGGGCGGTCGGTACGACGGATACGGCGAGTTCGGTGGGTACGGTGCGAGCGGCGCGCTCCCCGCGCGACCGTGCCTCCGGCGGATCCGCCGGACGCGATACCGGCACCGGACCTGGCGGCGCCACCGACGTGCCCGCCTCCGCCGGGATTCCGCTGCGCCTCGCCTACCGAGGGCCGTACGCCGCACGCGAGGTCTTCGACCTCCTCGCCCGCGAGGTGATCCCGCACGTCGAGGAGGTCACCGGTGAACCGGGCGACCGCACCTACCGCCGCACGCTGCGTCTGCCTCACGGCCCTGGCACCGTAGCCGTCGAAGAGACCCTCCAGGCCGGTGCCGCACGGGCCAGAAGCGGCTGGCTGGAGGCCCGGATCCACCTCACCGACCTGCGCGATCTCACCACCGTCGTCCAGCGGCTGCGCCGCCTCTTCGACCTCGACGCCGACCCGTACGCCGTGGACGAACGCCTCGGCTCCGATCCGCGCCTCGCCCCGCTCGTCCGCGCCCGCCCCGGTCTGCGCTCGCCCGGCGCCGCGGATCCGGAGGAGTACGCGCTGCGCGCGCTCGTCGGATACGCGGCGGCCGGCTCGCTCGTCGAGAGGTACGGGCAGCCGCTGGAGCAGCCCACCGGCGAACTCACCCGGCTGTTCCCGGAGCCGGCGGCGCTGCGCGACGACCCTGTCGTGGGCCCGCTCGCGTCCGCGCTCGCCGACGGGACCGTACGGCTCGATCCCGGAGCCGACCGCGACGAGGCCGAACACGCGCTCCTGGCCGTGCCCGGCGTGACACCCCGGACCGCCGCGCTGATCCGGATGCGGGCCCTCGGCGATCCCGATGTGGCGCCCGAGGGCGAGGAGGACGAGGAGACGTGGCGGCCCTGGCGGTCCTACGCGGTACGGCACCTACGGGCCCGACGCCTCCCGTATGCCTGACACCCTCAGTCGAGGCCCCAACTGTGGATCTTGCGGGGGTGGATACGGATCAGCTCCTCGCTGAAGTGCGGCCCCAGGTCGTGCGGCCCCGTCAGCAGTTCCGCCTCACCCCGGATGTCCACGCCCCGCACCGTCCACGGCTCGGTGCTCACCACGTCGTCGACGACCAGCGCCACCCGCGGATTCGTCTGGAGATTGCGCCACTTCTTCGTCGTCCCCAGAGCGAAACCACCGATCAGGATGGTCCCGTCGTCCTGAGGGAAGAAGCCGACGGGATTCGCCTGCGGCTGGCCCTTGGGATCGACCGTCGCCATCCGTCCCAGCCGCTGTGATCTCAGATATACGCGCTCGGCCTCGCTGAATTCGGTCATGATCCCAGCGTCACACGGCTACGCCGTACACCGCATCGGAAGCGGTGCCGGCCCTGGGCCCGATCCCGTCGATCCCTCAGCCCCAGATCACGGCGCCCAGCCAGGCGCCCACCACCAGCAGGCACGCGAACAGTTCCACCAGCAGCGGGCAGCCCGCCGTGCGCATGACCGTACGGGCCGATGCCCGGCCGTCGCGGTGGCTGCCGAGCCGTACCCGCTCCGCGCCGTAGATCCCGCCGACGAACCCCAGGATCCCGCCCACCACCGGCACCACGAAGAAGCCCACGATCCCGGCGATCCCGCCCACCAGCAGGGTGCGGCGCGGAGTCCCGGTCGCGCGTGTGCGCCGGGGCGGCAGCAGGGGCCTGAGCGCCTGGTTCAGGAGCAGCAGCGCCGTCGCGCCGATCAGGACGGCCCAGGCCAGGCGGGTGGGGGAGGTCAGCGCCCACCAGAGCACCGCGGCCCATACGATCGCCTGCCCCGGTACCCCCGGGACCAGCACGCCGAACAGCCCGAGCAGCAGGACCAGGCCCACCAGCACGAGCTGCCACACGTCCATCTGCCAACTGTGCAGGACCCCGCTCCTTCCCGCAGGTCGCGACCCGGCTCGTATCCCCGGGCCCGCCCCGGGGCATGGGCATCCGCTTCATGTCTGCCGCTCGCGTGCCACCCAGCCCTTCTCGTACGCGTGCCAGCCCAGCTGGAGCCGCGTCGTCACCCCGCCCAGCTCCATCAGTCCCCGTACCCGGCGCTGGACCGTCCGCAGACCCAGGTCCAGTTGTTTGGCCACGCTGGCGTCCGTCATCCCGGCGAGCAGCAATGAGAGGATCTCCAGGTCGGTGGTGTCCGGCCCCGGCAGCTCGCCCTCCGTCACCGTGCCGTCCGTGCCGAGCCGCAGCGGCAGCCCTTCGCGCCATACCGCCTCGAACAGGCCCGTCAGAGAGTCCAGCAGACCGCTGGCATGGACGACCAGGGCGGTGGGTTCGGTCCCGCGGCAGGTCAGAGGGACCATCGCCAGACTGCGGTCGGCGATCACCAGTTTCGTGGGTACCCGCTCGGTCGTCCGGACCCGTTCGTGCCGGCCGAGCACCGTGGCGAGTTCGGTCATGGCGGCGGGCAGCGAGAGCACCTCGCGCTCGATCACCACCCGGTAGGCGACGCCCCGGTCCGCCGCCCGCGCCTCGGCCTCGTGGTCGATCCAGTTCACGGCGGTGGGTTTCGCCGTGACCAGGGCGCGGACCTCCTCGGTGGCGCTCAGCTGGAGTTGGAAGAATCGGTGGGCCACGGCACTCGCGCCCGTCACCACCTCCACCAGATCGTGTACGGCAGGCTCGGTGGCCTCCGCGCGGTACTCCTCGGCGAGCAGTACGGCGGTCAACTCGGCCCGTTCCAGCTCATGGCGGTGCTGGGTGAGCAGCGCGCCCAGCGCGACGGCGGGCGACGCCGCGACCCACCGGCCCGTTCCGGACGAGGACTGCGCGGCCAGACCCTGCCGTTCCAGCCTGCGCAGGGCTTCTTCGGTGTCCGGCTCGGGGAGCGCGAGCCGATGGGCCAGATCCACTACATCCGAGGCTCCGACCGCCACCAGCGCGCGATACGTGGACTCCTGTCTCTCGTCGAGACCTATCGCTCCCAGCATCCTGTTCCTCCCTGAAGCGCCGGTCCCTGACCGCCGGCACGGCCTCTGCGACGCGCCTGTTCGGCGCGCCGAGGCGGGTACCGGCCACGGCGTAAACCCGCCACGCCCATCATCCCCGTACGGCCTGACACTCTGCCAGGGTGGGCGCCATCACAGCAGCAACAGACCCCGGTCATATGCGCCTTCGGTGCTCATGGCCTGGATTTGCCCGGGAGAGCGATGCGTGCGGCTCCGCTTCGGCGTATCCGCCCCCGCGCTGAATCTGTGACGGTTCGCCGGGCGTCCTTCCCGTGGGGGGTGGGGCCGCCCGGCGAACTCATTTTCCGTGAGCGCCGTTTCGTACGCACGGGGCGGTCGACAATAGGAGCATGAGCCAGCAGCGGGAGAGGCCGTCCGGCGACGACTGGTGGAACCGGCTGTACGACGGGTCCGTGCCGGACACCGGCACCGGCGCCACGGCTGCGGGCGACACACTCGACGACCGCTTCGACTCGGCGGTGGACGCGGTCGGACACAGCGCAGGGGACGTGCCGGGGCGCGCGGCAGGCGACATGCCGGGGATCCCGGGCGAGACGCCGGACAAGACGCCGGACAAGACGCCGGACAAGACACCGGACAAGACGCCGGACGAGGCCTCGGGCACGAGTCGGGACACGAAGCCCGACACGGAGCCCGACACGGATGTCGACCTCGATCTCGACCTCGACATGGAGACCCTCGCGGAAGAGGGGATGACGGCGCAGCGCGCTTGGTGGGAGCAGCCGGAACCGCCGGCCGTACCCCCGCCGGCGGTGGTTCCACCGGCCGCGCCGCGCCGCGCGGAGCACCCGGATCCCCGCGTCCCGTACCGCGCGACCCCAGCCCGTGTCCCCGTCACCTCTCCGGGCGGCGGACCACCGGCCTATGACCCCGATCCCACCGCGCTGCCCCCGGCGCACGCCGAGCGCGTGGACGAGATCGTCGCCGACACCGTCCTCGACGGCGCGCGTTACGGGACGTACACCCTGCGAGCCGTGTCCGTACGGGGGGATTCCGCACGCGACCGGGGCGAGCCACGACGGGACGCGCTGCTCACCGCCCGCTTCGGGGAAGGCGCCGACGCGCTCGTCCTCGTCGCCGTGGCGGTCGCCCGCAGCACGCGTGCCACCGGCGGCCCCCGCGCCGCTGTCGACGCCTGTCACTGGATGGGCGGCGCCGTCGGACGCAGCCATGTCCGGCTCTCCGAGGACATACGGGCCGGCCGCAGGGGCGAACTCAGATCGGGGCTGCACCGGCTCACCGACCGGGGTCTCGGCCGGCTCCGCGCCCGCGCCGCCGAACTCGGCGTGGAGCCGCGCGAGTACACCGCGAGCCTGCGCTGCCTCCTGCTCTCCGCCGATCCGGAGTGCCGTACCCGGGTGTTCTTCGGGGTCGGCGAGGGCGGTCTCTTCCGGCTCAGGGACGGCGTCTGGCAGGACCTGGAGCCGCAGCTCCCCGATCCCGCGGCCATCACCGGTGAGCCTGTCGTCGGCTTCGGTTCCCCGCCCGCCGAGACCCCGGAGGGCGAGCGGCTCAGGACGGACCTGGGGATCACGAAACCGCCGTCGCCCGCCGCCGAGGGGCCGGTGCCGCCGCCCGCCGAACCGTTCCGGTTCCGGGCCTCCATCGCCCGGCGGGGTGACACGCTCCTGCTGTGCAGCACCGGTCTCGCCGAGCCGCTGCGCGCCGGGCCTTTCCCGGCACACGGACCGGCACACGGACCGGCGGACGGAAGGCCGTTCGGACTGGCCGGTGAGCTGGCCGACCGCTGGAGCCCCGTGGATCCGCCGGGTTTGACCCAGTATTTGTCGGACACCCAGCTCAAGGTGAAGGGGTACGCCGACGACCGTACGGCCGTCGGCGTCTGGGAGGCGTAACCGCGCCCGGCATGGGTTGATGGACACCGGAGGCCGGACCGGGGCCGGGCCGTGACAGGGCACGGCGCACCGCCCGAGGCCCCACCGGAGAGAAGAAAGGGCGCGCTTCCATGGCCAAGCAGAACGTGGCGGAACAGTTCGTCGACATCCTCGTCAGGGCGGGCGTCCAGCGCCTGTACGGAGTCGTCGGCGACAGTCTCAACCCCGTCGTCGACGCCATCCGCCGTACCCCCGCCATCGACTGGATCCAGGTCAGGCACGAGGAGACCGCCGCCTTCGCGGCCGGCGCCGAGGCCCAGATCACCGGGAAGCTCGCCGCCTGCGCGGGCTCCTGCGGCCCCGGCAATCTGCACCTCATCAACGGTCTGTACGACGCCCACCGCTCCATGGCCCCCGTGCTCGCCCTCGCCTCCCACATCCCGGCCGGCGAGATCGGCCTCAGCTACTTCCAGGAGACCCACCCCGACCGGCTGTTCCAGGAGTGCAGCCACTACAGCGAGATGATCTCCAGCCCGAAGCAGATGCCCCGGCTGCTCCAGACGGCGATCCAGCACGCCGTCGGGCAGAGCGGTGTCAGCGTAGTAACCCTGCCCGGCGACATCGCCTCCGCGCCCGCCCCGGAGAAGGCGGTGGAGCACGCGATGATCACCTCGCGGCCGTCCGTACGCCCCGGGGACGCGGAGATCGAGAAGCTCGCCCGCATGATCGACGAGGCGGAACGTGTCACGCTCTTCTGCGGCAGCGGTACGGCCGGTGCGCACGCCGAGGTGATGGAGTTCGCCGAGCGCGTGAAGTCGCCCGTCGGACACGCCCTGCGCGGCAAGGAATGGATTCAGTACGACAACCCCTTTGACGTCGGCATGAGCGGACTGCTCGGCTACGGCGCCGCCTACGAGGCCACCCACGAGTGCGATCTGCTGCTCCTGCTCGGCACCGACTTCCCGTACAACGCCTTCCTGCCCGACGACGTCAAGATCGCACAGGTCGACATCAGGCCCGAACACCTCGGCCGCCGCTCCAAGCTGGACCTCGCCATCTGGGGCGATGTACGCGAGACGCTCACCTCCCTGACCCCGAGGGTGCGTGCCAAGACGAACCGCCGCTTCCTCGACAAGATGCTCAGGAAACACGCCGACGCGCTGGAGGGCGTGGTCAAGGCGTACACCCGCAAGGTCGAGAAACACACACCGATCCACCCCGAGTACGTCGCCTCCGTCATGGACGAACTCGCCGACGACGACGCCGTGTTCACTGTCGACACCGGCATGTGCAATGTCTGGGCGGCCCGCTATCTCACCCCGAACGGACGCCGCCGTGTCATCGGCTCGTTCAGCCACGGCTCGATGGCCAACGCCCTGCCCCAGGCCATCGGCGCGCAGTTCGTGGACCGGAACCGCCAGGTGATCTCGATGTCCGGGGACGGCGGATTCTCCATGCTGATGGGCGACTTCCTCACCCTCGTCCAGCACGACCTGCCGGTGAAGATCGTCCTCTTCAACAACTCTGCCCTCGGCATGGTCGAGTTGGAGATGATGGTGGCCGGACTGCCGTCGTACGGCACGGCCAACCACAACCCCGACTTCGCGGCGATCGCCCGCGCCGCGGGTGCCTACGGAGTACGGGTGGAGAAGCCCAGGCAGCTCACGGGCGCGCTCAAGGACGCCTTCAAGCACAAGGGCCCCGCCCTGGTGGACGTGGTCACCGACCCGAACGCGCTCTCCATCCCGCCGAAGATCAGAGCGGACATGGTGACGGGCTTCGCCCTCTCGGCCAGCAAGATCGTCCTGGACGGCGGGGTGGGCCGCATGGCCCAACTGGCCCGCTCCAACCTGCGGAACGTACCCCGGCCGTAATTTTGGGGCTCGGTTCGCCTCCGGGGCACTCTCAGCCACAGTCGACGGCCGACCGTGCCCCGGTTTGCTCGTACCTCACAAACCTGCGCGCTCTCCTTCGGCTCACTCGCCACCGGACGACCCCGACCTGGACGTACCCTCACCCACCGATCCGGGGCGGAACCAGCTCAACTCCCGCCGGGCCGCAGGCGGAGATCCGGCGGGAGGGGGACGGGGGTGCAGGAGGTGCGTGTCCGGACACTAAAGCGTGATTTGTGGCGCACACTGACAGCACTTCAAAGACGAGACCCGCACGCGCCGTAAATCATGCCGTCCGGACATGTACCTCCGGAGGCCCCGGCCCCCGTACCCACAACGGCGCGCACCGCACCCCCGAACCCCCGCCGGACGGCGACACCGCCTCCCTACGCCGGCGTAAGCCGCAGCGTAAGGATCTGGAACGGCCGCAGCCGCAACCGCAGCCCCTCCTCACCCGTCTCCGCGTCGTGCAGCGGCCGTTCCAGCAGGTCCGTCACCTGGGCGCCGGTCACCGGGAAACCGACCCGGAGCGTCGCTTCTGCCCGGCCGCCGCCCGATTCGTAGAGCCGTACGACGACATCCCCACCGCGGTCGTCGGCGAGCTTGACCGACTCCACGGTGACGGCCGGAGAGTCGACGGTGACCAGTGGCAACTGCTCGGGCGCGGGAGCCACGCGCAGCGGCAGATTGAGCGCCAGGCCCTCCTGCACCGCCTCCTCCGTCGTAGCGCCGGGCAGCAGCGCGTAGCTGAACCGGTGTGTGCCCAGGTCGGTCTCCGGGTCCGGGCTGTGCGGGGCGCGCAGCAGCGTCAGCCGTACGGTCGTGCCGAGCCCCTCCGGGTGCGGCAGCCGGGTCACATCGTGCCCGTACGTCGAGTCGTTGAGCACCGCGACCCCGTAGCCGGGCTCGGCCACCCGCAGCCAGCGGTGCGCGCAGATCTCGAACCGGGCCGCGTCCCAGCCGGTGTTGTCGTGCGTGGCCCGGTGCACATGCCCGAACTGGATCTCGGCGGTGGACCGTTCGGCGTGTACGTCGAGGGGGAACGCGGCTTTGAGGACCTTCTCCGACTCCTGCCAGTCGACCTCGTTCACCACATCGATTCGGCGGCTGTCGGCGGTGAGCCGGATCTCCTGCGTGATCCGCGACGCCCCGAACGTACGCACCACCCGCACCGCCGCCCGCAGCGGCCCCGTCTCGATCAGCTCGACGGAGTCGGCGGCGGTGAGGTCGGTGTGCCGGCGCCGGTAGTGCCGGTCGATGTCCCAGGCGTCCCACTGATTGGGGTGGTCGGGATGCAGTTGCAGCAGATTGCCCCGGCTGCCGGGCGCCAGCACCTCACGGCCACCGGCGGCGAGGTCGCGTACGGAGGACAGCAGCCCGTCCGCGTCGACGACGACCTCCAGCAGCTGGTTGCGCAGCGTGAAGGCTCCGCCCTCCGAGGCAGACGACGCGGCCGACACGGGGGACGGCGCCAGCGAAGTGAACGTGCCCGGCGCCAGCGCCCGTACCAGCGCGGGAGCCAGCACCCGGCCGTCGGCCAGCGGCTGCGTCCCGACGGTCTCCGCCACGTCCGAGGCACGAGCGACGACGACATCGCGACGCGGGTAGGGGGACGCGTTCCACACCCCCACGGCGTCACCGCCCGAGGAAGGGCTCAGCACCGCCAGCGCGTCAGCGACGATGCCCTCCAGCTCCTCCCGTACCAGCTCGTACGTCGCACGGGCCTCCCGGTGCACCCAGGCGATCGAGGAACCGGGCAGGATGTCGTGGAACTGGTGCAGCAGCACCGTCTTCCAGATCCGGTCCAGGTCCTCGTACGGATAGCTGTACGAAGCCGAGCGCAGCGCCGCGGCCGTCGCCCACAACTCGGCCTCCCGCAGCAGGTGTTCGCCGCGCCGGTTGCCCTGCTTGGTCTTCGCCTGCGTGGTGTACGTCGCCCGGTGCAGCTCCAGATACATCTCGCCCGACCAGACCGGGGCCTGTGCCCCGTACTCCTCCTGGGCCGCCGCGAAGAAGGCCGAGGGCCGCTCGACCTCGACCCGGGGAGAGCCTTCGAGCGACTTCAGGCGCCGTGCCCGCTCCAGCATCTCCCGGGTGGGACCCCCGCCGCCGTCGCCCCAGCCGAACGGCACCAGCGACCGGGACGCCCGCCCCTTCTCGGCGAAGTTCTTTTCCGCGTGGGCGAGTTCGCCTGCGTGCAGCTCGGAGTTGTACGTGTCGACCGGCGGGAAGTGAGTGAAGACCCGGGAGCCGTCGATGCCCTCCCACCAGAACGTGTGGTGCGGCATCTTGTTGGACTGGTTCCAGGAGAGCTTCTGGGTGAGGAACCACTTCACCCCGGCGAGCTTCGCCAATTGCGGGAAGGCCGCCGTGTATCCGAAGGAGTCCGGCAGCCAGATCTCGTCGGTGTCCACGCCCAGCTCCTCCAGGAAGAAGCGCTTGCCGTGCGTGATCTGCCGGGCCAGTGCCTCGCCGCCCGGCATGTTGGCGTCCGACTCCACCCACATCGAACCCACCGGGTCCCACGTGCCGTCCGCCACCGCCTTCTTGATGCGCTCCCAGATGTGCGGCTGGTTGTCGCGCACCCAGGCGTACTGCTGCGCCTGCGAGCAGGCGAAGACCAGCTCCGGGTAGTCGGCCGCGAGCGCCGTCACATTGGCGAAGGTCCGGGACGCCTTCCGTACGGTCTCGCGCAGCGGCCACAGCCAGGCCGAGTCGATATGGGCGTGCCCCGTCGCCGAGATGCGGTGCGCGCTCGGGGACGCGGGACGGGACAGCGCGTCGGCCAGCTCGCTCCGGGCGGCGGCCGCCGTGCCCGCCACGTCGTGCAGATCGAGCGCGTCCAGCATGTTCTCCAGGGCGCGCAGGATCTCGTGGCGCCGCGAGCGGTCCGTGGGCAGCTCGCACATCAGCTGCGAGAGGACCTCGATGTCCAGGATCAGATGCCAGACCTCCTCGTCCAGGACGGCCAGTTCGGCGGACGCGAAGCGGTAGAGCGGGCGGTCCGGCGCGGTCAGTACGTCGCCGAGCGGCGTCGGTGTCCCGCCTTGCGGTACGGCGGGATTGGCGGCGGCCTCCAGCAGCAGCCGGACGGACTCACCGCCGGCCGCCGGCGCGGCGACCGGGATGTACCGGTTGCGCGGATGGATGCCCTTGAGGGGGACGCCCACCGAGTCGTATACCAGTCCCTCGGCCTGGAAGCCGGGGCCCGTACCGGTGAATCCGGGGTCGATGACCGCCTCGACCCGGCGCCCGGCCCACCCGTCGGGGACCACACCCTCCAGCCGGAACCAGCTGGTGGACCAGGGCGCGCCCCATTCCGTGCCCGTCTCGAACGGTTGGTAGGTGCCCTGGAGCGCCTGCTCCACCGGCACCGGTTCACCGGGCGCGTGCCAGACGGCGAGGGTGAGCGGCTCCCGGTCCGCGTACTGCGCCGGGCGGATGAACTGGCGCAGTGCGCGTTCCAGGCGCCCTTCCACCTGAGTGCGGTCGTCATGCATCGAGGCTCCTCGGTTCGGCCGGCGCGGTCGGTCGGTCGGTCGGTATGCGTTCGCCCTCCCTCACTTCCCCGGGCGGGCCCCGCGCATCCGCCTCCTGTGGCGAAGAGGTGACGACGGGGTGACGAACGCCATGAGTGGCATTTCCGGGGGAGGGGAATGCATCCGGTGTAGACGTTCGAGGGCAGGGGCAGTCACCGGCACAAGCGGGGGGACAGACGTGACGATGGGGACGGGATTGCGGCGCAGAGTGGGCGGCGCCGATCTCGCGGCCGTTCCGGAAGTGCGGCATGCCTTAAGGGAGATGCTGAGACATTGGAAGGAGCGCGATTCCGCCGACGTGGCCGAGCTGTTGGTGAGTGAGCTGGTCACCAACGCGCTGGTTCACACGAAGAGCGGCGCCGTGGTCACGGCGACGGTCGCGGACTCACGACTGCGGGTGGAGGTGCGGGACTTCGTCGCCCCACTGCCCGAAGTGGCCGCGCTCACCGCGCTGTCCGCGCGAACCGGCTCCGTCAGGCCGGTCCCCGACGACTCCACGCACGGCAGGGGGCTGGCGTTGGTGCGGAGCCTCGCGGACGACTGGGGGATACGGACCCGGCCGCTGGGCAAAGTGGTGTGGTTCGAGCTGAACGGCGAGGCAGCGTAAGGGTCTTGCGGAATCGGGCACCGCCGTCAGGCGCGGGTCGGGACGGGACACAATGGCGAACCGGCGTGACGGTCGTCCGCCACGCCGGTCCTGGGCAACACGCCCTTGGTGCTTTCCGCCGGTGCTCTCCGCTTCCGGAAGGGGCAGCCGTACTGAAGGCCAGCCGTACTGAAGGCCAGCCGTACTGAAGGCCAGCCGTACTGAAGGTCAGCCGTACTGTCGCTCGAGATCCGAGAGCTTGCGCTCCAGGGAGTCGAGCCTGGGAAGTGCCTGGGTGTCGTCCTCCGCCGTCAGGTCCACCATGCGTGTCTCGGGAGTGCCCGCGGGCTGAAGCGACAACCGGGACCGGTGAGGCAGCTGGGCCTTTTCGGCTATGGCAGGCTCCGCGGCTGCCTCGACGGCGGCCGGAGAACCGCCGGCCACCGCGGGCAGCGGCACCTGTCGGCCGCCGCCGCGCCCCCGGCCCCAGGCGACCCGGTGCTGTCGGTTGAGCGCCTTGATCTGCGCGCGGTCCAGCTTCTCCTGCTCCCGCCTGCGGTGCCGGGACTGCTCCTTCTGGCGCCGGTCCTCGCGCACCTCGTCGACCGCCTCGTCCAGCGTCCGCACGTTCTCCAGGAGCATCAGCGACCAGGCGGCGAAGGTCTCGCGGGGAGCGCGGAGCCACCGTACGATCCGGATCTGCGGCAGCGGACGGGGGACGAGCCCCTGCTCGCGCAGCGCCGCCCGCCGGGTCTGCTTCAGCGCGCGGTCGAACAGCACCGCGGCCGAGAGCGACATGCCCGCGAAGAACTGCGGAGCGCCGTCGTGGCCCAACCCCCTGGGCGCGTGGACCCAGTTGAACCAGGCGGCAGCACCGGCGAACGTCCACACCAGCAGGCGCGAGCCGAGGGCCGCGTCACCGTGGCTGGCCTCGCGCACCGCGAGCACCGAGCAGAACATGGCCGCGCCGTCGAGCCCGAACGGGACGAGGTACTCCCAGCCGCCGCTCAGGTTGAGGTTCTCCTGGCCGAAGCCCACGAGACCATGGAAGGAGAGCGCGGCGGCGACCGCCGCACAGCAGAAGAGGAGTGCGTAGGAGGCGGAGCCGTAGATGGCCTCCTTGCGTCGGCGGCGCTCCTCGCTGCGTTCCCAGGAGTCCTCGGTCGCGGCCTTGTCACCGGCGCGCTTGCCGCGGGCGATCACCGCAGCGGCCACCAGGATTCCGACGATCAGCACGCCGAGGGGGAGCAGCCAGTTCAGCGATATGTCGGTCAGTAGCATGCGGTGTTCCTTGCATCGCAGTAGGGCGTTTCGAGCGCCAGTTTGGCGGAAGCGCGGTGCCCCTCAGGGGGTTTCGGGACAAGAGAACACCAACGAGGCGGTGAGGCCCGCAGATTAGCGTGTTTTGTTAGCACTGCCGTGCGGCAAGCTGCTGTCATGTTCGATTAATATCACCCCTGCGGGGGGCGTGGATGACACGGGTGACGGGTAGTCAGACGCTCGCCCTCGGCAAGTCAGACGCTCGCGCTCAGCTTCCGGACCCGGTCGGCGTCGTCCGTGCGGGGGCAGGTGACACACGTGTCCTCGGGGCGCAGTGTGTAGAAGAGGCAGCAACTGGCCCGGTCACGGGTGGGCAGCGATTCGCCGTTCGGCCCCGTCAGTTCGCGGAAACCCGCCGCACCGACGTACGGCTTGGTCGTGCCCGGCAGCAGCCGCTCCAGCTCCGCCATCGCGGTCCGCTCCTCGCCCAGCAGGTGGGCGATGTACCAGAGCCCCTCGACGATCTCGTCGGTCGCCATGCCCCACAGCGCCCGCCGTCCGCGCCGCATGCGCGGGGCGAAGCCTTCGAGGACCGGCCCGAGGTGTTCGGCGACGGCCGTCCGCACCTCGGCGCGCAGGGCCTCCTCGTCCGCGACGACCCGGGCGCCGGGCAGGGACGCCGCGGGGTCGTCCGGCAGGCAGGCGAAGTCACCTATCCGGACGGTCATGCGGCCCAGCGCCCGCTGGAAGGAGACATCCTCGACGGGTACGCGCGGGACCCTGCGGTGCAGGAACCAGGGCACGGTGACCAGCAGGCAGGCAGGCCAGGCGTAACGGTGGAGCGCGAAGCTGGCGACCACGTCGGGGCGGGCCCGCTGTCCGTAGTCCCGCAGCACCTGCGCCTCGTCCCAGGCGAGGAAGGCGTCGAGGGCCGGACCTCCGGCGGCGAGTTCCGCCGCGCTCACCCAGCCGCCGCCGTGCGGGGGCCGCTCACTGCCGGTGAGCTGGTCGACGCGCAGCGCGGGAAACACCTCGGTCAGACGCGCGTACGCGTCCGTCACGGGAGAGGCGAGGAGGCCGGGCAGCAGGGCGGGGACGGTCATGCAGGGGACCACCGAATCGCGATCGTTTGCAGGTAAGCCTTACCTTACCCGATACGAACGATGTTTGAACTGCGGCCCGGTCGGCCTATCGTGCACCTGTGAATCCCGGCTTCCACGAGCCGGCGGACAGGACCTGATGGGCGGAGTGGACCCGAGTGGAGCAGCGCAGAGTGCGGGGAACCGCGGCGCCGCGGCCGAACGTATCCGGGGCGGCCAAGGCGGCCCCGTCCCTACCGTCGCCGGGTTCTGTGCCGGAGGGCTCCGTGCCGCCCGATCGCGTACCGACCGGTTCCGTACCGACCGGTTCCGTACCGACCGGTTCCGTACCGACCGGTTCCGTGCCGGACGGTACTGAGTCGACCGAATCTGTGTCGGACGGTTCCGTACCGACCGGTTCCGTGCCCACCGGCTCCGTGCCGCCGGGGGCGGGCCGGGTGCCGCGGCAGCCGATGACGACGGCCCGGCCCGGTGAGGATCCCGCGGAGCGGGGGCCGGAGCGGGCACGCGGGGAGCACACGCACAGTGAGTACACCGACGGTGAGCACCCAGGCGCTGAGCACGTCGGTGGCGGCCACGCCGGAGGTGGGGGCGTCGACGCTGGAGACGTCGGTGGTGAGCTGCCCCCGACCACGCCGCCTTCCCCGACCACGTCGCCCTCCCCGGTCGCCTCACCTTCGCCGACCGCGCCGCCGCCCCGGCCGGTACGGCGTCACTCCGTGCGCGGTCAGATCCTCGACGCCCTGCGCGGGGCGCTCGTCAGCGGTGACCTCGTTCCCGGCGAGGTCTACTCCGCCCCCACGCTGGGGGAGCGTTTCGGCGTCTCCGCCACCCCGGTGCGCGAGGCCATGCACCAACTGACGCTGGAAGGCGCGGTCGAGGTCGTCCCCAATCGGGGATTCCGCGTCACCGAGCGCAGCGCGCGCGAACTCGCCGAACTGGCCGAGGTGCGGGCGCTGATCGAGGTGCCGGTGATGCTGCGGCTGGCCCGCACCGTACCGGCCGAACAGTGGGCGGAACTCTCCCCGTTGGCGGAGGCGACGGGCCGGGCCGCGGCCGTCGGGGACCGTGCCGCGTACGTGGAGAGCGACCGCGCTTTCCACCGGGCCCTGCTCTCCCTCTCCGGAAACCGGCAACTGGTGATGGTGGCCGACGACTTGCACCGCCGTTCCCAGTGGCCGCGGGTCAGCGCTCCGGCCACCCGCCGCGCCGACCTGGTCGCCGACGCGGCGGAACACTCGGCGCTGCTGGACGCCCTGATGGCACGGGATCTGCCGGTGGTGCAGTCGTTGATACGGGAGCACTTCACGGGCGCGGCCGACTGACCTCGGTGGCCGCGCCCGTGCGCGGAGGGCGTTGAGCGTGTGGTGCTGAGCGTGTGGCGTTGAGCGTGTGGCGTTGAGCGTGTGGTGCTGAGCGTGTGGCGTTGAGCGTGTGGTGCTGAGCGTGTGGCGTTGAGCGTGTGGTGCTGAGCGTGTGGCGTTGAGCGTGTGGTGCTGAGCATGTGGTGCTGAGCTTTTGGTACGAGCGCCGTGGTGCGGGATGCCGGCTCAGCGGGCCGCGGCGGCCGCCTGGGCGGTGGCGACGGCGCCGGTCAGGATTTCCGTGTCGAACAGCGTGCCGTCGGCCAGCCGGTGGGCGCCCGCATAGGCGTTCAGCATGGCCTTCGCCGTACGCAGGGCCGACGGAGACCGGCGGAGCAGCGGCTTCGTCCAGCGTGCGACCGTCTTGTCCAGCTCGTCCTCGGGGACGGCCTTGTGCAGGATGGTCAGCTCCGCGGCCTTCTGGGCGTCGAAGTTGTCGGCGGTCAGGATCAGTTCCCTGATCCGGGCGGCCCCCGTCTCGTGGAACATCCGCGGCATGATCCCGCCCCAGGCCGGCGGGATCCCGATGCCCAGTTCCGGCAGCCGGAAGCGGCAGTCGTCCGCGCCCACCCGCAGATCGCAGAGCACCGCGAGGCCCAGCCCCGCTCCCACCACGCTGCCGTGCAGCCGCGCGATGGTGACCACTCCGGTGGTCGCCATCAGGTCGCACATCCGGCGCGCCTTGTTGCCGGCCGCGCGCAGACCCGCGCCGTTGGGGTACGCGGCCAGGAGGTCGGGGAACTCTCTGCGGTCCGCGCCGAGGCAGAAGTCGTCGCCCGCCGCGGAGAGGATCAGGACACGAATATCGGGATGCTCGTCCAACGCGCCAAAAACAGCCAAGAGTTCATCGAGAAGAAGTCCGGATATGGCATTACCGGTCTCCGGGCTGTTGAGCCGCACCTTCAGTACGGGGCCTTCGTGTACGACATGAAGAGCCTTGAGGTCATCAAACATGCTGTCCTTGTTTCGTGTGAGCCCTACGGGGCGCGAGAGGGCTTGTGGGAACGAATCGACACGTTGTGCTGGCTCTCCATCAGCTCACCGTCACCATCAAACTGGTGAGGCGGCGGAATGTGACTTGTGGTGCCCATGAGGGGGGTGAGCCGAGGCGCAGTCCCGGCATACGCGCCATCAGCCCGGTCAGGAGTGACGTCGCTTCCAGCCGGGCCAGCGGGGCGCCGAGGCAGTAGTGAATCCCGCTGCCGAAGCCGAGGTTCGGGGCATTGCGGCGGAAGTCGAAGACTTCGGGGTCGGTGTACTTCCGCGGGTCGTGATGGGCCGCGCCGACCATGAGTTGCACCATCTCGCCCTCGCGGATCCGGACGCCGGCCAGTGTGACGTCTTCGGGCGCCGTCCGGCTGAACAGGTGGATCGGCGGGTCGTAGCGCAGGGCCTCGTCGACCGCGTCGGGTATGTGCTCGGGCTGGGCGCGCAGTTGCTCCAGCTGCCGGGGGTGCTTCAACAGCAGGTACGTCATGCTGTTCAGCAGGTGCGTCGTGGTTTCCAGCGCGGCCTCGAGGACGAAGAACGCCAGGGAGTGGACCGCCGCGTCGGCCAGTTCCCGGTCCGGCTCCAGCGTGTCCCACGTCTTGATCCATGAGGAGACCGGGTCGTCACCCGGTGCCTTGCGACGTTCTCGTACCAGCTCGGTGAAGTAATGCTGCAATTGCCGGGTGGCTGCGTCCGCAAGGCCGAGTTGGCTGGGCGAGGGGAACAATTCCTGGGTGAGTACCTGGTCGTTGACGAGTGAGTTCAACAACCGGTAATCGGAGGACGGCAGCCCGAGCCATCGCCCTATCGACATCACAGGAAGCTGCTCGGATATCAGCGAACTGAAGTCGGCTTCCCCTTGCCGCAATTCTTCGGCGAGTCCGTCGAGCAGTTGGTCGACGGACTCGTCGATAGATCGCTTGATTTTACCGAGAGATTTACGGTCGAAGGGATTTCCGAGCGATTGCCGCATCTTCGTATGATGCGGCGGATTCAGCATGGGGAGCGTTTTTGCGGCCTGTTGTGAGGCCGGTGTGTTCCAGCGCTCGTGATTGCCCTGGGTGGCCCGCCACTGGCTGTCAAGGGCTTTCCACTGTCTGCTCCGGAGTATCTGATCGCACAGGTTGTACGAGGTCACAAGGTGTCCGCCCCAGGGTGCGGCGAAGACTTCACCCATATCTCTCAGCTCTGCGTAGAGCGGCAGATGGCGTGACTGCCCCTCCCTTGTGCGCAGTCGGGAAAAGAGAGAGATCACGGTGCGTCGGTCGACGGGAGAGGCGGTCGGGGAGGGATTCACAACGAGTCCTTCAAAAGGAGAGCGCGTACGATTCGCTCAACCTTTCTACCCCTTTAGAGTAACGTCCATGCGACAGTCAGTCACCTTGCGCTGTAGCGAACGTCACCCTTTGAACCAGGTGAGGAAGCCACTCCAGAAGCTATTCTTCTGCGACCTTGACCGCTCGTCAGGCGCCGGTGCGGCCGGGGCCGTTCGCGACTGCCCGCCATAACGGGGGGATGTACTGGTTTCGCTGCGTACCGGAGTAAAGCGGGCAGGAAGAGCGTTAAGCGCCCGGTGAATGGGACCGGGGCGCCAGGTCAAAGTCTCCGCGGGTACGCCGAGTTCAATGTCCGGCAGCTTGTTGAGAAGCTTTTCGATGGCCAGTACGGCGATGAGCATCGCGGGGTCCTTGGCCGGGCACGCGTGCGGACCCGCACCCCAGGCCAGATGGGCACGCTTGCTGAGCGTCTGACGGCTCGTGGACAGGCTCGGATCGCTGTTGGCCGCGGCGAAGCTGATGACCACGGGGTCTCCGGCGTCCAGCTTGCTTCCCGACAGGTCCACGTCGTACACCGGGTAGTGGATGGCGTAGTTGGCTATCGGCGGGCTGTTCCAGAGCACGTCGTTGATGGCGTCCTCGACCAGCAGACCCGCGCCGTGCTGGTCGCCGGCGTACTTCTCGTCGGACAGCAGCAACAGCAGGGCGCTGGCGATCACGTTCTGTGTGGGTTCGGTGCCGGCGCCGATCAGAGTGACCAGCTGATGGATCATCTCCTCGTCGCTCAACCCCGCCGGGTGCTGCATCAGCCAGGACGTGATGTCGTCCCCGGGCTGGGCGCGCTTGCGCTGCACCAGATCCAGCAGGGTCTCCGTCACCAGTTGGTTGGCCTTCGCCGCGTCGACACCGTCCATGAGGCTGGAGATGCCGAAGACCAGCCGGTCACCGATCTCCGCCGGGCAGCCGAAGAGTTCGTTGAAGACCAGCAGCGGCACCAGCTGCGCGTAGTCCGCGACCAGATCGACCTGGCCGCGGCCGGTGAACTGGCTGATGAGGTAACGCGAGACGCGATCGACATGCCGGCTCACCCGGTGCGTGTCGATCTTGGCCAGCGACTCCGTGACCGCCCGACGCACCCTCAAGTGTTCCGCGCCGTCCGAGAAGAGACAGTTCGGGCGGTACGCCATCATGGGAACGATCGGGCTGTCCAGGGGCACCCGGCCTTCGTTGAGCCCACGCCAGCGCCGGGCGTCCCGGACGAAGGTGTCCGGGTTCTGGAGCACATGGAGCGCCGCCGCGTAGTCCGTGACGAGCGATGCCTCCACGCCGGGGGCCAGTTCGACGGGCGCGGCGGGACCGAAGTGCCGCATGTACTCGTAGTAGGCGTCCGGGTCCCTGGCGAACTCCGGCGTGTACACGGGGATTCCCTTGCCGCTGTTGTGCGCCGGGCAGCCTGGCGGCGGGGCGGGGAATTCCGCAGGGGATTGCATGTGTCGAACTCCTAGTTGAGGCGTGACTGGAGGTAGCGGACGAGGTCGATCAGCGCGTTCGCGGAGGAGCGCTGGTCGCGCGCGTCGCAGGTGACCAGGGGTGTCTCGGGGAGCAGGTCGAGAGCTTCCCTGATCTCCTCGTCCGTGTGACCCGATGTGGTGTCGAACCTGTTGACGGCTATCGCGTACGGGATTCCGTAATGTTCGACGAGGTCCATCACGGGGAAGGACTCCTGGAGGCGATTCGGATCGACGAGCACCAGGGCTCCCAGCGCACCCCGGGTCATGTCCTCCCATACCTGAACGAAGCGCTGCTGTCCGGGTGTTCCGAACAGATACAGGACCAGCTTCTCGCTCAGGGTGAGACGGCCGAAGTCCATGGCGACCGTCGTCGTGGTCTTGCCGGTGGTGCCCTTGAGGTCGTCGATGCCTTCTCCGGCCCGCGTCATCACCTCTTCGGTACGCAGCGGCGGGATCTCGGACATGGTCCCGATGAACGTCGTCTTCCCCACGGCGAAATGCCCGACCACCAGGATCTTCGCGGCGGTCTGCACCGAATCGCGCAGGTAGACCCCGTCATCCAAAGCGGGCTTGAAGGCCACTCAGCACCTCTTCGAGTATTTGTCTGTCGACGAGCTTTGCGGGAGGTATGGGGGCGCGCGTGTGGAGATACCCCTCCGCCGTGAGGTCGGACAACAGGATTTTGACGACGCCCACCGGCAGCTCGGTGTGTCCGGCGATCTCGGCGACCGCGAGATAGCCCCCCGAACACAGCTCCAGAACACTCTGCTTCTCAGGGTCGAGCTGGCCCGCCCGGGGTGCGCTCTCGGCTGCCGTGACCAGCGTGATCAGTGAGAACTCGTTGTCATCCAGCAGGGTTCTGCCGTTGGTGATGACGTACGGACGCACTAACGGGGCTGCTTCCGGCTCCATCTCGTCATTCAGTCGCCGCTCCGGATCGGACTCATCTGGTGATGTCATGCCTTGGTGTCCGCAATCTCGCGAGGAGGACTGGTCAGGGCCTTGCCGAGCTGTCCGACGAGCTGCTGCATACGGAAGGTGATCTCGGCCATGTCGACCTCGGGTGTCGCCGAGACGGCGAGATAGGCACCTTCGCCGGCGGATATGAGAAAGGCCCAGCCGTGGTCGAACTCCACCAGCGTCTGGCGCCACTGCGGCCGGTTGTTCGGCGGCACGCCGCAGAACTCGGCCACCGTACGACTCAACGACTGCATGCCACTCATCGCGGCGGCAACGGTATCGGCATGGTCCTTGCCGACGTCTTTCGAGCGGGCCATGAGGAGACCGTCGGCGGAAACGAGGATCGCATGTCGCGCTTCCGGCACTTCAAGGGCGCTGTCAAGCATCCAAGACAGGTCGTAATTCACTGAGTCTCATGCCCTTCGCTGCGTGCGTTGGTGGAACGGCGGCCCGATTGCGTTCCGCGCTGGAACGCGCCCATGACGGATGCGGCCTGCTCGCTGGAGCGGGCCGGTGCGTCCGTGTTGTCCGCTGTCGGCACGATGGAGATCGCGCCGCGTCGACGGCGTTTCGGCAGACCGCCGAAGGTGGTCGAGGGAGTCGTCTGAGCCTCTTCGGGCGGCATCGGGGAGGACGCTGCCACGGTGGGGAATTCCTCGGGCTCGGGCGTGGGCGTGGGCTCGGGCTCGGGCGTAGGCATGGACGTCAGGAGCTCCTCGGGCAGAAGCACGACCGCGCGCACGCCACCGTACGGGGAAGTGGAATCCACGGAGACGGTGAAGCCGTAGCGGGCGGCGAGCACACCGATCACGGTGAACCCGAACTGTGGCGGATTGCCGAGCCCCGAAACACCGGGTGAGCGTTCGCTCGACAGGAGCTTGGCGGCCCTGGCTTTTTCTTCCTCGTTCATGCCGACACCGGCATCGTCGACGATGATGCAGACGCCCTTGGGCACGGGCCGGATATTGATCTCGATCACCGTTTCCGGCGCCGAATAACTGGTGGCATTGTCCAGCAGTTCGGCGAGGGTGAGCGCGACCGGCTCGACGGCCCGGCTGACGATGGCGAAATTACTCTGGGCCCGGATCTCGACACGCGTGAAGTGCCGGATGCGGCCCTTGGCGCTGCGGACCACGTCGTACAGCGAAGCGGCGGCTCGCTGCCGGCCGAGCCAGCCGTCGCAGAGCACCGCGATGGACTGGGCGCGCCGTGCGAACTGCGAATTCATGTGGTCGATGTCGAGGAGGTCCTGGAGAACCTGGAGTTCTCCGTACTTGTCCTGGAGCTTGGAAATAGCAAGCTGCTGCTCACTGGCGAGACCCTGGAGTGTGCGCATCGCCGACTTCAGAGCGGTCTTGGTGTCCTCTTCCGCTCTTTCCTTGGCCTCTTCCACGGCCTCGGCGTAGTGCTCTTCCAGGTTGGTGTAGTGAGCCCTGAGCTCCTGTTTCTCCCTACGTAGCTCGGCGATCGACTTTCTACCGCGAATGATCGCGGTAGCGGCGACAGGAGTACCAACGGCAATGAGACCCCAAAGCGCTGGATCCTGGAAGTATTGCGTCATAAGGCTCTCTTCGGGCGACTGGACCACCGGGTGCTGAATGTCTGGAGAGTACATTCGAACGCGCGCGCCGTCACAAATACCACTTGTTCACGGACATGCGTTCACAGACATACGGGATCGGTCGCGCATGCTCGCCTGCCGGGCTGCCTCGAAAGGCTCGGCTAATGGCATAGTTCTCCCCCGGGCCGGCGGATTTCTGGGCCGATGCGCTGATTTCCCTTTATGCCGTAGCGGGTTCGGCGCCGCTTGGCAAGCCTGGCGATCTTATCATCAGGCGGTGGTGTGTCATCCGTCAGGTTCCGGTTCTTTTTTGGCATCTGACGGGAATTCAGCATCACTTCCCTTTTGGGGTTGTTGGCGACTGTTTCCGGCCCGTCGCGGGACGCTCCGGGCCGGGTGACTTGCCGTCGGTTCGGACGTATGTCCATTTTGCTCATCCGTCCGTCACATGCCAGAGGCGAAGTCGTGACGGGTTCGTGTCGGGGTTGTGGGGAGCCCGTGCGGACTTGTGGTGCGGGTGGCGTCGCGAGCCGGGAGGGGTTTGCCGGACAGGCTCTAGCACAAGGCATGCCGTCTTGGGGGCTGGTCGGGATTTTCCGTGTTCGCCGTGAGGGGTGGCCCTCCGCGCGATCAGGCGACGGGCGCCGGTGGGGTGAGCTGGTCGGCCAGCCAGGTGGGTACACCGCCCAGCAGCCGGAACAGCCGTCCGGCCTCGGCGCGCAGTCGTGCCGCCTCCGGCTCGGGTTCGGCGTCCGCGAGGGCGGCGAGGGCCGGGGCCGTACCGACGAGATAGCCCAACTCCTCGCGGATGCGGAGGGATTCACCGAAGCCGTGACGCGCCTCCGCCAACTCCCCCTCGCGCAGGGCGAGTCCGGCCAGGTGGCGCCAGGTGAAGGAGAGCAGCAGCGTCTCGCCGGCCGCCGTGGCGGCGGCGTGGGCGCGGCGGTAGGCCGCGCGGGCCGACTGTGGGGAGTCGGAGAGATGCTCGGCGACGAGTCCGCGACGGAAGTCGAGGAGCGCGCGGCCGGGGGCCGTCGGGTCGAGCAGGGCCGCCGCCCGGCCGAGGGCGGCACGTGCCTCGTCCGCCCGGTCCCGTACGCCGAGGACCGTCGACGCGTAGGCGAGATGGCCGCGTTCGCAGGCGGCGGCGCCGCGTTCGTGGTCCTCGCGGGCCGCGGCCTCCGCCGCGCGCAGGGCGTCCTCGGCCTCCGGCCAGCCTTCGCCGGTGAACAGGCAGCGCTCGACGAGCAGCGCGGCGCGTTGCAGGGCCAGGGCCGGGGTGCTGCCGGTGGTGGTGCCGGAGCCAGTGGCGGGCAAAGTGTGCGAGGGGCTCAGGGCGTGAGGTGTGAGCAGGGCTGCCGCGTCGGTCCAACAGCCGCGTGAGCGCAGCCGCCATACCGCGGTCTGGAGAGGGTCGTCACCGACAGTGGTTCCGGTACCAGACATGGCGGTATACGCCACATTGCCCTCCCGAGCGCGCCATTGTGCTGTGAGTGTGGACGCATCTCAGCACGGAAGGGCACGCCGGGCCAATAGGTCAGGTGAAAGTTTTCACAATCACTTGCGGCCCGGGGTGGTCCTGAGATGTCGGCGGTACAGGGGGCCAGGACTGCCGGAAGGGGGCGCTGGGATCGACGGGAGGGCTGTCACCTGCGGTGACCGGGGTGGGCCGGTCGGTAGTGGCGGTGCGGGGTTCGGTCTCCGTCGGGAGTTGGATCTCCCTATGACCGTATCGAGTGACGCCGGTCAACGCCGGTCAACTTCGGTCGGCATGGCACGCGGTGACACGGTGACACCGTTACACGGAGGCGCGATGGCCCGCGGGGCGCCGTCGGTCCACCGTTACTCCAGAGTTGGGATGGGCTCCGGTCGGTATGATCCGATGGGCCGATGAAACGCCGTCACCACCTCGTCGCCCTCGCTGGTCTCACCTCGGTGGCCGTGCTCACCACAGGCTGTTCGGGCGGGGACGAGCACGGCGCGGCCATACCGCCGAAGGACTGCCGATCGCTTCCGGACGCACCGGTGTCCCCGGGGCCGGGGACACCGGTGGGCAAGGTACCGACGGCCACGGATCCGCGGGGCACGGATCCGCGAGCCACGGACCCGACGCACGCTGACCCGCGTGGCACGGCGGCCCCGAGGCCCACGGATCCGACAACCACGGCCCCGACCGGCGCGGATCCGACGGGCGTGGACCCGACCGACACCGACCCGACCGACACCGACCCGACCGACACCGACCCGACGGGCACCGACCCGACCGGCACGGCATCGATGTACGAGGCCCAGAACACCGATGACATCAACGGTGACGGCTATCCGGATCTGTCCGCCGACGGCTGGTACCGGCCGGTCTCCGGCGGGGGCTGGCAGCGCAACCGGGCGATCGCCTTCGGCTCCGCCTCCGGGATCGACCCGGCCAAGGGCCTCTCCCTCACCCGGCGTTACCCCGCTCTCGGTCCGTCGGCGAGCGCCGAGGGTCCGGCCGGGCACGGCGCGGGCGCGCAGCTGCGGGCCGACGTGAACGCCGACGGCTTCGCCGACATCCTCATCCCCGCCGACCCGGCGCTCCCCGGCGACCGCTCCCGGATCGTCTGGGGCGGCCCCAAGGGTACGGACGGTACGGCCGAACTGCCCGCCAGGACACCGCCGTTGGAGCTGATGGCCGACTTCGACGGGGACGGCAGCCCCGATCTCCTGGCCGAGCCCACCGTACGTGCCGTCGCCGACGACTCCGCGCAGAACCAGTGCGCGACGCTGCTGCGCGGGCCGTTCACCCACGACGGCAGGCCGCGTGACGTCTCACGTGTCGATCTGTCGGTCGGCGGCCTGGTCCAGAAGCGTGAGATGAGGACGGGCGACTTCGACGGCGACGGCAGGGACGACCTGGTGGTCACCGGGGTGAAGGGCGCCCCCGACCCGTACGACGAGGCGGACGGGAAGCCGGCGGCCGACCATACGGAGTTCTACCGGGGTACGGACGAAGGCCTCGCCCGGGTCGGTGAGCTGAAGGGCTTCCCGACCCGGATCGGGACGAGCGGGGACTTCGACGGCGACGGACGCGACGACCTGGTGGCCGGTGCGTACGTCCACTTCGGCGGGCGCGACGGCCTGGCGGACGCCCGCCGCGAGCCCTCGAAACTCCCCGGCGGTCTCGGCGTCCGGCCGGTCGGCGATGTGAACGGTGACGGCCGCGAGGACCTTGTCGACGTCGACCGGGGCGGGCCACGTCCCGATGGCGCCGTCACCGTCTACCTTGGGGGCCCGGAAGGGCTCGAGGCGCAGGATTCGAGTCCGTTCAGCCGCGCGTCGCTGTGGCCGCCGCGCACTTCGGGCCACGACGGCTTCGGCCGGGACATCCAGCTCACCGACCTCGACCGGGACGGCTGCGACGACCTCGTCGTCGGACACCTGGACTACGACAAGTCCGGTGGGGAGAACGGTTATTGGATTCTCCGCGGCTCGCCCCGGGGAGTCACCGCCGAGGGCGCCCGCTTTGTGAAGGCGGCCGACATCGGAGGCGGTGGAGGACGGCTCAGGCCGGTTGAAGCCGACTGAGGCCGGGCGAGTCCGCTTTGGGCCGAGTCCGATGGTCCAGCCGGCCGGCGGCCCGCCGACGCGGAGTGGCCGCCGCCCCCGCCGCACCGGCCTCAGCGCATCCGTAGCGCCAGGAAGAAGTCCAGCTTGTCTTCCAATCGCGACAGGTCACGGCCAGTCAACTGCTCGATCCTGCCGACCCGGTACCGCAGCGTGTTGACATGCAGATGCAGCCGGGCCGCGCACCGCGTCCATGAGCCGTCGCAATCGAGGAAGGACTCCAGCGTCGGGATCAGCTCGGCCCGGTGACGGCGGTCGTAGTCCCGCAGGGGGTCCAGCAGGCGTGCGGTGAAGGCCCGGCGTACGTCGTCGGGGACGAACGGCAGCAGCAGTACGTGCGAGGCCAGCTCGTGGTGGCCCGCCGCGCAGACACGGCCCGGACGGGCCGCCGCCACACGGCGGGCGTGGCGGGCCTCCTCCAGGGCGCCGCGCAGGCCCTCGGCCGACGCGACCGCCGCGCTCACACCCAGCGTCAGCCGTCCGTCGTCCGCGAGTCCCGACGACAGGGGGTCGCGTACGGCGGCCAGGAGCGCGTCCGCGTGCAGGCCCGGGTCCGTCGCGGAGACGTCCCCCGGCTTCCCGGCTCCCGCACCGACGCCGGTCTCAGCGCCCGTCGCCGTCCCCACCCCTGCCCTCATGCCCCGGTCCTCGTACCCCGAGGCCGGGGCCGTCATCGGCAGCGGCACCAGCGCGATCGCCTCGTCGCCCATGTGCGCCACCGCGATCCGCTCCGAGGTGTCCGTTCCCGCTGTCGCCGGGTCGACCAGGATCTCCTCCAGCAGTGACTGGGCCACCGGGCCGCCCTCGACCGCCGCCCTGCCCGCTGCTCCGCCGTCCGTCCAGTCCACCTGGGCCACCACGACCTGCCAGTACGGCGCCGTGCTCAGTCCGGGCAGCAGCACCGGGGCCGCGACCCGCAGGCGCCCGGCGATCTCGGAGGGGACCGCGCCGGCCTGGACCAGTTCCAGGACCTCCTGCGCGAGCCGGCGGCGTACCGTACGGGCCGCGTCGCGGCGGTCGCGTTCCACCGCGATCAGCTGCGTCACCCCTTGGAGCAGGTCGAGCCGGGCCGCCGGCCAGTCGCCCGCGTCCGCCTCGACCGCGAGCAGCCAGTCGGACAGCACGGTCTCGCGCACATCCCGGGAGCCGTGGGGCGCCCCGCCGCGCCCGCCGTCGCGCACGGGGACAGGGACGGGGATGTCGCGGACGGGGAGAGGGAAGAGGGAGTACGCCGTCCCCTCGACGGTCACCTGGTACGGACTGCGGCGGCCGGCGCGGGTCGCCGCCAGATGTTCACCGGCCAGCGCGGCGGCCCGCGCGGCGGGCAGCGGCTCACCGGCCCCGGCGATCCGCCGGCCGACGGGGGAGAGCACCCAGGCCCGCAGATCGAGGTCGGATCCGAGGAGATCCAGGACGGCGTCGGGGCCGCCGCCCGCCGGGCCCGAGGTCATCAGCCTGCGGTGCCGGTCGACGACCGCCGCCAGGTCTCCGGCCCGCTCCCCGGAGACCTGGCGGACCACGTGCTCGGTGATCGTCGCGAACGCCACATCCTCGGTGACCGCGAAGAGCGGCAGCCGGTGGTTCGCGCAGGCCGTGATCAGATCCTCCGGGACCGGCCCCAGCTCCGCCTCGCCCGCGGCGATCCCGGCGACCCCGGCGCTCGCGAGGATGCGGACGAACGGTTCGGAATCCTCGGCGGAGCGCCGCCAGGCGAGTCCGGTGAGGACCAGCTCACCGCCCGACAGGTAGCGGCTCGGGTCCCGCAGATCGGTGGTCATCACCCCGCGGACGGTCCGGTTCAGCTCGTCCTCGCCGCCGAGCAGCCGCAGGCCCAGCGCATCGGTGTCCAGCAGTGCGCGCAGCCGCATCTCGTCGCCGCCGATCCTTCTCGTTGTTGGTCGGTCCCGCCGGGTCGTCACCGAGTCGTCACCGGGTCGTCGCCGGGTCCCGTCGGGTCCCGCCCGGCCGGGACCGGTACCGCTCGGCCGAGACCCGTACCGGCCAGCCTTGATCGATCCTGTCGAAGGAGTGCCCGATCCTGACCGGAAGGCACTCGATCCTGATCGGTGAGCGGCTCCTGTGGGTACTTATGTTTCAGGAGGAAAACCTTACGGTTACCGCGCCCCATCATTCGTTCGAATCTACAAGACTCGGGGAGCGACCAGCCAATTCCTTCATGGTTTCGGTGACTGCACCAGCCGGAGCGCGCCTTGTGTACTTGTGAGAGAAGCCGGGCCGGCCGTCCCCCGGACCCAGAGAATGATCAAGAAGAGAGCCACTCATGGACTTCCTTCGCCCCGCCGGCTGGGAGGACGCGCTCGCTGCCAAGGCCGAGCACCCCACGGCCGCGCCCATCGCGGGCGGCACCGACATCATGGTCGAGATCAACTTCGACCACCGGCGGCCCGAGTACCTGCTGGACCTGAACCGCATCGCCGTTCTGCGCGAGTGGAGTGTCGGTGAGGAGAGCGTCCAGCTGGGCGCCTGCGTCCCGTACTCCGACATCATGGAGCACCTCAGAGGGCCGCTGCCGGGCCTCGCGCTCGCCTCGCACACCGTCGCCTCGCCGCAGATCCGCAACCGCGGCGGCGTCGGGGGCAATCTCGGCACCGCGTCCCCGGCCGGTGACGCGCATCCGGCTCTGCTGGCCGCGGGCGCCGAGGTCGAGGTCGAGTCGGTACGAGGCGCCCGCCGCATCCCGATCGACGCGTTCTACACCGGGGTGAAGCGCAACGCGCTCGCCCCCGACGAGCTGATCAAGACCGTGCACATCAAGAAGGCGGACGGACCCCAGCAGTTCTCGAAGGTGGGCACCCGCAACGCGATGGTCATCGCGGTCTGCGCCTTCGGGCTCGCCCTGCATCCCGGGACCCGTACCGTACGGACCGGCATCGGATCCGCCGCCCCGACCCCCGTGCGCGCCCTCGACGCCGAAGCGTTTCTGAACGCGGCGCTGGACGAGGGCGGTTTCTGGGAGAGCGGGAAGATCATCACCCCGTCGATCGCCAAGCAGTTCGCGACTCTCGCCTCGGCGGCCTGCAACCCCATCGACGACGTGCGCGGCACCGCCACCTACCGCCGCCACGCGGTCGGGGTCATGGCGCGCCGCCAACTCGGCTGGACCTGGGAGCAGTACCGCGGCACCACCGGCCGCGCCCTGGAAGGAGCTGCCTGAACATGCGCCTGAATTTCACGGTCAACGGACGCGAACAGGAAGCCGACGACGTCTGGGAGGGCGAGAGCCTGCTGTACGTACTGCGCGAGCGCATGGGCCTTCCCGGCTCCAAGAACGCGTGTGAGCAGGGCGAATGCGGTTCTTGTACGGTACGGCTCGACGGCGTGCCGGTCTGCTCCTGCCTGGTCGCCGCCGGTCAGGCGCAGGGCCGCGAGGTCCTTACGGTCGAGGGCCTCGCGGACTACGCCAGGCACCGCGAGGAGACCCACCCAGGAGGTGGCTGCACCGCCGGAGCTTCCGGGGCCCCCGGCTCGTGCGGCGTCACGCTCGACGAGGCCAGGAGCTGGCAGGCCAAGGGCTCTTCCGGCGCGCAGGCGGGCGAGGGCGGCGAACTGTCCCCCGTACAACAGGCGTTCATCGACGCCGGTGCCGTCCAGTGCGGTTTCTGCACCCCCGGCCTGCTGGTCGCCGCCGACGAGATGCTGGAGCGCAATCCCTCCCCGAGCGACGCGGACATCCGCGAGGCCCTCTCGGGCAACCTCTGCCGCTGCACCGGTTACGAGAAGATCCTCGACGCGGTCCGCCTGGCGGCCGCCCGTCAGGAAGGCGGGGTCTGACCATGGCCACCACCGGTACCCCCACCGAGATCAGCCAGGGATCGAAGACCAGGGGCGGCATAGGCGAGTCGACGCTCCGCCCCGACGGCACCCTCAAGGTCACCGGAGAGTTCGCGTACGCCTCGGACATGTGGCACGAGGACATGCTGTGGGGCCACACCCTGCGCTCCACCGTGGCCCACGCCGCCATCCTGTCCATCGACACCGCAGAGGCCCTCGCGACCCCCGGCGTCTACGCCGTCATGACCTACGAGGACCTCCCGGCCGATGTCAAGAACTACGGCTTGGAGGTCCAGGACACCCCGGCCCTCGCCACCGGCAAGGTCCGCCACCACGGCGAACCGGTGGCCCTCGTCGCCGCCGACCACCCGGAGACCGCGCGCCGCGCCGCCGCCAAGATCCGCGTCGAGTACGCCGAACTGCCCCTCGTCACCGACGAGTCCACGGCGACCGCCCCCGGCGCGCCACTGGTCCACGAGCACCGCGGGGACCGGCACGCACCCCATGTCCCGCACCCGAACATCGTCCACCGCCAGCCCATCGTGCGCGGCGACGCCGACGAGGCCGCCCGGCGCGCCGATGTGATCGTCTCCGGCGACTATGTCTTCGGCATGCAGGACCAGGCGTTCCTCGGCCCGGAATCCGGCCTCGCCGTGCCCGCCGAGGACGGCGGTGTCGATCTCTACATCGCCACCCAGTGGCTCCACTCCGACCTGCGCCAGATAGCGCCCGTCCTCGGGCTCCCGGAGGACAAGGTCCGGATGACGCTGTCCGGTGTCGGTGGTGCGTTCGGCGGCCGGGAAGACCTGTCGATGCAGATCCACGCGTGCCTGCTCGCGCTGCGTACCGGCAAGCCCGTGAAGATCGTCTACAACCGCTTCGAGTCCTTCTTCGGGCATGTCCACCGCCACCCGGCGAAGCTCCACTACGAACACGGCGCGACGCGCGACGGCAAGATCACGCACATGAGGTGCCGGATCGTGCTGGACGGCGGTGCGTACGCCTCCACCACCGCGGCCGTCGTCGGCAACGCCGCGTCCCTCTCGGCCGGACCGTACGTCATCGACAACGTCGACATCGAGGCGATCGGGCTCTACACCAACAACCCGCCCTGCGGGGCGATGCGCGGCTTCGGCGCGGTCCAGGCGTGCTTCGCCTACGAGGCGCAGATGGACCGGCTGGCGGCTCAACTGGGCCTGGATCCCGTGGAGTTCAGGCAGCTCAACGCCATGGAACAGGGCACGGTCATGCCGACGGGACAGCGGGTGGACTCCCCGGCGCCCGTCGCCGAACTGCTGCGCCGCGTCAAGTCCCGGCCGCTCCCGCCCGGTCAGCAGTGGCTCGCGGCCGGCGAGTCGGCGGACGTCCGGGCCCTGCCCGGCGGTCTCTCCAACACCACGCACGGCGAGGGGGTGGTACGGGGAGTCGGCTACGCGGTCGGCATCAAGAACGTCGGTTTCTCCGAGGGCTTCGACGACTACTCCACCGCGCGGGTACGGCTCGAAGTCATCAACGGAGCGCCGGTCGCCGTCGTGCACACCGCGGCGGCCGAGGTGGGCCAGGGCGGAGTCACCGTCCACGCGCAGATCGCCCGGACCGAACTCGGCGTCGCCCAGGTCACCATCGTCCCCGCGGACACCCAGGTCGGCTCGGCGGGATCGACGTCCGCCTCCCGCCAGACCTATGTCACGGGCGGCGCGGTGAAGAACGCCTGCGAGCACGTCCGGGAGAAGGTCCTGGAGATGGGCCGGCGCAAGCTCGGCACGTACCACCCCGCATGGGCCACCGCCGAACTGCTGCTGGAGGGCGGCAAGATCGTCACCGACGGGGGCGAGGTCCTCGCCGGTCTGGTCGACGTACTGGAGGACGAGGCGGTGGAGCTGGAGCTGGAGTGGCGCCACCGCCCGACCGAGCCCTTCGATCTCCGTACGGGACAGGGCAACGGCCATGTCCAGTACTCGTTCGCCGCACACCGTGCGGTCGTGGAGGTGGATACGGAGCTGGGCCTGGTCAAGGTCATCGAACTGGCCGTCGCCCAGGACGTCGGCAAGGCGCTCAACCCGCTGTCCGTCGTGGGCCAGATCCACGGCGGATCCACACAGGGGCTCGGCGTGGCGGTGATGGAGGAGATCATCGTGGACCCCAGGACCGCGAAGGTGCGCAACCCGTCCTTCACGGACTACCTGATCCCCACGATCCTCGACACGCCGACCATGCCCGTCGACGTGCTCGAACTGGCCGACGACCACGCGCCGTACGGTCTGCGCGGCATCGGCGAGGCGCCGACCCTGTCCTCGACCCCGGCGGTCCTCGCGGCCATCAGGGACGCGACCGGGCTCGAACTGAACAGGACACCGGTACGTCCCGAGCATCTGACCGGGACCTGACCGGGACCTGACCGGGGTTCTCTTCGTTCCGCATGACTGCCCATCAGCCCCCAGGAGACCGACATGCTTGACATAGCCGAAGAGCTCAGCCGGTGGGTCGAGCAGGGGCGGGATGTCGCCGTGGCCACCGTCGTGGCGGTGGGTGGCAGCGCGCCCCGGCGGCCAGGAGCCGCGCTCGCCGTCGACAGCGAGGGCGCGGCGATCGGCTCGGTCTCGGGCGGATGCGTGGAAGGCGCCGTGTACGAGCTGTGCCGACAGGCCCTGACGGACGGACGTACCGTCCTGGAACGGTTCGGTTACGACGACGAGGACGCCTTCGCCGTGGGGCTGACCTGCGGCGGAGTCATCGACATCCTGGTGACGCCGGTACGGGCCGACTCGCCCGGCCGTCGGGTGTTCGCGGCGGCGCTGGCCGCCGCGGCCCGTGGCGAGGCGGCGGCGCTCGCGCGGATCACCGTAGGGCCGGACGAACTGCGCGGCCGTGCCCTGCTGGTCCGCCCCGACGGCTCGTACGAAGGAAGCCTGGGCGGACACCCGGAGCTGGACCGTACGGCGGCGGGGGAGGCCCGGGGCATGCTCGACGCGGGCCGCACCGGCACCGTGGTCGTCGGTGAGCGGGGATCGCGCTGCGGGCAACCGCTGACGTTCCTGGTCGAGTCGAGCGTCCCGCCCCCGCGCATGATCGTCTTCGGTGCCGTCGACTTCGCCTCGGCGCTGGCGAGGGCCGGTGCGTTCCTCGGCTACCACGTGACGGTCTGCGACGCGCGTCCCGTCTTCGCCACGCGGGACCGTTTCCCCGACGCCGACGAGATCGTCGTCGCGTGGCCGCACCTCTATCTGGCGTCGGCCGTCGCGGACGGCCTGGTCGACGGCCGTACGGTGCTCTGCGTCCTCACCCACGACGCCAAGTTCGATGTGCCCCTGCTGGAGCTGGCCCTGCGGCTCCCGGTGGCCTTCGTCGGTGCGATGGGCTCCCGGCGCACCCACGAGGACCGGAACAGGCGGCTGCGCGACATCGGGCTCACCGAGCGGGAGTTGGCCCGGCTGCACTCGCCGATCGGCCTGGATCTCGGGGCCCGTACGCCCGAGGAGACCGCGCTCTCGATCGCCGCGGAGATCGTCGCGGCCCGGCGGGGCGGCAGTGGGGTCTCGCTGAAGGGGGCGCACATCCCGATTCATCATGACGGGCCGCCGGTTGCGGCGCGGGGGCCGGCCGCCATGCGCGCGCCGAAACCGGCGGCGCGGGTGGGGCGGATCGAGTCCGTGGCCTGACCGCCTGACCGCCTGCCTGACTTGCTGACTCGCCGACGGCACCCTTGGCCTCGCGCACCGTTCCGTGCCGCGTCCCCCACGGATGCGGCACGGAACAGCGCTCTCACCCGCCTCGCGGCAGGGTGCGCCCCCGCACCGGGCAGGGCAGCTGTGCGGGGCGGCGTGACAGGAGCCGCCACCTTCCGGTGTGGGAGCGCTCCCATGAGCCTTGTCCAGGAGCGCTCTCTTGTCAAGAGTGGGTATGTCACGGGCAATTCGAGGTGCGGCCCCGACAGCCGTCCGCGTGCGGCGGTTCAGGATGTGTCGTCCGCGAATGCGCCGTTACCGTCTCCGTCGGCCGCTACCCGGAGCCCGTGTGGGCGTACCGTCGCGAGCCGGGACGCCAACACCGGGCCCCGGCAGGCTTGTTCAGCCCGACGCCCGCCGCACCAGTTCCGTGCGCAGCACCACATGCTGCCAGGCCGCCGAGGAATCGTTGATCATCTCCAGCAGCACCCGCGCCATGGTGCGCCCCATCTCCTCCACGGGCTGGCGCACCGAGGTCAGTTGAGGATCCGTGTGCTGTGCGACGGGGGAGTCGTCGAACCCCACCACGGCCACATCCTCCGGGACCCTGCGCCCCGCCGCCCGCAGCGTGTGCAGGGCGCCCACCGCCATCAGGTCCGAGGCGGCGAACACCGCGTCGAGAGCGGGGTGCCGCGCCAGCAGCTCCGCCATCGCGCGGCGTCCGCTCTCCTCCGTGAAGTCGCCGTGGGCGATCCAAGAGGTATCCGGAGCACCAGAGGTGCTGGACCTTTCCCGTACCGCCTCCTCGTATCCCCGCAGTCGGCACTGCGCCACATACATGTCCAGCGGTCCGGTGATGGTGGCGATCCCGTGCCGTCCCGAGTCCGCCAGATGACGTACGGCGGCGCGGGCACCGCCCGTGTTGTCGGAGTCGACGTACGACACGGATTCGTCCCCGGACCTGCGCCCGCTCAGGACCGTCGGCATCTCCATCCCGGCCAGCAGATCGGGCAGCGGGTCGCTGCCGTGGACGGAGACCAGCAGGACTCCGTCGATCCGGCGGGCGCGCGCGTACTGGAGGAAGCGCTGCCGTTCCTTCTCCGTACGGACGAGGGTGAGGAGGAGTTGCAGGTCGGTGTCGGCGAGAGCGCCCCCCACGCCGTGGACGATCTCGGAGAAGTACGGTTCGGCGAAGAACCGCTTCTCGGTCTCCGGAATCACCAGCGCCACGGCGTCGCTGCGGCTGCCCGCGAGGGCGCGGGCGGCGCGGTTCGGTATGTAGCCGAGCTGGGCGATGGCCTGCTCGACCTGGTGCCGGGTGGTGTCCTTCACCCGTGGCGAATTGTTGATGACGCGGGACACCGTGCCCCGGCCGACGCCGGCGAGCGCGGCGACCTCCTCCAGGGTGGGCTGGCCCGTACGTCCCCTCGTCACCATCGTGCGACCTCCAGTCTGGGCCCGAGCTGCCGACGGCGAGCGGAGTGCGGAGTGCGGTGCGAGCAGGGAACGGGCTGGCTGTCATCCAATCACTGGGGACGCCGCTGTACGAGTTCGAGGCACGGACCGGGCGCCCGCGATCCCGTTTCGGCCGCGCTCTCCTCCGCCGTACGCTCGGCGAGCAGCCTTCCCACCGGCCTTCCCGGCCGCCACATCAGCCGTTCTCCGCAGGGGAGTTGAGAGCTTCCTGAACGGCGGCCGGGGCCAGGGCGGCGACGATCAGGGCGAACGAGACGGCTCCCGCGTCGGGTGTGCCGAGGCTGTGGTCGCCGTGGGTACGGGCCCTGCCCAGGCGCGCGGCGATCGCGGCGGTCGCCTCCGCCGCCTCGCCCGCCACCCGCGCAGCCTCCGCCCACGCGGCGGCGAATCCGGCCGTCGGGAGCGCGGCCTCCAGCCGCTCGACGAACGGCACCGCCGCGTCCACCAGCGTCTTGTCGCCGGGCCTGGCCCCGCCGATCCGCAGCACGGCGTCCACCGCGGCCCGTACGCCCTGGGCGAGCGGCGCGCCGTGACCGGGCCGTTCCGCGTCGCCCGGCGGTGAGGCCTCGGCCGGCGGTGAGGCCTCGGCCGTACGGCCACCGGCCGCGTCACCGTCGCCCAGTACCGAGCCGAACGCGGTCAGCGCCGCGCCCCACAGCGCGCCGGACGTGCCGCCCGCCCGCTCCGCCCAGGCCGCACCGGCCCGGAACAGGACCGTACGCGCGCCGCCCCCGAGGGCGACCGCCTCGTCCGCCGCCTCGACGGCGGCCTCGGCCCCGCGCCGCATGCCGATGCCGTGGTCGCCGTCGCCCGCCACGGCGTCGATGTCGCCGAGGCGCCGTTCGTGGGTCACCACCGTGTCGCGTACGGTCCGCAGCGCTCCGGCCAGCCGCGCTCCCAGAGCGCGTGAATCGGTGCTGCCCGGTACGACCGGCGGCAGCCGGTGGGTGGTGGCGAGGTCATCCGTACGGGGCGGCCGGGGGCCGACGGCGCCGCGCCGGAAGGCCGGGGTGGCGGCCGGAGCCGTCCACAGCGCTTCGAGTCCGGCGTCGAGGAAGGTCAGGGTGAGGGAGAGACCGGCCATGCCGAGGCTGGTGATCTGCTCGCCGACCACGGGGGCGACGACGGTGAGCCCCTCGGCGGCCAGCCGCTCGGCGACGCGACGGTGGACGACGTACAACTCCTCGTAGGTGGTGGCGCCGAGGCTGTTGAGGAGCAGCGTCACCCGGTCGGAACCGCCCCCGGCCACGGCTCCGGCCGCTGCCTCGCGCTCGGCGAGGAGGCCGTCCACGAGCAGGTCGGCCACCTCGTCGGCGGTGGTCAGGGGCAGCGTCTCGATGCCGGGCTCGCCGTGGATGCCGAGACCGAGACTCATCTGCCCGGCCCGGACCATGAAGGGTGGCCGGTCGACACCCGGCAGGGTGCAGCCGCCGAAGGCGATACCGAGGGTGCGGGTGGCGGCGTTGGCCTTGCGGCCCGCGCGTTCGACCTCGTCCATGCCGTGGCCGGCCTCGGCCGCCGCGCAGAGGATCTTCAGTACGGGGAGGTTGCCGGCGATGCCCCGGCGCCGGGCCCGGTCGTCGCTCGGTCCCGACGCGATGTCGTCGGTGACCACGAGGATCCGTACATCCATGCCCTCGGCGCGCAACTGCTCGGCGGCGTGGCCGAAGTGCAGGAGGTCTCCCGCGTAGTTGCCGAAGCCGAAGATCACGCCGCCGCCGTTGTGGGCGGCGCGCGCCACCGAGCAGATCTGCGAGGCGGACGGTGAGGCGAAGACATTCCCGCAGGCCGCGCCGTGCGCGAAGCCGGGACCGACCCAGCCCGTGAACGCGGGGTAGTGGCCGGTGCCCCCACCGACGACGACGGCGACCTGGCCCGGTGGAGTGGCCGAGGCGCGGACGACTCCGCCGTGCACGGTGCGGATCTCGTCGGGATGGGCGGCGGCGAAACCGGCCAGGGCCTCGTCGGCGAAGGCGCGCGGGTCGTTCGTCAGCGGCATTCTGACGATGTATCACGACCAGGGCCCGATCGCGATGAAGCTCATGGGCTTCGACGGCGGTGTCACACTCGCCGACGGACCCGCCCCGCGTCCCCCCTCTCCGGTCCGCCCTGACCTGGAGCACCCCGGCCCTCGAACGGAATTCCGGTGCAACGGCGCCGCCGTCCCGCTCGTCCTCCATGCGCGGGGCGGCGACCGGGACGCCGCCCCGGGCCCAGGTCCTTTCCGGGCGTTCCGGGCCCGGAACGCCCGGAAAGGACCTGACCCACCCGGATGGACATCAGCGTCAGCCCAGTGGCCCCGGCCACCGGCTCGACCGGCGGGAGACAGCACGTGCTCTACATCTTCGGCGGCAGCCCCTCGGCCGTACTCACCGACGCGACGGGCGCGGTCGTGCCCGACTGTCCCGTCGTGGTCACGGTCGTCGGCACCGGCGCCACCGTCACGGAGCTGTACGAGGAGGACGGTGTCACCCCGATCGGTTCCCTGCGGTCCGACCCCGTGGGCAGCGACACCCCGGGTGCGATCCGTACGTTCACGGCCGTCGACGTACGGGCGGTCCGCTACGAGTACACGGGCGCGGACGGACAGCCGGTCCGCCGCTACGAGACGGGCCGCGCGGCGGCCCCGGTCCCGGATGTGGCCGCGATCCCGAACGTGCCCCTGTCCCTGGCCGATGCCCCGGTGGCCGGTCTCCACGTCGTGCGGGACGCGGTCGGCGACGGTGTCACCGACGACGCCCCGGCCATCCAGGCGGCCCTGGACGAGGCGTACGCGGCGGGAGGCGGGATCGTCCTGATCCCCGGCGGAAGGACGTACGGCGTCGGTACGTTCCTCGTCGTCAAGGCCCGTACGACCGTGTGGGCCTACGGGGCGACGATCCGCAGCGTCCACGCCAACCGGGGGTGCCTGCGCAACTTCATGCCGGACGACTCCTTCACCGGTTACGGCGGCCACTCCCGGATCTCGGTCCTGGGCGGAGTGTGGGACGGCAACGCGAGCGACGGAGCCGGTGGCGGCCTGGTGACCGGCACGACGAACATCGCGTGTTTCATTCACTGCCAGGACATCACCGTGCGGGACGCCGTCTTCCTGGACACCTCCGGCGCCCACGGCCTGGAGTTCAACGCCGTGTCCGGAGGACGGGCGCTGAACTGCCGTTTCGAGGGGTTCCGCGACAACTCCTCCGACGGCAGCCGGCTGTCGTCGGAGGCGATCCAGATCGATCTGGCCAAGTCCGGATCGTCCTCCATCCCCGCCTACGACGGCACTCCGTGCAAGGCGATCACCATCGACGGCTGCTGGTTCGGGCCGTCCGCCCGGCTGGGCTACTTCGGCCGGGCCGTCGGCAGTCACGCACAGGTCGCAGGCCAGTACTTCGAGGACATCTCGATCACCGGGAACGTCGTCGAGGGCGCGCTCGAATCGGGGATCCGGGGCTGGTGCTGGCGCCGCGCGGTCATCAGCGGCAACACCGTCCGGGACGCGGCGGCGAGCGGCATCCACGTCTCCGTGCCCGACCCCGCCGCCGGTACGGTCTACACCTCCTACGGCGTCACGATCAGCGACAACCTGATCGAGGGTGCGCGCAGCGGTTCCGGCATCCGCGTGCTGGGATACGACACCGCGCCCATCGCCGACGTACGGATCAGTGACAACACCGTCATCGGCAGGAGCGGCACCACCGCCAACGGCATCCAGACCCAGTACACGCCCCGCGCGATCGTCGCCGGGAACACGGTCGGCCCCGTACCGTCGACCGGCATCTATCCGCAGTACTCGGACCGTGTGAACGTCACGGGCAACATCGTCACGGGCACGTCCTCCAACGCGGTCAACGTCGCGGGCTGCGCTTCGGCCTCGGTGACGTCCAACCTGATCGACACCACCGCCGACCACCACGGAATCGTCATCGGCGCCGGCACCGACGGCCGTACCGGCCCGGGGGCGCTGGTCGTCGGCAACCGGATCGAAGCGGCAGCCGTCGCCGGTGTCCGGGTGTCGCAGACCGGCTGCCACATCTCCGCCAACAAGGTGATGAAGGGCTCCGGCACCACCGCCAACGGCGTCAGCCTCACCAGTACCGCCACGGGCTGTGTCATCACCGACAACGACCTGTCCGGCAACGGGTGGTCCACCTCGGCGGCCCTTCTCACCTCCACCGCCCTGCCCGTCACCGGCGCGGGCGGAGGCACCGCCCTCCCCGGCTCGAACGTGGTCAACGCCCTGCGGCCGCCCACTCTGGCGACCGTGGCGAACTCCACCGCGCAGACCCCGATCGCTTCGGTGAGCATCCCCGCCAACGACGCCGCACCGGGCGCCGGTTACCGCTTCACGGCACGGGGGACAGCCTCCACGACCGGCGCCCCGACCCTCGCCCTGGACGTCTCTCTGGGCGGCACCTCGCTCATGCCGTTGCGGGGCGCGATCGCCACCGCCTCCGCGCTGTCCTCGGCGGGCTGGGACCTCGAAGTCCTGCTCACCTGTGTCACCGCGGGCGCCTCGGCGACCTGGACGGGGCGGGCCACGCTCCTCAGCCGACTCACCAACGGGTCCACGGGAGCCGTCGTACAGGACCTCGGCCTCGTCGACACCACGGTCGGCAAGGACAGCGGCGCGACCCAGTCCCTCGCCGTACGCGCCACCTGGGGCACGGCCAGCACCTCGAACGCCATCGGGGCGACGGCGGCCACGATCGACCGCGTCGGCTGAGCCGGTCCGGCCCGGCTCAGCCGAAAGGGCCCCGCTCTACAGCGGCAGGGCGCACACCGCGACCGGCGAGGTGAACGGGGCGCCCGCCGACCGCAGTTCACCGGTTTCCTCATCGACGTGGAAGACCGTGACCGAGTTCGACCGCTGATTGGCGGCGAACAGCAGACCTCCCCCGCCGCCGGCGGCTCCGGCGGGGGAGAGGGCGAGCTGGCGCGGGAAGTCGCCGCCGACGGGCACGGTGTCCAGCAGGCGGAGTTCGGCGCCGTCCGCCTCGACGGCGTACCGCGTGAGGCTGTTGTGCCCGCGGTTGGCGAGATAGGCGAACGCGCCGTTGCCGGTCACCACCAACTGCGCGGGAAAGCTGCTCCCCGCGCTGCCCGCACCCGTGGACCGGGGCTCGCCGGGCGTGAGCCGGCCCGACGCGGCGTCGTAGGCGCAGACGACGACCGTGTTGTCCAACTCGTTGGCCAGATAGGCGAACGCGCCCGACGGATGGAATGTGAGATGCCGGGGGCCCGCTCCGGGGCTCAGGCTCGCGTGCGAGATCCGTGTGAGCGTGCCTGCCGTGGTGTCGAGGCGGTACGTGTAGACGGTGTCGTTGCCGAGATCGACGGCCAGCACATGGCCGCCGTCCGGGGCGGTGACGATCTGGTGGGCGTGCGGGCCGCTCTGGCCGGGGCCCGGCGGCGGGCTGGAGTGCGTGCTCAGGTCCGTACGTTCGCCGAGCGCGCCCGAGGCGTCGATGGGGTGTACGGCGACGCTGCCGGAGGTGTAGTTGGCGCTCAGCAGCCACTTCCCGCCGGGATGCACCGACAGGTGGGTGGGTCCGGCGCCACCCGTGCTCCGGGTGCCGAGAATCCGGTGATCGCCGTCGTCGGCGAGGGCGATCGCCGTGACACCGCCGTCCTCCTGCTCATTGACGGCGTAGAGCGTGCGACCGTCCGGACGCACGGCGAGATACGAGGGGTTGTCGACGCCCGAGAGCGTGCCGGTGCCCGTGATCGTGCCGGTTTCGGGGGCGTACGTCGCCAGGCCGACGCCGGTGCCGCCGCCTTCGACGGAGGTGTACGTACCGAGGAACAGCGGCCGGTCGGCGGCGCGCCCGGGGGAGGGCGCGGGAGCGGCTCCGCCGGTGGCGGTGCCGGGCGTGGCGCCGTCGGGCGCGGTGCCCCCGGGGGTGATGCCGTCGGGCACGGTCGCCGCCACGACGGCCGTGGTCGCGGCGAGCGCGCCCACGCCTATACCCACTCCCATGAAGCGACGGCGGCTCAGCGCGGTCGCCGAGCCCGCCGATCTCGGCGACCCCACCGACCTCGGTGATCCCACCGATCCCGCCGATTCCCCCGGTCCCGTCGGTTCCGCGTTGCCGCTCATGCAGGTCACCTCGTTCGTCGATTAACTTGCCTGTGCCAACTGGTTATTGACGCTGCGTCAGTTTTTGTTTGGCTCCGTCGAACCAACCTCACTATCATCCGGCGATGATCATAAGTAGACGGTCGGCAGCCGCCCTGTGCGGCCTGTTGACCACCCTGGCCGTAGGGCTCTTGCCTCCCGCCGCCATCGCCGCCGACGAACCTACCGAAAATCCGGCTCCGAAGGTCGATCTCGTCCTCGACGTCAGCGGATCGATGCGGGCCCGCGACATCGACGGCGGATCGCGGATGGCGGCGGCGAAACAGGCGTTCAACGAGGTGCTGGACGCCGTACCGCAGGAAGTGGAACTGGGCATCCGCACCCTCGGGGCGAACTATCCCGGGAAGGACACGAAGGTCGGCTGCAAGGACACCGAGCAGCTGTACCCGGTGGGTCCGCTCGACCGTACCGAGGCGAAGACCGCCGTCGCCACCCTCGCCCCCACCGGCTGGACGCCCATCGGACCGGCCCTCCTCGGCGCGGCCGACGACCTCGAAGGCGACGGCGACGCCACCCGCCGCATCGTCCTCATCACGGACGGCGAGGACACCTGCGCCCCGCTCGACCCCTGCGAGGTCGCCCGCGAGATCGCGGCCAAGGGCATCCACCTCACCATCGACACCCTGGGCCTGGTGCCCGACGACAAGACCCGGCGGCAGCTGACCTGTATCGCCGAGGCGACCGGCGGCACCTACACCTCGGTGCGGCACACCGATGAACTCTCCGGACGTGTCAAGCAGTTGGTGGACCGCGCCGCCGACCCGGTCGTCACGCCCGTGGCGACCGAGGGTGCCGCGCGCTGCGCCGACGCTCCCCGGGTCAGGCCCGGCCTCTACAGCGACCGCGAGAAATTCTCCGAACACCGCTGGTACCGCGTGGACGTACGGCCGGGCCAGGAACTGCGCGCCTCGGTCAGCGTCGCCGCCGACCGCGCCGTCGACCGGGACTACGGTGTGCTGCTGCGTGCCGTGACCACGCACGGCAGAGAGATCGTCCGGGGCTCGGAAGCGGGCGACGGGCGCACCGATGTGATCTCGTCCGGTCTGCGCTATCCGAAGCCGGAGGCCGACGGCCTCGACGACGAGAACCCGCCCGCGGAGACGGTCTGCCTCCAGGTCAGCAACGCCTTCTCGGCGCCCGACTCCGTGAAGACCACGCCCGGCCTGCCTGTCGAGCTCTCCGTCGGCCTGGTCGACTCGCCCGACGAGCCCTCCGACATCGCCGCGTTCGGGCTCGGCCGTGGCTGGTGGCTGCTCGGCGCGATGGTCCTCACGGGCCTGCTCGCCGGACTGCTGTGGGGCTGGATATCGCGTCTGCGTGTCGTCTGGAGGACCAACTGATGCGTATCACCGGTAGCTTCCGCCGTTCCCAAGTCTTCCGCACCGCCGGTCTGTTCACGGGTTCCCTGCTGGCCGGTGTGCTGCTCCTCGGCACGGCGGGCGGTGCCCTGGCCGACGAGTCCCCGACGCCCTCCGGCACCGCCTCGGGCGATTCCGAAGGCGCCGAGGCACCGACCGAGGCGGGCACGTCCTTCCGTACCGCCACCGCGTTCCGGCCGGACCAGCGGGCCACGGCCGACGCCTCCACGGGTGACTACCTGTACTGGGTGCTCCCGGTGGACGCGGGACAGCGCGCCACCGTCACCGCCAAGGTCACGCTCCCCGAATCCGCCGCTGTCAGGAAGGGCGCGGCCACCTGGCAGGTGGACGTCTACGACGGACTGCGCCGCCACCAGCCGTGCGTGTACGGCGCCCGGACCAGGGCGCTGGCGGCCGACGCCCGCGAGGTGGAACTGCGCTGCACGCTGCGTACGGTACGGGCCTGGGCCGAGCCGTGGTCAGACGATCCGCTGCCGGGCAGCTACTACGTACGTCTCACCGTCGTGAACGCGCAGGAGGAGGACCTCGGTCTGCCGGTGCGTACGGAGATCGGGGCGTCCGTCTCCGATCAGGGCGGGGCCGAAGCGGTCGACGGCCGGCTGGCCGTCCCGTTGACCCCGGGCCGTACCACCGTCTCGCAGAGCGACAGCGGCGGCGGATCGAGCGACGGGGCGCGTCCGGCCGCGTCCGGTGTCGAACCGGAGGACGGCTGGTCCTCCGGCTGGTGGACGGACCGCTGGCTCTGGACCGTGGCCGGAGGTGTGCTCGGCGCGCTCGCGGGCATCGCCGGCTACACCCTGGCGCGTCCCGCCCGCCGGTGAGATCCGGCTGAGTACCGTACGAGGCACGCGACAACGGCAGGCGCGAGCGGGTGGCGGCCGGGGGCAACACCCGCCGCCACTCGCCTCACCCTGTGCGTGTCTACGGAAGCACCCCCGCCCGCCTGGCCGCGACCACCGCTTCCAGGCGCGTGTGCGTGCCCAGTTTGCGCATCGCCGAGCGCAGATAGCCCTTCACCGTCTCCGGTCGCAGGCCCAGCAGTTCGGCCGCCGTCGCGTTGGTCGAGCCCGACGCGACACAGGCCAGGACATCCACCTCGCGGGGCGCGAGCGCCACCGGTACCCCGCGCGAGGGGTCACCGACCGCACCCGGCGAGCCCGCCGCCTCCACCGCCCCCACCGCGCCCGCCAGGCGACCGCAGACGGACAGCAGTTCCGTGCGCAGCTGCGCGTCCACGAGCTTCGGCGCCAGCGCCCGCAGCTCGCCGTGGGCCGCGCGGACCTCTTCCCAGGCACCGGGGCCCGCCGCCGGATCGCGGGGAAGCGACTCGCGGGTCACCGCGAGCAGGCGCCGCACCTCGTCGCGTACGAGCAGGGCCTGTTCCACGTCCCGGGCGGCGGCGACCGCCGCGTCGAAGGTCCGCTCGCCGACCGGCAGCGCGCTGCGCAGCGCGCCGTACAGCACCCCGCGCACCGTGCGCCGGACGACCACGGGCACCGCGAGCACCGAGCGCAGGCCCTCGGCCGCCACGGCCGCGTCGTACTCGTGGCTGATGTGCCGTGCCTCCCGGTAGTCGGTCACCGCGCACGGCCGGGCCAGGGCGATCGACTTGCCGCCCAGGCCGTTGCCCGAGACGACCGTGAGTTCGCGCAGCGCCCCCGTGGACGCGCCGTTCAGCTCGGCGATACGCAGTTGTCCCACGTCCTCATGGAGCAGCCCGCCGAATGCCACGGGCAGCCCGGTCGTACGGCGCAGCCGCAGCAGCGCCGACCGCATTTCCACCGCCTCGACCGCTTCGGCCACGTTCTCCGCCTCTCGCCATGTCCTGATGTCCGGTTCCGCCGGCGTCCGGCAGCCACCCCCGTCCGGGGGTGGTGAGACGCACGTCACTGATTACACGATGTCAGTGAACGGTCCGGCAATGAGGAGGACATATGACGTCAAGCGCGGCACGGCCGACGGGAGCGACAGGAGGGACGAGAGTGACGCGCGGTGCGGGCGATGCGGGCGGCCCCGCCGGTGCGGGCGGTCCGGGCGACGCGACCGGTCCCACCGGGCTGTTCCGGGCGGCCCGGGACTTTCTCCTGGCGCACCGCGAGGACTACGCGACGGCGTACGAGGGCTTCACCTGGCCGCGACCCGAGCGTTTCAACTGGGCCCTGGACTGGTTCGACCGGATCGCGGACGGCAACGACCACGTCGCGCTGCACATCGTCGAGGAGGACGGGAGCCGCACGCTGCGGACCTTCGCCGAGATGTCCGCCCGCTCCGGCCAGGTCGCGAACTGGCTGCGTGAGCAGGGGGTCCGGGCGGAGGACCGGATCGTCGTCATGCTCGGCAACCAGGTCGAGCTGTGGGAGACCGCGCTCGCCGCGATGAAGCTGCGGGCCGTCGTGATCCCCGCGACGCCGCTCCTCGGCCCGGCCGATCTGCGGGACCGTATCGAGCGCGGCCGGGCCGGACATGTGATCGTCCGCTCCGAGGACACCGCCAAGTTCGCCGGCATCCGGGGTGGCTTCACCCGGATCGTGGTGGGCGGGGAGCCCGGCGCGAGCGAGACCGACGGTGCTTCCGGCCGCGCCGTGTCCGGCTGGCGGCCGTACGAGAGCGCCTACGACGGGCCCACGGCCTTCGAACCCGACGGCGTCACCCACGCGGACGATCCGCTGATGCTGTATTTCACCTCCGGCACGACCGCCCGGCCCAAGCTGGTCGAGCACACCCACGGTTCGTATCCCATCGGCCATCTCGCGACGATGTACTGGATCGGACTGAGGCCGGGCGATGTCCATCTGAACATCGCCTCACCCGGCTGGGCCAAGCACGCCTGGTCGAATCTCTTCGCGCCGTGGAACGCCGAGGCGACCGTCTTCATCCACAACTACACCCGCTTCGACCCGGTACGCCTGATGGCGGAGATGGACCGGACCGAGGTCACCAGCTTCTGCGCCCCGCCCACCGTGTGGCGGATGCTCATCCAGGCCGATCTGTCCCAGCTGCGTACCCCGCCGCGCGAGGCCGTCGCGGCGGGCGAACCGCTCAACCCCGAGGTGATCGAGACGGTCCGCCGGGCCTGGGGTGTGACGATCAGGGACGGCTTCGGCCAGACCGAGACCGCCGTCCAGGTCGCCAACTCGCCCGGCCAGTTGGTGAAGACCGGATCGATGGGCCGGCCGACCCCCGGCTTCAAGGTCGAGCTGCTCGACCCGGTCACCGGCGCACCCGGCGCCGCCGAGGGCGAGATCGCGCTCGACCTCGCCGCCCGTCCGGTCGGCCTGATGACCGGCTACCACGGCGACCCGGACCGGACCGCCGAGGCGATGGCCGGTGGCTACTACCGGACCGGTGACATCGGCGCGCGCGACGCCGACGGCTACATCACCTACGTCGGCCGGTCCGACGATGTCTTCAAGGCGTCCGACTACAAGATCTCGCCGTTCGAGCTGGAGAGCGCGCTGCTGGAACACGAAGCCGTCGCCGAGGCAGCGGTCGTCCCCGCGCCCGACCCGCTGCGGCTGGCCGTGCCCAAGGCGTACATCGTCCTCGCCGAGGGCTGGGAGCCCGGCCCGGACACGGCGAAGCTGCTCTTCGCCCACTCGCGCGCGGTCCTCGCGCCGTACAAGCGGGTCCGTCGCCTGGAGTTCGCCGAACTGCCCAAGACCGTGTCCGGGAAGATCCGCAGGATCGAGCTGCGTGAACGGACGGCCGGGGGATCGGCCGCCGAGTACGACGAAGGTGACCTGCGATGACGGACGAAGGAGATCCGCGATGACGGGCGAGGGCGATCCGCGATGACGGGCGAGGGCGATCCGCGATGACGGACGAAGGAGATCCGCGATGACGACCGGCAACCGGGCGGCGGCCGACTCGTATACGCACGGCACCGGTACGGTCCCGCTGCTCGGAGACACCATCGGCGCCAACCTGGACCGGGTGATCGGCCGGTTCCCCGACCGGGAGGCGCTGGTCGACGTACCGTCCGGACGGCGCTGGACGTACGGGGAGTTCGGCGCGGCGGTCGGCGATCTGGCGAGGGCCCTGATCGGGCGCGGGGTGGCGAAGGGCGACCGGGTCGGGATCTGGGCCGTCAACTGCCCCGAGTGGGTGCTGACGCAGTACGCCACCGCCCGCATCGGCGCCATCATGGTGAACATCAACCCGGCCTACCGCGCCCACGAGCTGGAGTTCGTGCTCAACCAGTCCGGGATCTCGGTGCTGATCGCCTCCGTCGCCCATCGGACCAGCGACTACCGCACCCTGGTCGAGCAGGTGCGCGGTCGCTGTCCCGAACTGCGCTCCGTCCACTACGTCGGTGACCGGACCTGGGACGAACTGCTCGGCTCCGCAAGCAAGGTGACGGATCATCAGCTCTACGCGCGTGAGGCGGAGTTGTCCTGCGACGACCCGATCAACATCCAGTACACCTCGGGCACCACCGGCTTCCCCAAAGGCGCCACCCTCTCCCACCACAACATCCTCAACAACGGCTATTTCGTGGGAGAGACCGTCGGTTACACCGAGCGGGACCGGGTCTGCCTGCCCGTCCCCTTCTACCACTGCTTCGGCATGGTCATGGGCAACCTCGGAGCCCTGTCGCACGGCGCCTGCGTGGTCGTCCCCGGGCCGTCGTTCGAGCCCAAGAAGACCCTGGAAGCGGTCCAGCGGGAGCGCTGCACCTCGCTCTACGGCGTCCCGACGATGTTCATCGCGGAGCTGAACCTCCCCGGCTTCGCCTCCTACGATCTCTCCTCGCTGCGCACCGGGATCATGGCGGGCTCGCCCTGCCCGGTGGAGGTGATGAAGCGGGTCGTCGCCGAGATGAACATGGCCGAGGTGTCCATCTGTTACGGCATGACCGAGACCTCGCCGGTCTCCCTCCAGACGCGGCGCGACGACGATCTCGAACGCCGTACGGGCACGGTCGGCCGGGCGCTGCCGCATGTCGAGGTCAAGGTGATCGACCCGGTGAGCGGGGTGACACTGCCGCGCGGCGAGGCGGGCGAACTGTGCACGCGCGGCTACAGCGTGATGCTCGGCTACTGGAACGCGCCGGAGCGCACCGCCGAGGTCATCGACGCGGGCCGCTGGATGCACACCGGCGATCTCGCGGTGATACGGGAGGACGGCTACGCCCAGATCGTCGGCCGTATCAAGGACATGATCATCAGAGGCGGCGAGAACGTCTATCCACGGGAGATCGAGGAATTCCTGTACGGCCACCCGAAGATCGCGGACGTGCAGGTGGTCGGCGTACCGGACGAGAGGTACGGCGAGGAGATCCTGGCCTGTGTGATCCCGCGCGACCCGGCGGATCCGCCGTCGGAGGACGACATCGTGGCGTACTGCCGGGAGCGGCTCGCGCACTACAAGATCCCGCGCAGGGTGGAGGTCGTGGACGCGTTCCCGATGACGGTGAGCGGAAAGGTCAGGAAGATCGAGCTGAGGGAGCGGTTCTCCGGCTAGGCGCGTCCGGGGCCGGCCCTTTCTGTTTCCGTCCGGTCCCGGACCGCCCCGCGCCGCTTCCTACGCGCCGGCCGAGACCAGTTCGTCCGCAGGCCCGTTGACCGGCTGGGGCGCGCCCGTGAGATCCATGACGAAGAGCGGGAGGCCGAGGTCGTCCGCGCGGGCGCGGGCTTCGTCGGCGTACCCCGCCAGCGAGAAGTAGACGCTCACCACCGACGCGCTCAGCCCGTTGAGCCAGAGACACTCGACGGAACGTACGGAGGCCGGGGCGGCGGTCGGGTCGACCTGGGCGACCACACCGGGCCCGCGCAGATCGATGCCGGAGGCCGGCTGATCCTCGGCCCGGACGACGCTCTTGAAGCCCAGCCAGCCCAGGTACAGCGCCGCGGCCGTCACCGCGTCATGCGGTGTACGGATGGTCGGCGGGCGGAACGACGGGCGCGGTGACGCCGCCGTCCGAGGCAGCGGGATGTGTGTGGGCGGTCCGGCCGTCGGAGGCCCGGTGTCCGGGGCCGAGGTCCTGTCGGCGCCCGTGGCCGCTCCCGTGGCCGCTCCCGCATCCGTGTCCGCGTCCACGCCGACATCCAGCTCCAGGTCCGCCTCCGTGTCCGGGCCCACGGGCGTCTCCGTGTCCGAGGACTCCGCCGTCGGGCTCACCGGCCGTACCGGAATCCGCAGCAGCGAGCCGCACGCGCAGCCCAGCTCCGGCTGTGGCCATTGGTCCTGCCGCCCGCACTCCGTACAGCGGATCCGCACCCAGTCGTCGTCCCAGGTGCGGTGTGTGACCGGTTCCACCGGTACGTCCGTGAGCAGTGGCGGTGCGACCGGCGCCCCGCACACGCAGGGGTAGACCGACGCCATGAAGGCGTGACGGCTGCCGCAGGACGGGCAGTGCACGGAGACGCTCTCTCCCATCACGACCCCCTTCGTTCCCTCGGGCCTCTTCGGCCCCGCTGATCTCTTCGCCCGCGCTCCGTTGCGCTCCGTGCCCCATCGTCCACCAAGAGCGAGGCCATGGGGAGGGGCTTGGGTTCATCCCTTGACGCTCGCCCGGCCCGCACTTAGATTGATTCCGTATTACAGAAAGCATATTCCGCATTACGGAAGATTGATAGGAGGGCTGCTGAGAACCGACTCTCCGGTGGCGCGACAGAGCCCGGCTCCACAGCGTCCGTGTCCTCCGCATTCGCCGGCTGAACTCAAGCAGGAGCACCCATGCCTCGAATGACCGCGGCCCGAGCGGCCGTCGAAATCCTCAAGCGGGAAGGCGTGTCGCACGCGTTCGGCGTGCCGGGCGCCGCGATCAACCCCTTCTACGCGGCCCTCAAGGCGTCCGGCGGGATTCAGCACACGCTGGCCCGCCATGTCGAGGGCGCCTCGCACATGGCCGAGGGCTACACCCGTACCCGCCCCGGCAACATCGGTGTGTGTGTCGGTACGTCGGGGCCCGCGGGCACCGACATGATCACCGGCCTGTACTCCGCGACCGGTGACTCGATCCCGATCCTGTGCATCACCGGCCAGGCGCCGACCGCGGTGCTCCACAAGGAGGACTTCCAGGCCGTCGACATCGCCTCGATCGCGCGGCCCGTCACCAAGGCCGCGACGACCGTGCTGGAGGCCGCGCAGGTCCCCGGCGTCATCCAGCAGGCCTTCCACCTGATGCGTTCGGGCCGGCCTGGGCCGGTCCTCGTCGACCTGCCCGTCGATGTCCAGCTGACCGAGATCGAGTTCGACCCGGAGACGTACGAGCCGCTGCCCGTCCACAAGCCGGTCGCGAGCCGCGCGCAGATCGAGAAGGCGATCACGCTCCTCAACGCCTCCGAGCGCCCCCTGATCGTCGCCGGTGGCGGTGTCATCAACGCCGACGCCTCCGAACTGCTCGTCGAATTCGCCGAGTTGACCGGCATTCCGGTCATCCCGACCCTGATGGGCTGGGGTGTCATCGCCGACGACCACGAACTGAACGCAGGCATGGTGGGCCTCCAGACCTCGCACCGCTACGGCAACGCGACCTTCCTGGAGTCGGACTTCGTCCTCGGCATCGGGAACCGCTGGGCGAACCGCCACACGGGGAACCTTCAGACGTACACCGCGGGCCGGAAGTTCGTCCACGTCGACATCGAACCGACGCAGCTCGGCAAGATCTTCCCGCCGGACTACGGGATCGCCTCCGACGCCAGGGCGGCGCTGGAGCTGTTCGTCGGGATCGCGCGTGAGCTGAAGGCGGCGGACGGGCTCCCGGACCGCGGCGCGTGGGCGTCCTCGGCCCGGGAGCGCAAGTCCAGGCTCCAGCGCCGCACCCACTTCGACGACGTGCCGATCAAGCCGCAGCGCGTGTACGAGGAGATGAACCGCGCCTTCGGCCCCGAGACCCGGTACGTCACGACCATCGGCCTCTCCCAGATCGCCGGCGCGCAACTGCTGCATGTCTACCGGCCGCGCCACTGGATCAACTGCGGCCAGGCGGGACCGCTCGGCTGGACCATCCCCGCCGCACTCGGCGTCGCCACCGCCGACCCCGGGGCCACGGTCGTCGCCCTCTCCGGCGACTACGACTTCCAGTTCATGCTGGAGGAGCTTGCGGTCGGCGCACAGCACAGGATCCCGTACGTCCATGTCCTGGTGAACAACGCGTACTTGGGCCTGATCCGCCAGGCGCAGCGCAACCTCGACATCAACTTCCAGGTCAACCTCGAATTCGAGAACATCAACACCCCCGAGATCGGCGTCTACGGCGTGGACCACGTCAAGGTCGCCGAGGGGCTCGGCTGCAAGGCGGTCCGGGTCACCCGCCCGCAGGATCTGCTCCCCGCCTTCGAGGAGGCGAAGAGGCTCGCCGCCGAGCACCGCGTCCCGGTGATCGTGGAGGCGATCCTCGAACGGGTCACCAACATCTCGATGGGCGTCGACATCGCCGCCATCAACGAGTTCGAGGACCTGGCGACCGAGCCCGGCCACGCGCCGACCTCGATCCTCCCGCTCGACATCTCCTGACGCGCGGCGCCCCTCCCTCGGGGAGGTGCGGTACGGGGACATGCCTGCCTCACACTCCAACTCCCCCGCAAAAAAGTAGAGTTGGAGTGTGAGGCTTTATGCGAGTGCCACCCCCGCTCTCCTGAACCTATTGCTGGGCGTACATCGTGGACGGGTTCGCGACCCCGATGCCCTGATCGGCTCATCCGTCGGGATCCGAGTGAAGGGAACCGGGCGGCGGCAGTGCCGGGGCGCGACCTGACAGGTGTCGGCGCTGCCACCGCCCGGGGTTCAAGGGGCCCGGGTCCGGACGGACCGGGGCATGTGCCGTCAGCCGGGCAGCCAGCCGAAGGACTCGGCGCTCGGGCGGTCGCCCGGCTTGTACTCCAGGCCGACCCAGCCGTCGTAACCGGTCGCGCGCAGGCGGCCCAGCAGGTCCTCCAGCGGCAGCGATCCGGTGCCCGGCGCGCCACGGCCCGGGTTGTCCGCGATCTGTACGTGGCGGGTCCGGTCGGCGTAGCGGTCGATGGCGTCGTTCAGGTCCTCGCCGTTCATCGACAGGTGGTAGAGGTCGAGCAGGAACGCCGTATTGCCCAGGCCCGTGGCCGCGTTGACCCGGTCCACGACCTTGATCGCCGACTCGGCGCTGACCAGGGGGCAGCGCGGGGACTCGGGCTTGTTGAGCGCCTCGATCAGCAGGGTCGCCCCGATACGGTCGGCCGCTCGGGCGGCCATGACCAGGTTCTCCAGGGCCAGGGCGTCCTGCACCCGAGGCTCGACGCCGTCGACGCGGTTGCCGTAGAGCGCGTTGAGCGCCGTACATCCGACGGAGGCGGCGAAATCCGCCGCGACCTCGACGTTGGCGCGGAACCGCTCGGACTCCTCGCCGGGTACGGAGAGCGCGCCCCGGTCGGGACCCGGCAGCTGTCCGGCGTAGAAGTTCAGCCCCACCAGCCGGGTGCCCGCGTCGTCGAGTGCCTTCTTGAGGGCGTCGAGTCCGGCCTGCGGCGGGGCGGGGTCGTCGGGCCAGGGCCACCACAGCTCCACGGCGGTGAAGCCCGCGGCGGCGGCGGCCGCGGGGCGCTCCAGCAGCGGGAGTTCGGTGAAGAGGATGGACAGGTTCACATCGAAGCGCGAGGTGCCGGTGAGCATGGGGCCAGGCACTCCTTCCATACGGATCAGGGGGCCGCGGCCCTCCATGGACTCGGTAGATTCCATATTGCGGAAGTTATTTTCTTCTTTGTGGAAGACTGTCGCGACGCTCCTGGGCTGTCAAGTGGTGGTCCCGGAAATTCCTCACCGCCGGGCCGCGACTGAGTACGGCGCGGATCGTCCATCCGCCGGCTCACGCCGTCATTTCGGTTCGGTGACGGCGCGGACCGGCTCGGTGAGGGGCCGTACGTTGTATCGGCATGAGACCCCGTATCGCCGTGATCGGCAGCGGCCCCGCCGGCCTTACCCTCGCCCGCGTCCTGCACCGTCATGGTCACCCTGTCACCGTCCTCGAACGCGATCACGCCCGCGACGCGCGTCCCGCGGGCGGCGCGCTGGACCTGCACGAGGGGCTGGGCCAGCTGGCGCTGGAGAAGGCGGGGGTGCTGGCGGAGTTCCAGGCGCTGTCCCGTCCCGAGGGGCAGGCCATGCGCATCCTGGACACGGACGGAACCGTCCTGCGCGACTGGCGACCTCGTCCGGGTGACCGGGCCAATCCCGAGATCGACCGCGGGCAACTCCGTGACCTGTTGCTCGGACCCCTGGACGTTCAGTGGGGGCGGGGCGTGACGGAAGTGGTGCCGGAGAGGCGGGATGGCGCGCTGGTCCATTTCGCGGACGGGCGACAGGAGACGTTCGACCTCGTGATCGGCGCGGACGGTGCCTGGTCCCGGGTCCGCCCGGCGGTCTCGTCCGCGACGCCGCGGTACACCGGCGTCACCTTGGCCGAGACCTCCCTGGACGACGTCGACACCCGTCACCCCGACCTCGCCCGGCTGGTCGGCGACGGTTCCGTGGCCGTGTACGGCGTGAACCGCGCGCTCGTCGCCCAGCGCAACAGCGGCGGCCACGTCAAGGTGTACGCCCAGTTCCGCGTGGAGCCGGACCGGCATACGAACCCGGACCGGCACATGGGCGCGAACCAGCGCGCGGGCCTGGACCCGGCCGACGCCGAGGCCGTGAGATCAAGGCTGCTGGCCCTGTTCGACGGCTGGGCCGCTCCTGTCCTCGAACTCCTCCGCCACGGGCGGGCTTTCGTCCACCGCCCCCTCTACGCCCTTCCCGTGTCCCACACCTGGGGCCACGTCTCCGGGGTGACGCTACTGGGCGACGCCGCCCACCTGATGCCCCCGTTGGGAGTGGGCGCGAACCTCGCGATGCTGGAAGGCGCCGAACTCGCCGAGGCCATCGCCGCCGCCCCCGGCCCTGGAGATCTGGACGAGGCCGTCCGCGCCTTCGAGGAACACATGTGGGCACGGGCCGGCAGGTGGGCGAACTTCACGATGGCTGGTCTGGAACGCCTCGTGAGCCCGGACCCCTCCGAAGCTCTCGCCCTCTTCGACGAGGTCCAGTCTTCCTGACCGCCGAGCGCGAGAGCATGGCCCGGTCCGCCGGTTCCTCGCCCCCCGGCCATCCCGACGCGGATGATGAGTCACCTCACTTCAGGTGCCGGCCGAAGAACCGGTTCCCGTCGTCCACCTCGAACCACGGGGTGCCGGTGTGCCCGCCCAGATCGGCGTGCAGTGTCTTCTCCTTGGTGCCGAAGGCGTCGAACAGGTCCAGGGCGCGCTGGCCCGCGCCACCAGCCGGGGTTCCCGCTTGGGCAGGCCGTTGTTGTGGGCCATCAGGATCAGCGGGGCCGGTGCGGATCCGGGCGTCCACAGGGTGCCGGGGATCTCGCCGAGGGTGAATTCGCGTTCGAGGACGCCGTCTTCGAGGCGCTGTTCGGAAGTGAATCGCATGGTCGTGCCTTTCGGGAGTGCGCTGAAACGGCGCTCCCGGACGACCTATCGTCCGGCCGTGACCCCGGAGGGGAGCACCCATGTCGATACTGCGTTCACGGGTACCACCTCCTCGTTCTCTCGCACGGCCCCGGAAAAGTAGCAGTGGCCGCCGTGGTCCGCCAACGGGTTTTCGCGGGGGCTCCGTGGCCGGTCGGTGGCGCTCCTTGAGCCGGCCGAACCCGGTGCGGGTTCCGGCGGGTTCGCTGGTGAGCCGCTGGTCGAGGTTCCGCGACCGAGCGATGCGCGCCTCGCGTCCGACAATACGGGGAGGTGCCGCCGCACCTCCCCGTATTGCCCGTCCCCTCCGGGGATCGCCGGGACAGCCCTCAGCCGAAGACGCCGCTGTAGGCGTTCAGGGCCTGCTGGCCGCCCAGGTGCGCGTAGAGCACGTTCGAGTCCTTGCCTATCTCGCCCTTGCGCACCAGGTCGATGAGCCCGGCCATGGACTTGCCCTCGTACACCGGGTCGATGATCATGCCCTCCAGCCGGCCGGTGAGCCGGATCGCGTCCAGCGTCGACTGCACGGGGATGCCGTAGTAGTCGCCGGCCCACCCCTCCAGCACGCTGATCTCGTCGTCGCGCAGCTCACGACCGAGGCCGATCAGGTCGGCGGTGTGCCGGGCGATACGTTCGACCTGGTCGCGGGTCTCCTGGAGCTTGGCCGACGCGTCGATGCCGATCACCCGTCGCGGCCTGTCCTGTCCGGCGAACCCGGCGATCATTCCGGCGTGCGTGGAGCCCGTGACGCTGCAGACGACGATCGTGTCGAAGAAGACGCCGAGTTCGGCTTCCTGGCGCTCCACTTCGTACGCCCAGTTCGCGAACCCCAGGCCGCCCAGCCGGTGTTCCGAGGCGCCGGCCGGGATCGCGTACGGTATGCCGCCCTCGGCGCGCACGTCGTCGATCGCCTGCTGCCACGAGTCCTTGATCTCGATGCCGAACCCGGCCGAGTCGAGCCGGACGTCGGCGCCCATGATGCGGGACAGGAGGATATTGCCCACCTTGTCGTTCACCGAGTCGGGCCAGTCGACCCACTTCTCCTGTACGAGACGGGCCTTGAGGCCGAGGTGAGCGGCGACGGCGGCCACCTGGCGGGTGTGATTCGACTGGTAGCCGCCGATCGACACCAGGGTGTCCGCGCCCTGGGCCAGCACGTCGGGGACGATGTATTCGAGCTTGCGCGTCTTGTTGCCGCCGTACGCGAGCCCGGAGTTGCAGTCCTCGCGCTTCGCCCAGATACGGGCGCCGCCGAGATGCTCGGTCAGGCGCTTCAACTCGTGTACCGGGCTGGGGCCGAAGAGCAGCGGGTAGCGTGCGAAATCCTCGATGGCCATGGTGGAGTCCTTTCCTCGGTCTCTGCTTCTCTGTGTTTCTCTTCCGGTGCTGTCCGGCCGTGCGGGGTCGTGGAGGGGAGGCGCGCTCAGCGGGAGCGCACCAGGCCGTGGCCGCCGGAGACGACCGGCGCGCTGTGCTCCGCCGGGTGGCCCGTGGGGTGTTCGTCGGCGAGGGTCATCCAGGTCGTGTGAGCGACGGCCGCCGCGGTGCCGGCGTCACCCGCCGCACAGGCGTCGATCATCCGGTCGTGCAGCGCGACGGACTCGAGACCGGCCTCGGAGGAGAAGCGGACCCGCTCGACGCGTCGCAGCAGGGGCGAGTACTGGTCCAGGACTTCCGCGACGATGGTGTTCGACGCGGCCGTCACACACACCTGGTGCAGGGCGTCGTCGGCCGCCAGCGCGGCGCCGACATCACCGCGCCGCAGGGCGGCGGCGAACGCCTCGTTCTCCTTCCGCATGGCCGCGACATGACCCGAGTCGAGCAGGGGAGTGGCGAGCCGTACGGCGAGTTCGTGCATCGTCGCCACCACCGGCTGGGCGTCCTGGACCACCGCGGCCTCCAGCGCGCTGACGGTGGTGGACTGGCCGGGCCTGGTCACCACCAGCCCGCAGCGCTCCAGTCGCATCAGCGCCTCGCGGATGGGGGTGCGGCTCACACCGATCCACCGCTGTAGCTCGGCCTCGCGCAGCTGCTCCTCGGGCTTGAGCGTTCCGTCGACGATGGCGTCCCGGAGGACGATGAAGGCGCGGTCCCGGAGAAGGACCCGGGCTGCGATGGGTGTAGTAGGAACCGGCATGCAATATATTGCATGTCGGTCCGGGCTTCCTGTCAACCCTTGAGTTCTGTCCCCGCGGAGGGCGAAGGCCGCCGGACCCCACGCTCAGCGGCATGCCTGCGCATCTCCGCTGATCGCCGCGGGGGAGTCCGTTAGGGTCGTGTCGGAGCGACTGGGGCACATCAACGCCATGGGGGCACCGTGCGATTGAGAGTCGAGTTCACGACCGAACCCTTCGATCTCGACGAGGCGCCCGCCCATGCGGTGGTGGCCCGCGAGGTGGTCCAGGGGGCCGAGCTGGACGCGGTCGATGTCGGCCCCTTCGGCAATACGGTGGAAGGCCGCGCCGACGCGGTGCTGGCCTCGGTGGACACACTGCTGCGGGAGTCGCTGGCCGCCGGAGCGACCCGGGTGTCGCTCCAGGTCAATGTGATCGCGGATGCGGATGCGGACGCGGGTCCGGATGCGGAGGGCGGTCGGTGACCGAGCCGCGGGATCATCCCTTCATCGCCGCCGTCAAGCCGCTGGTCGATGCCATGGGCGGTGAGCTGGTGGCGCCCCACGAGGCCGAGCCCGACGATGTCGTCCTCGCCTGGGAGGGCGAGAACCTGCTGGCCGTACGGCTGCCGCAGCTGTCGGAGTCCCTGGATCACATCCTGGCCGCGCTGGAGCGCCGGTACGGCATGCCGCTCGCCGAACTCGACCGCAAGTCGAAGCAGTCGGTCGTCCGGACGCTGGAGGCGCGCGGTGCGTTCTCCGTACGGCACGGCGTCGAGACGGTGGCGACGGCCCTGGGGGTCAGTCGCTTCACCGTCTACAACTACCTCAACCGGGAGGCCGCCGCGAAGGGTGACCCGGTGCGGTGACCAGCGGCGTTGTGTACGCGGCCGAGGCGAGACCTCCGATGGGGGCGGTGTGACGGTTCGGACCGGCGCGGTGTGACAGTCATGAAACAGGCCGCCGCCTCACACTCCCGTGGGCGGCGGCCTCCCCGTATGCGCGCACCCTGCCCGCGTGAGTTCCGTATACGAGATTTCAACAAAGTGTTGACGATGTGTTGTCGAGGGCGTTAGCTGTCCGCAGCCCGCCCAGCACAGCCACGGAGGCTCCCGTGACTTCGACACCGACACCGCCGGGCCTGGCCCGGTTCAACACCCTGCCCGACCGTGCGGCGCTGGCCGCACTGCACGAGGTGTGCGCCAGCTCCGCCTGGGGCAGGAAGCTGCTCGCCCGGCGCCCGTACGCCACGGTGGACGCCCTCTTCGACGCCAGTGACACCGCAATGGGGGAACTGGACTCCGGAGATCTGGCCGAAGCGATGGCAGGGCACCCGCCGATAGGCCGGCCGAGGCCCGGGGACCCGGCGTCCTCCCGCGAACAGCGCGCAATGGCCGGTGCCTCCGAGGAGCTCAAGACCGAGATGCTCGAACTGAACCTGGCGTACCAGGAGACGTTCGGTCATGTCTTTCTGATCTGCGCCACCGGCGCGAGCGGTGAGCGGATGCGCGACGCGCTGAAGGAGCGGTTGACCCGTACACCCGAGCAGGAGCGCGCGACCGCGCGCACCGAGCTTGGCAAGATCAACCGCATCAGACTGGCCCGTCTCGCCACGGAACCCCGGGCGACGGCGGCGTGCGCGCCCGGAGAAGAAGGAGAGTGACGGCCTTGAGCACCGACACCACGGCCTCGGTGTCCACGCACATCCTGGACACCAGCATCGGACGCCCCGCCGAGGGCGTCGCCATCTCCCTCGCGGCCCGGAGCGGCTCCGGCGCACAGTGGGTGGCGCTCGGTGGTTCGCGTACCGACGCGGACGGGCGCTGCAAGGACCTTCCGGCGCTGCCGGAGGGTACGACCCACGTACGTCTCGGCTTCGAGACCGAGGCGTATTTCCTCAAGTTCACCGAGTCGGGGGCGCTCACCGAGTCGGCGGTGTCCGCCGCGTCCGCCGGGCAGCAAGCCGAGGCGCCGCAGGACGCCCCCCGCTCAAGGTGCGGCGGTGCACCGTTCTTTCCGGAGGTGGCGATCACGTTCACCGTCACTCCCGGCGAGCATTTTCACGTACCGCTGCTGCTCAACCCGTTCGGCTATTCCGTATACCGAGGGAGCTAGCGGCCATGCCCACGATTCTCGGCCAGAACCAGTACGGCAAAGCGGAGAACCGCGTCGTCAAGATCACCCGGGAAGGCGGCACCCACCACATCAAGGATCTGAACGTCTCCGTCTCCCTCTCGGGCGACATGGAGGACGTCCACTACTCCGGCTCCAACGCACATGTGCTGCCTACCGACACCACCAAGAACACGGTGTACGCGTTCGCCAAGGAGCACGGCATCGAGTCGGCCGAGCAGTTCGGCATCCTGCTGGCCCGGCACTTCGTGACCAGCCAGGAACCGATCCGCCGGGCGCGCGTCCGGATAGAGGAGTACGCCTGGGACCGCATCGAGTCCGCCGGAACAGCGGACGGCGAAGGGGGCGACGGGGGCGACGGGGGCGACGGGAAAGAACACTCGTTCGTCCGCAAGGGCCAGGAGACCCGCGTCACCCAGACGGCCTTCGACGGCGAGACGTGGCAGGTCATCTCCGGACTCAAGGACCTGACCGTACTGAATTCGACCGACTCCGAGTTCTGGGGATACGCCAAGGACAAGTACACGACGCTCCAGGAGGCGTACGACCGGATCCTCGCGACCGAGGTGTCCGCCAGGTGGCGTTACAGCTGGTCGAGCGATGACGAGCCCATGCCGGACTGGGACGAGTCCTACGAGCGCACGAAGCAGCACCTGCTCCGGGCCTTCGCCGAGACGTACTCCCTCTCGCTCCAGCAGACGCTCTACCAGATGGGTACGCGGATCATCGACAACCGGAGCGAGATCGACGAGATCCGGTTCGCACTGCCGAACAAACACCATTTCCTGGTCGACCTGACGCCGTTCGGGCTGAAGAACGACACCGAGGACGGCGCGGTGTACGTCGCTGCCGACCGTCCGTACGGCCTGATCGAGGCCACCGTCCTGCGTGACGGAATCGAGCCGCGGATCCCGCTGGACCTGACCGCGCTCTGACCGCGCTCGGACCTCCGCACCCCGGAAACAGACCTTCGTACCCCGGAAGCAGCAGGGAGAGGAACCGCAATGGCGGCTTCGCGCATCGTCATCGAGAACTGCGCCATCGCGACCGTGGACGCACGGGACACCGAGTACGCCTCCGGCCACGTCGTCGTCCTGGACAACCGGATCGAATCGGTCGGCCCCGGCCGGGCCCCCGCCGGCCTGGAGAACGTGGTCCGCCGTATCGACGGCACCGGCCACCTCGTCACACCCGGCCTGGTCAACACGCATCACCACTTCTACCAGTGGATCACCCGGGGACTGGCCACCGACCACAATCTCTTCAACTGGCTGGTCGCGCTCTATCCGACCTGGGCACGTATCGACGACGCCATGGTCGGCGCGGCAGCCCGCGGCTCCCTCGCGATGATGGCCCGCGGCGGTGTCACCACCGCGATGGATCACCACTACGTCTACCCGCGCGACTCGGACGACCTGTCCGGCGCGATCATCGGGGCCGCCGCGGAGATGGGCGTACGGTTCACCCTCGCCCGCGGTTCCATGGACCGGGGCGAGTCGGCCGGCGGACTGCCCCCGGACTTCGCCGTGGAGTCCCTCGACGGGGCGCTCGCCGCGACCGAGGAGACCATCGACCGGCACCACGACTCCTCGTTCGACGCGATGACCCAGATCGCGGTCGCGCCGTGCTCACCGTTCTCCGTCTCCACCGAACTGCTCGGGCAGGGCGCCGAGTTGGCGCGACGCAAGGGCGTACGGCTGCACACCCACGGCAGTGAGACCGTGGAGGAGGAGCAGTTCTGCAAGGAACTGTTCGGCATGGGCCCGACCGACTACTTCGAGTCGACCGGCTGGCTCGGCTCCGACGTATGGATGGCCCACTGCGTCCATATGAACGACGCCGACATCGCCGCTTTCGGCCGTACGGGTACGGGAGTCGCCCACTGCCCGTCCTCCAACGCCCGGCTGGCCGCCGGTATCGCCAGGGTCCCCGACATGCTCAGGGCGGGAGTCCCGGTCGGGCTCGGCGTCGACGGCACCGCGTCGAACGAGTCGGGCGAACTCCACACCGAACTGCGCAACGCACTGCTCATCAACCGCCTCGGCACGCACGGCGAGTCCGCGCTCACCGCCCGTCAGGCGCTGCGTCTGGGTACGTACGGCGGCGCCCAAGTGCTCGGCCGCGCAGGGCAGATCGGCTCGATCGAGGCGGGCAAGCTCGCCGACCTCGTGCTCTGGAAGATGGACACACTGGCGCACGCGTCCATCGAGGACCCGGTCGTCGCGCTGGTCCACGGCGCGGCCGCCCCGGTCACGCTCTCGCTGGTCAACGGCAGGACCGTGGTCGAGGACAACCACCTGACCACGGTGGACGAGGACGCCGTCGCCCGCGCCACGCGCAGCGAGGCCCGGCGTCTGGCGAGGATCGCCGCGCAGGGCTGATCCCTCACACCCCCGACACGCCCTCCCGGCATCCCCCCGCATACCCTCCCTGACACCCACGTCGCCCCGACGTGCAACCGACCGGAGGAACACCTTGGCCGCTCAGCCCAGGATTCACAAAGCAGCATCGGAAGGCACAGAAGACGCGGAAGATATAGGAGACATAGGGGACATAGAAGCCTCGGCTGCCGAGTCCGGCGCGGAGCCGGGCACGGAGTCCACCGAGTCCGGCACGGAGTCCGGCCGGGCTCATCCGGTCGACCAGACCCTCCCGCCCGTCAAGACGCTCACCAGCGGCCTCCAGCATGTGGCCGCGATGTACGCGGGCGTGGTGGCCCCGCCCATGATCGTGGGACCCGCGCTGGGCCTCGGCGCCAAGGACACGGCGTTCCTGATGGGCGCGAGCCTCTTCACCGCCGGCCTGGCCACCCTGCTCCAGACCGTCGGAGTCTGGAAGATCGGCGCCCGGCTCCCCTTCGTCAACGGCGTCTCCTTCGCCGGTGTGACCCCGATGATCGCCATCGGCAAGGACCGGGGCGCCGACGCCCTCCCCGTCATCTTCGGCGCGATCATCGTCGCGAGTGTGCTGGGCTTCGTCCTCACCCCGTACTTCTCGAAGCTCGTCCGCTTCTTCCCGCCCGTGGTCACCGGCACCGTCATCACCCTGATCGGTGTGTCGCTGCTCCCGGTCGCCTTCAACTGGTCCCAGGGCGGCGATGCCACGGCCGACGGCTACGGCTCGACGCGGAACATCGCCATGGCCGCCCTCACCCTGGTGATCGTGCTGGCACTGCGGAAACTCCTGCGCGGATTCCTCCAGCAGATCTCCATCCTCCTGGGCCTGGTCGTCGGTACGGTCGTCGCCGTCCCGATGGGGATGACCAGCTTCGACGCCATCGCGGACGCCGATCCGGTCGGCTTCCCGACACCGTTCCACTTCGGTGCCCCACAGTTCGAGATCGCGGCCGTCATCTCGATGTGCATCGTCATGCTCGTCTGCATGACCGAGTCCACCGCCGACATGCTCGCGCTCGGCAGGATCGTGGGGCGCCCGGCCGACGAGCGGACCATCAAGGGCGGGCTGCGCGCCGACACTCTGGGCAGCGCGCTCAGCCCGCTGTTCAACGGCTTCATGTGCAGCGCCTTCGCGCAGAACATCGGGCTCGTCGCGATGACCAAGGTCCGTAGCCGCTTCGTCGTCGCGGCCGGCGGCGTCATCCTGGTCCTGCTCGGGCTCAGCCCGCTGCTGGCGTCGGTCATCGCGCTGGTACCGCTGCCCGTCCTGGGCGGGGCGGGGATAGTCCTGTTCGGCTCGGTCGCGGCGAGCGGCATCCAGACCCTGGCCACGGCCGCGCTGGAAAAGGGCGAGAACGCGCTGATCGTCGCGGCGGCCGTGGGCATAGGCCTGATCCCGATCGCCGCGCCGGGCTTCTACGACGCCTTCCCGAAGGACCTGATGGTGGTGCTCGACTCGGGTATCAGCACGGGGTGCGTGGTGGCCATCGTCCTCAACCTCGCCTTCAACCACCTGGGTGGGAAGGGCGGGAGGGACGAGGGGGCCGGTACGGGCGACGGTACGGAGCCGGACCGGCGGGAAGCAGTGCCGGAACCGGCCGCGTCGGCCTCGCACTGAGCACTACGGCGGGTACCGCGGGTAGGGCGGGTACGGCACCGAGGAGATGCCGTACCCGCCGTCGTACCCGCCGCTGGGCCTGTGCTGTGTCCCGCGTCGGGTACGGCCGGTGCTCAGCCGATGTGGAAGTCCTCGCCGTACACCTTCCAGTCGAGCGGCGGATCCAGGTTCAGATTGCCCTTGTCGAGGAACACCCGCTGCGCGGTGTCCACCCGGCTGGTGTCCTCGTGTGCCTCCTCCTGGCGCATCGCCCAGACCCGGGCGTCGAGGTAGGCGTGCAGATATTCCTCCTCGCCGCCGCCCTGGGCCGGTGTCCTCGCCTCGGCCAGCGCGCGGTTGCGGATGCTGCCGAAGCTGGTGCTGTCGCCGCCGTTGCCGTGCATGACGATGGCGTCGTAGTAGATGAACTGGCCGAGCGTGCCCAGGCCGTCCTGCTTGGCGCGCGCCACGGCCGGGTCGAAGTAGACCCGGTCGCGTTCGTCGTCCTGTGCGCCCTTGAACACCGAGTCCCGGGCGGCCTCTTGCCAGGCGCCGGTGAAGCCGGGGTCGAGCCCCTCGTGCGAGTCCGTGCCGTCGACCTGACGCAGGGCGGGCAGATACCTGGCGAGCGGGTTGTCCGGCTTGCGCGCGGTGTACAGCTCGACGAGATCCAGCATGTCGCCCGTACCGGAACAGAATCCGATGATGCCCGCGGTGTAGCCGCGCCCGTCGCCGATGTCCTCGATGTAGCCGTACTGCGCCTTCCAGTCCAGCGAGGAGTTCTCCGCGCTGGAGACGAGCCGCATGGCGATGTCCTTCTTCACGGCATCGTCAAGTCCGGTGGCCGCGGCGGCTGCCGCGGCAGCGCCGACGGCCGGGGCAGGGGGCTGCTGCGCCGCGTTCGCCACGCTGGTGGCGGGGACGGCGAGCAGTGTGAGTGCGAGCAGAGCGGTGCGTATGTGGGGGGTGAGCACCATGCCTCCGTGAGTGTGTTTGCGCGTCACTTCTTCTGTTAGGAAGCTTTCCTACCGAAAAAAGGGGACGGCGTACACCCGTTCGTATGTGAAGGAGGGGTGAAGGGTGGCCGGTGAGCGGTTGGCGCGGTGCTGCGGGTGCGCTACTCGGTCTGCTCGGTGTCGATCCGGTAGCTGTCGCCGTACACCTTCCACGCGAGCGGGGCGTCGAGGTTCAGGTTCCCCTTGTCGAGAAACACACGCTGTTCCGTATCGACGCGGCTGGTGTCGGAGTGGGACGGTTCGCGGCGCATCGCGGCGACCCGCGCGTCCAGAAACGCGTGCAGATACGTGGACTCGTCGCCCCCGGGACCGGGTGATTCGGCCTTGCGCAGGGCCTGTTCACGGATCGTACGGAAGCCGACCGAGCCCCTTGCGTTGCCGTAGCCGTGCATCACATAGGCGTCGTAGTAGATGAACTGCCCCAGTGTGCCGAGCCCGTCGGCCTTCGCGCGGGTGACGGCCGGGTCGAAGTACAGCCGGTCGCGCTCCGCGTTCTGGGCCTTGCGCATGGCGGGATCCTCGGCGGCCTTCTTCCAGGCCTCGGTGAAGGCCCGGCCGAGTCCGTTGTGGGACGCGCTGCCCTTGACGGCGCGCAGCGCACCGCGGAAGGGGGCCAGCGCGTTGTCCGGCCGGGCGGCGGTGAACCGCTCGACGACCATGAGGAGATCGCCGCAGCCGGTGCAGAACCCGACGATGCCCGCCGTGTAACCGCGCCCGTCGCCGATGTCCTCGATGTAGCCGTACTGGGCCTTCCAGTCCAGCGAGGAGTTCTCGGCGCTGGAGACCAGCCGCATCGCGAGCTCCTTCTTGGCCGGTGCGTCAAGTCCCGCCGGGGCGCCCGAGTTTGAGGCACCCGGGGACGAGGCACCCGAGGCCGAGGTGCACGCGGCGCAGAAAGCGAGGACCGACAACACCAGGACGAACGGCAGCAGTCGGCGGAGCGTGTGGGTCACGTAACGGCTCTTTCCCTGTGGGCGCACCGGTCTCTGTGCACCGGTTTCCGTGCACCGGTCTCTGTGCACTGGTCTCTGTGCACCGGGACAGGTCCTGAGATTACGTGAGGGCTTCCGGAGCATCCTGAATGTGTGGTGATCCGAACGTTCGAGGGCTGCCCGGGGCGTATCCACGAAGTAGCGCCGTCGGCCGGACTCTGCGGACACGCCCCGGTCCGGGCTACCGGCCGTTGGGCCCCCCGACCCTCGGTCGGCCGGCCCGGATCATTCCCCCGGCCGCCAGTCCGGGCGGCGGCCGCTCAGGCCGACCACCCGGTCCAGCAGTGGGGCGTCCTCGGGTGTCGGGACGGGCGGCCCGAACAGGCCCTCCTGGGCCGGACCCGGGTTGTCGGGGTCGGCCATCGGGGCCAGCATCGCGTACGAAGCCCGGAGGCTCGCCTCGTCCGGACCGTAGGACTGCCCCGTGCTCCGTGCCAGGTCCCAGCCGTGGAGCTGCACCTCGTTGAGTGCCACGATCCCGGCCACCGCGCCCGGCAGGTCGACCCCGCCGATACGGGTGAAACCCTCCCAGGCGGCGGGGGAGCGCCAGGCGGTGGCGAGTTCGTCGAGCTGCCGGGGCAGGACCTCACGCCAGTCGGTGTCCAGCACGGGCAGCGTGGTGTTCGGCGCCGTGTCCGTCGTCGGCCCCAGCTCCTTGCGTGCGGCGTCCCGGAACCCCGCCGTCAGCCCGACCAGATGCGCGAGCACCTCCCGGACCGCGTAGTCGGGACACGGCGTCGGCCGCGTGAGCTGGTCGTCGGTGATACCTCCGAGCAGCCCGGCCACCTCCCGGCAGGCGGGTCCGAGGTCGAACATGTCTGCCTTCGTATGTGTGTCCATACAGAGGTGGACCGGCCCGGCCGCCGAAACTCATCGCTCCGGCCCCGGCCACCCGCCTTCGCCCGGCGGCTGTCTCGGAAGGCGTCAGAAGATGCCGTTGAGATCCGTGCCCTCGGGGGCGCGGAAACAGCCGGAGACGACGCGGATCTGGATCGAGGGCCGCGCGTTCGCGGACGGCGCGTTCTTCGAGGAATCGGTGTCGACCCGTAGCTCCGCGTTGAGCGAGTAGTGCTCCTTCTCGGAGTCCGCGGTGAGTTCCAGGGTCTTGGCGGCGCTGCTGTTCGGTCCGTATTCGACGATCTTCCACCCGTGCTTGGGCAGATTCTCCTTGAGCCGCTGGAAGCCCTGCTTCAGCTCCGCCTCGGAGACACCGTAGAGCGACCAGGGATGGCGCGAGAGGAAGAGATGCTCGGGGTCCTGTTCGCAGGTGGAGACGCCGGGGCCGGGCTCTGTCGTGGTGGCCTGCTTGATGCCGATCAGGTCGAAGATCTGGCTGGAGACGGCCTTCGTCTTCGTCCTGGCTTCCTCGACACCGAGAGTGGTGGGGGTGTATCCGAGATCGTCCATGTCTTTCGAGCATCCTGTGGTGAGAGTCGCCAGTGCGAGCAGGGGCATGAGCGCGCCGAGTGAGTAGCGCCGAAACCGTTCGGCGGTACGGGATCGTTCGGCGGTACGGGGGGCCATCAGTCGTCCTCTTCCACGCGTTCGTATTGGCCTACCACGACCGATGCCTGGTTCTTCAGACTCTGCGAGTCGCGCGTCCAGTAGTCGCTGTGTCCGCTGGTGTCGACGTCCATCCGGTGCGCGCCGAACGCCTCGTCGGAAGGCACGGTCTGGATGTATCCGGCGTTGTAGGGGATGCCGTTCCAGGTCTCGACACCCCACTTGTAGCCGCCCAGCCCGGCGACTTTCCCGCCGGCCGGGACAAAGTCGTCGGACGCGGCTTCGGACCATACATGGTCCTTGCCGACGTCGAGGTCGTCCGCGTCGCCGGTCAGCATGCCCGGACTTCCGGCGACCACGATGTCGTCGGCCGAGAGGTCGCCCTTGTTGGAGGCGTCACCGACGACGGTGGAGCCGTAGCTGTGGCCGATGACCGTGGTGTGACTGTTGTCGGGGCCGCCCTGGGCGGTCTCCAGGCCGTCCATGAAGTTGTTCAGCTTGGGCGATCCGTCGTACGCCCACTGCTTCTGCATGGCCTCGGGGATGATGCTCTGCGGGGCGTCATAACCGAGCCAGGTGACCGTGGACAGCGACTGTCCGGGGGCCTGGGCGTTGCCTTCCCTCCACAGTTCGGTCATCCGGTTGATGTCGCCGCTGATGCCTTCGAGTTTCGACGTGGTGCCAGGCACGTACACCGCCGTGTGGTCGGCCGTGTCCGGGTTGCCGTTCGCGATGATCGCGCGTCCGGTGCCCTTCTCGTCGAAGCCGAGGAGGAAGGCAGGCGGGAGGCCGGCCGCGGGCGGGGCGTCGAACCGCTTCTGGATCGCGTCCATCCCCTTGGTTTCGGCCTTGAGACGGCTACCCCCGCCCTCGTCCCACTTCTCCCACGCCGGGTTCTTGATGGCGGCGGGATAGGTGCCGTTCGGATTCTGGATCATCTTGGGGGGCTCGGGGCCCAGCTTGTCGAGGTCCAGTTGCGCCCTGGCACGGGTTTCGGCGAGCACCATGCGGTTGGAGTCGTCGCGGACATCGCTGGGGATCCCGTCGAGGGCGCCGACCGAGGCGGGATAGAGGGTGGCGTATTCGTCGCGCTGTTCCTGGGTGAGCCCCTTCCACCAGGCGGCGTTGTCGGCGGGGGACTTGCCCTGGGGAATCTTCGCGCCGTCGGCGTATTTCCCCGCCGCCTGCTGCAAGGCCGTGGTGTCGGCGGCGGCGTCGGCGAGCATCGCGTCCGTGACCTTGAGTCCGCCGGTGGTGTTCAGGCGGCGCAGGGCTCCGGCGTACCGTCCGTCGATCTCGGCGGCGTCGCGGAGCGCGGCGGATATGCGTTCGGCTATGTCCTCGGCCTTGCCCTTGTTGGCGTCGGCGCCGCCCTCCGCCTTCCCGGGCAGAAGCGGTATCGGGGCGCCGGGTGTCGCGGTGCCGTTGCCGGGCGCGAGGGGAGCGACGGGCGAGTGCGGGTACTCGACGGAGCCGTCGGCCTTGACCGTGAACTTGAGGTTCTCGGCGTCTTCCAGTGCCTGCTTGAGCTTCTTCTGTGGCGCGGCCAGCTCGGCGGCCAGTCCGTTCAGCGCGGTACGGATCAGGCCGCACTCGGTGTGGATGTACTGGTAGTTGCGGCTGAGCTGGGTGAGATCATCGATGGCCTTGGTGGCGGTCTCGCCCTTCTCGGTCTCGCGGAGTGTGCCGAGCATCTCGTTGTCGACTCTGTCCTTCGCGGCGTTGGCGCGGCCGGAGACCTTGCCCCAGCCGTCCGCCGCGTCCTCGTACTCCGAGAGCCTCACGTCACGCAGTTGTTGCCAGGTGGTCACTTCGGCCCCTGACCTTCGAACCGCTGCTTGGTCTTGACCTCTTGCTCGCCGAACTCCTTGCCGGCGCTGCGCAACGCGCCTTCGAGCCGGGTGCACTCGTCACGGACCGAGGTGAGACGTTCCTTCCAGGAGGTACGGATCTCGGTCAGCCCCGCCGTACTGCTGAAACCTTCCGTACCGCCGGCAACGCCCTCCAGGGCCGTGTCCAGCTCTGTCAGAGCCGAGGCCGAGGACGTGTACAGGCCGCCGGCCACCCCGGAGGCGGAGGTCCAAGGGCCCTGAGCCGCCTTGAGATCGGGCTCACCACCCCCGCCGCTCCCGGGCGCGTCGGCCGAGGCCAGCTGCATCCCCGTACCGGAGCCGTCGTGACCGAACAGCTCCGACCATTTCTGATTGAGTGCCATGTGCTTCCCCCTGAAATCCGTGAAACTCACGCCAAACGGATCGATTGCCGCCGCGAATCTAACTGATTTGCGATGTGCGGTCAGCATTTCGGGGGCCGAACCGGACGTCCGGGGGCCGCACTCGATGTCCTTGTCCGAAGTCATCGGGGGAGAGTGCGGCCCCCGGCGCCGTCCTGCGGGGCCGGGGGCCGCGTTTCCGTACGGGAGGGTCAGCCGCGCAGCTGCTCGTACGCCGGAAGAGTGAGGAAGTCCGCGTAGTCGTCGTCCAGCGCGACCGTCAGCAGCAGGTCGTGGGCCTGCTGCCAGCGGCCGGCGGCGAAGGCCTCCTCGCCGATGTCGGCGCGGATCGCGGTGAGTTCGTCGGCGGCGAGTTCACGGGCCAGGTCCGGGGTGACCTTGACGGTCCGGCCTTCGTGCTCGAACTCGACTCCCGCGTTGATCCACTGCCAGATCTGCGAGCGCGAGATCTCGGCGGTGGCCGCGTCCTCCATCAGGTTGAAGATCGCGACCGCGCCCATGCCGCGCAGCCAGGCCTCGATGTAACGGATACCGACCTGGACGGCGTTGCGCAGACCCTCGTACGTGGGCCTGGCATCGAGGGAGTCGACGGCGATCAGGTCGCCGGCGGCGACGGAGACGTCCTCGCGCAGGCGCTCCTTCTGGTTGGGCCTGTCGCCGAGGACCGCGTCGAAGGAGGCCATGGCGATGGGAACCAGGTCCGGGTGCGCGACCCAGGAGCCGTCGAAGCCGTCGGCCGCCTCACGGTCCTTGTCGGTCTTGACCTTCTCGAAGGCGACCTTGTTCACCTCGGCATCGCGCCGGGACGGGATGAAGGCCGCCATGCCGCCGATGGCGTGGGCGCCGCGCTTGTGGCAGGTGCGGACGAGGAGTTCGGTGTAGGCGCGCATGAACGGCGCCGTCATCGTGACGGCGTTGCGGTCCGGCAGGACGAACTTGGCGCCGCCGTCACGGAAGTTCTTCACGATCGAGAAGAGGTAGTCCCAGCGGCCCGCGTTCAGCCCGGACGCGTGGTCGCGCAGCTCGTAGAGGATCTCCTCCATCTCGTACGCCGCGGTGATCGTCTCGATCAGCACGGTCGCGCGGACGGTGCCCCGGGGAATGCCGATGTAGTCCTGTGCGAAGACGAAGATGTCGTTCCAGAGGCGGGCCTCCAGATGCGATTCCGTCTTCGGGAGGTAGAAGTACGGGCCCTTGCCCAGCTCGATGAGGCGCTTGGCGTTGTGGAAGAAGTACAGCCCGAAGTCGACCAGCGCACCGGGCACCGGCTCGCCGTCCAGCTGGAGGTGACGCTCCGCGAGGTGCCAGCCGCGCGGACGGGTCACGACGGTCGCCAGTTGGTCCGCGTCCTTGAGGGCGTACGACTTGCCGGAGCCCGGGTCCGTGAAGTCGATACGGCGCGCGTAGGCGTCCATCAGGTTGAGCTGGCCCAGGACGACGTTCTCCCAGGTGGGGGCCGAGGCGTCCTCGAAGTCCGCGAGCCAGACCTTCGCGCCCGAGTTGAGGGCGTTGATGGTCATCTTGCGGTCGGTCGGACCCGTGATCTCCACGCGCCGGTCGTTCAGCGCGGCCGGAGAGGGTGCGACCCGCCAGCTGTCGTCCTCGCGGACGGACGCGGTCTGCGGCAGGAAGTCCAGTCTGGAGGTACGGGCGATCTCGGCGCGGCGCTCGGCGCGGCGGGCGAGGAGCTCGTCACGGCGGGGGGTGAACCGCCGGTGCAGCTCCGCCACGAAGACGAGGGCCGCCTCCGTGAGCACCTCGTCCTGCCGCGGCAGGGGCTCGGCTTCGACGATGGCCAGCGGGGACGGCGCTGGTGCTGACATGAGCTGTCACTCCTTCGCGGGCGGGGTCGCCCGGCTGGTCGCCGGGCCGCTCCGGACGGCACGGGCGAGCCCGGATGGCACAGGGTGCCGGGCTGCCGGTGGACCGGTCACGGGTGCCGACCGACGTGTCGGACGCTTCTGACCTGTGGATAATAGTTTTCTCATGGTGGAAGTTCAATGGTTTGCCGATGCCGGTGTCCTCCCGGTCGGCCGGTCCTGGCAGGGCGTGCCACCGCCTCACTCCATGTACGACCTCACTCCGGGCGCGGCCTCACTCCAGATGGGACAGGTCTTCCTCGGTGTCGATGTCGTACGGCCGCGCGACATCTCCGCATTCGACCAGAACGATGTCGCTCTCCCGGGCCTTCAGGTAGTCGCGTGCCCCGCGATCGGCCGTCGCGTCCGCCGCGATTCCCGCCCAGTGGCCGGCGCCGAGCAGCACGGGATGGCCGCGCTTCCCGTCGTACGAGGCCGATACGAGCGCGTCCGAGACGGATGTGCGCGCGTCCGAGGCGGACGTGGGCGGGTCCGAGGCGGACGTGGGCGGGTCCGAGGGCGATGCGAGCCCGGTCGAGGCGCGGTACGCGGCCACCAGCCGGGCCACCGCCGCAGCTCCGATGCCCGGCTGGTCCACCAGGAGAACCAGAGCCGCCCGTACGTCCGTACCGGCCAGGGAAGCGAGCCCCGCACGCAGCGAGGACCCCATGCCATCGGCCCACCGGGGGTTGTCGACCAGGACGCAGTCGGGCAGCTCGGCCCGGCCGCGTACCTGCTCCGCCGCCGCCCCCAGCACCACGTGCACCCGGGCGCAGCCCCCCTCGCGCAGCGTCCGTGCGGCGTGTTCGACCAGGGGGCGGCCCCGGTGCTCCAGCAGCGCCTTCGGCCGGCCGCCCAGCCTGCGGCCGCCGCCCGCGGCGAGCAGCAGCCCGGCGACGGCCGGGCGCGTGCCGTCGTCCGTGTCTTCATGTGTGTCGTCGTGTGTGCCTGCCATGGGCACTGCCTACCCGATCCGCGGACGGTCCGCAGGTGTTCCGCAGACGGTCCGCAGGCCCGTTCGGCAGGTGGTGAGCACAGAAGAAGAGGCCGGTGGGCTCCGGCGCCGATTCGGAGCGAGGCCCACCGGCGTTCAGTCAGCCGTGCGCCGCTGGATCAGGCACACGTGCCCAGGTACGTGTTGGAGATCCAGACGCCGGACGGGCCTCCCCAGAGGTTGCCCTGGCGCCAGTTCCCGCTGGAGCCGGTGATGTTGAATCCCTGGCCGCGGTTGACCTGCCCGAGGGACGGATAGTTCGTCCCCGGGCCCGAACGGAAGTGGACCCGGTCACCGATGACGCAGGTGTACGCCTGCGGCCCGGCCGCCGTCCCGCTGTTCGCGGCCCGGTGCGGTGCCGCTCCCGGAGAAGCGGCCTGAGCGGTGGTCCCCCCGAGCGCGAGTGCGCCCACGACCAGAATCGCCGAGATGCCGGTCGTCATCGCCGAGATGCCGGTCGTCGATTTCTTGAGCAGCGAAGCCATGAAACCCTCCCTGTTGACGGTCGCCGGTCGGTGAACCGGCTCCTTGGCATCAGGAGAGCACCCGGGCGTTGTTCATGATCGCCCGAGCTGAGGTGAACAAACAAACGCCGAACAATGCGGATATTTAGTCGTATAAGAATCACCACTCCTCGGTGTCCTTCCCGGCGGTGGTGTGGGAGTGGTTGTTTCTCTCTGCCGCCGACCGGCTCCAGACCCTGTCCTAGCAGGTCACAGCCGCTTCTTTGTCATCGGTGCAGGTCAGGGCGTGGTGTTGGAATTACCGCGCGTAATGGCGTTAACTTGCCCGCGAACCTTGGCGCTTGACCACCGTCCGGGCGAGGTAGGCATATAAATGCGCGGATGTGCCCGGCACAACGACGTGCGCGGGCGGGGAGCAGGGGGAAGAGCTTTGTTGCGGAGCGTGGGGCAGGCGCCGGTGACAGAGAAGGACAAGGATCCGAGGGTGGCGGAGCTGCACGCCGCGGTGTCCCGGCTCCGGCGTGAACTGGCCGGGCATCCGGCCGAGTTCAGGGACCGGGCCATAGCGGAGGACGAACTGGCGGCCTTGGCCGCGATGGTGAAGAGCGGTACTCCCGAGATCGCCCGCATGCGACGTTCGCTGCTGCTGATCGTGGGCTCGATCGGTTCGGTCAGTGCGCTGGGGCCGGCGCTGATGGGTGTACGGAGCGCGGTCGACCTCTTCGGGGACGTGCCCCGCCAGCCTCGGTAGGGCTGCCTCCCTCGATCGGTCGGCCGGTCAGGCCCTGTCCGGCCGGTCTTCGCCAGGCCCGGAACGCCGCGGCGACATCAGCCGCCACCGCGGCGGGCGCCACCTCGCCGCGTTGCCGAAACGCCACAGGAAACCACCCTGCGGGCGCCCGGCGCCTTGCGACCCACGGCGCCGGACGCCCCGGGTCGATCCGACAAGACCGACCGGACAGGACCTGACCGTGCGCCCGTCCGTCGACCACCCGTCGATGCGCGGCGCCCCGGGCCCTCAGGCCTGGGGCGTCGTGTTCGCCAGTGCCTCCGACAGATCCCGGGCGACCTCCTGGAGCACCGGGACGATTCTCTGTGTGGCATCCTCCGTCACCCGGCCCGCCGGACCCGAGATCGAAATGGCCGCCGCGGTGGGGGAGTCGGGGACCGGGACCGCCAGGCAGCGGACCCCGATCTCCTGCTCGTTGTCGTCGATGGCGTACCCCGACCGGCGCACCAGTTCCAGGGCGTCCAGGAAACCGTCCGGTGTCGTGATCGTCTTCTCGGTGGCGGCCGGCATGCCCGTACGGGCGAGCAGGGCGCGCACCTCCTGCGGGGTGGCATGTGCGAGCAGCGCCTTGCCCACGCCCGTGGAGTGCGGCAGGACCCGGCGGCCCACCTCGGTGAACATCCGCATCGAGTGCTTCGACGGGACCTGTGCGACGTACACGACCTCGTCGCCGTCGAGCAGCGCCATGTTCGCGGTCTCGCCGGTCTCCTCGACGAGCCGGGCGAGATACGGCCGGGCCCAGGTGCCGAGCAGCCGGGACGCCGACTCGCCGAGGCGGATCAGGCGCGGGCCGAGCGCGTACCGCCGGTTGGACTGCTGGCGTACATAGCCGCAGTCCACCAGTGTGCGCATCAGGCGGTGGATGGTCGGCAGCGGCAGACCGCTGCTGGCGGACAGCTCGCTCAGCCCGACCTCGCCGCCCGCGTCCGCCATCCGTTCGAGCAGGTCGAAGGCGCGCTCCAGGGACTGGACGCCCCCGCCACCGGCCGGGGCGGACTTGGTGGCGTCGGTTGCGCTGGCGCTGGCGGGGGACGACGGCACGTCATCGGTCCTTTCGGGACGGGCGGGGCAGGCAAGCAGCCTACCGGGCCCCGGTCGAGGTATCCGGCGGATCGGATGCTGTCCTTGCCGGTCAGGACTTGTGCATCCGCTGCTCGCGGCGTCTGACGGCGCTCTCTTAATTCTACGTTACGAAATTCTAATTTCACTTTACGGAAATGCTCGCATGGGGCATGGTCTTGACGACGCGAGATCCGGGAGTGAAGACTTCTTCAACAGTTCGTTGAACTTTGCTCTCCGGGAGGCTTCGCGCGAGCGAGAACCATGGGTGGAGGAGCACGAGTGTCCGATGTGAACCTGGTACTGCGTTCGACACGTGTCATCACCCCGGAAGGGACGCGCGCCGCCTCGGTCGCCGTTGCGGACGGGAAGATCGCGGCCGTCCTGCCGTACGGTGCCGAGCCGCCGCCCGGCGCCCGGCTGGAGGACGTCGGGGACGATGTCGTACTGCCCGGTCTGGTCGACACGCACGTCCATGTGAACGATCCGGGCCGCTCGGAGTGGGAGGGCTTCTGGACCGCCACCCGGGCCGCCGCGGCCGGCGGGATCACCACGCTGCTCGACATGCCGCTCAACTCCCTTCCGCCCACGACGACGGCCGCCCATCTGGGCACCAAGCGCGCGGTGGCCCGGACGAAGGCCCATGTCGACGTGGGTTTCTGGGGCGGCGCCGTCCCGGACAACGTCAGGGAACTGAGGCCGCTGTACGACGCCGGGGTCTTCGGCTTCAAGTGTTTCCTGTCGCCCTCCGGCGTGGACGAGTTCCCCGAGCTGGACCAGGACGGGCTCAGCCGCTCGCTCGCCGAGATCGCCGGCTTCGGCGGGCTGCTGATCGTGCACGCCGAGGACCCGCACGAGCTGGCCCGCGCACCGAGGCGCGGCGGGCCGGCCTACGCCGACTTCCTGGCGTCCAGGCCGCGCGGCGCCGAGAACACGGCGATCGAGAACCTCCTGGCGCAGGCCGCGCGGTACGACGCCCGGGTGCATGTGCTGCACCTGTCGTCGTCGGACGCGCTGCCGCTGATCGCCGCCGCCAAGCGGGACGGCGTACGGATCACCGTCGAGTCCTGTCCGCACTTCCTGACCCTCACCGCCGAGGACGTCCCGGACGGCGCCACGGAGTTCAAGTGCTGCCCGCCGATCCGTGAGGCCGCGAACCAGGACGCGCTGTGGCAAGGGCTCATCGACGGCACCATCGACTGCGTCGTCTCCGACCACTCGCCCTGCACACCCGATCTCAAGACCCCCGACTTCGCGACCGCGTGGGGCGGCATCTCCTCGCTCCAACTGGGGCTTCCGGCGATCTGGACCGAGGCGCGCAGGCGCGGCCGGTCGCTGGAGGACGTCGTCCGCTGGATGTCGACGGCCCCCGCCGCGCTCGCGGGACTGACCCGTAAGGGCGCCATCGAGGCGGGCCGTGACGCCGACTTCGCCGTGCTCGCGCCCGACGCGTCCTTCACCGTCGACCCGGCCGAGCTGTACCACCGCAACCAGGTCACGGCGTACGCGGGCAGGAACCTGTACGGAGTCGTCAGGTCGACCTGGCTGCGTGGCACCCGGATCGTCCGGGACGGCGTCCTCACCGAGCCCACCGGCCTCCTCCTCGAAAGGAACAACTGACCGTGCCCGAAGCTCCGTCGCCCGAAGCCCGACCGTCCGAAGCCTCCGTGCCCGTACCCTCGTTCACCGGTGACGCCCGTCCGTACGGCGGCGGTCATCCGTACGCCGACTACCGCACCGCCGACTTCCCGTTCACCCACTTCACCGATCTCGCCGACCGGCGGCTCGGGGCCGGGGTGATCGCCGCCAACGACGAGTTCTTCGCCGAGCGCGAGAACATGCTGGAGCCGGAGGCCGCCGAGTTCGACCCGGAGCGCTTCGGCCACAAGGGCAAGATCATGGACGGCTGGGAGACCCGGCGCAGGCGCGGCACCGGCGCCGAGCGTCCGCATCCCACCGACGAGGACCACGACTGGGCACTGGTCAGGCTCGGCGCACCCGGCGTGATTCACGGAATCGTCGTCGACACCGCCCATTTCCGGGGCAATTACCCGCAGGCGGTCTCGGTGGAGGGCACCTCGCTGCCCGGCTCCCCGTCCCCCGACGATCTCCTCGGCGGGGAGATCAAGTGGACGACGCTCGTACCCCGTACGGCCATCGGCGGCCATGCCGCCAACGGCTTCACGGTCGACACCGCGCAGCGCTTCACCCATCTGCGGGTCAACCAGCATCCCGACGGCGGGATCGCCCGGCTGCGGGTGTACGGCGAGGTCGCGCCCGATCCCGCGTGGCTCGGTGCGCTCGGTACGTTCGACCTGGTCGCGCTGGAGAACGGCGGCCGGGTCGAGGACGCGTCCGACCGCTTCTACTCGCCCGCGACCAACACCATCCAGCCGGGCCGCTCGCGCAAGATGGACGACGGCTGGGAGACCCGGCGGCGCCGGGACAAGGGCAACGACTGGATCAGCTACCGGCTGGTGGAGCAGGCGGAGATCCGTGCCGTCGAGATCGACACGGCCTACCTGAAGGGGAACGCGGCCGGCTGGGCCACGCTGTCCGTCCGTGACGGCGGGACGGGCGACTGGTCCGAGGTCCTTCCCCGGACCCGGCTCCAGCCCGACACGAACCACCGCTTCGTGCTGCCGGCCGGCGCGGTCGCGACCGACGTACGGATCGATATCTTCCCCGACGGCGGGATCTCACGGCTGCGCCTCTTCGGCTCGCTCACGGAGCAGGGCGCGTCCCGACTGGCGGCCCGTCACCGGGAGTTGGGTGGCTGAACCGTAGCGGTCCACCTCCGGGCGGTCCGGCGGGGCGCGGGTGCGGTGCGCCCCCCCGGCGCTCCGGGGACGCGGAGGTGGTGCGCCTCCCGGCGGGGGTGCGGTGCGCCGGGGCGCGGATCCGGCGACCCGCCCCCCACGGGCAGGCGCACCGCCGAAAGTCGACCCCCGCGCGACTTTGGTCGCTTCCTTCGGTCACGGCGTCCCGACCGGCCATCCCCCCCACGTAAATTCGGGGACATGACACGCACGGACTACGCCTGGCTGCTCCCCTCGGAGATGATCGGTCCGACGAGGGGGCCCCGACTGCCCGGTGACCGGGGCAGTGCCAGGCCACGCCGTACCGTGCGCGACTGGGGCGTCGACGCCCTGATGTTCCTCGTCGCCGTGGGCATCGGCCTGGTCGGCCTCGCGGTGAGCGAACGGGCCGGCAATTCGGACGGTGTCGTCTTCCTCGACACGGTCGCGGGAGTGTTGGCCTGCTGTTCTCTGTGGGCCCGGCGGCGCCGGCCGATGGGCATCGCCCTGGTGCTGGCGCTGCTCAGCGCGGTGGCGCCGGCCGTCGGCGGGGCGGCGCTGGTGGCGCTGTTCGTGGTGGCCGTGCACCGGCCGTTCCGGCCCGTCGCGATCGTCGGCGGGCTGTCCACGGTGACCGGGGCCGTCCAGCCCCTGATACGGCCCGATCCGGCGACCCCCTTGCTGACCGGGGTCGTCGCCAGCGTGGTCCTGGTCCTGCTGGTGACCGGCTGGGGCATGCTCGTACGGGCCAACCGCCAACTGGTCGTCGCGCTCCGCGAGCGGGCGTCGCGCGCGGAGGCCGAGGCGGATCTCCGGGCCGAGCAGGCGCAGCGGCTCGCCCGCGAGGCGATCGCCCGGGAGATGCACGACGTGCTCGCCCACCGGCTCACCCTGCTCAGCGTCCACGCGGGCGCCCTCGAATTCCGGCCGGACGCACCCGCGCCCGAGGTCGCCAGGGCCGCTGGGGTGATCAGGGACAGCGCGCACGAAGCCCTCCAGGATCTGCGCATGATCATCGGTGTGCTGCGCGCGCCGGGCGACGAGGGCGACCGGCCGCAACCCACCCTCGCCACCCTCGACTCCCTGGTCGCCGAGTCCCGCCAGGCAGGCATGGCGGTCACGCTCGACAGCAGCGTCGACGATCCGTCGGCCGTGCCCGCGAGTATCGGCCGTACCGCCTACCGCATCGCCCAGGAGGGCCTGACCAACGCCCGTAAACACGCGCCCGGCACCGGCTCCACCGTCGAGGTGGGCGGCGGACCGGGGGACGGGCTCACCGTCGAGGTGCGCAACGCCGCGCCCGTGGGCGAGGTCCCTAAGGTGCCGGGATCGGGACAGGGGCTGATCGGTCTGGCCGAGCGCGCCGCGCTGGCCGGCGGCCGGTTCGAGCACGGACCCACCGGCGACGGCGGATTCGCCGTTCGCGCTTGGCTACCGTGGACGTCATGACGATCCGGCTGATCATCGTGGACGACGACCCGCTCGTCCGTGCGGGACTGACCTTCATGCTCGGCGGCGCCGATGACATCGAGATCGTGGGGGAGGCGTCCGACGGCACCGAGGTCGCTGCCCTGGTCGAACGGTGCGCGCCCGATGTGGTGCTGATGGACATCCGGATGCCGGTCATGGACGGACTGACCGCCACGGAGAGCCTGCGCCGCACCCCGGACGCGCCCGAAGTCCTCGTCCTGACCACCTTCCACGCCGACGAACAGGTGGTGCGGGCGATGCGCGCCGGAGCCGCCGGGTTCGTGCTCAAGGACACCCCGCCCGCCGAGATCGTCCGTGCGGTACGGCGCGTGGCGGCGGGCGATCCGGTGCTCTCACCGGTCGTGACCCGTCAGCTGATGACCCAGGTGGCGGGAGTGCCCGCGGGCACCCGCGGAGCCGCCGCGGCGCAGGCGGTGGCCCGGCTCGCGACCCTCGCCGAACGGGAACGGGAGGTCGCGCTCGCCGTGGGACAGGGCCGGTCCAACGCTGAGATCGCCGCCTCCCTCTATATGAGCGTCCCCACCGTCAAGGCCCATGTCTCCCGGATCCTGGCCAAGCTCGACCTCAACAACCGCGTGCAGATAGCCCTGTTGGCGCACGACGCGGAGCTGATCACAACCGACACCCACGCTCGCGACAGCGACGTACGCTGACCGGATGACGCTCATCGATTTAGCGGACTATGGACCGGACTTCATCGCCAACCCCTTCCCGTACTACGCGAAGCTGCGGGAGACCGGCCCCGTTCACCAGTTGAAGGGCCCGGACGGCAAGGGCGCCTGGCTGGTGGTCGGTTACGAGGAAGGGCGCGGGGCACTCACCGACCCCCGGCTGACCAAGTCGTCGGCGGCCGTGGGCAAGGAGCAGATGGACGCGATGTTCGGTCCGCATGTCCTGGCCCTCGACCCGCCCGACCACACCCGGCTGCGGAAGCTGGTCGCGCCCGAATTCACCGCGCGCCGGGTGGAGCACCTGCGCCCGCGCATCCAGCGGATCACCGACGAACTGCTCGACGCCATGCTCCCGGCCGGGCGGGGCGACCTGGTCGACGGACTGGCCTTTCCGCTGCCCATCATCGTCATCTGCGAACTGCTCGGCGTACCGCTCGCGGACCGTGACGTCTTCCGTTCCTGGTCCAACGAGATCGTCGCGCCGACCAGCCCGGCCCGTGCGCACGAGTCCCTCGCCGCGCTCTGCGCGTACCTCGACGAACTGATCGAGGCCAAGCGTTCCGGCGAGAGCGCCGACGATCTGCTCTCCACCCTGCTGCGCGCCCGCGCGGAGGACGGCGACCGGCTTTCCCTGGACGAACTGCGCGGCTGGGCCTACGTACTGCTGATCGCCGGCCATGAGACGTCCGTCAATCTCATCTCCAACGCGGTACGTTCCCTGCTCGCCCACCCCGTCCAACTGGCCGAGGTACGCGCCGACTTCGGCCTTCTCGACGGGGCGATCGAGGAGACGCTGCGCTACGAGGGGCCGGTGGAGACCAGCACGATGCGCTTCACCCGGGAGCCGGTCCCGTTCGGTGACACGGTGATCCCGGCCGGCGAGATGGTCCTGGTCGGGCTGGCCTCGGCGGACCGCGACCCGGCCCGCTTCCCGGACCCGGACACCTTCGACATACGGCGTTCCACCACACCGGGCCGAAGCCAGAGCCACCTCGCCTTCGGCCACGGCGTCCACTTCTGCCTGGGCGCCCCGCTCGCCCGCCTGGAAGCGCGGATCGCCCTGCGTTCGCTGTTGGAGCGCTGCCCGGACCTGGCGCTCGATCCGGACGCGGGACCGTACGAATGGCTGCCGGGCCTGCTGATCCGCGGGGTGCGCCGACTGCCGCTGCGCTGGTAGCGCAAGCACGGTCCCCGCGAGCGCCCGGGGCACTTCCCGCCTGCCGGCCGTCGCAGGAAGGCGGGACGGCGCGCCGGGCGCTCGCGAACGGGCTCAGATACCCGGGATCTCCGCCAGCGGCACCGGGCGCCGCTCATGCCGGGACAGCTCGCATGCCTCCGCGATCCGCAGCGCGTGCAGCGCCTCCCGACCGTCGCACGGGTTGTCCAGCTCCCCGGTGACGACCTTGAGGAAGGCGTCCAGCTCGGCCTCGTACGCCGGGGCGAACCGCTCGAGGAAGCCCGGCCACGGGTTGTCGCAGGGCGGCGGGCCCTTCGGCTCGGTCGAGGTGATCGGCGTACGGTCGTCGAGACCGACCGCGAACTGGTCCAGCTCGCCCGCCAGTTCCATACGTACGTCGTAGCCCGCGCCGTTGCAGCGGGTGGCCGTGGCCGTCGCGAGCATCCCGTCGTCCAGGGTCAGCACCGCGGCCGCGGTGTCGATGTCACCGGCCTCGCCGAACATCGCGGGCCCCGCGTCCGACCCCGTCGCGTACACCTCCACCACCTCCCGTCCGGTGACCCAGCGCATCATGTCGAAGTCGTGGACCAGACAGTCGCGGTACAGCCCGCCGGACAGCGGCAGATACGCGGCGGGCGGCGGCGCCGGGTCGGAGGTGATGGCCCGTACGGTGTGCAGCCGGCCGAGCCGGCCCGACCGTACGAGCCCGCGCGCCGCGCCGTACCCCGCGTCGAAGCGGCGCATGAAGCCCAACTGGAGCACCGTGCCCGCCGACTCGACCTCGCGCAGCGCGCCCAGGGTGCCCGCCAGGTCCAGGGCGATCGGCTTCTCGCAGAAGGCGGGCAGACCGGCCCGCGCCGCGCGGCTGATCAGATCGGCGTGGGACGAGGTGGCCGAGGCGATCACCACGGCGTCCACGCCCCAGGAGAAGATCTCGTCCACCGAGGGTGCGGCGGTCGAGCCTGTCCGGTCGGCGACCTTCGACGCCCGTACGGCGTCCGTGTCCGCGACTACCAAGGAGCCGACCTCGCGATGACGACTGAGCACGTCAGCGTGGAAAGTGCCGATACGGCCCGTGCCGATGAGTCCGATGCGCATGGCCATAAGGTGACCGTCCGCCACTCACGGTGTCAAGCGTTTGTCCTGACAATCGAACTTCACGACTTCCCGTCATCATTCAGTGCGACTACGCTCGCCCCGTGCCCCATCAGCCAAGATCAGCCCAACCCGGACAGGAGACGGATCCCGCCGCGCCGCTCCAGCTCAGCGTCGACCGCACCAGCCCGGTCCCGCTCTACTTCCAGCTCTCGCAGCAGTTGGAGGCCGCCATCGAGCGGGGCAGGCTGGCACCGGGCAGCCTGCTCGGCAACGAGATCGAGCTGGCCGGCCGCCTCGGGCTGTCCCGTCCCACCGTCCGGCAGGCCATCCAGTCCCTGGTCGACAAGGGCCTGCTGGTGCGCCGCCGGGGCGTCGGCACCCAGGTCGTCCACAGCCAGGTCAAGCGCCCGCTGGAGCTGAGCAGTCTCTTCGACGATCTGGAGGCGGCGGGCCAGCGCCCAGCCACGCGCGTGCTGCGCAACACGGTCATCCCGGCCACGGCCGAGGTGGCGGCGGCGCTCGCGGTGACGGAGGGCGCGGAGGTCGTCCTCATCGAGCGGCTGCGGTACGCGCACGACGAACCGATGGCGTTCCTGCGCAACCACCTGCCCACCGGGCTGTTCGACTGCGACAGCGCGCGCCTGGAGACCACCGGCCTGTACCGGATGATGCGGTCCGCCGGGATCACCCTGCACAGCGCCCGGCAGACGGTCGGGGCGCGGACGGCCACGGACGAGGAGGCCGAGCGACTGGCGGAACCGGCCGGGGCCCCGCTGCTCACGATGGAGCGGACCACCTTCGACGACACCGGACGGGCCGTCGAGTTCGGCTCGCACACCTACCGCGCCTCGCGCTACTCCTTCGAGTTCCAGCTGCTCGTACGGTCCTAAGGGCTGTCCCGTAATCCCTGGTGGATCAGCGTGCGGCGTCGGATGCGGTGCATCGCAAGGCGGAGGGGCGTCCGCATACTGGATGTATGTGGACGTTCCGACAACGTGGCGAGGCGACCTAGCTGTCGTCGTGCGCCCGCCGGGGATTGCGGGACACCCTTAGGCAGTGTCCGGCGGATCATGTGACCGTCGGATTGCCTGCTCGTTGTATCCGGCATCGGGCGGGGTGATCTGACGAATGCGGAGTGGGTGCGGCTGGAGCCGCACTTGCCGATGCCGGGACAGCGTGGCGGGCGGTGGACGGATCACCGCATGGTGATCAACGGGATCTTGTTCCGGGTCCGGACTGGCACGCCGTGGCGGGACCTTCCTGAGCGTTTCGGCAGTGGGAAGACCGTCTATGAACGACACCGGCGCTGGTCGGCGGACGGCACGTGGGATTGGATCCTGCGTGCCGTCCAAGCGGATGCCGATCTTGCGGGCCGGATCGACTGGAGCATGGTCAGCGTCGACTCGACGTCCTGCCGTGCCCATCAACACGCGGCCGGTGCCCGAAAGAGGAAACCACGCGTCCCGAAAAAAGGACAACGCCCCGGCACCACCGCCCGGACGAAGGACTTGGACGGTCCCGGGGCGGTCTGACCTGCAAGATCCACCTCGCGGGTGAAGGCGGATGCCGACCGATGGCCTTCCTGCTCACCCCCGGCCAGTGGGGCGACGCGCCACAGATGATCGAGGTCCTCGAACGCATCCGTGTCTCCCGCCCGCAGGGCGGCCACCCAGGCGCCCGGCCGGACCACGTGGGCGGCGACAAGGCATACAGCTCACGCCGAAACCGACGTTACCTGCGCAGACGACGGATCAAGCACACCATCCCCGAGCCGAAGGACCAACGGGCCAACCGCCAACGACGCGGCAGCAGGGGCGGCCGGCCCACTGGCTTCGACGGCGATGTCTACAAACGCCGCAACGAGGTCGAGCGGACAATCAACCGGCTGCCCCCCCGAGCCGTCGCCACCCGCTACGACAAGAGGGCCTGCGTCTTCCACGGCACGATCACCGCTGCGGCAATCCGCTTATGGCTCCGACCATGATCAGCCGCACAGAACCTAGGAGTGCACTGCTTCCCGCACCATGGCAGCGAAGTCGTGGCAAGGCTCGGGGTCGTCACCGTCGCCGGGCCACCACTCATACACGGTCCACTCGCCGTTTTCCCCGATGCTGTCGGCGTGCAGCAGCCAGTAGCAGCCGCTGCCGCCGTTGTCGTCGCCGATCAGCAGACAGCGCTTGAGTATGGCGAGATGGTCCACGAAGGAGTCGATGTCCGACCACGCTTCGATGAGGTCGGCGCACAGGTCGGCGAACCAGCCGATGTCCCCGACCTGGAACAGGTCGACGAACCCGATGTCCTCCCAGCCGTCGCTGACCCGGAGGAAGTTTCGGTACGAGGGAGGAAGCCTCACCCCGAGCCGCTCCTCGGCGGCCACGATCGCTTCCTCGCCGGCCGGTTCGGCACCGGCCCACCCGGCCTCCAGCCGTTCCTCACTGATGACCTGCCGATGCTCCTCGATGGCCTCACGGACCTCGTCCGAGTTGATGTGCCTGGCGTTGTAGTCGCTGAGGAACGCGCGCCATTCCGCGACCGTCACGGGCGAAGGGGTCGTCATACCTGAACTCCGGTGATTCATACGGTGGGTCTGGGACAGCCTCACACGACCCACTGACAATCGAGGCGTGTGCTGCCCCGGCGGCGACCTGGCCCTTGAAACCGCCGTCGGGACGCAGCACGGCCTCGGCGGATCCTGCGGCGGGTGCGGCTTGGCTTGCAGCGATCCCCCCCCCGCACGGGCGCGGCCTGTAGGCAGACGATTCATGGGTTAGCCGGGGAAGTCGCGAGGGGCTGGCTCTACTGCTCGTCACAGCTCCGACCACGATCCGCCGCACAGAACCTCGGTTCCGTCCAGCGCAGCAGCGTGGCTGTGAGCGTGGTGGTCAGCCACTTCTCGTACGTCTCGATCGACCAGCCCCGTCCCGCTGTGAGCTGGGTGTACAGCTGCGGGCCGGTCAGGGCCCAGAGGGCGTCCGACAGATGGGCCGGATCCGCGTCCGGTGCCAGCGCGCCGGTCTCGTCGAGGTGGGTGACGAACGCGGTGACGCCGGTGAGCCGCTCCCGCTCGCCGGTCTCCAGGACCTCCCCGACGTCCGGCCCGGCCTGGGTCAGCAGGGCGAACAGCGGGGCGGTCCGTTCGAGGATGCCGCGCACGTACGCGGCGTAGAGCCGGAGCTTGACGACCGGGTCCCGCGTCCGCAGGATCTCCCGTGTCTGGGGGCGGTCCGCCATGGGCACCGGTTCGTCGTCCCCGGCCAGCGTGGCATCCCACAGGGCTTTGACCATGCCTGGTTTGCCGCCGAACGTCTTGTACACCGTCTCGGCCGACACACCCGCCCCCTCGGCCACGGCACGCACGGTCGTGGCGTGGTAGCCGTCCCGGAACAGCAGCTCACGGCAGGCCGCCAGCACGGCGGCGCGGTTGCGGCACGCGGCCTCGCGCCGGCGCTCGGAGTTGTAGGACCGGCGTGGCGTCTCACCTGCCATCAACGCATCCTCCAAATTTGCTACAGTCGACTGTATCGAATTCTGCCCGGTTGCAGGAGGCTCGTATGCCCTATCCCGCGCCCGCACAGGTGGCCCCCGGTGTCCATCTCCTCGGCGATCACGGAGTCAACTTCTACCTGATCGAGGGCGCCGACGGTCTCGTCCTCGTCGACGCGGGGCTGCCCTCCCACTTGGAACAGCTGCGCGGACTGCTGAGCGGCCTCGGCCGCTCCCTGTCCGATGTCCGGGCCGTGCTCCTGACTCACGGCCACCTCGACCACACCGGCCTGGCCCGGCCCCTCCAGGAGGCCGGCGCCGCCATCTGGATCCACGGACCGGACGCCGTCATCCTGCGCGACGGCCCGCGCAGCGCGATGCGGCACGCCAGGCCCGAGCGCTCGATGCTGCCCTATCTCCTGCGCAGGCCCTCCGCGCTCGCCCTCCCCCTCCGACTGGCCCGCGCGGGAGCCTTCACCGCGCCCGCTGTGCGGGGTGCGCGGGTCTTCGACGCCGACCAGGTGCTGGACGACGTCCCCGGCGCCCCGCAGGCCGTCGTGCTGCCGGGTCACACTCCCGGCAGTGCCGCGTATCTCTTCGCCGACCGGAGGCTGCTCTTCACCGGTGACGCCCTGGTGACGGAGGACGGCTTCGCCGGCCGCACCGGACCCACGCTCGTGAGCCGCTGCTTCACCCACGACAGCCGGGCCGCGCTCGCCGCGCTGGACCGCCTCGACGAATTGAAGGCGGATCTACTGCTGCCGGGCCACGGGGCACCGTTCGGCGACGGAGTCCGTGCGGCCACTCGGCGGGCGCGGGAGGCCGGCGTCCACTGACCGTCCGCGCACCTCCGACTCTCGACTTCCGGCTTCCAACTCCTGAGGAAACGAAATGAGTTACTACGCTCCGCGTGTCCTGCACGTCCCCGCCGGGAAGGGGGTGGTCAAGTGGATGTCCGGCGACGTCTACGAGACCATGGCACCGGCCGCGTCCACCGACGGCGCACTGGGCTTCACGGTCTGCTGGGTGCCTCCGGGCAGCGGTCCGGTGGCCCATGTGCACAAGAGCGCCGACGAGTCCTTCTACCTCATATCGGGTTCGCTGGAGTTCCTGAACGGCGATCAGACCTTCGTGGCGGACGCCGGTGACCTCGTCTTCGTGCCGAGGGGCACGCGGCACCGGTTCCGGAACGTCACCGACGAAGAGGCGCACATGGTGTCCTTCTTCACCCCCGGCGGCGGCGAGGGGCTGTGGCTGGAGGGCGGGGACGACCCCGTCGCCGGCCGGAAGCCGGAGTTCTGGCCGCCGGAGCGCGGCATGGCGCTGGGCCCGCTACTCGGACGGGAGGACATCGACATGGTGATCCTGCCCGAGGATACGGACTCGAACGGGCCGGTCTGAGCCCTGTCCGGCGGATCTTGTGATGTACCCGCCACCCACCCTCCGAACAGGCATGACCGATACTTGGGCGGCCGGGCCGGGACTGAACGAGCCCCGGCCGCACCGAGGAGTACAGCAAGAAGGGCACGGCGTCGTGGCAACGGTTCGGACAGGGGTACGCGCAATCGGCGCGGTGCTGGCGGCAGCGCTGGGGGTCTCGACCCTCGCCGGATGCAGCAGCACGGGCGGCAAGCGCGCCGAGGAACGGGCCCAGCAGGCCACCGCCGAGGGACGGTCCGCCGTGAACACCCCCAAGTGGACCGTGGCGATGGTCACCCACTCGGGAGACGGCGACACCTTCTGGGACATCGTCCAGAACGGCGCCGAGCAGGCGGCCGTCAAGGACAACATCAATTTCCTCTACGCGAACAGCGACGAGGGCCAGGAGCAGGCCCAGCTCGTCCAGTCCTACATCGACAAGAACGTCGACGGACTGATCGTCACGCTCGCCAAGCCCGACGCCATGAAGGCCGTCGTCACCAAGGCCGTCAAGGCCGGAATCCCGGTGATCACCGTGAACTCCGGCGTCGAGAAGTCGAAGAGTTTCGGCGCGCTCAGCCATATCGGCCAGGACGAGACCATCGCCGGTGAGGCCGTCGGCGAGGAGCTGGACAAGCGCGGCAAGAAGAAGGCGCTCTGCGTCGTCCACGAGCAGGGCAACGTCGGTCACGAGCAGCGCTGCGCCGGAGCCAGGAAGGCCTTCGGCGGGCAGCTCCAGAACCTGTACGTGGACGGTACGAGCCTGCCGGACGTCCAGGCGTCCATCGAGGCCAAGCTCCAGGCCGACCACGGCATCGACTCCGTCGTCACGCTGGGCGCCCCCTTCGCCGACGCCGCCGTCAAGGCGAAGGAGACCTCCGGCAGCGAGGCCGAGGTCGACACCTTCGACCTCAACGCCAAGGTCGCCTCCGACCTCGAGTCCGGCACGCTCGGCTTCGCCGTCGACCAGCAGCCGTACCTCCAGGGGTACGAGGCCGTGGACCTGCTCTGGCTCTACCGGTACAACGCCGATGTGCTCGGCGGCGGACGCCCGGTCCTCACCGGGCCGCAGGTCGTCACCAAGGAGGACGCCGGGGCGCTGGAGGAGTACACGAAGAGGGGGACGCGATGAGCGCGACCGCACCACCGGCGGACGACCGGCCGGAGAAGACCGCGGGCGACGACGAGCGTCTGCTCCGTACGTCACCGCTGCGCAAGCTGCTCGGCCGGCCCGAACTGGGCTCGGTCGTCGGCGCGGTGGCGGTCTTCCTCTTCTTCTCGGTCTTCGCGGACTCCTTCCTGCGGGCCTCCAGCTTCGGCACCGTGCTCTACGCGGCCTCCACGATCGGGATCATGGCGGTCCCGGTGGCACTGCTGATGATCGGCGGGGAGTTCGACCTCTCGGCCGGTGTGATGGTGGTCAGCTCCGCGCTGATCTCCTCGATGTTCAGCTTCCAGATGACGGCGAACGTATGGGTCGGCGTCCTGGTGTCGCTGCTGGTCACGCTGGCCATCGGGGCCTTCAACGGCGTCCTGCTGACCCGTACGAAACTGCCGAGCTTCATCGTCACGCTCGGCACCTTCCTGATGCTCACCGGTCTCAACCTCGGCCTGACGAAGCTGATCAGCGGCACGGTCTCGACCAAGAGCATCGGCGACATGGAGGGCTTCCCGTCCGCCAGGAAGGTCTTCGCCTCGCAGCTGACCATCGGCGACGTCAGCCTGAAGGTCACCATCCTGTGGTGGGCCGCGCTGGTCGCGCTGGCCACCTGGATCCTGCTGCGGACCCGCTTCGGCAACTGGATCTTCGCGGCGGGCGGTAACGCGGACGCCGCCCGAGCGGTCGGTGTCCCGGTCATGAAGACCAAGATCGCGCTGTACATGGGCGTGGCCTTCTGCGCCTGGATCTCCGGCCAGCACCGGTTGTTCTCGTTCGACGCCGTCCAGTCCGGCGAGGGCGTCGGCCAGGAGCTGATCTACATCATCGCGGCCGTCATCGGCGGCTGTCTGATCACCGGCGGCTACGGCTCCGCGATCGGCTCCGCGGTCGGCGCGTTCATCTTCGGCATGACCAACAAGGGCATCGTGTACGCGGAGTGGAACGCCGACTGGTTCAAGTTCTTCCTCGGAGCGATGCTCCTTCTGGCCACCCTGCTCAACGCGTGGGTACGCAAGCGTGCGGAGGCTTCCCGATGACGGCACCGGCCGACACGACGACACCGGCGCAACCGACGGCCTCACTGGTCGAACTCGACAACGTCAGTAAGTACTACGGCAACGTCCGCGCCCTGGAGGGCGTCTCGCTGGAGGTCCGCGCGGGCGAGATCAGCTGCGTGCTCGGTGACAACGGCGCCGGCAAGTCCACCCTGATCAAGATCATCGCGGGGCTGCACCGGCATGACGCGGGTGACTTCCTGATCGAGGGGGAGAAGACCACCCTCGCCTCCCCGCGCGACGCCCTGGACCGGGGCATCGCCACGGTCTACCAGGACCTCGCCGTCGTACCGCTGATGCCGGTCTGGCGGAACTTCTTCCTCGGCTCCGAGCCGACCCTGGGCCGTGGGCCCTTCAAGCGGCTCGACGTCCGGCTGATGCGCGAGACCACCCGCACGGAACTCCTGCGCATGGGCATCGACCTGCGCGATGTCGACCAGCCGATCGGCACCCTGTCCGGCGGCGAACGCCAGTGTGTGGCCATCGCCCGCGCCGTCTACTTCGGCGCGAAGGTCCTCGTCCTGGACGAGCCGACCGCGGCGCTCGGGGTCAAGCAGTCCGGCGTGGTGCTCAAGTACGTGGCCGCCGCGCGTGACGCGGGACTCGGAGTGGTGCTCATCACCCACAACCCGCACCACGCGTACCTGGTCGGCGACCGTTTCGTGCTGCTCAAGCGCGGTGCCATGGCGGGCAGCCACACCAAGGACTCGATCACTCTGGACGAGCTGACCCGCCAGATGGCGGGCGGTTCCGAACTGGAGGAGCTGAGTCACGAGCTGGAGCGGGCTCCCGTCCCCACTCACCTCGGTGGTCATCCGAGCGACAAGAGCGGTCATCCGAGCGACGTGAGCGGTCATCCGGCGGACGGGAGCAGGGGCGAGGACTGACACGTCCGGTCGCGACCGGAACTGACCGGACGCGACCGGACCCGTGGGCCCCGGCGGCGGCGTCGAACGCCTCCGCCGGGCCGCACAGCGTCCTCACCCGCCCCGGATGGCAGAATCTGCCACGGCGGACGCCGTCCGCCGCCGCCGCCCACCCGGGCGAGCGGCCCCCGACCCGCAGGGACGACACGACTCGTGCGAGTACTCAGAGGCCGAGCACACAGGTGGGGCGGCGAGCCGGAGCCGACGGGCCCGAGGGGGCGGGGCCGATGAGCACCTACCGCGACTTCGCGACCCACCGGGGCACCGCCCGCGCCACCGTCCTGCGGACCGTCGGCGCCCGTGAGCGCCGCTCCCTGCTCGCCCCGCCGCGCGTCCCGACCGTCGGAATCGACATCGGCGGTACGAAGGTGATGGCCGGGGTCGTCGATCCGGACGGCAACATCCTGGAGAAGCTCCGCACCGAGACGCCGGACAAGTCCAAGAGCCCCCGGGTCGTCGAGGACACCATCGTCGAGCTGGTGCTCGATCTCTCCGACCGGCACGATGTGCACGCCGTCGGCATCGGCGCGGCCGGCTGGGTCGACGCCGACCGCTCCAAGGTGCTGTTCGCGCCCCACCTCGCCTGGCGCGACGAACCCCTCAGGGACGCCCTCTCCTCGCGGCTGGCCGTCCCCGTGATGGTCGACAACGACGCCAACACCGCCGCCTGGGCCGAGTGGCGCTTCGGCGCCGGACGGGGCGAGGACCACCTCGTCATGATCACGCTCGGCACCGGCATCGGCGGCGCCATCCTGGAGGACGGCCAGGTCAAGCGCGGCAAGTTCGGTGTCGCCGGCGAATTCGGCCATATGCAGGTCGTGCCCGGAGGCCACCGCTGCCCGTGCGGCAACCGAGGCTGCTGGGAGCAGTACAGCTCCGGCAACGCCCTCGTACGGGAGGCCAGGGAGCTGGCGGCGGCCGATTCCCCGGTCGCGTACAACATCATCGACCGCGTCAAGGGCAACGTCCACGAGATCACCGGACCGCTGATCACCGAACTCGCCCGCGAGGGCGACGCCATGTGCATCGAGCTGTTCCAGGACATCGGGCAGTGGCTCGGCGTCGGCATCGCCAATCTCGCCGCCGCCCTCGACCCGTCCTGCTTCGTCATCGGAGGCGGTGTCAGCGCCGCAGACGACCTGCTGATCGGCCCCGCCCGTGACGCGTTCCGCCGCCATCTCACCGGCCGCGGCTACCGCCCCGAGGCCCGGATCGTCAAGGCGCAGCTCGGACCCGAGGCGGGCATGGTCGGCGCCGCCGACCTCTCCCGACTGGTGGCCCGGCGCTTCCGCCGCGCCAAGCGGCGCCGGGTGGAGCGCTACGAACGGTACGAGCGTTACGCCCAGGCCATCCGTACCGCCCGCCCGACCCAGGAACCGCCCTCATGACCGTGTCCCGACAGCCATCGACCCCGGGCGAGGGCGGCAAGCCGCCGGAGGACCGCCGCCACCGCAACCGCCGCCGCTGGCTGACGGCCATCGTCATCGTGCTGCTCATCGGCATCCCGGCCGGCTATCTGGTGATCTCGGCCGGACAGAGCCGGGAGAGCGGCCGGAGCAAGGAGGCCGAGTCCTCGGCCACCGGACTCCAGCATCTGCGCCCCTCCAAGATGAAGCGCGCCATCTATGAGGTGCCGATCCCCGCCGGGGCCACCGGCGTGCGCTACTTCGAGACGAGCAACTGGAAGACCAGCCGGCTCTACGTCCAGTTCGACGTCACCTCCGGGCGGCTCGACACCTTCCTGACCGAGATGGGGACCAGCCGCTCCGCGCTCAAGGACGGCGCCATCACCATCACGCCCCGAGACCGGGCCACCGTCGGCTGGAACTTCGCCATCCCCGGCCACGACTGGGCGGGCACCCGCCACCGGCAGGAGCGGCCGCGCCCCAGTCAGGACGTCGTCGTCGATCTGTCCGATCCCGGCTTCCCCCGGGTGTACGTCGTCTCCACCACAACTCCATGATCTCCACACCGGCCTTCACCTCGTGGTGACGGCCACCCCGTGACCGTCGCGACGCCACGCCCTTACTAACGTGGCGCGAGTGAGTGAGACGATGACGCCCCCCAAGACCCTGCAATACCGCATGGACGGTCCGGAGGACGCCCCCGTCCTGATTCTCGGACCTTCCCTCGGCACCACCTGGCACATGTGGGATCGCCAGATACCCGAGCTGGCCCGTCAGTGGCGAGTGCTCCGCTTCGACCTGCCCGGCCACGGCGGTGCCCCCGCACACCCCGCCACCAGCGTCCCCGAACTGGCGGAGCGGCTGCTGGCCACGCTCGACGGAATCGGCGTGCAGCGCTTCGGGTACGCGGGCTGCTCCATCGCCGGAGCCATCGGCGCCGAACTGGCGCTGCGCCGCCCCGACCGGATCGCCTCGCTCGCGCTGGTGGCGGCCTCGCCCCGGTTCGGTACGGCCGACGAGTTCCGCCAGCGCGGGGTGATCGTCCGGGCCAACGGACTGGATCCGATGGCCCGCACCGCGCCCGAGCGCTGGTTCACCCCGGGCTTCGCCGCCGCCCAGCCCGCCATCGTCGAGTGGGCCGTCCAGATGGTCCGCACCACCGACCCCGGCTGCTACATCGCCGCCTGTGAGGCTCTCGCCGCCTTCGACATACGGGCGGAACTCGGCCGTATCGGCGTACCGACCCTGGTCCTGGTCGGCGCCGAGGACCAGGTCACCGGACCGGCCGAGGCGCGCACCCTGGTCGCGGGGATCCCCGACGCGCGGCTGGCGCTGGTGCCCGGAGCGTCCAACCTCGCGCCCGTGGAGCAGCCCGTCGCCGTCACGGACCTGCTCGTCCACCATTTCTCCACCGCCTGGTACAACCCGTCCGACACCTCCACCGGCCTGACGGTGATGCCCGACCGGATGGCCGCGCCCCCGCTCTCCGCCACGGTCGGCCCGGTCGCCGAGATAGCGCCCGCCGAACAGCCCGAGGCCGTGGCGAACGGGCGCTCCGACCCGTACGAGACCGGTATGAGAGTGCGCAGAGAGATCCTCGGAGACGCGCATGTGGACCGCGCCATGGCCGCCGCCGACGGCTTCGGCGGAGACTTCCAGGACCTGATCACCCGCTACGTCTGGGGTGAGGTGTGGACCAGGGAGGGCCTGGACCGCCGTACCCGCAGCGCCGTGACGCTGACCGCGCTGGTCGCGGGCGGACACCTGGAGGAGCTGGCCTTCCACACCCGGGCCGCGCTGCGCAACGGACTCACCCCGGCCGAGATCAGGGAAGTGCTGATCCAGGCGGCCATCTACTGCGGCGTTCCGGCCGCGAACACGGCTTTCCGGGTGGTCGGTGCCGTGATCCAGGAAGAGACGACGCCCGAGGCGTAGCACGATGGCCTAGAGGCCCGTCCTCCGTAAGGAAGCCCCGGGGAACGTGCCTCCGTATGGAAGAGCACGGGAGGGAAACGCGAGCGCCCCGGAAACCCCGAGCGCCCCGGAATCCCCTAGCGCTCCGGAAACCCAGGAAAGGCGGTCAGCGATGAGGTTCACCAAGAAGACGCACGCCTGCGTCCGGCTGGAGAAGGACGGGCGCACGCTCGTCATCGACCCCGGCTCCTTCACCGAGGAGGACGCCACGGACGGCGCCGATGTCATCCTCGTCACGCACGAGCACCCCGACCACTTCAGCGAGGACCGGCTGCGTGCCGGCCTGGAGGCCAATCCGGCGGCCGAACTCTGGACGCTGCGCAGCGTCGCCGGGCAGCTCTCCGCGGCCTTCCCCGGCCGGGTGCACACGGTCGGCCACGGCGACGCCTTCACCGCCGCCGGCTTCGATGTCCGCGTCCACGGAGAGCTGCATGCCGTGATCCACCCGGACATCCCGCGCATCACCAACGTCGGCTATCTCGTGGACGGCTCGGTCTTCCATCCGGGCGACGCGCTGACCGTTCCCGACCACCCCGTCGAGACGCTGATGCTGCCCGTCCAGGCGCCCTGGAGCAAGATCTCCGAGGTGATCGAGTACGTACGGGAGGTCGCGCCGCGGCGTGCTTTCGATATCCACGACGCCCTGCTCACCGATCTGGCCCGGCCCATCTACGACGCCCAGATCGGCGGTCTCGGCGGCGCCGAGCACGGCCGCCTGGCCCCGGGCGACTCCACCGACCTGTGATCCCCGGCCCTGTGGCCTCCGCGTCCGATGATCACCGGACCTGGTGATCCCCGGTCCTCCGGCTGTCGGGTCCTCGCTGTCAGACCCCGCCGATAGGCTGTCACGCATGCGCATCGCCACCTGGAACGTCAATTCGATCACCGCCCGGCTGCCCCGGCTGCTGGCCTGGCTGGAGAGCAGCGGCACGGACGTGCTGTGCGTCCAGGAGACCAAGTGCGGCGAGGAGCAGTTCCCCGCCGACCAGCTGCGTGAGCTGGGCTACGAGTCCGCGGTCAACGCCACCGGCAGGTGGAACGGAGTGGCACTGCTCTCCCGGGTCGGCCTGGCGGACGTCGTCAAGGGCCTCCCCGGCGGACCGGAGTACGACGGGGTGGAGGAGCCCCGGGCGATCTCCGCGACCTGTGGCCCGGTCCGTCTCTGGTCGGTCTACGTGCCCAACGGCCGCGAGGTCGGCCATGATCACTACGCGTACAAGCTGCGCTGGTTCGAGGCGCTGCGGACGGCGGTGGCCGACGACGCGGCGGGCGCGCGGCCGTTCGCCGTCCTCGGTGACTTCAATGTCGCCCCGACCGACGAGGACGTCTGGGACCTGTCCCGGTTCGAGGGGGCCACCCATGTCACCCCGGCCGAGCGTGACGCGCTCGCCGCGCTGCGTGAGCGGGGTCTCTCCGATGTGGTGCCCCGTCCGCTCAAGTACGACCGTCCGTACACCTACTGGGACTACCGTGAGCTGGGCTTCCCCAAGAACAAGGGAATGCGCATCGACCTGGTGTACGGCAACGGACCGTTCGCGGGCGCCGTCAAGGACAGCTATGTGGACCGCGAGGAGCGCAAGGGCAAGGGCGCCTCGGACCATGCCCCCGTCGTGGTGGACATCGAGGTCTAGTTCCGCGACCGGCAAGGCCGCCGAGGGTCCGGGGGCGGTGGTCGCCCCGCGCGGCCGGTCCGCGCGTCCTATGGTGCCCCGCCAGGGGGAATGGCAGGCTGACCGGTATGAACAAATTCCCTTTCCTGGACAACTGGCGCAAGAGGCACGGCGACGAGGAGGGGACGTCGCCGGCCTCGGCCGGCGGCGGTGAGCCGGAGGGTGTCGCCGAGTTGCTCTCCGAGTGCGAGCTGCTGCGCGCTCGGGCAGGACAGCAGGGACTCGAACTGGACGACTCCCCGGCCTCGTTGGAGGCCCTCGACCAGCTTCCGCCGCGCTGGCGGGACGACCCGGAGGAGCTGCCCTGGCTGGGCAACGACGCGGGTCTCTACCTGGGTACGGTGATCGTCTGTACGGTCCCCGGCGCGGTCTGGAACATCTGGCCGGGTGGACATCCCGTGGTCACTCTGGTCTCCGGGCGGGAGATCGAGGTGGTCGAGGCCGGCCTCGACTGGGCGGCCACCGGAGCGCCCGAGTTGTCCCAGGTGTACGCGGAGGCGGCCGAGTCCTGACACAGGCCCGGCGCCCGGCGCTGCCGCACCGGCTCCTCGCCGCCGCGTACCCCTTGGCAGTAAATACGGCTTATGCCCTTTTCATGCGTGTCGTCTGTGAAGTCCCTTGTCCGGCTGGATAGTTTGCGCTGACCTCGACACAGCCGAGAGTGGGTGGGGCAGCGTATGGCCGTCGATTCGTTGATCGAACTGCGTGACGTCAATAAGTACTACGGGCAGTTGCACGTCCTTCAGAACATCGATCTCACGGTCGGCCGAGGCGAAGTGGTCGTGGTCATCGGCCCGTCCGGCTCCGGCAAGTCCACGCTCTGCCGGGCCATGAACCGGCTGGAGACCATCGAGTCGGGCCGTATCACCGTCGAAGGGCGGGCGCTGCCCGAGGAGGGCCGGGGCCTCGCCCGGCTCCGCGCCGAAGTGGGCATGGTCTTCCAGTCGTTCAACCTCTTCGCGCACAAGACCGTCCTGGAGAACGTCTCCCTCGCGCAGATCAAGGTCCGCAAGCGCAAGAGGGAGGACGCCGACCGGCGTTCCCGGGAACTGCTCGACCGGGTGGGGCTCGCCTCGCAGGCCGACAAGCTTCCCGCGCAGCTCTCCGGCGGCCAGCAGCAGCGCGTCGCCATCGCCCGCGCGCTCGCCATGGACCCCAAGGCCCTTCTCTTCGACGAGCCCACCTCCGCGCTCGACCCGGAGATGATCAACGAAGTGCTGGAGGTGATGCGGCAGTTGGCCCGCGAGGGCATGACCATGGTCGTCGTCACGCACGAGATGGGCTTCGCCCGCTCCGCCGCCAACCGTGTGGTCTTCATGGACGAGGGCCGCATCGTCGAGGACCGCACTCCGGAGGACTTCTTCAACGCCCCGGAGAGCGACCGGGCCAAGGACTTCCTCTCCAAGATCCTCAAGCACTGACGGGGGTGCGGTTGATGATGACCGGCTGCATGCCACGGAAGAGCCGTACGCCGCGCGCGAACCGCGTGCCACGGGCGGGAAGAACCCTCACGGCACTCGTCCTCCTCCTGATCACCGTGCTCGCCGCCGGCTGCGGGAAGCCCGGCAGCCCGCCCGTGAAGGGCCCGCGGCCCGACGCGCTGCCCCACTACCGGGTGGATCACGGCTTCCGGTTGCCCGACTCGCCGACCTGGTCCAAGGCCAAGCGGCGCGGGTACCTGGTCGTCGGAGTCAAGGAGGACCAGCCGTACATGGGCGAGAAGGACCCCGCCACCGGCGTCTACTCCGGCTTCGACATCGAGATCGCCAAGATGATGTCGGCGTCCCTGGGCTTCGATCCGAAGACGATCCGCTTCCGTACGATCGCCTCCGCGAACCGTGAAACGGCCCTCCAGAACGGCCAGATCGACTACTACGTCGGCACCTACACCATCAACGAGAACCGCAAGAAGCTCGTCGGCTTCGCCGGTCCCTACTACATGGCCGGCCAGTCCCTCCTCGTACGGACCGACGAGAACGACATCCACGGCCCCCAGGACCTCGACGGCAAACGCGTCTGCTCGGCCGCCGGGTCCACTCCGTACCAGCGGATCCAGCACGACTATCCGCGCGTCCAACTCGTCGGCTACGACACCTACTCCGTCTGCGTGGACAATCTGCTGACCTTCCAGGTCGACGCCGTCACCACCGACGACACCATCCTCCAGGGCTACGCGGCCAAGGTCCCCGACGAACTCAAGGTCGTCGGCAAGCCCTTCTCGAAGGAGCCGTACGGCATCGGCGTCCCCCGCAGCGACAACGCCCTGCGCATCGCGCTCGACGACGCCCTCGCGGTCAACGAGAAGAACGGCAACTGGCAGAAGGCGTACGACGCGACCCTCGGCCTCTCCGGCCGCCCGGCGACCCCGCCGCCGCCCATCGACCGCTACCCGGCGAGCTGAGGCCCGCGCCATGAACGTACTCACCGACAACTTCTCCCTCTACGGCAAGGGCTTCCTCGGCACGGTCGAGCTGACGGTCTACGCCTCACTGCTCGCGCTCGTGCTGGGGTTCCTCATGGCCTCGTGCCGGGTGGCGCCGGTGCGCTCCCTGCGGGCCCTGGGCACCGTATGGGTCACCGTGCTCCGCAACACCCCGCTGACGCTGCTCTTCTTCGCGGTCGTCCTCGGTCTGCCGCGCTTCGGACTGGTCCTGCCCTTCCAGCTCTTCGCGGTCCTCGCACTCGGCTGCTACACCTCCGCGTTCATCTGCGAGGTGCTGCGCTCGGGCATCAACACCGTGCCCACGGGGCAGGGCGAGGCGGCCCGCAGTCTCGGGATGAGCTTCGGCCAGACACTGGGCGACGTCGTCCTGCCCCAGGCGTTCCGCACGGTCATCCCGCCCATCGGCTCCACCCTGATCGCCCTCGCCAAGAACTCGGCGATCGCCGGGGCGTTCAGCGTCACCGAACTGCTCGGCACGTACAAGCCCCTCAGCGAGATGGGCTACAGCATCATCTGGACCTTCGTCTGGATCGCCGTCGGCTACCTGATCATCACGTTGACCATCGCCGCGCTGTTCAGATTCCTGGAGAAGCATTACGGAGTCGCCCGATGACCCAGACGACCCAGGGGCGCAGGGCCCGCGCGACCCGGGCGCGCGAATCGACCGCCCTCTACGACATTCCGGGACCCAGGACCCGGCGGCGGCACCGCACGTACGGCCTGGTGTCGACGGCCGCGATCGCCGCGCTGCTGGGCTGGCTGCTCTATCTGCTCTTCGACACCGACCAGTTCACCGCCACCAAATGGACGCCCTTCGAGTACCAGGGCATCCAGGACCTGCTGTTGCGCGGACTCGCCAACACGCTCAAGGCCTTCGCGTACGCGGCGGTGCTCTCGCTCGCGCTCGGCGCGGTCCTCGCCTCGGGGCGGCTCTCGGACCACCGCCAGGTGCGCTGGCTCGCGACCGTGCTGGTCGAGTTCTTCCGCGCCATGCCCGTACTGGTGATGATCTTCTTCATCTTCGTGGCGCTCAAGGTGCAGGCCCTGCCCGCCCTGGTGGCCGGCCTGACGCTCTACAACGGCTCCGTGCTCGCCGAGGTGTTCCGTACCGGAGTCAACTCGGTGGAGCGCGGTCAGCGGGAGGCCGCGTACGCCCTCGGCATGCGCAAGACGCAGGTCATGACGTACGTGCTGGTGCCGCAGGCGGTCCGCGCCATGCTGCCCACGATCATCAGCCAGCTGGTGGTCGCTCTCAAGGACACATCACTGGGCTATCTGATCACCTATGAGGAGTTCCTCCATGCCGGAAAGCTCGTCGCGTCGAATCTCGACTACGATTTGCCGTTCATCCCTGTGGTGATGGTGATTTCGCCGATCTACATCGGGATGTGCATGCTGCTCTCCTGGTTCGCCCACTGGATGGCCAGGCGGCAGCGGCGCAACCCGAGAATCGAGGCCGTGGCTGTCACCCCGGCCTCCCCAGGGACGCTGCTGCCGGGCGGGCAGTAGCTCAGGGGCAGCGGCCCGCCGGCAGCAGCCGGAGATCACTTCGCGTGCGGCGGTACCGACGGATACGACGGGTCGGCCGTGGACGGGGAGAAGGTCAGCTGCGCGCCGGTCGGGTTGTGCTCCGTGTCGAGTGCCTCAGGACCGGAGGCCGTCCCGGGAGCGTCAGTCCGTGGCGCGGTGGGACGCAGGCGCGACGGCGGGAGCGGGCTCACGGGCCGCCCGGGTCACATCGGCGACCAGCTCCACCACATCGGGGCCGTACACCTGCGCGTTGACCACCTTCAGCAGCAGACAGAACGAGTTGCCGCCGTGCTTGCGCGCCAGCTTCTCGTGGTGACGGGCCAGGTAGCGGGAGGCCGCCTGATTGGTGATGGCGCGCTGGCCGCAGAAGAGGAACACCGGGCGCGCCCCGTCCCCGACGGTCAGCCGCGCCAGCAGGACGTACTCGGTGACACCGGGCTCCACACCGTAGCGCTCGGAGCCGATCCGGAAGGCGCCCCGCTCGGAGACGGGTTCGGGACTGGTGTTGACCTTCACGCCGGGCAGCATCGAGTGGAGATGTGCCGCCATACGCCGATTGGAGTACGGACCCCCGAGACAGAATTCCGTGCGCTCGCCGAAGCCCTGCCGTGCGATGTCGTGCTGGACGATCTCGGAGTGCGCGCCGCAGTCCTTGATGAGGGCGGCCAGTTCCAGCAGGGCGGCGACGTCGTAGCGGTGGACCGCGGCTTCGGTGTCCGCGTCACGGTTGACGACCAGCAGACACCCCGAGTTGCTCGGCAGTCCGAAGAACGCCTGCTTGCGACGGAGCCTGCGCCGCCAGAGGTGGGTACGGGTGAGCCAGCCCAGTGCGGCGCTGACACCGGCGGCGAGAACGCCGAGCACGATGTTGCGTATGTCGTCATTCATGGGCGCGCATCGTAGCGGGACGGCGTGACCAATGTACGAAGTGATCCTGACGCGGGCCGGGAGCTGGGGTTACGCTGCGCGGACAGTTCTCGACTGGAGGTACGGATGCGTCGCTCCGCCGCGCGGAATGTTTCGGTTGTGGTGGCCACCGCTGCCATGCTCTCGGTCGGTGCGGCCGCTCCGCCCTCCTCGTCCGCCGCGAAGACCCCGAAGCCCCCGGAGAAGATACCGGTGGCGGCGGGGTACGGGGGCGCGGTCGCGAGCGTCGACCCGGACGCCTCGGCCGCCGGCATCGAGGTCCTCAAGAACGGCGGCAACGCCGTGGACGCGGCCGTGGCCACCGCCGCCGCGCTCGGTGTCACCGAGCCGTACTCCGCGGGCATAGGCGGGGGCGGCTACTTCGTCTACTACAACGCCAAGTCCCGTACGGTGCACACCGTCGACGGCCGCGAGACCGCGCCGAGGTCGGCGGACAGCTCGCTCTTCCTGGAGAACGGCAAGCCGATCCCGTTCGCGGACGCGGTGACCAGCGGGCGGAGCGTCGGAACGCCCGGCACCCCCGCCACCTGGGACACCGCGCTCGACGCGTGGGGCAGCCGATCCCTGGGGCAACTGCTCAAGCCCGCCGAGCGGTTGGCGAAAGACGGCTTCACCGTCGACGACACCTTCCGCTCCCAGACCGAGTCCAACCAGGAGCGGTTCGCGGACTTCCCCGACACCGCGAAGCTCTTCCTGCCCGGCGGACAGCTGCCGGTCGTCGGCTCGGTCTTCAAGAACCCCGATCTGGCACGTACGTACAGGGAGTTGGGGCGCGAGGGCACCGGCGCGCTGTACGAGGGCGAGCTGGCCCGCGACATCGTCCGTACGGTACGCAAGCCGCCCGTCGACCCGGACAGCGGCCGGAACGTCCGCTCCGGCGACCTGACCACGCGGGACCTGGCCGCGTACCGGACGAAGCGGCAGGCGCCGACGAAGGCCTCCTACCGGGGCCTCGACGTGTACGGCATGGCGCCGTCGTCGTCGGGCGGCACGAGTGTCGGTGAGGCGCTCAACATCCTGGAGCGCACGGACCTTTCGAAGGCGAGCCAGGCGAAGTATCTGCACCGCTTCATCGAGGCGAGCCGGATCGCGTTCGCGGACCGGGGCCGCTGGGTCGGTGACCCGGCCTTCGAGGACGTGCCGACGAAGGGGCTGCTCTCGCAGCGCTTCGCCGACTCGCGCGGCTGCCTGATCAAGGACGACGCGGTCCTCAAGAGCCCGCTCGCGCCCGGGGATCCGAGCGATCCCACACCGTGCGCGCCAGGTGGGACCGCCGCGCCGACCACCTTCGAGGGCGAGAACACCACTCACCTCACGGCCGCCGACAAGTGGGGCAATGTCGTCGCGTACACCCTGACCATCGAGTCGACGGGCGGCAGCGCGATCACCGTGCCGGGGCGGGGATTCCTGCTCAACAACGAGCTGACGGACTTCTCCTTCGCCCCGGCGAACCCCGCGGTGCACGACCCGAATCTGCCGGGTCCCGGCAAGCGGCCTCGGTCGTCCATCTCGCCGACGATCGTGCTCGACTCGCACGACCGGCCGGTCCTCGCGGTCGGCTCACCGGGCGGCGCGACCATCATCACCACCGTGCTCCAGACGCTGACGGGCCGTCTCGACCGAGGGCTGCCGCTGGTCGACGCGATCGCGGCGCCCCGGGCCAGCCAGCGCAACGCGGCGGCGACGGAGCTGGAACCGGGACTGTGGAACAGCCCGGTGCGCGGCCAACTGGAAGCGCTGGGGCATGTGTTCACCCAGAACCCGGAGATCGGCGCGGCGACCGGAGTGCAGCGGCTGCCGGACGGGCGGTGGCTGGCCGCGGCGGAGAAGGTCCGCAGGGGCGGCGGCTCGGCGATGGTGGTGCGTCCGGCGGGCGAGTAGGCGGAGGCGGTGGGGCGTTCGGCCCCGTAAGGCGGCTGCTCCGAGCGCCGGTCGGGCCATCTCGGTCCGTCCGGCGCTCGGTCCGTCCGGTGGTTGCTCAGTCCGGTGGTTGCCTCAGTCCGGCGCTTGACGACAGCCGGGTCAGAGTACGGTCAGGACACGCGGGCCGTCGTCGGTGATCGCGACGGTGTGTTCCGCGTGGGACGCGCGGCTCGCGTCGAGTGTGCGGACCGTCCAGCCGTCGCGGTCGGTGAAGTTCCGGTCCGTACCGCTCGCGATCAGCATCGGTTCGATCGCCAGCACCATGCCGTGGCGCAGCGCCAGACCGCGTCCCGCGCGGCCTTCGTTGGGGACGCCCGGGTCCTCGTGCATCGTGCGGCCCACCCCGTGGCCGCCGAAGCCTTCGGGGATGCCGTAGCCCGCCGAGCGGCAGACGCGGCCGATCGCGTGGGCGATGTCGCCGATGCGGTTGCCGACGACGGCGGCGGCGATACCGGCCTCCAGCGCCTCGTTCGCCGTGTCGACCAGCCTGAGGTCGTCCGGGCGGGCGCGGCCGACCGTGAGGCTGACCGCCGCGTCGCCGACCCAGCCGCCGAGCACCGCCCCGCAGTCGATGCTCACGAGATCGCCGTCGTGCAGCCGGTACGAGTCCGGGATGCCGTGCACGATCGCGTCATTGACGGACGTGCAGATGACGGCGGGGAAGGGCGTGGGCGCCCAGTCGGGGTGATAGCCGAGGAAGGGCGAGCCGGCCCCGGCCTCGCGCAGGACGGCGCGGGCGGTCTCGTCGAGGGTGCGAAGCGCGACTCCCACCGCCGCGGCTTCACGTACCGCTGTCAGCGCCTGCGCGACGACCCGTCCCGCGGCTCGCATGGAATCCAATGACGCATCGGTCTTGATCTCCACCATTCCAATAACTGTACCGGCCGGTGGTCGGTACGGGTATGACGATGACGGGCTGTACGGGGAGAAACGCACCGACGCCGTCGTGCTTCACCGCGCCTCAACGTGAGGTGGGAAAAGGCTCGCTGTGAGGCTCGCGGCTGTTTTTGCGGGCGGCGATCAGCATGAGCCAATGGTCGCGGTCGACGGTTCCCGGCACCAGTTCCGACTGGTCCGGAGACAGTCCGTAGCGCCCCAGTGCCGTCATTCCCGCCTCCTCCAGCAGACGTTCGGCGGTATCCGCGGAAAAGTGGAACAGGTGGTGCTGGAGCGTGGTGAGGTTCCAGGTGCGGCCGTCCGCGGAGGAGAAGCAGTCCATCCGGAAATCCAGCAGATGGTCGAGGGGGGCGGGGTATCCGCGCATGACGACCATGCTGTTCGGGTTGTCGAAGACCCGCGGTCCCGACAGGAGAGACTCCCGCAGGCCCAGCGTGCCCAGGTCGAAGACGAACAGCCCGCCTGGGCGCAGCAGCCGGGACACGCCGTCGAGTGCCGCCCGCAGTTCCGACTCGTCGTGCATGTAGTTCAGCGGGCTGCCGAGTGTGACCGCCACGTCGAACGGGTGGAGGGGTGGCAGCCTGCGGAGATCTCCCGGAGCGAAGTGCACCTCGGATGCGCCGGGTTTGGCCGCCGCCGCCTTCAGCATTCCCTCGGAGTAATCCACTCCGGTCACCGAGAACCCGGCCTTGGCGAACCTCAGTGCCCCCTTGCCGGTACCGCACGCCAAGTCCAGGAGACGGTCGCCAGGCGCCCCGTGTTTCCTGATCAACTCAAGATAGAGCGAGCAACGGATGTCGTAGTCCTCGCCGTCAGTAATGTTGTCGTAGCGGTCGGCAAGATGATCATAGCTCTGCCGTGCTCGCTCGGAGTGGGGGAGTGAAGTCGCGCTCATCGTCATCATCAAAGGCCAATCGGCATCTCGGACGGAAAGCGTCGCCATGGGAAAGCGTGTCGAAATCCCAACGTGCGCGCGGATGAATCATGTCGGACCATTCCCGCGAGAGCGGTGAGCGAAATGCGAAGTCGCAGGAAAACCGCTGCCCCGCAGGGTTTCCGTCACGACCCGACGTCAACAGGATCTCCGCGGGTGGCGGTGCGAGGCCCGGTGTCCGGACGCGTGGGCAGTCCGAAGCCGCCTTCCCCTCACTTCCGGTATCCGCGACAATACGCACCGGAGTCGCTTGAGGGGAGATCCACGTTGACGGCTGGGACAACGGGCCATGCGGTGGTGGTGGGAGCAGGACTGGCCGGCCTGCTTGCCGCTCACGCGCTGGCGAGACGGTTCGAGTGCGTGACGGTAGTCGAGCGGGACACGCTCCCCGACGGGACACCCGCCTTCCGCGCCGGCGTGCCGCAGTCGAGGCACGCGCACATCCTGTGGTCCCGTGGCCTCAGGGCTCTCAACGAGCTCCTGCCGGACGTCGTCACCGAAATCGAAACGGCCGGGGGCACCGTTGTAGAGGCCCCCGAGCGGATGCGCTGGCTCTCTCCCGCCCAGTGGTTCACGGGAGTGAGCGGATCGCACTACCTGTCCGCCTCACGCGAACTGCTGGAATCGACCCTGCGACGCAGGATCTTCGGCCAGTCCTCGATCGTGCTGATGGACGGTCATGAGGTGACCGGGCTCCTTCAGGCTCCCCGGGCGGGGGCGGTGGAAGGAGTACGGCTGCGTGAGAGAGGAGGCCACGGCCAGGAGTCCACCCTTCGCGCGGAGTTGGTCGTCATTGCCGCCGGACGCGGTTCCCGCGCCGCGCAATGGCTGCTCCAACTCGGTTGCCCCACACCGGCCGTCGAGCGGATCGATGCCCATCTCGGCTACTCCTCCCGCTACTACCGGCGCCCGGCCGGCGAGAGCCACTGGAAGGCGATGTACCTACAGGGCAACCCGGGCGCACCGCGAAGCGGAGTGATCCTTCCGATCGACGGCGGCCGGTGGCTGGTCACGCTGATCGGACAGGGTGAACACCGGCCCCCGGTCGAGGAGAAGGCCTGGCTCGCCTTCGCCTCGTCGCTGCGCTCGGAGGAGCTGTCGCAGGCTCTCGCGGGGGCGGAGCCGTTGTCGGACGCGGTCGCCTTCCGGGCGACCGCGAACGAGTGGACCCACTTCGAGCAGGTGAAACGGTGGCCGACCGGGCTCCTCGTGATCGGGGACGCCCTGTGCCGGTTCAATCCCGTCTACGGGCACGGAATGACCGTCGCCGCACTCCAGGCCGAGGTGATCCGTGACCAGGTGTCAGCGCGCGGGGCGGTGGAGTTCACCGCTCGGGCGTCGCAGATGCAGAAGGCCGTGGCGAAGTGTCCGTCAGCCGCATGGGCGATCGCCACCGGAGAGGACTGCCGGTATCCCGGCACGGACGGACCGAAACCGGGCCGGCTGGGCCGGATCCAGCAGAACTACATGGGCCGGGTGCTGGCAGCCGCCAACACGGACCCGGTGATAGCGGAAGCGTTCTTCGCGGTGCTCTCACTCGACCGCCGGCCCGAGACGCTCCTGGCGCCGCGGATCGCGGCACGCGTCGGCCGCCGCCGCACATAACCACCTCATCGGCCCAGCAGGGGCGGAGACCGGCGCGGTGGCCAATGCTCCTCCCACTCGGGGTGAGACGGGCATCGTGCCGGGAGCGACGCAAGCGCGTAGCCTCCGGACCATGACGACCCTCGACGAACTCGGCCGCAGCCGTTATGTCAGCCTCACCACCTACCGCAAGGACGGTACGGGCGTGTCCACGCCTGTCTGGCACGCGGTGGACGGGGGAGAGCTGTTCATCTGGACCAACACCGACTCCTGGAGGGTCAAGCGGATCCGCAACAACGGCCGTGCGGTGGTGACGGTGTGCGATGTGCGCGGGCGGATCGCGGAGGGAGCGGCGACCGCCGAGGGTACGGCGCGGCTGCTCGACGCGGCGGGCACCGATGGCGTGCGGAAGCTGATCGCCCGTAAGTACGGCTGGCAGTTCTGGCTGGTCGACGCTCCGGCCCGGCTCGTGCGTCGCGGCAGGCGTCCGCACACCGGTATCGCCCTCTCGTTCTGATCCGGGCCCCGGCCGTGGCGGTGAGGGCACCGCACCGTGCCGGAAAACCGCGCGTAGTCGTCCCGTAACACGACTGAGGTCGAATGCCTGCGGACTCGGAGGGCTTCCTCCCTCCGGCAAGGCAACGCAGGACCGGCAGGCGGTCGCGCGACGGAACGGGCGGGCAGGCGGGCGATGACGGTGCATCAACTCCCGGTGGAAACCGGCACGTTCGCCCGATATTTAACGGACCTGACCGCGCTGCTCGACCCGGGCGGCGGCTGGTACGGAGTCTTCCTGCGCCGGGATCCCGACGGCATGCGCGCCTGCCGCGACGGGTCCGAGGTGCCGCCCTGGGACGTCGTGGAGTCACTGCTCCAGGACTTCGCGGCCGACCGCGACGAGCAGCTGGTGGCGCGCGAGAGCGCTCGGGCGGCGCAGCTGCACGCGGCGTCGGCCGCCGCGCACGACCGGCGGTACGGGGGCGCCGACGCGCTGACGGAGCGGCTTCGGCTGATGCTCCGTGAGCGGGCGAGCGCGGCGGGCCGTGCCGAGGAGCTGGTCCGCCGGCTCCGTACGGTCCCGGAGGGCTCGCCCCACGCGGAGCAGCTCGCCCATGACCTGGCCTGGATCCGCGACGACCACGCCCGCGCCTCCTCGCGCTGCGCCGAACTCGGCGCCAGGCGGGCGGCGTTGACCGGGTCGTACCCGGCCGGCGCTCCCGCTGCGGAGCCGCGACGGCCGGCCCCGGACGACTGGTTCCACCCGGCGGAGCCGGCCCCTGAGATGAGGACGGCCCCCGAGGCGGGGACGGCCCCCGAGGCGGGGACGGCCCCCGAGGCGGGGACGACTTTCGGCGGCCGGTCGGGCGCGCAGGCCGCCGCTTACGCGCCCGAGCGCACGACGGACACACCGGCTGAGGCACTCGTACAGGTCGCACCGGCCGCACCGGCCGACTCGGCCGAACCGGACCCCGCGCCGCAGAAGCCGTCGAAGAAGCAGAAGCCGCCGAAGAAGAAACGTGACACCGCCCCCCGGCGCAAGCCGCGTGGCGCCCGGTTCGCCGGGCTGGAGTTGGACGAGTTCGCGGAGGACGACCAGCCCGGGACCGAACCAGCGCCCATGACCGTACTGCCCCCGCCACCGGTCGCCGCCGCCGCGCCCCGTGGAGCACGCTTCGGCGGGGCGTCGGAGGCGCCCGCCAAGGAGGCGGCGCCCGCCCACTCGCCCGAAGACCGGCAGGCCGCCGCCGCGATGGTTGCCACACTGATCCGGCTGCGCGCCGAAGGCCGGAGCGGAGAGGCGCATGTCGTGCTCTGCGAGGCCGCGGGGCGGCCGCCCGAGCAGTTGCCCCTGCTCGCCGCCGAACTGCACCGCGCCGGACTGGGCGCCGACTGGGCCGAACTGCTGTGGGAGGCCGCCTCCCTGCCGCCCGCGCGGCTCGCCGCCGCTGCCGGGGCACTCGCCGTGGCAGGCAGGGACAGCGACTGCGGACAACTGCTGCGCCAGGGCGTGTCCCGTCCCGCCGAGGAGATAGCCGACGCCGTTCTCGCGCTCGGGGAGGCGGGCCGGGCGCCCGAGGCGCGGGCGCTGCTCAGCGCCTTTGTGCAGGTCCGCACGCCCGAGGACGCGGCGCTCGTCGCCGTACTCGATCCCCGTCGTCTCGTCCCGCAGCTGATCGACGCGGCGCGTGCCATTTCCGGGGCCCGCGAGCGCGATCTCGTACACGCCCTGCGCGTGGCCGGGTTCGCCACCCCCTGACCGCTCCGGGGCGGGCGGCCGGACCCGGGTGGCTCCCCGCGGCCGTCCCGCCCGCCTTCCCTTCAGGCGCCGATCCCGTACGATCCGCCGGAAGGCGGCCTGGTCAGACACGATCCGCCCGATGTCGACCGCTCGGGTGTGAAACTTGATCGACTCTGCGGGTTAACGACGATGGTCTTGCCCCTGTGTGGGACGGGGCTTACGTTCTCCTCCTACGCATCGCGTCTACGTGCGTAGAGCTCATCGTGCCCCCGCCGAAGGAGCAGCTCGTGGCCTCAGTCGTACGCGCCGCACTCGTCCAGGCGACCTGGACCGGCGACACCGAATCCATGATCGCCAAGCATGAGGAGCACGCCCGCGAGGCGGCCCGACAGGGCGCGCAGGTCATCGGTTTCCAGGAAGTGTTCAACGCGCCCTACTTCTGCCAGGTGCAGGAGCCGGAGCACTACCGCTGGGCCGAGCCCGTCCCGGACGGGCCGACCGTCAGCAGGATGCGGGACCTCGCCCGGGAGACCGGGATGGTGATCGTCGTCCCCGTCTTCGAGATCGAGCAGTCCGGTTTCTACTACAACACCGCGGCGGTGATCGACGCCGACGGCTCGTACCTCGGCAAGTACCGCAAACACCACCTCCCGCAGGTCAAAGGCTTCTGGGAGAAGTACTACTTCAAGCCGGGCAACGCCGGCTGGCCCGTCTTCGACACCGCCGTCGGCCGCGTCGGTGTCTATATCTGCTACGACCGCCACTTCCCCGAGGGATGGCGCCAGCTCGGGCTGAACGGTGCCCAGCTCGTCTACAACCCCTCCGCCACCTCCCGCGGTCTGTCCGGTTATCTCTGGCAGCTGGAGCAGCCGGCCGCCGCCGTCGCCAACGAGTACTTCATCGCGGCGATCAACCGTGTCGGCCAGGAGGAGTACGGCGACAACGACTTCTACGGGACGAGCTACTTCGTCGACCCGCGCGGGCAGTTCGTCGGTGAGACCGCCAGCGACAAGGAGGAGGAACTGCTCGTGCGGGACCTGGACTTCGGTGTGATCGACGAGGTGCGGCAGCAGTGGGCGTTCTACCGGGATCGCAGGCCCGACGCGTACGAAGGACTGGTGCAGCCGTGACGCGGCCGGCCGGAACACACTCGGCAGCCGATCCGATGGACGGGCCGGCGACAGGGGCGACCCCCCACCCGGAAAGCCGTCCGACGGAGCCCGCGCCGGTTCCGCTCGCGGCGACGGATCTGCACAGCCGCCACCGCGCGGTCCTCCCCGACTGGCTGGCGCTCTACTACGACCGGCCCATCGAGCTCACACACGGCGAGGGACGCCATGTGTGGGACGGCGACGGCAACCGCTATCTCGACTTCTTCGGCGGCATCCTCACCACCATGACCGCCCATGCCCTCCCCGAGGTCACCAAGGCGGTGAGCGAGCAGGCCGGAAAGATCATCCACTCCTCCACGCTCTACCTCGACCGCCCGATGATCGACCTAGCCGAGCGGATCGCCGGCCTCTCCGGCATCCCGGACGCCCGGGTCTTCTTCACCACCTCGGGCACCGAGGCCAATGACACCGCGCTGATGCTGGCGACCGCGTACCGACAGTCGAACCAGATCCTGGCGATGCGCAACAGCTACCACGGCCGGTCCTTCTCCACCGTCTCCATCACCGGCAACCGCGGCTGGTCGCCGACCGGTCTCTCGCCGCTCCAGACGCTGTACGTGCACGGTGGCGTCCGCAACCGCGGTCCGTACGCCGGGCTCACCGACGAGCGGTTCATCGAGGCCTGTGTCGCGGACCTGGAAGACCTGCTCGGGCACACCCGGGTGCCCGCCGCGCTGATCGCCGAACCGATCCAGGGCGTCGGCGGGTTCACCGCCCCGCCGGACGGGCTGTACGCCGCGTTCCGCGAGGTCCTCGACCGGCACGGCATCCTGTGGATCACCGACGAGGTGCAGACCGGCTGGGGGCGTACGGGCGATCACTTCTGGGGCTGGCAGGCGCACGCGGAGAACGGGCCGCCGGACATCCTCACCTTCGCCAAGGGCATCGGCAACGGCATGTCCATCGGCGGTGTCGTCGCCCGCGCCGACATCATGAACTGCCTTGACGCCAACTCCATTTCGACCTTCGGCGGCAGCCCCGTCACGATGGCTGCCGGCCTCGCCAACCTCTCGTATCTGCTGGAGCACGACCTCCAGGGCAACGCCCGCCGCGTCGGCGGACTGCTGATCGAGCGGCTGCGGGCCATCGGCGCCGGGATCGACTCCGTACGCGAAGTGCGCGGCCGGGGGCTGATGATCGGGATCGAGCTGATCGACCCCGCGACGGGGAAGGCGGATCCCGCGGCCGCCTCGGCCGTCCTCGAAGCGGCGCGCGAGGGAGGGCTGCTGATCGGCAAGGGCGGCGGCCACAACACCAGCGTGCTGCGGATCGCCCCACCGCTCTCCCTGACCGTCGCAGAAGCGGAAGAGGGCGCGGCCATCCTCGAACTGGCCCTGCGCGGCGCCTAGTTCCGGCCAAGAGCCGGCCTGATGGTCCATCAGGCCGGCTCCGGCCACTCGAACCGGCCGACCGGCTCGGCCGAACCGTACGAAAGGGAGCGCCACCAGCATGAGCAGCACCCGCACCCTGATCCGTGGCGGACTCGTCATCACTGCCGCCGACGAGACCCACGCCGATGTCCTGATCGAGGACAGCCGGATCGTCGCACTCGCGGCCCACGGCTCCGAGGTGGCCGAGGGCTGGACCGCCGCCCGTACGATCGACGCCACCGGCAAGTACGTCATCCCGGGCGGAGTCGACGCCCACACGCACATGGAGATGCCGTTCGGCGGCACATTCGCCGCCGACACCTTCGAGACCGGCACCCGGGCCGCCGCGTGGGGCGGCACCACCACCATCGTGGACTTCGCCATCCAGGCGCCCGGACAGGCGCTGCGCGAAGGACTGGACGCCTGGTACGCCAAGGCCGACGGCAAGTGCGCGATCGACTACGGCTTTCACATGATCATGTCGGACGTCAACGAGAGCTCCCTCAAGGAGATGGACCTTCTCGTCCAGGAGGGCATCACCTCGTTCAAGCTGTTCATGGCCTACCCGGGCGTCTTCTACAGCGACGACGGCCGCATTCTGCGTGCCATGCAACGCGCCTCGCACAATGGCGGGTTGATCATGATGCACGCCGAGAACGGCATCGCGATCGATGTCCTCGTGGAACAGGCCCTGGCCACCGGCCGCACCGATCCGCGCTACCACGGTGAGGTACGGAAGGTCCTGCTGGAGGCGGAGGCCACTCACCGCGCGATCCAGCTCGCACGGGTCGCGGACGCGCCGCTGTACGTTGTGCACGTCTCGGCCGAGGAGGCGCTGGCCGAACTGGCCGCCGCCCGTGACAAGGGGCTGCCCGTCTTCGGCGAGACCTGTCCGCAGTACCTCTTCCTGTCCACCGACAACCTCGCCGAGCCGGACTTCGAGGGTGCCAAATACGTGTGTTCCACGCCCCTGCGGCCAAAGGAGCACCAGGCGGCGCTGTGGCGCGGGCTGCGCACCAACGATCTCCAGGTGGTGTCCACGGACCACTGCCCGTTCTGCTTCACGGGCCAGAAGGAGATGGGCCGCGGCGACTTCTCCAAGATCCCCAACGGGCTCCCGGGGGTGGAGAACCGGATGGATCTCCTTCATCAGGCCGTGGTGGAGGGGAAGTTGAGCCGCCGCCGCTGGATCGAGATCGCGTGTGCCTCGCCGGCCAGGATGTTCGGCCTCTATCCGCGCAAGGGCACCATCGCGCCGGGAGCCGACGCCGATGTCGTCGTCTACGACCCGCACACCGAGCAGACCGTCTCCGCCGAGACACACCACATGGACGTCGACTACTCCGCGTACGAGGGCAAGCGGATCACCGGGCAGGTGGAGACGGTGCTCTCGCGCGGTGAACTCGTCATCGACCGGCGGGAGTTCGCCGGACACGCCGGACACGGGCAGTACACACCCCGCTCCACCTGCCAGTACCTCGGCTGAGACGTACCCCCGTACCCGTAGGTCAGCGCTACCCGTACTTCACTGAGACTGAGGAGTGACCAGGTCATGGATTTCGGACTCGTCCTCCAGACCGACCCGCCGGCCTCGGAGGTCGTCGGGCTCATGCGGCGCGCGGAGCGCAACGGCTTCCGCTACGGCTGGACCTTCGACTCCGCCGTGCTCTGGCAGGAGCCCTTCGTCATCTACAGCCGCATCCTGGAACACACCACCGACCTGATCGTGGGCCCCATGGTCACCAACCCGGGCACCCGGACCTGGGAGGTGACCGCCTCCACCTTCGCCACGCTCAACGAGATGTACGGCAACCGGACGGTGTGCGGAATCGGACGCGGTGACTCCGCGATGCGTGTGGTGGGCCGTAAACCCAACACACTGGCCCGGCTGGGCGAGGCGATCGATGTCATCCGCGATCTGGGGGAGGGGCGCGAGGCGCGGGTCGACGGCGGGACGGTACGGCTGCCGTGGGTGCGGGACGGGAAACTGCCGGTGTGGATGGCCGCGTACGGGCCCAAGGCACTGGCCATGGCGGGGGAGAAGGCCGACGGTTTCATCCTCCAGCTCGCGGACCCGTTCCTCACCGAGTGGATGGTCAAGGCCGTCCGTACGGCCGCCTCGGACGCCGGGCGCGATCCCGACTCCGTCACGATCTGTGTCGCGGCGCCCGCCTATGTGAGCGACGACATCGCACACGCGCGTGAGCAGTGCCGCTGGTTCGGCGGGATGGTCGGCAACCATGTGGCCGACCTGGTGTCGCGGTACGGGGAGCACTCCGGGCTGGTGCCCGAGGCGCTGACGGACTACATCAAGCGGCGCCAGGGGTACGACTACAGCCACCACGGCCGGGCCGGGAACCCGTCCACGGACTTCGTGCCCGACGAGATCGTGGACCGGTTCTGTCTGCTGGGGCCCGCCGAGGCGCATATCGAGAAGCTGAGGGCGCTGCGGGACCTGGGCGTCGACCAGTTCGCCGTCTACGACATGCATGACGCGAAGGAGGCGACCATCGACGCGTACGGCGCGGAGATCATCCCCGCGCTGCGGAGCTGACCCCCGCCTTCAGAGCTGACCCCAGCCGCACTCTGCCGAACTGCCCGCCCGCACGGCCTCGTTCGATGTCTCCGGCCTTCTCTCTCTCGAACGAAGGGTCCCGCCGCCATGACCGCGACCGTACCGCCCACCTCCCCCTCGGACGGACCGATGGCCGATCCGCAGGGCCGCGTCGAACTGCCGCCCGGCGCGGTCCCCGACGACAGCCGTTTCGCCAACGCCGATCTGCTGCCCGTACCGGTCGCCCGCCGCAACTGGACGACGTACAACTTCGCCGCGCTCTGGGTCGGCATGGCGCACAACATCCCGTCCTGGCTGCTGGCCTCCAGCCTGGTCACGCTGGGCATGGACTGGAAGCAGGCGGTCTTCACGATCGCGCTGGCCAATCTGATCGTGCTGTTCCCGATGCTGCTGACCGGCCACGCGGGGCCGAAGTACGGCATCCCGTTTCCCGTGCTCGCCCGCGCCTCGTTCGGGCTGCGGGGCGCCAATCTGCCCGCGATGATCAGGGCGGCCGTCGCCTGTGCCTGGTTCGGGATCCAGACCTGGATCGGCGGGCAGGGCATCTTCATCCTGCTCGGCAAGATCTTCGGCGGCTGGGCCGAGGCGTCGAAGATCGGCGGTCAGCCCTGGACGCTGTGGCTCTGCTTCGTACTCTTCTGGGCGCTCGAACTCGCCATCATCCACCGGGGGATGGACACGCTGCGGCGCTTCGAGAACTGGGCGGCGCCCTTTGTGATCGTCGGCGCGCTGGTACTTCTCGCCTGGATCACCGTAAAGGCGGGCGGATTCGGCCCGTTGCTCGACCAGCCGTCCACACTGGGCTGGGGCGCCGACTTCTGGCCGGTCTTCTTCCCGTCCCTCATGGGAATGATCGCCTTCTGGTCCACCCTGTCCTTGAACATCCCGGACTTCACCCGCTTCGGCGCCGGCCAACGCGCCCAGATCCGGGGCCAGTCGCTCGGGCTGCCGACGACCATGACCCTCTTCGCGCTGCTGTCGGTCTTCGTCACCTCGGGCTCGCAGGCGGTGTACGGGGCGGCCGTGTGGGACCCGGTCGAGCTGGCCGCCAAGACCGACAATGTCTTCGGACTGCTCTTCGCGCTCGTGACCGTACTGATCGCGACGGTTTCCGTGAACATCGCCGCCAACGTGGTGTCGCCCGCGTACGACCTCGCGAATCTCGCCCCGAAAATCGTCAACTTCCGTACCGGCGCGCTGATCACGGGTGTGGTCGGCGTCGTGATCATGCCATGGAAACTCACCGCTACGCCGGAGCTGTACATCTTCACCTGGCTGGGACTGGTGGGCGGTCTGCTCGGTACGGTCGCGGGCATCCTGATCGCGGACTACTGGATCGTCCGGCGCACCGTCCTCGACCTCGGCGACCTCTACCGCCCCGGGGGCCGCTACTGGTACACCAACGGCTGGAATCTCCGTGCGGTGCTCGCCTTCGCCGTCGGTGGTGTGATGGCGGTGGGCGGTTCGCACTCGGCGCCCGGGAAGGGGCCGTTTCCCGAGGACGGTCTGATCCCCTTCCTGAAGCCGCTCGCCGACTACGGCTGGGCGGTCGGGCTCGCGGCCTCGCTGGTGCTGTACGCCGTACTGATGCGGCCCAACGGACGGGCGGGCGCGGCCGGCCGGGTGCCGTAGGCGTGGAGGCGGAACGTTCCCGCCTCAGTGGTGTGCCGGGTCTCGGCGTTCCTCGTACGTCTTGATCACGACGGCCTTCTCCGCCGACGGGGAGGTCTCGTCGAAGCGTGGTCGAGCCAGTCGCCGGCCAGGGCGCGGGCCAGCTTCAGGCCCTGACGGGGATACCGGTGGCGGTGGCGGTGGCTGAAAAACAGGACCGTGGTCATACCCGGTCACCCTCCTTCTCCTCGAGGTCCTTCTCCTTTAGCCGGCCGAGCAGGAAGTCGCGTACCGCGCCGTGGTCGGAGGCGGCGAAGGAAGCGCCCGCCAGAGCGTCCTCGGCCGGTGGATACCGCGGATTGGGGATGGCCGCGACGATCATCCCGGCGGCCGCGGCGGCGCGCAGTCCGTTGCTGGAGTCCTCCACGGCGAGGCAGCGCTCGGGGGCCACGCCCAGTTCGCGGGCCGCGGCGAGGTAGACGTCCGGACTGGGCTTGCCGCGGGGGACCTCGGCGCTGGAGACGGTCGCCCTGAAGTGGTGGTCGATGCCGTGGTGGACGAGGACGGCGTCGATCACACGGCGGGGCGCGGAGGAGGCGAGCGCGACGGGGCCGAGCGCGGCGGTGGCGGCGACCATGTCACGGGCTCCGGGCAGCAACCCGATGCGGCCGTCCTCCAGCGCCTGGACCATGCCGTCGACGACGTCCCGCTCGGTATTCTCGGCGGGATCGCCCCTTCCGCAGAACCCGGTGAGGAAGGCCGCCCACTCGGGCGCGCTCATCCCCTGGACGCCACGGGTCTGTTCCGGGCCCCATCGACTGCCGCGTTCGGCGGCGTAGGCGGCCCACAACTCCTCCCAGAGGTGCTCGCTCTCCACCAGTACGCCGTCCATGTCGAAGACCACTGCGTCGGCCACGGATACCCCTGCCTCTCATCGCTGATCGCTCGGATTCTGACCGCACGGAGCGCGACGGCTTAACGGCGCCGCACCAGCAAATTAACATTCTGAATGTTAGCTGTCACGGGTATTGTGTTATTAATCGGTATCGCAGGATCACGGCAGGATGGGAGACATGACATTCCAGCCCTCGCGCGCCCCGCGCCGGCGACGACAGCAACTGATCATCGACCATGTCCTGGCCCGGGGTGATGCCACCGTGGCCGAGCTGACCGAGCTGACCGGCGTCAGTCTGATGACGGTCCACCGGGACATCTCCGAGCTGGCGGACCGCGGCATCCTGCGCAAGTACCACGGGGGCGTGTCGGCGCAGCCCTCGACCGTCTTCGAGTCCAGCTCCGACTTCCGGTTGCACGCCCACTGGGCCGAGAAGCAGGCGCTGGCGCACGCCACCCTGCCGTTCGTGACGCCCGGGATGTCGCTGATGCTGGACGACTCGACCACGGCGCTGGCCCTGGCGCGGCTGCTGCCGGAGGTGGGACCGATGACAGTGGTGACCAACTACCGCCTGATCACGGAGGAGTTGAGAAACGTCGAGGGTATACGGCTGATCTCGGTGGGCGGCGAGTACTCGCGTACGCACGACTCCTGGATCGGGCTGCCCGCGCTGGACATGATCAGCGGCATCTCCGTGGACCTCGCCGTCCTGTCCACGTCCGCGATGACGGCGGCCATGACCTTCCATCAGGAACAGGAGGTCGTCAGCATCAAGCGGGCGGTCCGGCGGGCGGCCGCGAAGAGCGTGCTGCTCATGGACCACAGCAAGGTGGGCCACCGCGCGCTGCACCGGCTGGAGAGTGTGGACTCCTTCGATCATGTCCTGCTGACCGGGCCGGTGGACGAGGAGCTGGTGAAGGAGATGCGGGCGCTGACGGATGTACGGGTCGTCGAGACGGACGCGCGGGCCGCGGAGGCGGACGGGGATGAGGCCGGAGGAGGCGGCGGAGGAGGCGGCGCGGGGCGGCGGATGGCCGGAATAGCCGGACGGCCCGAGGGGGAGTAGTTAACAAGAGAATCGGTTATCTTTACCAGCCCTCTTGATATTTCTCCTGCTTCGTTTGAGTATCTCCGGTCGTACGCCGTGTTCACCTCAGAGTGGAGGTCGCGATGCCGGGACAGACGGCCGGTTCGGAAGCGAAAGAGGGAAGGAAGGGTCTGCTGGACCGGCTGGGGCTGCCGAAACCCCTGGTCCTGGGCTATGTCGGCGTGCTGCTGTTCATGATCGGCGACGGAGTCGAGTCCGGCTTCATCGCTCCCTACATGGCCGACCACGGCGCCGGTACGGACGTCCGTGCCGGGTACGTCATCACGGTGTACGGCGTGGCCGTGATGCTGGCGTCCTGGTTCTCCGGCGCGCTCTGCCAGGTGTGGGGGCCGCGCCGGGTGATGTGGGTGGGGCTCGCGATCTGGGCCGTCTTCGACGCCGCGTACCTGGTCCTCGCGCTCGGCACGGAGAACTACCCGATGATGCTGGTCCTCTACGGCATCCGGGGCTTCGGCTATCCGCTCTTCGCGTTCGGCTTCCTCGTGTGGATCACCAACACGGCGCCGACGGCCCGGCTGGGCACGGCGGTGGGCTGGTTCTACTTCGCCTTCACCGGAGGCCTGCCGACGCTCGGTTCGCTGTGGTCGAGCCTGACGATTCCCTCGCTCGGCCGACTGGGAACGCTGTGGTCGGCGCTCGCCCTGATCCTCATCGGTGGCGCCTTCGCGCTGGTCGGCGCCCGCCGCCGGCCGGGCGGCGACCGGATGGCACCGCCCGAGGTCACCACCGGCCAGAGCCTGTTCAACTCCATCTCCATCATCTGGACCCATCCGCGCGTCGGAGTGGGCTGCCTGGTGCGGATCATCAACACCGCACCCGAGTTCGGCATGCTCGTGTACCTGCCGCGGATCTTCTCCGACGACGTCGGGTTCGGCACGGACAAGTGGCTTCAGCTGCTGGCGATCATCTACGGCACCAACATCTTCTTCAACCTCATCTTCGGCGCCCTCTCCGACCGTATCGGCTGGCGCACGACCATCGCCGGCTTCGGCGCGCTGGGCTGCGCGATCAGTGTGACGACGCTGTACTTCGTGCCGGTCTGGCTCGGCCCGGACTACTACTGGGTCGCGGTGCTGGCCGGCATGTTCTACGGGGCGACCCTCGCCGGATTCGTACCCATCTCGGCGCTCATTCCGTCGATGGCGCCCGAGAACAAGGGGGGCTCGATGGCCCTGCTGAACCTGGGCGCCGGCGGCGCGGCATTCGTCGGACCGGCGATCGCCAGCCTCTTCTTTCCCCTCGTCGGCGCCGGGGGTGTCACCCTCATCTTCCTCGGGCTGTACCTGGTGGCGTTCGTGCTGACGTTCTTGCTGAAACTGCCCACGGAGAAGGGCGGAAGGCGTCCGGTGCCCGGTTCGGAGAAAGGGAATTCCTCCGACGCGGCGTCCGCCGGGGCACCGGCACCAGGATGAGCGATTCCGTCCTCGAACTCGGTTCTCCCACGCGGAGCTTCGCCGTATCCGGGGGGAACGGCCGTCGCCGACGACGGGACCGCACCGGAAGTGGCGGCCATCGGGTGACGTAGCGTGCATGTCCATGACCACGCCGCCTCAGCCGCCCCCGGGCCCCTACGGACCTCCCCAGCAGCAGTATCCGCCCCAGCCGTACCCGCCCCAGTCGTACGCGGGTCAGCCTCCGTACGCGGGTCAGCCTCCGTACGGAGGCCGGCCGCCCTACGGCGTCCAGGGCGCCTGGGGACAGCCGCCGATGGGACCGCCGCCACGCAAGAACCGCACCGGCCGGACTCTCGGCATCGTCGGCGGCTCGATCGTCTTCGTGCTCCTTCTCTCCTACTTCGGCAACAAGGGAAGCGATGCCAGGGGGACCGCGAATTCCGCCGACTCGTTCCCCGCGGCCGAATACCGGCTCACCGTCCCGAAGACCCTGCTGGACACGGAGTACGAACTGGTCAAGGACGACTCCGCGGCGACGAACGACGAGATGGAGAAGGGCGGTTACACCTCAGGCCCGAACGAGCGCAATGTGAAGGTGGCCGCAGGCACGTACACCGGAACCGGCACCGGTGGCGGCGGTGCCACCTCTCGTGGGTTCGTCCTCGCCGGTATGCACGGCCAGTTCAAGGACCCGGAAACGACAAAGGCGAATCTGCTCGACGGTATGAGGGAGACGGACGGCATGAGCGAGCCGAACCCCCCGAAGACCATCACACCGCCCGGCTCCGACCTCGATCTCACCTGCACCGTCTTCCTCTCCGAGGAGCAGGGCACCACGTCCACCGTCCCCGTGTGCGCCTGGGGCGACGAGAACACGGCCGCCTACGTCGCGTTCGTGAACCCGGGGGAGGCCCAGCAGGACCCCGATTCCGTCGATCTCGACGCGACGGCGAAGACGGTCCTGAAGGTGCGCGAAGAGGTACGGCAGCCGATCGGCTGACACACGGCGAGCGGGGGCGGCGCGCGGAGCGCGCTCCGTCAAGTGACTGATCAAGTCCAGCCGTTGTCCGCCCCCCGGCGCAGAACCCGTCGCGCCACCATGTGCGTTCCGGCCGTGGCCGCCGCGGCCAGCGCCAGCCCCTGTAGCGTCTCGCGTGGACGCGTGGGACGCAGGACACCGGCTCGCCGCAGCCGGCCGCGAGCCCAGAGTGCGAAGGGGATGACCACCAGCGGTGAGGTGACCGCACCGGGCGTGTATCCACGGACGGCCGCGGCCTGGGCCAGATGCACCAGGGCGTGCAGCCCGAATCCGTTGAGAGCCGCTTGATAGAAGCCGGAGCGTCCACCCGTGCGGTGCCCGTCGGCAGCAGCGGTGGCTACCACCACGGCCATCCCGGCGACGGCCGTTGCGAACTCTCGCCCGTCCATGGATTCCAGCTGCTGCCACACTCGTTCCGGCACGTGCGGAAACCGCTGTCGCAGCCCGGGGACTCGCCCGTGTGCCCAGCCCGGCACCGTGGCCACTTCCTCCAGATCGTGCACCGCCCACGCAGCCAGCAACCCGAAAGTCACACCGGCCCCGACCCCTGCGCCACCATCGCCCACATCATGTCCGCTCATGGACAGGAAGTCTGGCAGCACGCGTCCCCCACTTCCGAAGAGCCCCTGGCCGCCGTCCCGTAGCCAACGCGGTGCTCGATCCCGTACGCGACCCCGTACCCGACCCCGTACGCGGCCCAGTGCCAACTGGCTCCCAGCACCGCACAGTTCGAGACACGGTGAGGTCCGTACGCAGGCAGCCGAATGGCAGGATGGCCCGAGCGGCCGGACCGAAAGATGCGCCGGAGCCCACCTTTTCCCCCATCCCCCCACAGCAGAAAAGGGAAGCCATGCACCGCAGGAACGCCCTGAGTGCCCTCGCCCTCGCCCTGGTCACCACCGTCGGCGGCACCGCGTACGCCACCCAGACGTACACCGTCCGGGAGGCCGCCGCATCCCGCGGAACCAAGACGCTGCTGGACACGGTGCCCGAGCGCGGGACGCTGCGCGTGTGCACCACCGGTGACTACCGGCCGTTCAGTCACCTCGACCCCACCACCAAGTCGTACACCGGCATCGACATCGACATGGCCAAGAACCTGGCGACCAGTCTCGGTGTGAAACCCGACTTCGTGGCCACTACCTGGGCCGGGCTCATGGACGACTTCACCGCGGGCAAGTGCGACATCGCCATGGGCGGCGTCTCCGTGACGCTGGCCCGTGCGCGGAAGGCGTACTTCAGCACGCCGTACCTCGTGGACGGCAAGGCCGCGATCGCCCGTTGCGAGGACAAGGCCAAGTACCAGTCCCTGGACGCGATCGACCAGCCCGGGGTGCGTGTCATCGTCAACCCCGGTGGTACGAACGAGGCGTTCGCCAAGGCCAACATCGACCGGGCCACCCTCGTCCCCCACCCCGACAACACCACGATCTTCGACGAGATCGTGGCGGGTCGCGCGGACGTGATGATCACGGACGGGAGCGAGACGAAGTACCAGGCCAAGCTCCACCCCGAACTCTGCGCGATCAACCCCGACAAGCCCTTCAACTTCGTCGAGAAGGCGTACCTTCTGCCGCGCGGCGACGCGGAGTTCAAGGAGTACGTCGACCAGTGGGCGCACCTGGCGACCCACGACGGCACCTACGACGGCTACGCCGCGCCCTGGCAGAGCTGATCAGGGTCGCACCAGTGATGACCAGATCGCACCGGTGGTGACCAGATCACACCGGTGGTGACCAGGTGGTGGTGCCATTCATCGCTCGTACTGACTCTTCGGTGGTCTGCCTGACTCTCGGGAGGTCCGCGGTGTCGTTCATGGATCCGGCCGGTTACATTGAGTGAGTGAGACAGACGGCACCTGGACCCTCCGGCACGGCTCCGGAATCGGACGCGTCTGCACGGTGGGGGATGTCGTGGACGTAGATCTGCGCAAGGTGCGCTACTTCGTGGTGGTGGCCGAGGAATTGCACTTCGGCCGGGCCGCCGAGCGGCTGCACATCACGCAACCGGTGCTGTCCCGGCAGATCCGCGCGCTGGAGCAGGAGCTGCGCGCGCAGCTGTTCATCAGGAACAGGCAGACCACCGAGTTGACTGACGCCGGCCGTCAGCTGCTGGAGGACGCGCGCCCCCTGCTGGCCACCGCGCAGGCTCTGTGCCGCAGGGTCCAGCAGGCCGCCCACGGATCTTCGACGTTCACGGTCGGCTTCATGCCCGGGATCACCGTGACCGCGGCGGTGCGCGCCTTCTCCGCCCGGCATCCCGAGCTGAGTGTGCGGGTGATGCGCACTTCCTGGGGCGATCAGGTCCAAGGGGTGCACGAGGGCCTCCTCGACGTGAGCTTCGTACGGCTGCCCGTCGACCGTCGAGGCCTGGAGCTGCGCCCGCTCTTCCAGGAGCCCCGCGTCGCCGTGCTGCCGGCGGACCACCGGCTGGCGGGCAAGGAGTCCATCGTCATCGGCGATCTGGCGCCCGAGCGGCTGTTGCAGGACCCCGACGCCGTCCCCGAGTGGCGTGATCTCCCCGAGCGGAGCGGAGGCGAGGGGGCCGGGCCGTGGCCCTCGTTCGCCACCGTCGAGGAGAAGCTGGAACACGTCGCGACGTCCGGGGGCGTCCTGGTCCTTCCGCTGTCCACCGCGCTCTATTACAGCCATACCGATGTCGCGCATGTGCCCATCGACGGGATCGGCCCCAATGAGGTCTGCCTTGCCTGGAGCGCCGGCCGTCGCTCTCCTCTGCTCCCGGAGTTCGCCGACATCGCCGCTGCCCAGCACTGATGCCCTGAGGGCATCACCACTGACGGAAGAGGTCTTGGACGCGGGCCGTGGCACGGGGCCAGGGTGGAAGAGCGGCGGCGGAATCCCCCGCCGCCATCGACAAGGACCGTGAGAGCGATGCAGATCTTCATCACAGGCGGCTCCGGCTACATCGGCCGCTCCACCATCCAGGCACTGACCGGCCACGGCATCGGCGTGAGGGCGCTGGCGCGCAGTGAGCACGCGGCGCGCATCGTGTCGGACCTCGGTGCCACCCCGGTCGCGGGGGCGCTCACCGACACCGATGTCCTTCGTGAGGCGGCCCGCGGGGCCGACGGGGTCATCCACCTCGGGGCGGACAACTCCGAGGGCGCCGCGGACGTCGACCGCGCGGCGGCGGAGGCGTTGCAGGACGGCGTGGGAAGCGGCCCCTATGTGCACACGGGCGGAGTGTGGGTGTACGGCGACACCGACGGGGTCGTCGACGAGGACGCCCCGCTGAGCCCGCCGCGCATCACCGCGTGGCGGGGAGAGAACGAGAAGCGGGTGCTCGCCCGAGCCGCCACCGGAGAGCACCCGGTGGTGGTGATGCCGGGGCTGGTCTACGGCCGTTCCGGCGGACTGACGCAGGCGTTCTTCGTCGAGCCGGGGCGCACCGCGGGTGCCGTGCCCTGCATCGGTGACGGCTCCAACCACTGGGCGCTGGTCCACGTCGACGACATCGCCGAGCTGTACGTCCTGGCGCTGAACGCCCCGGCCGGTTCCGTTTACGCCGGAGCCGGCGGCCAGAACCTGCCGCTGTCCGACATCACCCGCGCCCTCAGCCACGCCGCGGGATGTCCGGGCAGCATCGAGACGCTGACCCTCGATGAGTCCGTGCGGCGCATGGGCCCGATCGCCGAGGCCTTCGCCCTCGACCAGCAGTTCAGCGGCGCGCGGGCGCGCCGCGAGCTCGGCTGGACGCCCACCCGGATCGACGCCCTGGCCGAACTGGCCCAGGGCTGAGCCACCGGCGAGCCCAGGGCTGAACCACCAGGAAGCCCTGGGCTGAGCCACCAGGAGGCCTGAGGCTGAACCACCGAGGGAAGGGGTCCCTGCCCCGCCGGGAGGGCGGTGCCGCCTACGGGGGCCTGGGAGCCATCACCGCCCATCACCCCGGTCACCACGGCCACTTCACGCCCGAGGCGGGGCGTGAAGGGCCGACAGGCAGTCGATAGTCTGCTCCCCGATCAGGCGAAAGCCTGCTCACCGATCGGGCGAGCGAGAACCGTGGCCAGGACTCCCCGGCAACTCCCCGGGTGGCGTCGTGAGCGCTGATCGGTCCGATGGTCTCCGACACAAGCGCAGGTGAGACGCGGCATGTTCACGACCCGACCGACTCTCCAGGGCACCTTCGGCATGGTGTCCTCCACCCACTGGCTCGCCTCGCAGTCCGCGATGGCCGTCCTGGAGGACGGAGGCAACGCCTATGACGCCGCCGTCGCCGCCGGATTCGTTCTCCATGTCGTCGAACCGCACCTCAACGGCCCCGCCGGTGAAGTGCCGATCATCCTCGCGCCCGCCGACGGCGAGGTCCGGGTGCTGTGCGGTCAAGGCCCTGCCCCCGAGGGCGCGACCATCGGCCATTACCACTCTCTCGGCCTCGAACTGGTCCCCGGCACCGGGCCGTTGGCCGCGGCCGTGCCCGGTGCCTTCGACGCCTGGATGCTGCTCCTGCGTGACCACGGCACCCGGTCCCTGCGCCAGGTGCTGCGGTACGCCATCGGCTACGCGCAGGACGGCCACGCGCCCGTCGAACGGGTCGGCCAGACCGTCGAGACCGTCCGCGAACTCTTCGAGACCGAGTGGACCTCGTCCGCCGATGTCTACCTCCCCGGCGGCCGGGCGCCGGGCCCGGGGGAGCTGTTCCGCAACCCCGCGCTCGCCGCGACCTGGCGCCGTCTGCTGGCCGAGGCCGAGGCGGCGGGCGAGGACCGGGTGGCGCAGATCGAGGCCGCCCGCGCCGTGTGGAGCGAAGGCTTCATCGCCGAGGCGCTGCTGCGGCAGTCGGGCCGGCCCACCATGGACACCAGCGGTTCGCGCCACACCGGCACCCTGACCGCGGCCGATCTGGCGGACTGGTCCGCGACGTACGAGGCGCCCGCCACGTACGACTGGAACGGCTGGACCGTGTGCAAGGCGGGCGGCTGGAGCCAGGGCCCCGCCTTCCTCCAGCAGCTGGCCCTGCTGCCGTCCCCCGTCGCCGAACTGCCGGAGTACGGCTCCGCCGCATACGTCCACCTGCTCATCGAGGGCTGCAAGCTCGCCATGGCGGACCGGGAGGCCTGGTACGGCGATGCCGCCGAGGTGCCGCTCGCCGCGCTGCTCTCCGAGCCGTACAACACCGGGCGCCGGGCGCTCATCGGCGACCGGGCCTCCTGCGAACTGCGCCCCGGCAGTCCCGAAGGCCGCGCCCCCGTCCTCAGCGCCCACGCCGGCGCCGTCTCCACTGGCGAGGCCGGATTCGAGGCGTTGGGCCTTCCGGCGGCCGGTGCGGGCGAGCCGACCGTCGCCAAGGACGGCGGCACCCGGGGCGACACCTGCCACCTCGACATCGTCGACCGCTGGGGCAACATGATCGCCGCCACGCCCAGCGGCGGCTGGCTCCAGTCCAACCCGGTCGTGCCCGAGCTGGGATTCCCGCTGGGCACCCGGCTCCAGATGGCCTGGCTGGACCCCGGCCTGCCTAACTCCCTCACCCCGGGCCGCCGGCCCCGTACCACCCTCACCCCGTCGATCGCGCTGCGTGACGGCGTACCGGTGATGGCGTTCGGTACGCCCGGCGGTGACCAGCAGGACCAGTGGCAGCTGCACTTCTTCCTGGCGGTCGCCCTGCGCGCGTCCGTACGCGGCGGGCTCGACCTCCAGGGCGCCATCGACGCACCCAACTGGCACAACGACAGTTTCCCCGGTTCCTTCTACCCGCGCGGAATGCGGCCGGGCAGTGTGACGGTGGAGGCCGGGATGGACCCCGAGGTCGTCTCCGAGCTGCGCCGCCGCGGCCATGACGTGACCGTGGGGGACGCCTGGTCGGAGGGGCGGCTGTGCGCGGTCGCGAGGGACCCGCGGACCGGTGTCCTGTCCGCCGCCGCCAACCCGCGCGGGATGCAGGGGTACGCCGTCGGCCGCTGAATCGGCGGTACGCCTCGTCGGACGCTGTCCCCGCGGCCTGATCCGCGAAGATCCGCCGGACAGGCCCTGGGCCCGGTATGGACTCGTCCCCGACGCCGTGATCTCCGCCTCCCGGACCCGACCTGTCCCCCTGCCCGTCACAGCGGCGTGATTGGCTGGGGGCATGATCGATGACTCTGTGTACGGAACGGTTCCCCTGCCGGGTGCGGCCCACGGACCCCGCGTGTCCGCTGTCGAGGCAGCGGTCCGTGCCGCTGCCGCCGCCGAGATCATGCCGCGACACCGGCAACTCGCCGCGCACGAGATCATCGAGAAGAGCGGCCCGCACGATCTCGTGACCATCGCGGACCGGCGCGCGGAGGACCACCTCACCGCCGCGCTCACCGCGCTGCTCCCGGGCTCCCTGGTGGTCGGCGAGGAGGCGGTGCACGCGGACCCGGCGGTGTACGGCGCGCTGCGCGGCGACGCTCCGGTCTGGATCGTGGACCCGGTCGACGGCACCCGCCAGTTCGTCCGGGGCGAGCCGGGCTTCTGCACTCTCGTCGCCCTCGCGCAGGGCGGCGAACTGCTCGCCTCCTGGACGTACGCGGCGGCCCTGGACGAGATGGCGATCGCGGTACGCGGCCGGGGCGCGATGCTCAACGGAACCCCGCTGCGTTCCGGCGCGCCCGCGCCCGGCCAGGTCCTGGAGGTCGCCATGTCCCATCCGGACTACACGACGGACGCGCAGAAGCGCGCCCTGCTGGGCCTGCACACCGAGGGCATCGCCCCTCGCCCGTGCGGCTCGGCGGGGCTCGAATACCTGGCGGTCGCGCGGGGCGCCCTCGACGCGGTGGCCTTCAACTGGGAGCTGGCCTGGGACCACGCGGCGGGGCTGCTGCTGGTCGCGGAGGCGGGTGGCGCCCAGATGACGCTGTCGGGCGAGCCGTACCGCATCACGGGTGGCAACGCGCTCCCCTTCACCGCGGCCCGCGACGTGGCGACGGCCCAGCGGGTACGGGAGTGCCTGCGGGCCGGGGCCTGATGTGGTCTTGACCGGGCCCGAGCCGGTCTTGACCGGGCCCGAGCCGCGGCGGGGCGTCGCGGAGTTCGAAGCAGGCCCCGGGGGCCGACGCCGGTGCGTTCGACGTCGTGGACAGGACCGGGGCCAGGACTGTCGGTGCCCGGGAATATCCTTGGGCTTCGTCGGCTGACAAAGGAGTCCGAAGGTGACGTCGATGCTCGATGCCGTCGTCGTGGGGGCGGGGCCCAACGGGCTGACCGCCGCGGTCGAGTTGGCCCGGCGTGGCTTCTCCGTGGGCGTGTTCGAGGCCCGGGACACCGTGGGCGGGGGCGCCAGGACGGAAGAGCTCACGCTCCCCGGCTTCCGGCACGACCCGTGCTCCGCTGTGCACCCGCTGGGCATCGGTTCGCCCGTGTTCAAGACCATGCCCCTCGCGCGGTACGGACTCGAGTGGCTGCACCCCGAGCTGCCGATGGCGCACCCCTTCGACGACGGCACGGCCGCCGTGCTGTCCCGTTCGGTCGCCGAGACGGCCGCCTCGTTCGGGCCGCGCGACGCGGGCGCGTACCGGCGTCTGGTTGAGCCGTTCCTCGGCAAGTGGGACACCCTGGCCCGCGACTTCATGTCCCTGCCGCTGTCCGCGCTGCCACGCGATCCCGTCACCCTCGCCCGTTTCGGCCTCGCCGGACTGCCTCCTTCGACCTGGCTGTCGCTGCGTTTCCGCGACGAGCGTGCGAAGGCCCTGTTCGCGGGGCTCGTCGCCCATGTCATCGCCCCGCTCAGCGGCTTCGCCACCGGAGCGGTCGGCCTGATCTTCGCGCTCGCCGCGCACGCGGGAGGCTGGCCGCTGGCGCGCGGCGGCTCCCAGTCGATCTCCGACGCCCTCGCCTCCTACCTGCGTGACCTGGGCGGCACGGTCCACACCGGATACGAGATCAAGCGCCTGGACGACCTGCCGCCCGCGCGGGCGTACGTCTTCGACACCTCACCGACCGCCCTGGCCCGGATCGCGGGTCTCGGCAGGGCGTACGACGGCTACCGCTACGGCGCGAGCGTCTTCAAGATCGACTACGCCCTGGACGGCCCGGTGCCCTGGAGTGCCGAGGCGCCCCGCCGCGCCGGCACCGTGCAAATCGGCCCCACCGTCCGGGACATCGGCCTCGCGCTGCGCCAGGCCACGAGCGGGCAGGCGCCCGACACCCCGTTCCTGATCACCGCCCAGCCCAGTGTGGTCGACGCGTCCCGCGCCCCCGAGGGCAAGCATGTCTTCTGGGCGTACGGCCATGTCCCGAACGGCTGGGAGGGCGACTTCACGGAAGCGATCGAGCGGCAGATCGAGCGCTTCGCCCCCGGTTTCCGCGACCGCGTCCTGGCCCGCGCCACCGAGGGCCCGCCCGAGCTGGCCGCCCGTAACGCCAACTATGTCGGCGGGGACATCGCGACCGGCGCCGCCACCGGACTCCAGCTTCTGCTGCGTTCCAAGATCTCCCTGTCCCCCTACACCACCTCGCATCCCGCCGTGTTCCTCTGCTCCTCCGCGACCCCGCCGGGCCCGGGGGTACACGGCATGTCCGGGCACAACGCGGCGAAGGCCGTCTGGCGACGGCTGCGCGAGGTCCGGGACTGAACGCGACGCCAGGCGTGATGCGCGACAGACTCCGACCGGCGTCTGCCCGATCTCGATCCGGGCACTGATCCCGGTTCCGGGGCTCCTGATGTCTCGACGCCGCCCCGGGTAACCGCCGCCGTTCGCCGCCGAGTTGGGCGTACGGATCGCGGGCCCCAACCCTCTTGCGCGCTGAGGCGCCGCCGGGCCGCCCTGACCCCTACCGTGCGGCCTCACCCCGCCCCGTACCGCCCTTCCCCCGGGCCCCACCTGCGATCCGACGTGTCGTCAGAGTCCCTGCGTACGGCCGGTGTTCGACGGCCGGTCCGCCCCGGACGCGACCGCGGTAGGGGCTGATAGGGGTTGTAAGGGGATGAGCTTCAGGCGCCGGTCTTCGTAAGGTGGATTTGCCGAAGGGAACACAGAGGCGGCCGGTCCAGAATTTCACCGAACCGCATGGGGGCGGCAGTTGTTGCCTCTTCGTTGTCCTTCCGGTGATGCGTACTCGGCGTCCCATTCTTCTCCAAGGAGGACGAGCGGCGAAGGTTTTCCAGTGCTGTGGAACCAGGGAGGTCGGAAATGCCGGTCGGTATCTTGGGGCTTGGATTTCATGTGCCCGAAGTGATCGTCGACAATGCGCTCATCAGTCAGTGGGCGGACGTTCCGGAAGAATGGGTGGCCCGGCGCACCGGCATATATGAGAGGCGTTACGCACCCGCCGGAGTGGCGACTTCCGACCTCGCCCACGAGGCGGTCACCGACCTGCTGAGCAGGGCCCCCGGGGTCGAGCGGGACATCGGTCTGGTGATCGTCGCCACCGCCACCCCGGATCAGCCGCAGCCCGCGACGGCCGTGGCCCTGCAGAGCGCACTGGGCCTGGAGGCGTCGGCGGCCTTCGATGTCAACGCCGTGTGTTCCGGGTTCGTCTATGGGCTGACGATCGCCGCCGCCCTGCTCTCGTCGTCCGCCGCCTACGGTTCCCACGCCCTCGTCGTGGGCTCGGACATGTTCTCCTCCGTCATGGACCGCGGCGACCGGAGAACCGTCAGCCTCTTCGGTGACGGCGCCGGCGCCGCGCTGCTCGGACCGGTGCCGGACGGCTACGGAATCGGCGCTTCGCGGATGGTGGCCCACGGCAGCCTGCGCTCCCTGGTGGAGGTGCCGGCCGGCGGTACCAGAAAACCGTTGACCCCCGAGGCGCGCGCCGCGGGCGAGCATCTCTTCAAGATGGACGGACGGCCCGTCACCGAGTACGCGCTGCGCACCCTTCCGGAGATCATCGGCGCGGCCGTGGCGGACAGCGGACTCTCGATCGAGGACATCGACCGGTTTATCTTTCATCAGGCCAATGTGCGGCTGCTGGAGAGAATAACGTCCGAGCTGAAGCTCGATCCGGACCGCGTTCCCATGACGGCCGATGAGTACGGCAACACCGGAGCGGCATCCATTCCCATCACGATGCGGAAGGCGCAGATGCGCCGGCCGTTCCAGCGCGGTGAGCGAATTCTCCTTGCGGCGGTTGGGGGCGGTATGACAGCTGCCGCAACTGTTCTGACGTGGTTCTAGACCTGTCTCCTCCTGGACAGTCATTTGCATTTGATCGCGCATGAGAAGAGGTTGGAAAGTGGCAGTCTTCGAAACCGATTCGGTACGTGACGCAGTCGATGGCAGGGGGGCCGAAGAGCCTCCCGAGGGTCTGTACGAGGTGCTGGACGGCCGGATGACCTGCGACGAACTCCACGACGTCATACGGGCGGTGATCTACGACGAGGGCCGGTCGCCGGCGGAGCCGAGGCTGGAGGTCCTCAAACCCGGGAACTTCCGGGTGTATCTGGGCGACACCCGCCTGGATATCCGCAGTCAGGCCCTGCCGGACGTCGCGCCCGACACCCTCGACCACATCCTGCCCGCGGCGGGCAGCAGGCGGGTGCTTCTCACCACATCCGGCCCGCTGCCCGACGAGGTGCGTGCCGTATTCGTCCGCCTGCTGGAGAAGTTGACCCTGCGGGGCCAGTGCTACAGCGAGGCGGAGATCGACTCCATCGTCCGGGCCATGCCGCTGGTCGACCGGTACGCCACGAAGGAACCCGCCCTCGCCAACTGGGCGTTGATCTTCCGCGACCACTACGTGGAGAACAGCGTCGGCTTCCTCCTCGGCATGGAGCGCGCCGGTCTCGACCCGGACTGGGTCTTCGCCCTCTCCAAGGGGGACCGCACCCTGCACCGCAGCCGGGTCCACGCCTGGTTCCTGAACCACGGTTACCTGAGCGACGTCCTGGACAACTCGGTCATCAACGGCTCGGCGGACACGACCGCCCAGGCGTACGCGCTCGCCGTCAACGAACGCGTCAACGGCTTCATCCGGCAGGCGCACGCCGCCGGCCGCAAGGTCATGGTGATCGACGACGGCGGGCTGCTGGCCCAGGGATACGGCGCGGACGGCGTGCTCACCGAGTACATCGACGCCGCTCTCGAACTGACCGTGAGCGGTCTGAAACGTATCGCCAACGCCCCGGGCAAGCTGTCCATCCCCGTACTCAACATGGCCCGGTCACGGCTGAAGACGATGCTCGGCTACAACGAGATCGCGGACTCCTGTGTCCGCCGGCTGCGCGCCATCCTCCCCGGCGAGAAGTTCATCGGCCGCCATGTGCTCATCCTCGGCTTCGGCACGCTGGGAGCGCGCGTGGCGCACGCACTGCGGGCCCTCGGCTGCCGGGTGAGCGTGGTGGACACCGACATCCTCGCGCTCATCACGGCCGCGGAGCACGGCTTCGAGACGTACCGCACCGCCGCCGAGGCGCTGCGCGGCCACTCCCCGTTCCTGGTCATCGGCGGTACCGGAGAACTCGCCATCACGGCGGCGGACCTGCCGCTGCTGCCCGACGGTGTGTATCTCGCCGGGTTCGCCACGAAGGACTTCAGCCTCCTCAGCGAGGGATCGACGGGCATCGAGTCGACCGTGGTGCCGTACGTCGGGGTGCGCTACATCCTCCCCTCGGGAGCCGCTGCCACGGTGCTGGGCGACGGCCGTTCGCTCAACCTCTTCGAGTACGAGGGGATCGCCAACCGCGGTTACGACGCCTACCGGGCGGGCACGCTGATCGCCGCCAAGACCCTGTGCCGCGACCTCGACTCACTCGGACCCGGCCTCCACCTGGCGCCGGTGGACCAGGCCATCGACGAGGCCGAACTCTTCAGCGCGTACTACGGGGAGTACCTCTCCGGAACACAGCACCGAACGGCCGCCGCCGAACCCGCTTCCACCACCACCGCCTGGTAGCGCGGATGTCCAGGACACACGTGTGTGTGGTCGGCCACGGGGTCGCGGGCCGACTGCACGAACGGCTGCTGAGCCGTCTCGGGTTCACCGTCACCGTCGTCGACCCCGTTACCGACGCGCTTGCCACCGGGGCACTTCCCCCAGGGGCGCCCCGATACCGCCGGATAGCGGACGTGCCCCGTGACGCCCCGGTCGACGTGTGGTCGGTGTGCTCGCCGACCGAGACACATCTGCGGGCCGTGGCCGAGGTGCTCGACCGGGATCCGGCGGCCCGGCTGCTGGTGGAGAAACCGGTCTGCCGGTCCGGGGAGGGCCCCGTCCTCGCCGCGCTGCTGCGCCGGTACGAGCGGGCCCGCCTGGTGGTGATGAACCAGTACCGGCACGCCCAGGCCGTTCCCGTCCTGAGCGCCATGAAGGAGGAGTTCGCGCCCGGACATCCGGTGAGCGGCGTCCGGGTCGGATTCGGCAAGGACCGCAGGGAGGACATCGCGGCCGGCCGGTTCGTGGACCACGACTACGGGATCTTCGGCTACGAATGGCTGCACATGCTCGCGCTGGTGAGCGGTGTTCTGCCGGCCGAGACGTATGACCGGTACCTGCTCACCGACCCGTCCAGGCACGACGTCCGCGTGGCGGTCGACCCCGAACTGACCAGCACCGCCGCCCACGAGACCACCACGCTCGACGATCTCACCGTCGAGCTGTACTCCACCATCGTGGGCCCCGACGCCCATCCGCTCGTGCCCGCGCCGAAATGGATGCCCCCGCCCCACGAGGGCGCGGAGAGCAGACAGCGACTGGTCGAGATCACCGCCGGGCCGGTGCGCTTCACCCTCGAGCTGGACCCCGTGACACTGCCGGGCGGCACCGCGCTGCAACGCAACACGCACCGGCTGGCCGTCGAAGGACCCGACCTGCGGCGCGAATGGTTCTTCCACGATTCCCCGATGGACAACGCGCTGCGGTGGTCCGTGGGCGTCCTGCTCACCGAACCCGGCCCGCCCGCGGTCGACCTGCGGCCCATCTCCCGCATCAGCCGTATGGCCGAGACAGCCCGCCCCCGCGAAGGGCTGCTCCCCACGGCACATTCCACCGCCACCCCTTCCGCCCGTCTGTGAGGTCATGTGCCATGAGCCGAGTCTGCCTGGTGATCCCCAGCAACAAGTTCGACCAGTACTTCATCCAGGTCCCCCTGGACATCCTGATGGCCGCGGGCCAGTTGCGCGCCGAAGGGCACGAAGTCAGCATCTGGGACCAGCGGTTGCGGGACGCGCCCCCCGCCGGGGACGAGCCCGACATCCTGCTGATCTCCTCCGCCATCGCCGACCGGGCCCAGTGCTACCCGCTGGACCTGGGGCCGATCCGGATCGCCGCGGACAGCGCCAAAGCCCGCTTCCCCGGCGCCCGTACCGTCGCCATCGGGCCGCACGGCACCCACCTTCCGCACGCGACCAGGCTCGACCTCGGTGTCCAGCACGTCGCGATCGGTGAGGCGGACTCGGCGGCCGTCCAAGCCGTCCGCAGCCTGAGCGCGGGCGTGTCGGCGCCTGTCCTGTCCGCCGACACCATGGCCCTGTCCTCGTCCTCGCTCCCCATCGTCGGGGACCGCCCGAAGCCCTACCCGAACATCCCCCTGGAGGAGTTCGCGCTCCCCGCCTACGACCTGGTGCCCATGCGGGAGTACACGGCCGAGGTCATCGTCGACGGCCTGCCCCAGCCCGGCCCCTGCGGGATGGTGCTGGCCGCCCGCGGCTGCACGTACGGCTGCACCTTCTGCCACCTGCCGTTCGGCAACCGGATGCGGGTCCAGCCCGTCGACCGGGTGATCGCCGAGGTGGAGGCCCAGCAGGCGATCGGGCTGGAGTTCCAGTTCTTCCTGGACTACGTCTTCGGGATCAACAAGACCTTCTACACGGACATCTGCCGGCGCCTGCGCGGCCAGGGTGTCGGCTGGGTCGGCCAGACCCGGGCCGAGATCGTGCTGAAGAACGATGTCACCGAGTGGGCCAAGGCCGGCTGCCAAGGCATGTGGCTGGGCGCCGAGTCGCCCGCCGTGGCGGGCACGGGCGTGCACAAGAGGGTCACCGAACAGCAGATCCGCGACGCCGTGCTGAAGCTCAAGGACGCCGGGATCACCCCGTTCGCCTTCATCCTCCTGGGGCTCCCCGACGACGACGCCTGCATGTCGGACTGGCTGGTCGACTGGGCCGGGGGCATCCCCGCGTGGTTCGGCATCAACCAGCTGTTCCTGCGGCCCGGGACCAGCCTCTACGACCAGCTCGCCCCCCAGCACAACGGCGGTGTGGTGCCCGCGAGCTGGCACGAGATCCAAGAGGTGACCCGGAACTACCGGGAGACCTACCCGGCGGACCTGGACGACCAGGAGCGCCGTCTCACCGCGCTGCCGAACTACCTGGGCAACGCCATTGTCCCGGTCGGGTGATCCGGTGGCGCTGAGGTTCGGGATCATCGGCTGCGGATCCATCGGCGGTTTTCTGGGGCGGCTCCTCACCCGGGAGGACCCTGAACTGGCCGGGCGGGCCCGGCTGACCGCCGTCGCGGGCCGGGACCGGGCACGGACCCGGGAACTGGCCGCCGAACTCGGCTGCGACCCCCTCGGCGTGCCCGAACTGCTCGCCTCCGCCGATGTGGACGCCGTCCTGCTCTGCACCCCCAGCGGAACGCACGCCGAATTCGGAGCGGCCGTGCTGCGCGCCGGCAAACACCTGCTCGTGGAGAAGCCCATCGACGTGTCACCGGCCGCCGCCGACCGGCTGATCTCGGTGGCGCGGCAGGAGGGCGGAACGCTCGGCGTGATCTCCCAGCGCCGCTTCGATCCGGCGGCCCGCCTCGCCAGGACGGCGATCGAGGCCGGGGAGCTGGGACGTATCACCTCCGTCGTGATCGAGCTGCCCTGGTGGCGCGAGCCGTCCTACTACACCTCGGGCACCTGGCGCGGCACCCGCTTCCTGGACGGGGGAGGGGCCCTGATGAACCAGGGCGTGCACGCGGTGGACCTGGCCCAGTGGCTGGCCGGACCGGTGGTGGAGGTGGCCGCGCACACGGCCCTGCTCGCCCACGGCGACATCGAGGTGGAGGACGTCGCCACCGCCAGCCTCAGGTTCGCGAACGGCGCGCTCGGTGTGCTGCTCGCCACCACCGCCGCCTATCCGGGCCGCACCGCCCGGATCTCGGTGCACGGCGACCGGGGCTCGGTGGTCATCGACAACGACGAACTGGAGTACTTCCACGCCGCACACGAGGGTGAACGAGCGCCCGCCTACGGGGCGTTCGGCAGCGCCAACCAGGCCGCCGAGCACGCGCCCTCCCAGAAGCGCGACGAGACCAGGGACCGCATCGGCCTGCTGTACCAGCCGCACCGCGACCAGCTCCTGGACTTCCTCGACGCCGTGCGGGAAGGCCGGCCCCCGCTGGCGGACGCGGACGCCGGACGGCAGGCGGTGGCCGTCGTGACCGCCGTCTACACATCGGCGGCGACCGGAGGACCGGTACGCGTCAGCACCGGTACGCAACACGAGGAGGACACACGGTGAGTGGCATCGCGCACGACGGGGTCGCCGAACGGAAGGCGGCGCTGGCCCTGCTCTTCGACCGCAGCGCGCCGGACTACGAGCGGGTCGGGGTGGAGCACTTCAACGACCTCGGCCGCCGGCTGGTCGGCCGCGCCAAGGTCACGGCCGGGCAGCGGGTGCTGGACGTCGGGTGCGGCACCGGCGCCGTGCTCGTCCCCGCCGCGCGGGCGGCCGGACCCGACGGAGAGGTCATCGGCGTCGACCTGTCCGGCGGGATGGTGGCACGGGCCCAGGAGGAGGCCGCCCTGCAAGGACTGCGCCAGGCGCGGGCCGTCGTCGGCGACGCGGAGAGCGTCGTCCTGGACGGCGTACCCACCGCACCGGGCTCGTTCGACACCGTCCTCGCCGGGATCTCCCTGTTCTTCTTCCCCCGCCCGGAGGTCGCAGCGGCCCGCTACCGCGAACTCCTCAAGCCAGGAGGGCAGTTCGCCGTGTCCTGGTGGGGACGGCCGGACCCGCGGTGGGACCCGGTGTTCGCCGCCAGCGCCCCGTACGGCCGGGGCCCCTCCTCGCACACCCTGCCCGAGGAGAGCCCGTTCCGCTCGGTCGACGCCTTCCACACGATGCTGAACGAAGCCGGCTTCGCCGAGGCCGAGACGGTCGAGGAGGACTGCGTCACCCACTTCGCCGACCCGGAGCAGTGGTGGCGGTGGGTGTGGTCGACCGCCGGGCGGCAGTTCTGGGAGACCGTTCCCGACGACAAGCGCGAGGAAGCCGTCGGGGCCGTGTACGCGGTTCTGGACACCCTGAAGGCTCCCGACGGCAGCCTCACCAGCACCTCGAAAGTGCGCTTCACCGTGGCCAAGAGGTACTGATGGGGACGGCCCCCGCCAGGACGGACCTGTCCGCCGCCGCTCCCACCAGGTACGAGCTGTTCTCGCCGGAGTGGCTCGCCCGTGCCAACGCCGCGTTCACCGTGCTCCCGGCGGACGAGACCTCGGCCATCCGGGTCGAGCTGACCGTCACGGACGCGCCCGCGGGCACCGCGGGCACGCTCGGCATCCTCGTCGACCTCACCACCGGCGCCCTGCGGTTCTCGGCGGGCCACCGGGCCGGAAGGCCCGCCCTCGCCTTCACACTCAGCCACGCGGACGCCCGCACCCTGCTGTTCGGGGACCAGACACACCGGACGCGCCTGTTCGAACACGGCGGGCTCCGGCTGGAAGGCGCGTTCCTGTTCGTCTTCATGCTCGACCGGATCCTCCAGCAGGACGTGTCGGGGGCGCTGGCGGCGGTACGGGCCCGGACCACCGGCCTGCCGGACGGCCCGCTCCCGACGCCCGCTTGGCGCAAACGCCCCGCGGCCGAAGTACCGCGGGACGAGACCGCGGGGATACGGGAGGCCCAGGACACGCTGCCCCGGACCATGGCGGCCCTGCGGGCCGAACTCGGCCGGACCACTCCCGGCGCGCAGGTGTACGTGTCGCACGCCCCGACGCGTACCACCGTGTCCGTGGCCCTCGGCGAATCCCGGCCCCACGTCCCCTTCACCCGCCGGTCGTCGCCGATCTGGTACTGCTGCTCCAAAGCGGTCGGGGCGGTGGCCGTCGGGCAGCTCTGGGAGCGGGGGCTGGTGGATCCGCTGCGCCCGGTCGCCGAGTACCTCCCCTGGTTCGACGGCGAGGGCCGGGAGAAGATCACACTCTTCCAGCTGCTGACCCACACCAGCCCCGTTCCCATGGCGCTGGACCCGCTGCACGGCACCTTCGCCGCGGACGTGGAACTGCGCCGGGAGCAACTGCGCACGATGCGGATCCCCGCGGACGCCGAACCCGGGACAAGGATCAACTACGCGCCCTGGTGGGCCTGGTTCCTGCTGGCGGACATCGTCCAGGCGGTCGACGGCCGCGATTACGAGCGCTACCTGACCGAAGAGGTGCTGGCCCCCTGCGCGATGACCGGCACCCGGATGGTGCTCACTCCCGAGGAGTACCGGAAGGAAGCCGGCCTGCTGCCGCTGATCCACATCACGGGAGGTGACTTCCCGGCCGAGCCGACCCGGTGGTACGCCACGGAAGCCTCGTGCACCCGGCCCATTCCGGGGCTCAACATGCGCGGCCCGGTCCGGGATCTCGGCCGTTTCTTCGAAACACTGCTGGCCGACGGTCAGGCACCGGGCGGCCGGATCCTGCGGCCACAGACGGTCATGGCCATGACGGCACGTCACCGGGTCGGCCTCACCGATCCCTTCGGCAACGCCGACTGGGGACTGGGGTTCCGGCTGGAATCACACCATCTCGGCGAGGCGTACACGGCCTTCAGCCGCTACTCCTCGCGCCGCACCTTCGGGCACTACGGACTGTGGACGTCCGTGGCCTTCGCCGACCCGGACGCCTCGGTGGTGGCCGCCGTACATCTCAACGGCAAGGCGTCGCAGGACGAACACCAGGAGCGGATGCTCGCCATCGGCGACGCCATCTATCACGATCTCGGCCTCGTGTGATGTACCCGTTGTTTCAAGAGAGGAATCAGCATGACCACACTGCGAAATGATGTCGGGTCGCCCCACACCATCATCTCCATCGCCACTGCCTTCTGGAAGTCGAAAGTACTGCTGAGCGCGGTCGAACTCGGCATTTTCGCCGAGCTGTCCGAGCAGCCCCGTACGGGTGAGGAGTTGTGCGCGCTGCTCGGCATCAAAGGCCGGGGCGCTCCCGACTTCCTGAACAGTCTTGTCTCGCTGGGAATGCTGGAGCGCGCGGACGGGCTCTACCGTAACTCGCCGCTGGCCCAGGAATATCTCAACCCGCACAAGCCCGCCACGGATGTGTCCGGTTATCTGGCCTTCCTGAACTCCGGATTCGGCTGGTGGTCACGGATCACGGAAGGGCTGCGCAGCGGCGACCGTCTCGACTTCTCCGGAGCCCTCGCCGAATCGGGCGGTGGCGACGGCGGTACGGCGGGCGACGGCACCCTGGTGGAGGCCGACGCCGACAGCGACACGTTCGGCGAAGCGTTCGCCACCCCCGAGCAGGTCACGGGTTTCGTCCGGGCCATGACCGGCTACAGCATGGGCGCGAATCAGGCCATCGCCACCGCCTTCGACTGGAAGCCGGTGCGCACGGTCGTGGACGTGGGCTGCTCCGAGGGCGCGTTGCTCGCCCAGGTGCTCGGCGCCCACGAGCACCTGCACGGTGTCGGGTTCGACCTTCCCGCCGTGAACGCCCGCTTCACGACCCACCTCGACCAGACCGGTGTCACCGGCCGCGCCGAGTTCGCCGGCGGTGACTTCTTCACCGATCCGCTGCCGAGCGGGGACGTGATCGTCATGGGCCATGTGCTGCACGACTGGAACCTGGACATCAAGCAGATGCTCATCCGCAAGGCCTACGACGCCCTGCCGTCCGGCGGTTCGCTGCTCATCTACGAGTCGCTCATCGACGACGACCGCCGGACCAACACCACCTCGATGCTGACCAGCCTCAACGTCTCGCTGGTCTCCGCCGGGGGCCTCGGCTACACCGGTGCCGAGTGCCGGGGCTGGCTGACCGAGGCGGGCTTCCGGGACATCACCGTCAGCCACCTCGACGGGCCCGAGTACATGGTCGTCGGGATCAAATGACGGGCCCGGCCAGATGACGACCGACGCACAGGAGCCGTCCCCATCCCTGACCGCTCCCGGTGGCGGCCCCCGGACATGTTCCGGGGGCCCACCCCCGAGTGCCCCCGGAACATGTCCGGTCGCCGCGCGTACCGCGCACGCCACCGCGACCCAGCGCGGCCCCGTGCTGCCCTATCTGCCACGGCATCCGGTGCCGGACGTGGTACGGGTCCGCTCGCCCACGGGTGACGATCTCTGGCTCGTCACCCGGTTCGAACTCGGGCGTCAGGTGCTGACCGACTCCCGGTTCAGCCGGGCCATGGCCGTCGCCGAGTCCGCGCCCGCCATCCATCCCCTGCGGGCGGATCCGGCGGCGCTCACCAGTCTCGATCCGCCCGCGCACGGAAGACTGCGCAAGCTGGTCAACCGTGCCTTCGCTCCCCATGCCGTCGCCGCCCAGGAGGACTCGATCCGGCGAACGGCCCGCGCCCTGCTCACGGACAGGCGTGAGATCGACCTCGTATCCGGTTTCGCGATGCCGCTGTCGTCGGCGACGATCTGCGAGGTTCTGGGTGTCCCACCGGCCGAACGGGAGCGCTTTTCCCGGCTCGCCGACCGCGCGCACGGCATCACCCCCTGCTCACCACAGGAGTCGGAATCGGCCAGAGACGAACTGCGCGCGTACTTCGTCTCACTGGTGGACCTGGCCAGGCATGACCCCGGCGGACACCTGCTCGGCAGACTCGTCCTCGCCCAGGAGCAGGACGGGGCCCTGGACGAAAGGGAGTTGCTCGCCCTCGTCGAGCTGCTGCTCAACGCGGGGTACGAGACCACGATCGGCCAGATCGGTCTCGCGGCGCTCGCCCTGCTGGAACATCCGCGGCAGTGGCGCGAATTGGTGCGCCGGCCGGAGCTGATCCCCGGCGCGGTGGAGGTGCTCCTGCGGTACGCGCCCGTCGTCCCGATCAGTTTCACGCGCGTGGCGGTGCGGGACGTCGAACTCGGCGGAGAGCGGATCGCGGCGGGGGACGGTCTGCTGGTGTCCCTGCTGCACGCCAACTTCGACCCGGCCGAACAGCCGGACCCGGAAGTCCTCGACGTCGGGGACGACATGGCGAGACACCTCACGTTCGGCCACGGACCGCACGTGTGTCTCGGTGCCCGGCTGGCCAGGCTCCAGCTCCGCGTCGCGCTGGAAGAACTGGTCAGGGCCGCCCCGGACCTGTCGTTGACCGTGGCCCCGGCCGCCCTGCGATGGCGGCCCGCCGAGGCCGTCGTACGCGGGCCGACCACCCTCCCGGTGTCCTGGTGACGCGTGGCCCTGGAGGGGGTCGCGAACAGCACATCACACGGTACTGAACTCCCGTCCGCCCGGCCCCGGCCGGTGACGGGATCGTCGCCCGTCGCGGTTCCCGCGGCGGGCGACGACTGTTGTCATGACATCGCGCTCATGACGTCGCGTTTGCGAACTGATAAGGCATTGGCTGGATTTCACCAGGATCATGGTACGCACCATTGGGGCGCGTGGCGGAATTTTTCCGGCAAAGCATAGCTGTGCGGCCGAATCTTCCGTGTGGCGGACGGAAGGGTGCTTACCGTGTCACTCCATCACTAAATTGAAACTCTGTTGCTCGGTTACTCACAAAACATTCATCAGTTGTTCTCACGGGAGGGCGGTTCTTGTTCGGAAACCGTGATCCCGGCTGGTTGGAGTGGTGCGCTCCGCGGCGACCCGAACTCCAAGATGGCGCATATCCATGCTCCTGTGCGGGAACGGACTCAGGGCCCTTCGGACGCTGCCGAATGACTGGGGGATGCCTGGTCGTCCGGGTGGTAAACGCGTACGAGAGAGGTCCGGTGAGTTCACCGACGTACCCAAGACAGCCCGCACTCAGCTGATTACACTGGATTACCGAAGCGATAGATGACGCTGATTCTGCGTTCCTGAGTTTCGGGAACCCCTTTCCCTGAGTGCAGAGGTGAGACGATGAGCTGGGCGAGCCGCCGACAGGATTATGTGGCTGAATTTGGCGCGCTTGTGAGGGAAGTCGGACCTCATCAGGGGTGTGTGATCGCCCTGCACGGGGGGCCGGGTACGGGGAAGACCACTCTGCTACGGAGATTCAGAGAACAAGCCGCGGAGTCCGGCGCGCTGTTTCTGGCTGCCACCGGTTTCCGGAACGAGCGCAGCGTTCCCTTCGCCACGATAGAGCAACTGACATATTCCTCGGGAATACCTGAGGAGGCGCGCGCGGCGGTGGCCCGGCTGTGGGAGCAGGGCGTGCCGCGGGACGCGTCCGACAGCGACCACGTCGGCCGACTGCGGGACCTGACCTCGGTTCTGGAAGCCGTGGCGCGGGAAAAACCCCTGGTCATCGCGGTCGACGATGTGCTGTACGCGGACGCGCTGTCCCAGGCCTGCCTGTTGCACCTGGCCCGGCGCGCCCAGAGCAGCGGCATCGTCATCGTCATGACGTCCGGTCAGACGGAGGTGCGGGCGGAGGGCACCCCCGAGCGATCCGATTTCCTCGGCGTACCGGGCTGCCGCATGAGGGACATCCTCCTGCTGCCCGAAGCGGAGGTGCGGCAGCTGCTGGAGGGCGAGCTGGGCGCCGAGACGGCGGAGGAAACACACACCGCCGTTCACCGTGTCAGCGGAGGCAACCCCGCGCTCGTGCAAGCACTGGTGCGCGACCACAGGACGTCCCTGAGGACACCCCCCGAGCATGCCGCGGCCGTCGGCGGGGACGCCGTGGTGGGCGAGGCGTTCGAGCGGTCGTACCTGGGCAGGCTGCTGCGCCATCCCCATCTGATGTCCTGCGTACGGGCATTGGCCGTGCTCGACCGGTCGAGCACCCCGGCCAGGATTGGGCAACTCCTGGACCGCTGCCCGGACCGGGTGGCCGTGGAGATCGCCGAGCTGGAGTCGGCGGGGCTGCTGGAGGGGGGCTGGTTCCGCCATCCGGCCGCCCGCAGGGCCGTGATGGGCGCGCCCGAGTGCGCCAAACTCCACTCGCGCGCGGCGGGCATACTCCGGGCGGAGGGCGCGCCCGTCACCACGGTGGCAGAGCATCTCGTGGCCGGGGACGGGGTGCTGGACGACACGGAGGTCGCCGTACTGCTGCGGGCGTCCCGGCAGCTCCTGGGGGAGGGGAGGGCGGACGCCGCGCTGCGGTGCCTGCGGCTCGCGGACCGGGCCGAGTTGGACGAACCACGGCGGGTGGAGATCATCCGGGCCCTGGTCGGCGCGTTGTGGTGCGTCAACCCCGCGGCGGCGGAGCCGGAGGCGAGCCGTCTGATGTCCGCGATGCGTTCGGGGGCGCTCGACGCGCGGGACATCCACGGGCTCATCGCGTGGCTGTTGTGGTTCGGCCGGGCGAAAGAGGCAGGCGAGGCGATCGCCCATCTGATGAATCTCTTCGATCCGCGGAGTCCGAGCGACAGGGAACAACTGACAGCGACCCGGACGGTGGTGGCGCACTTCGGACCGGCCTTGCTGAGCGCGCTGCCGGAATCCGATCCGCCTTCGGGGGAACTGGACACCATGGCGGCCGCCCATCTGGAGTACGCGGCGCGCGCGTCCATCGGCCAGCTGTCCGCACCGGCCGGCCGCCGTGAGCTGCTCCCCCTGCCGGCCGATCTCGACGAGACGGTCGGCGGGGCCGCCTTGCCACCCATGGTCCGGGACCGGCGGATCTTCTGGGACCGTGACGCGCTGGCGCTGCTGGAGCTGATCCAGCACGGTCGTCTCGATCTGGCCGACAAACTCTGCGGGGCGTTGCTGGCCCGGCTTCCCGTCGGGGGCTCTCCCGCCCGTCACGCGATCTTCCTGAGTATCCACGCCCGCGTCGCCGTCCAGCGCGGTGACATGACCGCCGCCGCCGCGCGCGCGGCCGGCGCCCTGGAGCACCTTCCCCATCACGGCTGGGGTGTGGTCGTCGGCTCCCCGCTCTCCACCCTGGTTCACGCCTACACGGCCATGGGGCGGCACGAAGTAGCCGCCTCCTATCTCGAATATCCCGTTCCCGAAGAGATGTTCCAGTCCACCATCGGCCTCTTCTACCTTGTCGCACGCGGCTACCACAGCCTGGCGACCGGCCGCGCCTACGCGGCCCTCAACGACTTCACCGCCTGTAGCCCGATGGCCGAACAATGGCGCTCCTCCTCGCGCCACCTCCTCGGCTGGCGCACCGGGGCCGCCGAGGCCTACCTGGCCATCGGCAAACCCCACCGCGCCCGCCCCCTGGTCGAACGCGAACTCGCCGTCATCGATCCCGGTCCGTCCACCTTCCGCGGCAACGCCCTGCGTGTGCTGGCCGCCGCGAGCCCCCCGGACCAGCGCGAGACGCTGCTCGGCCAAGCCGTGGATGTCCTGCGTCAGTCCGACAACCGCCTCGCCCTCGCACAAGCCCTCGCCGACCTCAGCCAGAGCCATGCCGACAACGGCCGCTCCCAGGAGGCCCACACTCTGCGGCAGGAGGCCCAACAGCTCAGCCACCATCAGGGAGACCGGACGTCCCTCCAGCCCGAGTGGACGGCCGGCCAGGACCGCACCGCAACCGTCCCCCCTGCCGACGCCCCCGAAGGTGTCGACAGAACGCTCCTGTCCAACGCCGAATGGAGGGTCGCCGTCCTCGCGTCCGAAGGCAAGTCCAACCGGCAGATCGCCCGGCACCTCTACATCACCGTCAGCACCGTCGAACAACACCTCACTCGCGTCTACCGGAAACTCTCGGTTCGTCGCCGGGCCGAACTCTCCCGGCTCTTCAGGCCGCTCACGAACGGAATGGACGTTCTCGCCGACTGAACCGGCCGGCGGGGCACAAGGCAGGAGAGGCTGGAGAGACCTCCGAAGGCTGATGTCGTTTTCCTGCCAGCCGGGAGGACTCTCCTGCCGGATGCTTGAGACATGTACACCGACACCGAGCGCTGCGTACGGGCTGTCAGGTCGAAGGACGCGCGGTTCGACGGATGGTTCTTCACGGCCGTCCTGACGACGCGCATCTACTGCCGGCCCAGCTGCCCGGTCGTGCCGCCCAAGGCCGAGAACATGACCTTCTACCCGAGCGCCGCGGCCTGCCAGCAGGCCGGGTTCCGCGCCTGCAAGCGATGCCGCCCCGATACCAGCCCCGGCTCCCCGGAGTGGAACGCCCGCGCCGACAGCGTTGCCCGTGCCATGCGGCTCATCCAGGACGGGGTCGTGGACCGCGAGGGCGTACCCGGCCTGGCCGGACGGCTCGGCTACTCCGCCCGCCAGATCGAACGGCAGCTGCTCGCCGAGCTGGGCGCGGGACCGCTCGCGCTGGCCCGCGCCCAGCGGGCGCAGACCGCCCGGCTCCTCATCGAAACGACCGGTCTGCCGATGGCCGAGGTCGCCTTCGCGGCGGGCTTCGCCTCGATCCGGGCGTTCAACGACACCGTGCGCGAGGTCTTCGCACTGTCGCCGAGCGAACTGCGCACACGCGCCTCACGCACCTCGCCCACCTCACGGACCTCACCCACATCACGCGCCTCACGCGGCGACAGCAGTGATCGCGGAGGCCGGCCCGGCGCTCCCGACACGTCCGGCACAGAGCGCACGCCCGGCGGCCCCGGCACCCCGGGCGTGATCTCGCTGCGCCTGCCGTTCCGCGCGCCGCTCACCCCGGACAACCTCTTCGGGCACCTCGCCGCGACGGCCGTACCGGGCGTCGAGGAGTGGCGCGACGGCGCGTACCGGCGCACGCTCTCCCTCCCGTACGGGCACGGCATCGTCGCCCTCGCCCCGCGCCCCGACCACATCGCCTGCCGGCTCTCGCTCACCGACCCGCGCGATCTCACCCTCGCCATCAGCAGCTGCCGCCGGATGCTCGACCTGGACGCCGATCCGGTCGCCGTGGACGAGCAGTTGCGCGCCGACCCGTCGCTGGCACCGCTGGTCGACAAGGCGCCGGGGCGCCGGGTGCCCCGTACCGTGGACGCCGCGGAGTTCGCCGTACGGGCCGTGCTCGGCCAGCAGGTCTCCACCGCCGCCGCCCGCACCCACGCGGCCCGGCTGGTCACCGCGCACGGTGTGCCGGTCGACGATCCCGAGGGCGGGCTCACCCACCTCTTCCCGTCCTCCGAGGCGCTGGCCGCGCTCGACCCGGAGGCGCTGGCCCTGCCGCGCAGTCGGCGCACCACCCTCACCACGCTCGTCGCCGCCCTCGCGGACGGGTCGATCCGGCTCGGCCCCGACAGCGACTGGGAGCGGGCGCGCGAGCAGCTCATCGCCCTGCCCGGGTTCGGGCCGTGGACGGTCGAGGTGATCGCGATGCGCGGGCTCGGTGACCCGGACGCCTTCGTGCCGACCGACCTCGGCGTCCGGCGGGCCGCCGCGGGACTCGGTCTGCCGTCCACCCCGGCCGCGCTCACGGCCCGCGCGGCGGCCTGGCGCCCCTGGCGCGCGTACGCCGTCCAGTACCTGTGGGCCACCGACGACCACGCCATCAACCACCTTCCCGGCTAAGGAAGTTCGCCATGACTCAGCAGCACACCGACCACATCGTGCACACCGTGGCCGACAGCCCGTACGGACCACTGACCCTCGTCGCCACCGACGGTGTACTGAGCGGCCTCTACATGGCCGAGCAGCGCCACCGCCCGCTGGAGGAGACATTCGGTGCCCCGGACCCCCGGCCGTTCACCGAGACGCTGAGCCAGCTCGCCGCGTACTTCGACGGGGAACTGACGGAGTTCGACCTGCCGCTGCGGCTGAACGGCACACCGTTCCAGCGCGCCGTCTGGGCCCAGCTCCAGCGGATTCCGTACGGCGAGACCCGGTCGTACGGCGAACTGGCCGACGCCCTGGGCAAACCGGCCGCCTCGCGCGCGGTCGGACTGGCCAACGGCAAGAACCCGATCAGCATCATCGTGCCCTGCCACCGGGTGATCGGCTCGACCGGTGGCCTCATCGGCTACGGCGGCGGACTCGACCGCAAGCAGCGGCTCCTGGTCTTCGAGGGAGCGGACGGGGCCGCGCGCGGCGGAGCGCACAGCCCCGCCGCTGCCCCGGCCACCCTCTTCTGACACGGGCGGGTCTGACACGGGCGGGTCCGACACCGGCGGCTCTGACACGGGCGGGCCCGATCGACACGGGCGGGCCCGATCCGAAGACACCTGTTCTGCAACCCTGAAGACCCCTGTTCTACCACCCTGTTGACACCCGGCGGCTCAGCGCGTCACCGGCGCGAAGGGGTTGGGGGTCAGGCCCGTCCAGCGGTTCAGGACCGCGAGGCCGGTCTGCCGGGTGACCCCGTCGACCTCGACCGTGCCGATCGCGGCGACGTAGTAGCGGCCGTCGTCGAGCGAGACCAGCCCGTACTGCCCGGCCGACTCCCAGCCGTACACACCGGAGGCCGTGTCGTGCAGCCCGCGGGGGAGGAGCGAGAGGATCTGGCCGCGCTCGGGCTTCGCCTGGCCGCGCACGGTGCCCCAGGCGGCGCGCTTGGAGCCGTCGAGGACGAAGAGGGAGTAGTTCGGGAACCGGGTCTTCTTGCCCTTGTAGGCGGCCATCAGCCAGTTGCCGCTGTGCGCGTCGTACTCCAGGTTCTGCACGCCGTAGGTGGTGTTGCCGGTGTACGCGAAGTACTTGCCGTCGGGCGAGGCCGGTCCGGAGGTGTGCGGGGCATCCTCGGACAGCGGCTTCTCGTACTTCTTCCACTGCCGTACGTCGTACTGGAGCAGGACCTGGTTGTCGTTGTCCTCGCGGCTGTTGTTGGCGTAGATCCCGTACGCGACGGTGAGTTTGGAGCCGCCCTCGCGGTTCAGCGCGGGGCCGAAGGCGACACCGTCGATGCCGCTGCATCCGTACCGGTGGTCCGGGGTGTTGGCGGTGTCACCTCCGAAGACGCCGTCACCGTTCATGTCGGCCGTGTAGTCCTTCGCGACCTCCTTGAGATGGACGGTGGAGACCACACCGGCGGACTCGGCGTCCATGTTCATGCGGTTGACGTGGTCCCCGTCGAAGACGGCGATGTAGAAGGACTTCGCGGTCTTGTACTCGAGGGACCCGTAGACGCGGCCGTCCTGCTCGTTGAAGTCCAGGTCACCGAGGTGCCCGGTGAAACCGGTGACGGAGCCGACGGGCTTGCCGCGCAGATCGGTCTTCACCAGGAGATCGGTGAAGGAGAAGTACATGTAGCCCTTGCGGCGGTCGACGGCCGTGCCCTGGAGATGACCGGACGGCCAGGTGCCACCGTCGACGGTCTTGGGCAGGGCGGGAAGCTGTCGCGTCGCCCGGCCCGCCGCGTCCACGGTCCCGGCCTGGGTACGAGCCTGCGCCTGGGCCTGAGTTCGCGCCTGCGTCTGGGGCTGAGTCCGCGCCTGCGTCTGGGGCTGAGTCCGCGCCTGCGTCTGGGGCTGCGTCTCGGTCCGGGGCTGTGTACGGATCTGTGCCTGGGCCGCGCCCGCTCCGGCCATGACGGTCGAAACGATGACAACGGACGTGAACAGGGCCGTCGTTCGGCCTCGATTCTGCCTTGGCATGCTTCCTCCGGGTTCCTGGACGAACCTCCAGAATGATCCTGGGCCGGCATGCACGGCGTACCAACGCGGAATGAACGTGAAGTTGCCCCTGACGGGTCATCAAAATACCGCCCGAGATGACCCGTCCGTCGCGGGGAGCGAGCGTCAGCTGCCCGGAGCGGCGAGGCCGACGGGCATGACCAGGGTGCTGAAGCTGCCCTGGTCCGCCGAGCGCACCACGACCGGTTCGTCCACCGCCGCGATCTCCAGCAGGACGTCCGGGCCGACGCTCGCTTCGAGGGCCGGGGCGAGGACGGCGGGGTCGAAGCCGATACGGACCGGCAGGTCGCCCAGGCAAGTGGCGTGCAGCAGCTCGGAGTTGGAGTCGTCGGGCAGGGAGACGGTGACCTTGTCCTCGCCGAGCCGCAGAGCGATCGCGGGTATGCCGTGCGGCGCGTCGCCGGACATGCCGGCGCGGCTGTCGACGGCATCGAGGAGAGCCGAACGGTCCACGATCAGGCGGTGGCGGGGCTCGGCGGCGGCGGACAGCATCTCGCGATAGGCGGGGAACCGCCCCTCGGCCGACGGCAGATCACGCGCTCCGGACCCGCCCGCGTCCAGCACCCTGGCCCCCGCCGGTCCGGCCTCGATCGTCACCGCGACACACCGGGCCGCCCAGGCCCCGACCTCGGTGAGGGCGTCGGCCTCCACGAGCAGGTGACGGTCGGGCCCCTCCACCGCGACCACCGGCCGCAGGACGCGCATCGACATGCGGTAGCGGTCGGTGGCCACCAGCCGGATCTCGCCGTCACCGATCTCGATGAGAACGCACCCGAGGACCGGGTGCTCCGCGTCCTGGCCGACGGCCGGTACGACCTGGCGCAGGGCACTGGCCAACTCCGCGCCACCGAGCCGTACACGCGTCGCAGGCGTGTCCGCCCCGGGGAAGGCGGTACCGGCGTCCGCGCCGGAATCCGGGCGTCGGCCGGTGTAGGGGCCGGAAGGGGAGAGGGATCCCAGCACGGCGGCGATCGTGGCGTCGGCCGCTCGCTGCTGCTCCCGTACCGCGCTCCGGTGCCGTTCCAGTACGGTGCGGGCCTCCTCCTCGTCACCGTCGAGCACGGTGGTGACATCCGCCAGCGTGAGCCCCGCCGCCCGCAGACTCCGCAACAGCCCTGCCCGCGTGGTCTGGTCAGGGTTGTAGTAGCGGTAGCCGGTCGCCTCGTCGACCCGCGCGGGCGGGAGGACGCCGCAGTCGTCGTAGAAGCGCAGAGCGCTCGACGCGAGACCGACGCGTCGCGCGAAGTCGCCGATGCTCAGGAGTTTCGTGAGGCCCTGTGTGGCGCTGAGTGTGATGCCGTCCATGGCGGCGATTGTCGTCGTTCAAGGAACGTGAAGGTCAACTTTCGCCGAAACGAGCCGATCGGACCGCCCCACCAAGGACGGCCATGGGCCTACCGCGCTCGCACTCCGTTCTCCAGTTCCACCGCGCCCGCGCCGGACTCCAGCGCGTCGAGCGCCGCCAGCACCCGGGACCCGAGTGACCCCGGCAGATACGAGGAGAGCTCGGCGGGGTCGGCCAGCCGCCACGACAGCAGTTCCTCCTCCTGGAGCCGGATCGCCGCCAGCTGATCCTCGCCCAGCACCCCGCCGTCGTACAGATACGCGGCGATCGGCGGCCGGGCCGCGCCCTGGACCCAGTCCACTGCCAGCAGCTGCCCCGGCTCGATGTCCAGGCCGATCTCCTCGAGGGTCTCCCGGCGGGCGCCCTCACGCGGGGTCTCACCGTCGTCGGACTCGATGGTCCCGCCCGGCAGCGCCCAGCCCTCCCGGTAATTGGGCTCGACGATCAGTACATGGCCCCGGACGTCCCTGAAGAGCATGGCGGCGCCGGCCAGCACACGGGGGAGACCGGCGATGTACGCGGCGTAGTCTGTATCGGTTTGCGTCACACCAGAAGCTTAAGAGACCGCGGCCCGGGGCCCGCGCGATCCGGTGGCCGATCATGGGCAGGGGGCCATCTGTACGGATAAGGTCGGGTCGGCGCGACTATCTGTTCGAAAGCAGAGGATGCACAGTGACGGACGGAGCAGCAAAGCAAGCCGCGCACGTACTTGTCGCGGCGGACAAGTTCAAGGGTTCACTCACGGCCGTGCAGGTCGCCGAACGGGTCACGGCGGGGCTGCACAGGGTCGCCCCCTCGGTGACTGTCGAGACCCTGCCGGTCGCGGACGGTGGCGACGGCACCGTGGCAGCCGCACTGGCCGCCGGTTTCGAGCGCCGTGAGGTACGGGTCACCGGGCCGCTCGGTGACGAACTGACCGCGGCGTACGCCCTGCGGGACGGTACGGCCGTCGTCGAGATGGCGGAGGCCTCGGGCCTCCAGTGCCTGCCCGAGGGGGTCTTCGCGCCGCTGACGGCGACGACGTACGGCTCCGGCGAACTGCTGCGCGCCGCGCTCGACGCGGGCGCGCGGAGCATTGTCTTCGGCGTCGGCGGAAGCGCCACGACCGACGGCGGCGCGGGGATGCTCGTGGCGCTCGGCGCACGCTTCCTGGACGCGGACGGGCGGCCGGTCGGGCCGGGCGGCGGCGGACTGCGTGATCTCGCCACCGCCGATCTCTCCGGTCTGGACGACCGTCTCGCCGCCACGGAGATCGTCCTGGCCAGCGATGTCGACAACCCGCTGACCGGTCCCAAGGGCGCCCCCGCCGTCTACGGGGCACAGAAGGGCGCGAGCGCGCGGGACATCGCGACGCTCGACGCGGCCCTCGCCCACTACGCCACGGTCCTGGAGACGGCCATCGGTTCCCGGGCCGCGGATCTCGCGCTCTCGCCGGGCGCGGGCGCGGCGGGCGGTATCGGCTACGGCGCGCTGGTCGGCCTCGGCGCGAGCTTCCGCCCCGGGATCGAGATCATGCTCGATGTGCTGGGCTTCGCCCCCGCCCTGTCCCGGGCGTCCCTGGTGATCACCGGCGAGGGCTCCCTGGACGAGCAGACGCTGCACGGCAAGGCCCCCGCGGGCGTCGCGGCGGCGGCGCGGGCCCGGGGGATCGAGGTCATCGCGGTCTGCGGCCGGCTGACCCTGCGCCCACAGGCGCTGGGCCGGGCAGGCATCCGCCGCGCCTACGCCCTCACCGAACTGGAGCCGGACCCGGCCGTCAGCATGGCGGAGGCGGGGCCGCTGCTGGAACGCCTGGCGGCGAACATCGCGCGGGACTTCCTGGTCTGACCGGACCGCCTATGGTCGGGGCGTGCGGATACGCGAAGCGCGCCCCGACGAGGCGCAGGTGCTCAGCGGACTTGCGCTGCGCTCGAAGGCCCACTGGGGGTACGACGACTCCTTCCTGGCGGCGTGTGCCGATGAACTGACCCTTTCCGCAACAGATGTGACGGCGCGTCGGGTCATCGTCGCGCAGGACGAGGAGTCCGGTGAACTCCTCGGTGTCGCCTCGCTGGAGGGCGAGCCCCCCGACGGCACACTCGGGCTGCTCTTCGTCGAACCGCACGCGATCGGCCGGGGCATCGGCCGGACCCTGTACGCCCATGTCCTCGACGCCGCCCGTGACCTGGGGTTCGAGCGGCTGACGATCGACTCCGACCCGCACGCCGTGGACTTCTACCGGGCGCTCGGAGCGCGGCCCGTACTCGGCGGCCCGCTGCCCCGGCTCCGGGTCGACGTGCTCCCGCGCGAGGAGTGGGTGCGGGCGTGGACGGGCGGGCGGCGGACCGTACAACTCGGCAATGTCGCCGAGTTCCAGGCACAGTTCGGCGCTTTGTCCGGGACCGCGCGCCTGGCGAGCGGCCACTACTCCTGCCTGGCCGCGCTGGGAAGCCCGCATCCGGCCGTGATCGTCCTGCCCCGGACCGTACCCCCTGGCTGGATCGAACTGCTCTCCCGCCAACTCGCTTGGGGAGCCGTGGAGTTGTACGACGGACTCGCCCCTGGCCCAGCCACCGCACCCGCCGGGACCGCGGCCGGACTCACCGCCGAGTTGCTCGCCCGTCCCGTACTGACCGCCCATCTGCGCGGGCTCGGACTGCCCTTCGTACCGTGGGGCCACTCGGCCGCGTCCGGGGAGCTGTCCGGCCGGCCGCTGCCGCCCGGAGCGCTGCGGTACGAGTCCAAACGGGCCGCCAACGCGCTGTTCCTGCGGCTGGCTCCCGCGCATCGCGACGACATCACCGTTCCCGCTCAGCGACCGGCGGCCGACCGCCGCGCGGCGGCCCGGCTGGTCCTCGCACGGGCCCGTTGTGGCGAGGCCAGCATCCTCAAGTCCGAGCACGGCGTGGGTGGTTCGGGCACGTACGTGGTGCGGTCCGTACGGGATCTGCCGCGCGCGCTGCGGGCGCTGCCCCGGGGCCCGCTCCTGGTGGAGGACTATCTGACCGGCGCCCGCGCACCCCATGACCTCACCTACGACGGCATCGTGGACGCCACCGGCGCGGTGTACGACGTGGGCGTCGCCGTGATGGACGTGCGGGGCACCGCCTACCGGGGAGCGACCGTCGGCCCCGGCGTCGTACCGGACCGGTCGGCCGCCATCGCGCTGCGGTTCGGGCGCGCGGTCGGCCGGGAACTCGCCGCGAGCGGCTACCGGGGCTGGTACGACGTCGACTTCGTGACCGCACCGACAGGCGGACTCGGACACGTCCTGGCTCCGACAGAGATCAATCTGCGGCTGACGGGCCCCTCGGTCGCCTTCATGGTGAAGGCGCGCCTCGACGAGACCCGGGGCGGTGGCCATCTCGTACGCACCCTGGACCACATCCCGCTGGCCGCCCGCCTCCCCGACGCCGAACTCATCGTCTGGCTGAGGGAACTGACGGACCGTTGTACAGCCCTCGGGGCGGTTCTGCTGCCCTCGATCCCCACGGCCGCCTTCGACCCCGCCCCGTTTGTGGGAGTCCTGCTCGCGGCCCGTACGGCGGACCGCCTCGACGCGGCCGAGGCCCTGGTCCGCGGTGCGGGCCGGGACCTCGGCGGGATCTTCAGGTCCGCTCGTTGACGGCGGGCCGTTTGTTCACCCAGACCACCACGATCGCCGCCGCGAGCATCAGCGTCACATTGAAGGTGTAGACGAGAGCGGCCTGCCTAGGCCAGTCGGTCTTGGCGGCCAGCCGGTAGAAATTGTCCTGCGGCCACCAGGCGGCCAGCAGCCAGACGATCGCCAGATGCGCCAGGGTGGTGATCCCCCGTGGCGCGCCGTGCCGGAGCATCGGCTGCCGCCCCATCGCCAGGAATCCCATGCCCAGGCCGAAGGCGAGCCACTCGAAGAAGTACAGAAAGCCGAACAGCACGTTCCACGGCGTCGGTACACCGGTCAGGTCGGTGGAGCCGGGCCAGAACACGTTGGTGAGCGCGGCGGACAGGAAACCCGCGCACAACGTCACCACGACGGCGATCACGGCGTTGACGTCCTCGGGGGACATCTCGCCGCCCTTGCCGCCGCCGCTCGCGGCCCGGGGGACCGGCGGCAACGGCAGCTTCGCGCGGTCCACCTTCCCGGCGGCGTTCCTCGGCAGCCGCGGGATCCGCACCACCGAGCCGGGAATGTCGCCCGCCGGGACCAGGCCGGTGAGCCGGGAACGCAGCTCGGTCGGCCCGGAGACGGGAGCGACGAAGGCGATCAGCCGGTTCCCCGTGCGCCCTTTGTCCGCCGTGACGGCCACTTCCCGGAGGCCGGGATGACCGCCCAGCGCCGATTCCACCCGGTACGTGTCGACCGTCCTGCCGTTGACCGTGACCCGGTCCGCCGTCCGGCCGCGGAACTCCAGCGGCCCTTCGGCCTGCCTGCGCCCCACGTCGCCGGTCGCGACCGCGTCGCCGCCGTCCGGAGGGGTGAGCCAGATCCTGCCCTTGCGCAGCTCCGCCGCACAGCCGGGGAACGGCCTGCCGAGATACGCGGCACGCTCCGGATACTCCACGGCACCCGGCAGCTGCTCGGGCTCGAACCACGTACCGCAGCCGACGACCTCCGCCGGACCGTACACACTGACCACCCGCGCCTCGGGCGTCGGCAGCAGTTCCTGGAGGCGCAGCTGCTCGTCCAGCCGCAGCGGCTCGCCGCCCACCGCGAGCAGCCGCAGCGCCGGCAGGTCACGTGTCAGCAGCCGGGCGGCCGTCCTCGGGTCGGCTTCGACCACCGTGACACTCTCCGTGCTGATCAGCCGGTCGGAGAGCACCAGCGTCCCGCCGGAGCACAGGGCCCGGATCCAGCCCCCGGTGAACTCGGTGGTCTCGGGGAGCGCGGTCACCAGTACCTGATCCTGCGGTGACAGCGCGTAGACCTCGGCCCAGGCGGTGTACGCGGCGATCCACCGGTCGTGCCCGGACACGACCGCCGTGCGCTTGCCGGTCGTCCCGGCGGTGAACAGCACGGTGGCCCTCGTCCTCGCAGCCGGGCCGGCTCTCTTCCTGGTCCCGTTCCTGGCCATGTCCCGGCCGCCCGTGCCACGGGCCGTGGGCGGCGCCACCCCCGAGTGCGCCGCGATGGCCTCCGCGTCCCGGTCCAGGCAGACGGCGGTCCGGTCACGGCCGTCGTCGATCCGTGGCAGCAGCGCCCGCTGGGTGATGACGGCCTTGGCCCGCGCGAGCCCGAGCAGCCGGTGCAACTCCTCGCCCGGTGTCCGCGGCGCCACGACGGCGTACGCGTGGCCCGCCTTGAGCACGGCCAGCATCGCCACCAGCGCGTCCAGCGGCCGCTCCGTACAGATCGCGACGGTGGCGGCGGCGGAGCCGGAGCCGGGCAGCCCACCGCTCTCGACGAGATACGCCGCCAGCCGATTGGCCTCGGTGTCCACACGCAGATAGCTGTACTGGTCACCATCGGTGACCACCGCGACACGGTCGGGTGCCTGCCGTGCCCGCTCTTCGAAGAGCTGATGTATCGATCCCCCGGTCATGGCGGTAAATGCTTCCAGAGGGAGAGGGCGGGCGGAAGACCACAACGGGTAAGGGCCCGGGTGCGATGCGCACCCGGGCCCTTACCCGTACCAGTCGTTCCCCGCTGCGGGCCTACGGCAACTGCGCCGCCCGTGCCTCGCGGCGGTTGCCGCGGAAGGTGTTCACCCGCCGTGCCGTGGCGAAGAGCGGAATCACCGCGCCCGTCACCACCTGGAGCGCACAGCCGGTCTGGAGCAGCAGCTGACCGCCGGGGGCGTCGAACGCCCAGGCCGCCAGCAGCCCCATCGCGGCCACGATCCAGGTGAGCATCGCCACCGCGAGAATGCCCCGCGGCTTCGGATACTCGACGCGGCTCACCATCAGCCAGGCCACTCCGATGATCGCGAGCAGCGTCGTGACGAAGGGAAGTTCCAGCAGGACGATCGAGACGACCGTCAGTGCCCCGAAGGGGCTCGGCATGCCCTGGAACATGCCGTCCTTCAGCGTCACACAGGAGAATCTGGCCAGCCGTAGCACGACGGCGAGCAACACCACGATCGCCGCCAGTGCCGACACCCGCTGATGTGCGTCGTCCGCGACCATTCCGTACACGAGCACGAAATAGGCCGGTGCGAGACCGAAGCTGATCAGGTCCGAGAGGTTGTCCAGCTCGGCGCCCATCGGGGAGCTGCGCAGCTTGCGGGCCACGAGTCCGTCGAACAGGTCGAAGATCGCCGCGGCCAGCATCAGGATCACGGCCGTCGCGGCGGAGTGCCGCGCCATGCCGCTCTCATCGCTTCCCGTGAGGTGCGGGATGAGAATGCCTGTAGTGGTGAAGTACACGGCCATGAAGCCGCACGTGGCATTACCGAGCGTGAGGGTGTCCGCTATCGACAGCCGCATCGACAGCGGCATGTCCTCCGCGTCGTCCTCCGCTTCGGCCTCAGCCTCGGCGACCCAGCCGGCTTGCGTATCAGGATCAATCACGGTCAATTCGAGTCACCCCTGCGGTCGTGGTCTGACCGACCTCGACAGCGACTTCGACACCTTCCGGAAGGTAGATGTCGACGCGCGAGCCGAAACGGATCAGGCCGATGCGCTCGCCCTGTTCCACCTTGGTCCCCTGGGGCAGATACGGGACGATCCGCCGCGCCACCGCGCCGGCGATCTGCACCATCTCGATGTCACCCAGCTCGGTGTCGAAGTGCCAGACAACGCGCTCGTTGTTCTCGCTCTCCTTGTTGAACGCCGGGACGAATCCGCCGGGGATGTGCTCCACGGATGTCACGGTGCCCGCGAGCGGGGCACGGTTGACATGGACGTTCAACGGACTCATGAAGATGGCGACCCGGGTGCGCCCGTCCTTCCACGGCATGATGCTCTGCACCACACCGTCGGCCGGGGAGATGACCCGGCCCTGCGTGATCTCGCGCTCCGGGTCGCGGAAGAACCACAGCATGCCCGCCGCGAGCGCGGTGGCGGGCACGGCGAGTACTGCGGCGCGCTTGGAGCTGCGCGCGCGGGCCAGGCCGATCGCTGCGGTGGCGACGGTCGGCAGGAGCCACGGCGATGCTCCGCGCGCGAGGCGGACCCTGCCGCGTGGTGCGGAGGTTTGGCTGTGGGGCATGGATGACCTTCGTAGCGGATGATGCCGCGCTGGCAACGGGGGACGGCGGCTTTCCAGCGATGGTATCGGTTGCGGGCCGCAACTGAGCAAGCCAGCAGCCGAGTCGAGCGCCGTGAAGCGAGTCGCGCCGGAGGACAGGGTGTGATCTTCTTCGCGGCCAAAATAGCTCAAAGGTGGCATTCAACCCTGGAATCGGTACTCCTCCAACAGGCGTCGACCGATGATCATTTTCTGGATCTCGGCGGTACCTTCGCCGATCAGCAGCATCGGAGCCTCACGATAGAGGCGCTCGATCTCGTACTCCTTGGAGAAGCCGTAACCGCCATGGATGCGGAACGCGTCCTCCACGACTTCTTTGCAGTATTCGGAGGCGAGGTACTTCGCCATCCCTGCCTCCAGGTCGTTTCGTTCCCCGGAGTCCTTTTTGCGTGCGGCGTTGACCATCATTGCATGGGCGGCTTCGACTTTGGTAGCCATCTCGGCCAGCTTGAACTGGATCGCCTGATGCTGGGCGATCGGCTTGCCGAACGTGTGCCGCTGCTGTGCGTAGGAGATCCCCAGCTCGAAGGCGCGCCGGGCCACCCCGCAGCCGCGCGCGGCGACATTCACCCGGCCGACCTCGACTCCGTCCATCATTTGGTAAAACCCTCGGCCGGTGGCGCCGCCGAGCACCCTATGGGCCGGAATGCGCAGTCCGTCCATGATCAGCTCGGTGGTGTCGACGCCCTTGTAGCCCATCTTGTCGATCTTCCCGGGGATGGTCAGACCGGGCCGCACCTGACCGAAGCCGGGCTCCTTCTCGACCAGGAACGTGGTCATCGACTTGTGCGGAGCGGTGCCTTCCGGGTGGCCCTCGTCGCTGCGGCACAGCACGGCGACGAGCGAGGACGTGCCGCCGTTGGTCAGCCACATCTTCTGGCCGTTCAGTACGTAGTCGTCGCCGTCCCGGACTCCCTTGGACGTGATCGCCGAGACGTCGGAACCCAGGCCGGGCTCGGACATCGAGAACGCCCCGCGCACCTCACCGGCCGCCATCCGCGGCAGGAAGGTCTCCTTCTGTTCCTCGGTGCCGTGCTGCTTGAGCATGTACGCCACGATGAAGTGGGTGTTGATGATGCCGGACACCGACATCCAGCCCCGGGCGATCTCCTCCACACACAGCGCGTAGGTGAGAAGGGACTCGCCCAGACCGCCGTACTCCTCGGGAATCATCAGCCCGAACAGGCCGAGTTCCTTCAGGCCCTCCACGATCCGGGTCGGATACTCGTCGCGGTGCTCCAGCTCCGTGGCGACCGGGAGAATCTCCTTGTCGACGAAGTCCCTGACGGTCGCCAGGATCTCCCGCTGGATGTCGGTCAGGCCGGCGGTCTGGGCGAGTGGGCTCATCTCGGTCACTTCTCCTGGGGTTCGGGGCGGCCTGGCTGTTCGCCTCCGCGTGCCTTGACGTACGTCTCGGTCGGGACCATCACCTTGCGCCGGAACACACAGACCACGGTGGAGTCCTGCTTGTAGCCCCTGGTCTCCACGTACACGATTCCGCGGTCGCTCTTGGACCTGGACGGGGTCTTGTCCAGGACCGTCGTCTCGCCGTAGATCGTGTCGCCGTGGAAGGTCGGCGCGACATGCTTGAGCGACTCGACCTCCACATTGGCGATCGCCTTCCCGGAGACGTCCGGCACCGACATGCCCAGCAGCAGCGAGTAGACGTAGTTGCCCACGACGACGTTCTTCCCGAAGTCCGTCGTCTTCTCGGCGTAGTTGCTGTCCAGGTGCAGCGGGTGATGGTTCATGGTGAGCAGGCAGAACAGGTGGTCGTCGTACTCCGTGACCGTCTTGCCCGGCCAGTGCTTGTAGACCGCGCCGACCTCGAACTCCTCGAAAGTGCGTCCGAACCGCATGGCTCTCACGCCTCCGGGGCTTCGAAGGAGGTGGTGCGCCGCAGGCCCGCGGCCCGGCCCTTGCCCGAGATGACCAGTGCCATCTTGCGGCTGGCCTCGTCGATCATCTCGTCGCCGAGCATCGCGGAGCCCTTCTTCCCGCCGGCCTCGGACGTGTAGTAGTCGTACGCGTCCAGAATCAGTTCGGCGTGGTCGTAGTCCTCCTGGGAGGGCGAGAAGATCTCGTTCGACGCCTCGATCTGGCCCGGGTGCAGCACCCACTTGCCGTCGTAGCCGAGCGCCGCCGCACGGCCGGCGACCTCGCGGTACCCCTCCACATCGCGGATCTGGAGGTACGGACCGTCGATCGCCTGGAGATCGTGGGTGCGGGCCGCCATCAGGATGCGCATCAGGATGTAGTGGTACGCGTCCGCGCCGTATCCGGGCGGCTGCTGTCCGACGACGAGCGACTTCATGTTGATGGAGGCCATGAAGTCGGCGGGGCCGAACACGATGGTCTCCAGCCGGGGCGAGGAAGCGGCGATGTCATCGACGTTCACCAGGCCCTTGGCGTTCTCGATCTGCGCCTCGATGCCGATCCGGCCGACCTCGAAGCCCATCGTCTTCTCGATCTGGGTGAGCAGCAGATCGAGGGCGACGACCTGCTGCGCGTCCTGGACCTTCGGCAGCATCACACAGTCGAGGTTCGCTCCCGCGCCCTCCACGACCGTGACCACATCGCGGTAAGTCCAGTGCGTCGTCCAGTCGTTGACCCGTACGACCCGTGTCTTGCCCGTCCAGTCGCCCTTGTTGAGCGCGTCCACGATCGTGTGCCGGGCGCCCTCCTTGGCGAGCGGCGCGCACGCGTCCTCCAGATCGAGGAAGACCTGGTCGGCCGGCAGCCCCTGGGCCTTCTCCAGGAAACGCGGGTTGGAGCCCGGAACGGCCAGGCAGGAGCGGCGCGGACGCAGCCGGTCGGGCCGGGCGGTGGCGGGCGGCAGATGGGCTGTCATGCGGAGACCTCCAACGGGTCGAGCTTGTTCGCGGTACGGATCTCGTCGACGATACGGCCGATGATCTCGGTGATCCCGAAGTCCTTCGGGGTGAATACGGCGGCCACCCCGGCCGCCCGCAGTTCCTCGGCGTCCGCGTGCGGGATGATCCCGCCGACGATCACCGGGAGGTCCCCGGCGCCCGCCGCGCGCAGCCGCTCCAGTACGTCGGGCACCAGCGCGGCGTGCGAACCCGACAGGATCGACAGGCCCACGCAGTGCACGTCCTCCGCGAGCGCGGCGCTCACGATCTGCTCGGGTGTGAGCCTGATGCCCTGGTAGACCACCTCGAAGCCGGCGTCCCGGGCGCGTACGGCGATCTGCTCGGCGCCGTTGGAGTGCCCGTCGAGACCGGGCTTGCCGACCAGCAGCCGCAGTCGCCCGGCGCCCAACTCCTCGGCGGTACGGGACACTCTCTCCCGTACGGCGGCGAGCGCGCTGCCCCGTTCCGCGGCCACGGCGACCTGAGCGCCGCTCACGCCCGTGGGCGCGCGGAACTCGCCGAAGACGTCGCGCAGCGCCCAGGACCACTCGCCGGTCGTCACCCCGGCCCGCGCGCACTCCACGGTGGCGGCCATCAGATTGGCGGTGCCCGCGGCGTCCCGCTTCAGGGCGGTCAGCGCCTGCGTGGCGCGGGCCTCGTCACGGTTGTCCCGCCAGGTGTGCAGGGCCGCCACCACCCGTGCCTCGTTCGCCGGGTCGACTGTCATGATCGCGGTGTCGAGGTCCGCGGTGAGCGGACCGGGCTCGGTGGACTCGTAGCAGTTGACGCCGACGATCTTCTCCTCGCCGGACTCGATCCGCGCCCGGCGCTCGGCGTGCGAGGAGACCAGCCGCGACTTGAGATAGCCGGACTCGACGGCCGCCATCGCGCCGCCCATCTCCTCGATCCGGTCCATCTCGGCGAGGCTTTCGGTGACGAGGCCCGCCACCTTGGCCTCCACGACCTGCGAGCCCTCGAAGATGTCCTCGTACTCCAGCAGGTCGCTCTCATGCGCCAGGACCTGCTGGATACGCAGCGACCACTGCTGGTCCCAAGGCCTCGGCAGGCCCAATGCCTCGTTCCAGGCCGGGAGTTGGACGGCGCGGGCGCGGGCGTCCTTGGAGAGGGTGACCGCCAGCATTTCCAGGACGATCCGCTGGACGTTGTTCTCCGGCTGGGCCTCGGTCAGGCCGAGGGAGTTGACCTGGACGCCGTAGCGGAAGCGGCGCTGCCTGGTGTTGTCGATGCCGTACCGCTCGCGGGTGACCTGGTCCCAGATGCGGGAGAAGGCCCGCATCTTGCACATCTCCTCGATGAAACGCACCCCGGCGTTGACGAAGAAGGAGATCCGGGCGACGACATCCCCCCGGCGGTCCTCGGGGATCCGCCCGGACGCGAACACCGCGTCGAGCACGGCGATCGCGGTGGACATCGCGTACGCGATCTCCTGCACCGGGGTCGCCCCCGCCTCCTGGAGGTGGTAGCTGCAGATGTTGATGGGGTTCCACTTGGGGATGTGGTTCACCGTGTACGTGATCATGTCCGTGGTCAGCCGCAGGCTGGGCACGGGCGGGAAGACATGCGTCCCGCGTGAGAGGTACTCCTTGACGATGTCGTTCTGGGTCGTCCCCTGGAGCAGGGCGATGTCCGCGCCCTGCTCCTCCGCCACCACCTGGTAGAGCGCCAGCAGCCACATGGCGGTGGCGTTGATGGTCATCGAGGTGTTGGTGCGCTCCAGCGGGATGTCCTGGAACAGCCGCCGCATGTCGCCGAGATGGGAGACCGGCACCCCGACCCGGCCGACCTCGCCCCGGGCCAGGACGTGATCGGGGTCGTAACCGGTCTGCGTCGGCAGGTCGAACGCGACCGAGAGGCCGGTCTGCCCCTTGGCGAGGTTGCGCCGGTAGAGCTCGTTGGACGCCTCGGCGGTGGAGTGACCGGCGTACGTCCGCATGAGCCAGGGCCGGTCTTTGTGACGATCAGTCATGAAAAGCCTTCAGCCTTCAGACGTTACGGAAGCGGTTGATGGCGTCGAGGTGCCGCTCGCGCAGCTCCCGGTCCCGCACGCCGAGGCCCTCGCGGGGTGCCAGCGCCAGCACCCCGACCTTGCCCTGGTGGCGGTTGCGGTGGACGTCGTACGCGGCCTGGCCGGTGTCCTCCAGCGCGTAGACCTTCGACAGGGTGGGGTGGATCTTTCCCTTGGCGACCAGCCGGTTGGCCTCCCACGCCTCGCGGTAGTTGGCGAAGTGGGAACCGATGATGCGCTTGAGCGACATCCACAGATAGCGGTTGTCGTACTCGTGCGTGTAGCCGGAGGTGGAGGCGCAGGTGACGACCGTGCCGCCCTTGCGCGTGACGTACACACTGGCTCCGAACGTCTCGCGCCCCGGGTGCTCGAAGACGATGTCCACGTCCTCGCCGCCGGTCAGTTCGCGGATGCGCTTGCCGAACCGCTTCCACTCGCGCGGGTCCTGATGGTGTTCGTCCTTCCAGAACGCGTAGTCCTCGGCGGTGCGGTCGATGATCGCCTCGGCGCCCATCCGACGGCACAGCTCCGCCTTCTGGTCGCTGGAGACGACACAGACCGGGTTGGCCCCGCCGGCCAGCGCGAACTGCGTGGCGTACGAGCCGAGTCCGCCGCTCGCGCCCCAGATCAGGACGTTGTCGCCCTGCTTCATCCCGGCGCCGTTGCGGGACACCAGCTGCCGGTACGCGGTCGAGTTGACCAGTCCGGGAGCCGCGGCCTCCTCCCAGCTCAGGTGCTGCGGCTTGGGCATCAGCTGGTTGGACTTCACGAGCGCGATCTCGGCGAGGCCGCCGAAGTTGGTCTCGAATCCCCAGATCCGCTGCTCGGGGTCGAGCATCGTGTCGTTGTGTCCGTCGGACGATTCCAGCTCGACGGAGAGGCAGTGCGCGACGACCTCGTCGCCCGGCCGCCAGACGTTGACGCCGGGGCCGGTGCGCAGCACGACGCCCGCCAGGTCCGAGCCGATGACGTGGTACGGCAGGTCGTGGCGCCTGGTGAGTTCGCTGAGCCTGCCGTACCGCTCCAGGAACCCGAAGGTCGGCAGGGGCTCGAAGATGGAGGTCCAGACGGAGTTGTAGTTCACGGAGCTGGCCATGACGGCCACCAGGGCCTCGCCGGGGCCGAGTTCGGGCACCGGGACCTCATCGAGATGGAGAGACTTGCGGGGGTCCTTCTCCCGGGTGGTCTGGCCCGTGAACATCTCCGTCTCGTCCTTGTGCACGGTCACCGCGCGGTACGAGCCGGGGAGGGGCAGTGCGGCGAAGTCTGCGGATGTGCTGTCCGGCGACTGGATCGCGTCCAGGATTTCCTTCACGGTGTTGCCTCCGGTGAAGCCGAGGGAGCGAGATGCAAGGGGGCTGCTTGCTGGTGCGGTGGAGGTGTGCCGTCGGTTCGGCGGGGGCGCGGTGCCGGTCGTGCTGATCGGCGGCGCCGGGTGAGCGCGGAGATGCCTGTGACGCAGGCGTCCGGGCGCACAAGCGGGATGGCTTGCGGGAACAGCCGGACAACTTCACGCTATGGCACCCGGTGACACCTGGCAAGGCACTGGGTGCCAAAAATCTCTCTCATGTGTCACTCGTACGGCACGCATGAGCAATGTCTACCGCTCGATCGCCGGCGAATATCACTTCAGGTGCCGAGGTGTGCGCATGGCGTATCGATGTGAGGGCGTGCGCGAGCCAGGCCGGTGGGTGCGGGGAACGAGAGGCCCCAGGGCCTCTCGTTTGGATCTTGCCGGGCTCGCGTGCCCCGGCACCGCGCCTCGCCGCGTTGCCGTCACTCCACGACGCTCCGCGTCGCCTCACTCCCCCGCCTTGCGATCCACGGCACCAGACCCTGCCCCCTGATCCGGCCTGATCCAAACGAAAGACCCTAGGCGCCCTTGAGCGCCTGCTTGATGGTCCGCATGACCTCGTCCAGCGGGGCGTCCGTGTGCGCCACCGTCACCAGCACGTCCCCGCTGGTACGCGCGGTGGCGGCCGGCTGTCGCGGCTTGTCGCCGAAGCTCCTGCCCGCGCCGATACCCGTGCCGAAGGTGTCACGCACGATCGCGAAGGCGTGGTCCAGCTGTGCCTCGACATCGCCTTGGCCACCGGCCCGCAGCCAGCGCCGCAGCACATGGTTGTGCGCCGTGACGACCGCGGACGCGGCCACCTCCGCCAGCAGCGGGTCGTCATTGCCGTCGGCGTGGTCGCGCTCGTCGAAGTGGCCCAGCAGATAGCGGGTGAACAGCCGCTCGTAGCGGGCCACCGAGGCGATCTCGCGCTCGCGGAGCGTGGGCACCTCGCGGGTGAGGCGGTAGCGCTCCACGGAGACCGCGGGGGAGGCCGCGTACATCCGCATGACCTCCTTGATGCCCCGGCAGACCGTGTCCAGCGGGTGCTCGTGGGCCGGCGCGGCGTTGAGTACCGACTCCGCCCGGACGAGCGTGTCGTCGTGGTCCGGGAAGATCGCCTCTTCCTTGGAGCGGAAGTGCCGGAAGAAGGTCCGGCGGGCGACCCCGGCCGCGGCGGCGATCTCGTCGACGGTCGTCGCCTCGTACCCCTTGGTCGCGAACAGCTCCATGGCCGCGGCCGCCAATTCACGGCGCATCTTGAGGCGCTGGGCGGCCGCGCGAGTGCCGGCGGCGCTCTCCGTGCCGGCGGTCTTGGAGTTCGTACGGGAGGACTTGGCGGACTGGGACATGGAGTGAACGTACTGCATCGGCGCAGGAGAGCGTGCCTGCGGGGCGGACCGGCCGGGCGGTCCGCCCCCTCTCGCGCCGGGGTCAGCGCCGCGCGTACTCACGGAAGCCGCGCCCCGTCTTACGGCCGAGGCAGCCCGCCGCCACCAGGTGTTCCAGCAGCGGCGCGGGGGCCAGGCCCGGGTCGTGGAACTCGCGGTGCAGGACCCGTTCGATGGCCAGGGAGACGTCGAGGCCGACCACATCGAGCAGTTCGAAGGGGCCCATCGGATAGCCGCCGCCCAGCTTCATCGCGGCGTCGATGTCATCGAGGGTCGCGTAGTGCTCCTGGACCATCTTGACCGCGTTGTTCAGATACGGGAAGAGCAGCGCGTTCACGATGAAACCCGCGCGGTCGCCGCAGTCCACCGGATGCTTGCGGACGGCGTGGATCACCTCGCGCGCGGTGGCGTGGACATCGTCGGCGGTGAGGACCGTACGGACCACCTCGACCAGCTTCATGGCCGGGGCCGGATTGAAGAAGTGCATCCCGATGACGTCCTGTGGGCGCGAGGTCGCGCGGGCGCAGGCGACCACCGGGAGCGAGGAGGTCGTGGTGGCCAGCACCGTGCCCGGCCGACAGACCTTGTCGAGCGTGGCGAAGAGCTGCCGCTTGACCTCCAGGTCCTCGGTCACCGCCTCGACCGCCAGATCCACCTCGGCGAACGCGTCGAGCGAACCGGCCGGTGCGATCCGCGCCAGCGCAGCGTCCCGGGCCTCGGCGGTCAGCCGGCCCTTGTCGACCGAACGGGCCAGGGACGTGGCGATACGGCCGACGGCGGCCACCGCCTTCTCCGGGTTCCTGGCCGCGAGCACGACGTCGTACCCCGCCTTGGCGAAGACCTCCGCGATGCCGCTCGCCATCGTGCCGGAGCCCGCGACGCCGACCGACCGGACGGCGCGGCCGGAGCCCGCGGCGGCGCCTTCCGGGGTGTTCGTCGGTGTCAGGGCGTCCGGCACCACCGTGCCGCCGCCGGGTGCCTCGTACGTGTAGAAGCCGCGCCCGGCCTTGCGCCCGGTCAGCCCGGCGTCGCTGAGCTGTCCGAGAACCGGCGCGGGGGCGTGCAGCCGGTCGTGGGACGCCGCGTGCATCGCGTCCAGCACGGTACGCGCGGTGTCGACGCCGATCAGGTCGAGCAGGGCGAGCGGCCCCATGGGCAGCCCGCAGCCCAGCCGCATCGCCGCGTCGATGTCCTCGCGGGAGGCGTACTTGGCCTCGTACATCGCGGCGGCCTGGTTGAGGTAGCCGAAGAGCAGGCCGTCCGCGACGAAACCGGGCCGGTCGCCCACCGCGACCGGCTCCTTGCCCAGCTCGCGCGCGAGCGCGGTGACGGCCGCCACGGCCTGCGGCGAGGTGAGGACCGAGGAGACCACCTCGACCAGCTTCATCGCCGGGGCGGGGTTGAAGAAGTGCAGTCCGAGCACCCGCTCGGGGTGCGCCGAGTCGGCGGCCAGCCGCGTCACCGACAGCGCGTTGGTGCCGGTCGCGAGAACGGCCGTGGGACTGACGATCCCGTCCAGCGCGCGCAAGACCCGCTGCTTGGCCTCGTACGACTCGGGCACGACCTCGATCACCAACTCGGCGTCGGCGGCGGCGCGCAGGTCGCGGAACGTACGGAACCGGGCGAGCGCGGTACGCCGTTCCTCCTCGGTGAGCCGGCCGCGCTCCACGCTGCGCGCGGTGGACGCTTCGAGCGCGGCGACGGCCTGCCGGGAGGCCGCGTCGCTGATGTCGATGCCGATGACCTCGCGGCCGGCCACGGCGAGGATCTCGGCGATGCCGGTCCCCATCGTGCCGAGGCCGACCACGGCGATGGTGGAGAGAGGGATGTCCATCACGGGACTCCAGGGGAAGAAGTGACGGCTGGTTTTCGAGGGCTCGGCCGACGGACGTGTACGTGCCCGTGCGCCCGTGAGCCTGCCGCGGCGGGCCCTGTTCCGTAGCCACGCCGTGTGTACGGTCCGGACGGGCCGGGCCGTGGAAGTGCTGAACCGACAGCACTCGCGATGGCTGCGTCACCAGGCCATCGGAGTCGCGAGTGGATAACCCGCTCATCTGAGGTTAACCGACGGGTAACGAGCGCGCCAGAGCGCGGTCGTAGTGCGCTGTGTTCCGGGGCGCGGCCGGTACGGGTGATCCGCGCGCCGCGCGCGCCGGCCGATCGGAGCCGTGAATCGCCGCCGGTCGCGTGCCCGGCGCCGATAACCTGGCAGGCATGGATGAGGACTTACGTTCGCTCGCGGACCGGGTGCGGGACGAGTCCGGGGACTCGGAGGCGTATCGGCGGCTCGTGCACACCGAGGACCGGGAAGAGCTGGCCGGTATTCTCACCGCGCGCGAACAGCCCTTGTGGGCACGGGAGATGGCCGCGTTCAGGCTCGGGTGCGCCGGGGACCGGCGGGCCTTCGAGGCGCTTGTACTGCTCCTCAACCACCGTGATCCCGAGCGCTGCGTCTCCGCTTCGTACGCCCTCGCCCGGCTCGGTGACCCGCGCACCCCCAGGGCCGCCGCCGCGCTCGCCACCAACACACTGCGCACCGCCTACGCGCTCCATCCGATACGGCTGCTCACCGAGTTGCGTGCCGCCGAGTCCGTACCGGTGCTGATCGCCACGCTGGAACGGCTGCTGGCGCCGGACGAACCGTACTGGCGGGTGGCGCTCGCCTGTGTCGAGGGACTGGGGCAACTCGGGGACAGCGGCGCGCGCGACGCCCTCGAAGCGGCCCGGGTTCATCCCCGCCTGCGCACCGCCGCCGACGAGGCGCTCAGCCGCCTCGCGTAACGCACTTCGGGCACCGCGACCCCGTCCACGTCGAAGGACTCCTCGGCGCGGTCCGGCATGAAGCCGGCCTTCGCGTAGAAGCGGCGGGCGCGCCCGTTCTCCCTCAGCACCCAGAGCAGCATCGACGTGTAGCCGTCCCCCGCGGCCCGCGACGCCAGAGCGTCCATCAGCGCACGGCCGATACCGGTGGACAGCAACTCGGGCTCCGCGTAGATCGCGTACAGCTCAGCCGTCCCGGCGTCCGCGTCCGCGTCGCGGCCAGGACCGTAGCAGCCCCACCCGACCACCCGGCCGTCGTGCTCCGCAACGAGATTGACCACCTGGCCGGCGCCCTCGGCGAGCCGTTCACGACGCAGGGCCGTCTCCTCCGGGAGGCTCATCGCGTCCAGATACGCCTGCGGTATGAGCCCCGCGTACGCGTACCGCCAGCCGCGCAACCGGATGTCGGCGACGGCCTCGCAGTCGGCGACGGTCATCTCACGGACCCGGACCCCGGCCGTCACCTCGCCGGGTATCGCTGCGAACAGGCCCACGTCCCCGACGACTTGGCCGTATCCGGTGTCGGATGCGACGCCGTCGGGTGAGGCGCCGTCGGGGGAGCAGGGCCGGGTGGATTCACTCATGGGCGCCATCCTCGCGGACACCACTGACAGCGGGCACGGGTTTTCCACGGCCCGTGCCGCTGTCGCTCAGTGCTGTTCGACGATACGGGTCAGGAGCCGGTCGAGGACCTGTAGCTCCTCTTCGCTGAGGACGCCGTACACCTCCGCCATCGTGCGCTGGACGGCGGCGTCGGCGTCCTTGAGGCACGTGCGGCCGAGGCCGGTGAGGTTCACGGCATGAGCGCGCCGGTCGGCCTCGTTACGGTGTCGCTCGACGAGACCCCGCTGCTCGAGGTCGTCGATCTGACGCCCCATCCCCGAGCGGTCGACCCCGACGCGGTTCACCAGCTCGGTCTGGCTCAGCGGCTGGTCGGCGGCGAGGGACAGCAGCACGTTGTACTGCCGCGGTGTCAGCTCGAACTCGCTCAGCGCGTCGGCGAAGTTGCGGTCGGAGATGCGCCACGCGAGAAACAGCGACATCCCGACGTGGACACCGTGGGCGCCGGCCAGCGCGCGCCGGCTGCTTGCCCGAAGGTCGCTGGAATCCCTGATCACGCCGCCTGATGCTACCCGGCGCCAGATGCTCCCAGATGATACTTTCCCAACTGGGAGTATTTGATCGAGGTCGCGGCGCCGTGAGCCGCCGTGCCCGCTGTGAAAGGACTGAGAACGCATGGGTCGTCGTCTGGAGTCGAAGGTCGCTGTTGTCACGGGCGGAGCGCTCGGGATGGGGGCGTCCCATGTGCGGACGTTCGTCGCCGAAGGCGCGCGCGTGGTGATCGCCGACATCCTTGAGGCGGAGGGCCCTGCGCTCGCCGCCGAACTCGGCGACGCCGCTCGCTTCGTCCGTCTGGACGTGAGCGACCCGGAGCAGTGGGCCGCGCTGGTCGCCGAGACCGAGCGAGAGTTCGGGCCGATCACCGTACTGGTGAACAACGCCGGTGCCGCGGGCCCCTTCCTGCCCGCCGCGGAGCTGTCGATCGCCGACTACCGCCGCACGGTGGAGGTCGACCTGAACGGCACCTTCTACGGAATGCACGCCGTCATTCCGGGCATGGTCGCGGCGGGCGGCGGGTCGATCGTGAACATCTCCTCCACGGCCGGGTTCCAGGGCAGGACTCCGAATGCCGCGTATTCGGCGTCGAAGTTCGGCGTACGGGGTCTCGCGCGGGCCACGGCCAAGGACTACGCGGCGGCGGGCGTTCGCGTGAACTGCGTCTGCCCGGGAATCGTGCGCACCCCGCTGCTGGAGGCCACATGGGACGAGGACGCCCAGGCACGGGAACTCCTGCGGGTGCCGATGGGCCGCTTCGGGGACTCCGCGGAACTGTCCGCCGCGGTGCTGTTCCTGGCCTCTGACGAGGCGTCGTACGTGACGGGCACGGACCTGCTCGTGGACGGCGGGATGACCGCCTGAGGCGCTGCGGATCCGTTTCGTGGGGGGATCCGTTTCGCGTGGGGCGTGCCAACGGCCACGCCCCACGCGCACGGTCGGTGAGTCGTTGCTTCCCCGAATCGGCGGATCCATCAGGGATTACGGGACAGCCCTTAGGGCCTGAGCGTTTTCGGGGTGATCGAACGGGCCCGCTCGTAGACATCGCGAACTACATGACTCTTGAGATGAGGCCTGGCCAGCTGCAATAGGCTTTGCATTCGCTGATCTGCCCTTCCTGATTGAATCAACGGATAGTCCTCCAATGCGCTGTTCCAGGTGACGCAAGCAGATTCCACATGCCCGACCGCGAACTGGCGCTCGGCGAGAATCGCACGCTCTTTTACGCGCGTGCGTCGATAGATGTTGTAGCGCAATTTGTCGGACTGCTGCATCGCTTCTACTGCTCCCACTGCATCGCCAAGCTCATACCTGACCTGACTGGTGTGGTAGTTCAATGCGGCCGGATCATAGGAACCGAAAATCCTCTGCTGAGATTCTGCTTTATCCATGGCAACTTCGGCTTCGCGCAGATGCGTGAGGGCGTTGGAGCGGTCTCCGATTTGTGCTGCTGCGTGGGCTTGTTGCCCGGCCAGGAATGCGCGCATTCGAGGGCCGGTCTGTGGGGAAGCCGCAGCGGCGGCATCGGCGAGTCGCATTGCCGACCTTCCGTGTCCCAGGTCAACGGCCTGGACGCTCATGCCTCGTAGCGTGGTGCAGTATATGAGATGGTCTTCTGATGCTCCGGCCAGCTCCAGTGCTTTCAGGTAATACCGCTGAGCCAGCCCGTGGATTCCCTCGTCAACTGCCATGTATCCGGTGAGGTAACACAGGTCGGAGGCGGCGGACATCATCGCTTTGCGTACCTCCTCCGACGCGTCAGCCTTCAGGTAAGGGGCGACCGTATTTACGAGGAACGCCGCTGCCATCGGCCGTGCGTGGCGCCCGCCGAATTGGTCGTCCAGTTCGGATACCCGTTCCGTCATGGCGATGACCATGTCGACTTCGGGCATTCCTATGCGCAGCGGCCTCCCGCCCTGAACGGCTTCCATGCGGCCCAGGACATCTGGCCAGTTGGGGACGGTGAGGGCTACGGAGAACAGGGCGGCTCCCACGACGCTGCGGCGGGACGGGTCCATGTCTTGCCTCCCGAGGTCGATCAGCCCTTCCACGGTACTCGGATGGGGGTTCGACTCCTGGGGGAGTGAAGGGAAGCCTGCTTCGGACCGGGTGACGGGTCGTCGCAGTCGTCGGGCGAACGCTTCCAGGATCAGTGGGCGGACGGATTCCTTGGGCAACTGCCCCTTCAGCCACTGACTGACCGATGGCTGTTGGTACTTGAGGGGAGTTCCCCGCTCGGTTCCGATGCGGTTGACCTCCTGGGCGAGTTGACGCATCGTCCACCCGCTCTCGCGGTACAGCCGCTCAAGTGCTGTGTTCGGCTCCAGCGCCTTCACCGTTCCTATCCCCTTCACAGCGGCCTTATGGCTCTTATGCCTTCGCGCCGCGGCAAGCGTAGCGCTGTGCGTAGTCGTCCAGTTGCCTAGAGTGAGATGAGATCGCGGGGCAAGGAGGAGCGGTGAACTCGGATGTCGGGGAAGGCGGTGACCTTCCGATGGTGTCGGCTACCAAACTGGGGCCTTGCGCTTGCCCGTTGGGGGAGGACTGCCCCGAACGGGCCGGCCATGTCCCGGGCAATGGTGAGCCCGAGCATTCTCGCGCGGACGACCGGTCGCACAGCCCGACCATAGAGCGACTGCGGCCCCTGGTGGGGAGGGAAAATCGTTGGTCGAGCGGAAGTTGGCGATGAGCGAGCCGGAATGCGCGCAGTGTGCGGAACTGGCGGCGAAGAAGGAAGCGGCCGAAAAGTCGGGTGACCTCACCGCCGTCACCGACTGCGTGGGGCTGCTCCGCAGGCATCCGCACACGGCCGCTTGGCGGTGTCGGGCCCCCTCGATGCCCATTGGGCATGGTGGTGACGCAGAGAGTGGGGGCTGCTCGCGGTCCCTGTCTCTCGTCCTTGTCCCTTCACAGCAGGGTGAGTTGTGTCGCCTCGGGCGCGGGGCCCGGCGTCTCGTCCCGGGGGCTGTCCTGGTCCGTGGTGATGTGGCGGGCCTCGCCCCGGCTCTCGCCGGGCCTATTCCGAACTCGTCGGCCAGCTCGTGCACCTGCCGTGTGATCCGGCGCCCGCGGCGGCTGTCGCACAGTCCGGCAACAGCCCCAACATGCAGGACACGACCCTCAAGGAGATTCGACCTCCACTCCGGGCACCACCATTCTCCTCGTGCCAGCGGGCACGCTACCGTCCCTCACCGGCCGGAATGGCACGTACCCACGTGCGGTCCTCGGTCAGGTAGGAGTCGAGGGCAAGCCCGGCCTCGCTGAGGGCGAGTTCGAAAGCCTCGGTGGTCAGTGGACGTGACAGAAATGTCTGGGTCCACCGAGCGTCCGGGAAAAGGTATTCGACATGGACGGACCGCACACCAGGGCCCACCGGGTCGGAGGACACCACCCTGACGAGACCGCCGGCGATCTCCCGCTCTCGTGGCAGGTTCTCGTGCCGGTCCTCGGCTTCTCGCTGAATGAGCACACAACCGTGGTCTTCGACATGCCGCCGGCAGGTCTGTAAGAGCCTTTGCCGCACTTGTGGATCACCGTAGTGAACAAGGAACGATCCCAGCAACACGACATCGAAGAGCTCATCGAGCTCCAATTTCTCGATCGGTCCGCAGACAGTCCGGGCGTCGCGAACCTTCTCCAGCATCTCGGGAGACTCGTCGACGGCCGTCACGTCGAAACCTCGTCTTACGAGCGGATGCGTCACGCGGCCCACCCCGGAGCCCAGTTCGAGGATACGGGCCCGGGCAGGGACCGCCCGTTCGATGATGTCCGGTTCGTCACCCGCAGGGAGGCGTTCGTACAATTCGACGGAACACCCGTCCGGTGTGACTGCCCCCGGACCGGTTCCTTGATGGCCCTCGCGCATCCGACCCCTCATGCGCCCATCGGAACACAGCGGCGCCGCTTGCGAAAGACCGTGTCGTACGTCGACTGGTGGCACCCCGTCTTTCCGGGCGTCGGCCTCGCCGTCATCGGCCCCTCTTGAGCCCCCGCCCGTCTGTCGCTCCCGTGGCAGACGGGCGGGGGCCACTCGCGGTCCGTGTCTCCCGTCCTTGTCCCTTCACAACAGCGTCCCGTCACAACAGGCTGAGTTGTGTCGCCTCGGGCGCGGGGCCCGGCGTCTCGTCCCGTGCGCCGTCCCGGTCCGTGGAGATGCGGCGGGCCTCGCCCCGGCTCGCCGGGCCTATTCCGAACTCGTCGGCCAGCTCGTGCACCTGCCGTGTGATCCGGCGCTGGTACCACTTGGGGGCGTACGCCCCGTCCGCGTACAGGCGCTCGTAACGCGCCACCAGGTGTGGATGGTGCTGTGCCAGCCAGGCCATGAACCACTCGCGTGCCCCCGGCCGCAGATGCAGTACCAGCGGGGTCACCGATCCGGCGCCCGAGGCGGCTATCGCCTTCACCGTCGCCCGTAGTTGGTCGGGGCGGTCGCCCAGGAAGGGGATGACCGGGGCCATCAGTACCCCGCAGCCGATGCCGTTGTCGGTCATCGCGCGGACGACATCGAGGCGGCGCTCGGGTGACGGTGTGCCCGGCTCGACCGTGCGCCACAGGTCCTGGTCGATGAAGCCGACCGAGACCGAGATGCCCACCTCGGTGACGGAGGCGGCCTCCCGTAGCAGTTCGAGATCGCGGAGGATCAGGGTGCCCTTGGTGAGGATGGAGAAAGGGTTGGCGTGGTCGCGCAGCGCCGTGATGATGCCCGGCATCAGCCCGTAGCGCCCCTCCGCCCGCTGGTAGCAGTCGACATTCGTGCCCATCGCTATGTGCTGCCCCTCCCAGCGGGCGGAGGCCAGCTGCCGGCGTACCAGCTGTGGCGCGTTGATCTTGACGACGATCTGGGAGTCGAAACCCAGCCCGGTGTCGAGATCCAGATAGCTGTGCGTCTTGCGCGCGAAGCAGTAGACACAGGCGTGTGTGCAGCCCCGGTAGGGATTCACCGTCCATTCGAACGGCATACGGGACGCTCCCGGCACCCGGTTCACGATCGACCGGGCGCGGACCTCGTGGAAGGTGATCCCGCGGAATTCCGGGGTGTCGAACGTGCGAGTGACCACCGCGTCCGTGCCGAAGAGCGCCATGTCCCCGCTCGGCCCCGTCGTCGGCGGGCTTTCGGCCAGATTGTCCCAGCGCATGCGTGCCTCCTCGGTAGCTCTGACCCCAGAATAGAACAAGTGTTCCCTTGATCGTCGCAACCCCGGATTTGGCGGGCGTACCGGAGGGTGGTTGGCTGGCCGCGACTCACTGAAGAACCGAGTGCTGGAGGAAACGCCATGGCGCAGGTCGAGGCCACGACGGAGCGGATCATCGCGGCGGACGCGGAGACGCTGTTCGATGCGCTGGCCGACTACGAGAACACCCGCGCGAAGGTGCTCCCCGGCCAGTTCAGCGAGTACGAGGTACGGGAGGGCGGCGACGGAGAGGGCACCCTCGTCCACTGGAAGCTCCAGGCCACCAGCAAGCGCGTGCGCGACTGCCTGCTGGAGGTCACCGAGCCGAGCGACGGCCGGCTCGTCGAGAAGGACCGCAACTCCTCGATGGTCACCACCTGGACCGTCACCCCTGCCGGTGAGGGCCGTTCGAAGGCCGTCGTCACCACCGTCTGGGACGGCGCCGGCGGCATCGGCGGCTTCTTCGAGCGGACCTTCGCCCCCAAGGGCCTCGCGCGCATCTACGACGAGCTGCTCGCGAAGCTCGCCGCCGAGACCGAGAACGCCTCCTAGACCGGACTGGATCCGCCTGGGCGCGCCCCGGCAGATCTCCGCAGGCCGCCCCTGAGGTCACCGTTTCGGGTGGTTTTCCCCGCGGCGCCGTCGCGCACCTCTCGCGCGACGCGTCGCGGGAAATCCCTGATGAGCGCCCCGGAGCGGGCGCCGCCGCCCAACACGCCCCCGTCGCAACCCCTTTCGGTAGTCACCGTTCCGCTTGCCCCCTCTTGGCGGGCGGTGCGAAGAATGACGCCGCGCAGGTGCGACGAGGGGAGCAGTACGTGGGCGGTACCACTCTGCCGAAGGGCGCGGAGGAAGTGGGGGAACAGGGCCCCGGGCAGCAGGGCCCCGACCCGCTCCACCCCGGCTGGGCCCCGGCACCTCCCGCCCCGGCCCCCGCCGAATCCCTCAGCCCTCGTCGGCTGCGTCTGGTCGTGTTCGGGCTGATACTCGCCCTGTTGCTGGCCGCGCTGGAACAGATGATCGTGGCCACCGCGCTGCCGAAGATCGTCGGCGAACTCCAGGGCCTGGACCGGATGTCCTGGGCGATCACCGCGTACCTGCTCACCGCCACCATCGGACTGCCCGTCTACGGCAAGCTCGGGGATCTCTACGGCCGCAAGGGCGTCTTCCAGTTCGCGATCGTCGTCTTCGTCATCGGATCCGCGCTGGCGGGCTGGTCCCGCACCATGGACCAGCTGATCGCCTTCCGCGCCGTCCAGGGCATCGGCGCCGGCGGACTCATGATCGGCGTGCAGGCGATCATCGCGGACATCGTGCCGCCCAGGGAGCGCGGACGCTTCATGGGGCTCATCGGCGCGGCCTTCGGTCTCGCCTCCGTGGCGGGCCCGCTGCTCGGCGGCTTCTTCACCGACCATGTCTCCTGGCGCTGGTGCTTCTACTTCAATGTGCCGCTGGGCGTCGTCACCCTCGCCGTGGTCTCCGTGGTGCTCCGGCTCCCCAAGCCCGCCGCCCGCGGCCGGCTGGATGTCCTGGGCACGCTGCTGCTCGCCGCCGCGTCCACCTTCCTGGTGCTGCTGACCAGTTGGGGCGGTACGGAGTACGCGTGGGACTCCCGCGTCGTCCTCGGGCTGGCCGCGGGCGCTGCCGGAACGACTCTGCTCTTCCTGGTCGTCGAGAGCTTCGCCCCCGAACCGATCATTCCGCTGCGGCTGTTCCGCGACTCGGTCTTCAACATCACCGGCCTGATCGGCGCGGTCACCGCGGTGGCGCTGTTCGGCGCCAGCAGCTATCTGCCGACCTTCCTCCAGATGGTCGACGGGGTCGGCGCCACCGAATCGGGCCTGCTGATGCTGCCGATGATGGGCGGAATCGTCGGCGGCTCCATAGTCTCGGGACTCCTCGTCACCCGTACCGGGCGCTACAAGATCTATCCGCTGCTCGGCTGCGCGATCTCGGTGGAGGGGATGTGGCTGCTGTCCCGTCTGGAGGCAGGCACCTCCCTGCTCGAATGCGGCATCGCGCAGGGGGTCCTGGGGCTCGGCATGGGCCTGGTGATGCCGGTGCTCGTCGTCGCCGTACAGAACTCCGTTCCGCCCGCCGACCTCGGCACCGCCACCAGCGCCAGCAACTACTTCCGGCAGATCGGCGGCAGTGTGGGGGCCGCCGTCTTCGGCACGCTCTTCGCCGGCCGGCTCACCGACGCACTCGCCGACCGGCTCCCCGCCGGGGCCGATCTTCCCGAGCCCAAGTCGATCACCCCGCAACTGGTCCACGCCCTGCCGCCCGCGCTGCGCGACCCCTATGTCCAGGCCTACGCGGACGCGATGCCGCGCATCTTCCTCTACCTCGTGCCGGTGCTCGTGCTCGGCCTGTTGATCACTTTCTTCCTCAAGGAGAGACCGCTGGTGTCCCAGAACGCCGCCGAGCCCACCGCATTCCCCACCGAGCCGACCACGTTCCATGCCGAGCCCGCCACGTTCCACATCGAGCCCACCGCTTATCCCGCCGAGCCGGCACCGGTTCCCCCGCCGCGCGCCGCAGCCCCGCCGGCCGCACCCGCCTTCCCGGCCGCCTCTCAGGGCCCGGCCGCCTCCCAGGGCCCCGCTCCGTACATCTCGGGTGTGGCCGTGTGCGGCACCGTGCAGCACCACGACGGCACCGTCGTGCCCCGCGCCGCGCTCACCCTCATCGATGTCCACGGACAGCAGATCGGGCGCGGGGCGAGCGGAGGGGACGGGCGGTACGCGCTGAGCGTGCCCGGCTCCGGTTCGTACGTGATGATCGCGGCGGCCGGTGGCCATCAGCCGCAGGCCGTCACGGTGACCGTCGGCGAACGGCCCGTCGAGCTGGACGTGGTCCTCGGTGGCGCGGGCCGCCTGGCCGGAGCCGTACGCACCGCCGACGGCACCCCGGTGCGCGACGCGGCCGTGACCCTCACGGACGTACGCGGCGAGGTCGTCGCGAGCACCCGCAGCGGCCGTGAGGGCGCCTATGTGATCTCGGAGCTGGTGGCGGGGGAGTACACCCTGGCGGCGAGCGCCCCGGCCTTCCGGCCCGCGGCCCTCCCGGTCAGCGTGCAGGCCTCGCGCGAGACCCGGCAGGACATCGAACTGGCGGGCGGGGCAGTGCTGCGCGGTACGGTACGGGCCGGCGGAGGCCGTCCGGTCGAGGACGCGCGCGTCACTCTGCTCGACGCGGCGGGCAATGTGGTGGACACCCTCACCACCGGTCCCGACGGCATCTTCCGGTTCGTGGATCTCTCCTCGGGCGAGTACACGGTGATCGCCGCGGGCTATCCGCCGGTGGCCACCGTGCTCCGCATGGCGGGCGGCGGACGCACCGAACGCGACCTCCAACTGGGCCACGAGGACTGACTTATTTTCAGTCAACTGTGGGTTGTGCGCGGGCGCACTACCTATTAGTTCATTGACCGGCGCATCGTGTGTGCAGGGCCTTACCGTGGAGGGCGGAGCCGCGGATCCTGGCGGCAGGGAAGGAGCCTCCCACCCATGGACAGTGGTATTCCGCCGGGACTGCCGCAGGACTTCGCCGCGGCCGGCCGGATCCCGCTCGCCGTGGTCGTCGTGGACGGTGACGGACTGGTGTCGCACTGGTCGACCGGCGCACGGCGACTTTTCGGCCACGCGAGGGAAGAGGCGATCGGGCAGCCCGCCAGCGATCTGATGCCGGTCGCCGGAGCCCTCGCCGAGGGCGAACAGGGGGTGGCCCACGGCACGTACGACTCGTACGACGATCTGGGTCCGGAGCTGCACACACGGGGCTCCTATCCCACCGGGGGATGCGCGAAGCTCTCCGCTCCCGGGCGTGGCCGGCTCGACGTGCTGTGGTGGGCGTATCCACTCATCGGTCCGGGGCCGGGACGACACCTCGTACTCGCCGCCGACGCGGCCCAGTTCCGGCGGGACGAAGAGGAAGCCACGAACGACCGGACGGGCGCTCCGCGGATCTTCCCGGGCTTCGCTCCGTACACCGAATTCCAGGACTCCGACGCGCTGGCCCGGCGGCTGCCGGACATTCTGCCGAACATGGGCCCCGCCGAGTCCAACCGCATCGTCGACCAGGTCCTCGAACTGGGTTATCCGGTACTGGAGTTCAGTCATCAGGAACGGGTTCCCGTCACCCCGGACTGGGGTGTGCCGCGCCGGGCGGCCGGACGAGGGGGCACTGCCGTCGCCACGCCCGCCGGACCCGGGCAGCCCCGGCGGGCGGCGGTTCCCCGCCCCCAACTCGACCTCGAATACGCCGCCGTGCGCGAACGGCTGGAGTTCCTGAACGAGGTCAGTGGCCGCATCGGCTCGTCCCTGGACCTGGCCCGTACGATCCGTGAGGTCACCAGCGCCGCCGTCCCCCGCTTCACCGACTTCGCGGGTACGCATCTGCGTGCCGCGGTGCTGGCCGGCGAGGGATTCCCGGACGGGCCGCCCGATGTGACCACCATCTGGCACCGGGTCTGGGTGGAGCACAACGACGAGCCGGGCCGCTGGGACGACACGGTGCCGGTCGGTGAGGCCATCGCCTTCCCCGAACACACGCCGTTCTTCCAGTGCATGGTCACCGGCGAGCCCGTGCTGATCCCACGGATCAGCGAGGAGGACGGCAACCGCATCTCCGGCGAGTTCGAGAAGCGGGATCTGCGTCCCCTCATCAATCACCGGTCCATGCTGCTCGTGCCGTTGAAGGCGCGCGACGTGGTGCTCGGCTTCATGGTGCTGATGCGACGGCCCGAACGCGAGCTGTTCGACGACATGGACCGTACGACCGGAGCCGAACTCGCCGCGCGGGCCGGTCTCGTACTCGACAACGCCCGGATGTACACGTACCAGGAGAATGTCGCCGAGACGCTCCAGGACAGCATGCTGCCGCAGGTCGCCCCGCGCATGGCGGGCTGCGACATCGCCACCCGCTATCTGCCGGGCACCCGGCTCGGCCGGATCGGCGGTGACTGGTTCGACGCCGTCAAACTGCCCGGGTCGCGCACCGCGCTCGTCGTCGGCGATGTGATGGGCCACGGACTCAACTCGGCCGCGATGATGGGCCAGTTGCGTACCGCCGTTCAGACCATGGCGACCATGGAGATGCCACCCGCACAACTGATGCGCAATCTGGACGACTTGGCGCAGCGGCTCGGCGAACAGTACCTGGCGACCTGCCTGTACGCGGTGTACGACCCGATCACGTCCGAGCTCCAGATCGCCAACGCCGGACATATCCCTCCCGTCCTCGTCCGCGCCGAGGACGGCAGGAGCGAAGTGCTCGACCTGCCGACCGGAGCGCCCATCGGGGTGGGCCAAGTGGCCTTCGAGACGGCGACCGTGAAGGTCGGGCCGGGGGACCGGCTGGTGTTGTGCACCGACGGGCTGGTCGAAGTGCGCGGCGCGGACATCGGGGACGGCCTGGCGGCCCTCTGCGCGTCCGCGGCGCACCCCGCCGCCTCGATGGACAGCGCCTGCGACACCATCATCCGCGCGCTGAACACCCGCGACGGCCGCAAGGACGATGTGGCCCTGCTGATGGCGAGGCTGAACGGGATCCCCGACGAGGACGTGGCCGAGTTCCAACTCGACCTGGATCCACGGGAGGTGGGCAGGGCCAGACGTCTGGCGCGTGGGCAGCTGCTCGACTGGGAGCTGCCCGACGCGGTGGAGGCAGCCGAGCTGATGGTCAGTGAGCTGGTCACCAACGCCCTGAACCACGCGCGGTCCCGTCAGGTCGGGCTGCGCCTGGTCCGTACGGACGCGCTGCTGTGCGAGGTGACCGACGACGAACCGGCCCCGGCCGCCCTGCTGGACGCGGGCCATGACGACGAGTTCGGGCGCGGACTGCGGGTGGTGAGCCGGCTGGCCCGGGAGTGGGGCACCAGCAGCTCGGCCCACGGCAAGACGGTCTGGTTCGAGCAGACCCTGACACGGAGGCCCACCACGCGGCCGTCCCGGTCCGCGCGGGCCGCCTAGGGTCTTTCGTTTGGATCAGGCCGGATCAGGGAGCGGGGTCTGGTGCCGTGGATCGCAAGACGGAGGAGCGCGGCGACGCGGAGCGTCGTGGAGTGACGACAACGCGGCGAGGCGCGGTGCCGGGGCACGCGAGCCCGGCAAGATCCAAACGAGAGGCCCTGAGGGCTGTCCCGTAATCCCTGGTGGATCAGCGTGCGGCGTCAGATGCGGTGCATCGCAAGGCCGGGGGCGTCCGCATACTGGATGTATGTGGACGTTCCGGCAACGCGGCGAGGCGCCGTAGCTGTCGTCGTGCGGCCCGCCGGGGATTGCGGGACAGCCCTTAGGACCTCTCTTTCCCCGGCCCTCCCGCTCGAAGGGGAAGTGAAGATTTTTCCCGCGCTCTTGTCCCCGGACCTGCGCAAACGGTAGTCCGGTCTCCACACCCCCGCGTTCCGCGGGCCTGACCTGGGGAGACAAATGGACGTGTCGCAGCGGTACCGGGAGGCATGGGACGGCTTCTGGCGGGAGACCTCCGGCACACCGGGTGAGGCGATCTGGGACTGCGATCCGTCCCTCGCCTCCGTACCGGACAGCGAACTGCTGCTCCGGCACGCCGACACCTCACTGCCCGTGGTCGACCTGGGCTGTGGCAACGGCACCCAGACCCGATATCTCGCCACCCTTTTCGCACGGGCCATCGGTGTGGACCTGTCGTACGCGGCGATCGAGCACGCGCGCCGCGCGGACACCATGACAGCCGCCGAGTTCGAGCAGCTCAACCTGGTCGATCACGACGCGGTGCGCGCGCTGCGGGAGCGGACCGGCGACACCAACGTCTATATGCGGGCGGTGATACACCAGAGCGAACCGCAGGACCGGCCCGCCGTCGCCGAGGCCGTCGCGGAGCTGCTCGGCGCGCGGGGCCGCGCCTTCGTCGCCGAGCTGACCAGTGGATCGAGGGCGGTGCTGCGGCAGGCTTCGGAGGGACCGGGCGGCCCGCCGGAGAAGCTGCGGCGGGTGTTCGACCACGGACTCAAGCCGGCCGGGGCCGAGGACGAGGAGGTGCCCGGACTGCTGCGCGCGGCCGGGCTGACGGTCCTGGCGAGCGGGGACACCGCGCTCGTTCAGACGGAGCGGCTGGCGGACGGGACACGTATCGATCTGCCGGCCCGATGGTTCGTCCTCGCGCGGGCGTAGCGGGAGTCGGCGTAGCCGGAGTTGGCGGAGGCGGAGGCGGCGCGCGGCGGCGTCCCCGGCGTGTTTTCTCCGTTTTTCTCCGTGTCGATTACCTGGCGGGTAATCGCGCCGGACCGATGCCTGGTTGTACCGTTGCTGGAATCTCGATCCCCTCTCTCAATTCCGCCAGATCCCCCTCTCTCTTGAATTCCGCCAGGTGTACCGATGGAGGCCCGATGAGTTATGACAAGGGGCAGATCACGAGCCGCTGGTTCCAGTCGAGTGCGCCACGCCCGGACGCTGCCATCCGGCTGTTCGTCCTGCCGTACGGGGGCGGTTCAGCCGTCGCGTATTCCAGATGGGCCTCGCTGTTCCCGGCCGATGTGGAGCTTCAGGCCGTACAGCTCCCCGGCCGTCAGGGCCGCCGGAACGAGGAGGTCTTCACCGAGGTCGAGCCGCTCGTCGAGGCGCTGTACGACGCGGTGGAGGGCGAGTTGGACGGCCGGCCCTTCGCGTTCTTCGGGCACAGCATGGGCGCGATGCTCAGCTATCGGCTCACCGTCGCGATGGAGAGCGAGGGAGGTCCCAGCCCCGCGCTGCTCGCCGTATCCGGCTGGGCGGGGGCGGCGCACCGGACCAGCCCGGTACCGATCAAGGATCTCTCGGACGACGAATTCATCAGCAGAATCCAGGAGTTCGGTGCGCTGCCGCCGGAGATCACGGAGAACGAGGAGTTGCGCGAACTGGTCCTCCCCGCGCTGCGCGCGGACTTCTCGGTGATCAACGACTACTCCGACGACGCCGCCCCGGTCTCCTGCCCGGTCGTGGCCTACGGGGGGAAATCCGATCCGCTGCTGGAAAACGGCTCGATGGCCACCTGGGCCGGCCTGAGCGAGAAATTCCTCGGGCTCGGCGAATTTCCCGGATCGCACTTCTACCTCTTCGAGCACGCCCTGTCCGTCGCGACGGATCTGGGACGGCATCTGAGGCGCGCCGCAGGCACGAGTTCCCGGGGCTGACCGGAAACGGTCCACAGGAGCACGGGTTGGTCCGACCGGCGCACTCCGGTCGGGCCAACCCGTGCTCTGTGGCGGCCTCTTCGGCTTCTTCGGCCGTGATCAGTGAATGCCGCTCTGCCTGCCCTGCCAGAACGTCTCACGCAGCTCACGGCGGAGGATCTTGCCGGTCGGGTTGCGCGGCAGGCTGTCCACGATGTCGTACTTCATGGGAATCTTGTAGTCGGCGATGGAGCCCTTCAGCGAGAGCATCAGCTCTCGCGGGCTGACCCGCTCCCCGGGCCGCAGCACCACACAGGCGTGCACGGCCTCGCCCCAGTTCTCGTCCGGTACGCCGATCACGCCCGCCTCGGCGACGGCGGGGTGCCGTTCCAGCGCCTCCTCGACCTCGGCGGGATAGACGTTCGCACCGGCGACGATGATGATGTCCTTGACCCGGTCGCACAGGTAGAGGTATCCGTCGGCGTCCAGATAGCCCGCGTCGCCCATGTGCAGCCAGCCGTCGACCAGGGTCCTGCCTGTGACCTCCGGCATCTTCCAGTAGCCCAGCATGGCCGCGGGCGTACGCACACAGACCTCGCCGATCTCACCCGTGGCCACCTCGCGGCCGTCCTCGCCGACGATCTTCAACTCGACGCCGGGGACGGGATATCCGGCCGCCTTGAGCCGCGGACCGCCCGGCACATGCTCGGACGGCGGCAACAGGGTCACCGCGTTTCCCGCCTCCGTGGCCGAGTACGCCTGGACGAAGTCGGCCTTGATCACATCGAGGCACTGTCCCAGCAGCGCCTCCGAGATCGGTGACGCCCCGTAGACGATCTTGCGCAGCGAGGCGAACGCCTCGGTGTCGGCGGCCGGTTCGGCCAGCATCATCTGCAGCATGGCGGGCGCGACGAACGTCGTCGTGACACCGAGGTCACGGATCGCCCGGACGGCGTCCTGGCCGACAAAACTGCGCAGCACCACATTCGTGGCACCGGCGCAGAAGCCCTGCATGGACCAGTTCAGCCCCGCCATGTGCAGGCCGGGCAGGCTGATCAGGCTCGTGTCGTCGGCGCTCCAGTCCACCCAGTCGAGCCCCGCCCGCCGCAGGGACTTGCCGAGCGCGAAGAAGCTGCGATGCGGGATCACCGCGCCCTTCGGTGAACCGGTGGTGCCGCTGGTGTACACCTGGGCCATCGGGTCCTCGGGGCCGACCCGCACCGTGAGGTCCGAGTCGCTGTGGCCCGCCTTCCACGCGAGGTAGCCCGCTCCCCGTTCCTGAGCCGAGTCCAGGGCCACCACGGCCCGCAGCTTCGGCAGGTCGTCCGCCACCTTCGCGACGGTGTCGGCGAACTCGCGCTCCACAAAGACCAGTTCGGTGTCGGAGTCGCGCAGGATGTGGTCGACCTCCGACGCGGTCAGCCGCCAGTTGACCGGTACGAGTACGGCGCCGGTCTTGGCGCAGGCGAAGGCGATCTCGTAGTAGTGCTGGGACTCCTTGCCCAGATAGGCCACCCGTCCACCGCGCGTGACGCCCGCAGCGGACAGCGCGTGCGCGCTGCGATTGCTCTCCCTGTGCAGTTCGCCGTAACTCACCTCGGTACCGAGGAAGTTGATGGCGATGTGCTCGGGCCGGTACCGGGCGTGATGGCCGGGTATGGCATTGAGTGTGTGCAGTTCGGGCTCGTTCATACTCTCTCATCTGACGGGCCGGCTCAGGCCGGACGAGGAGGTCAGCTCGGTACGAGCTGCTGGTCGACGTAGGCGGCGAGGCGCCCGGCCGTGGGGTGGTCGAACAGCGTCGAGACGGGGAAGGTGATGCCCAGCGCGGACATGAGTCCGGCGCGCAGTTCGTCGGCGGCCAGCGAATCCAGTCCCAGCTCGGAGAAGTTCGCCTCCTTCTCCACTTCGTCGATGTCGCCGAAGTCGAGGGTGAGGGCCAGCCGGCCACGGATGAAGTCGGTGAGCGCGGCCCGGCGTTCAGCCGCCTCCAGCGCCGTGAGCGCCGCCGGATCGAGGGTCACGGCGGCCGCGGCCGCGGCCGCGACGGGGGCGGGCGCCGAGGCGGGCCGCCGCGTACCGGTGTCGTCCGCGGGGCGGGGCCGGTCCGTGAGCGGCAGCCAGTACCGCTTGTGGTCGAACGCGTACGTGGGAAGAGCGACCCTGCCGCGGACGGCGGCACCGTGGAAGCCCGGCCAGGAGAAGCGGATGCCCGTCTCGTACAGCTGGGCCACCGCCTTCAGGAGCGTACCGTCGTCCTGCGCGGCCGGCCGCAGGCTGGTCAGCCACACCTGGTCCTCGGCGGCCACACACCGCTTGGCGAGCGCGGAGAGCGTGCTCGCCGGGCCGATCTCGATGAACACATGGGGGCCCCGGCGCTCGGCGGTGCGTATCCCGGTCATGAAGTCCACCGGCTCGGTGAGATGCCGCACCCAGTAGTCGGGGCGGGAGATCTGCCGCCAACGGGCCAGCTCGCCGGTCAGGTTGGAGACGAAGGACAGCTCGGGCTCGTGGAACGTGACCCCTTCGAGCACCGCGCGGAATTCCTCGGCGACCTCGTTCATCAGCGGGGAGTGGAAGGCCTGGGAGACCGACAGGCGCTTGATCCTGACGCCCTGCGCCTCCAGTTCCCCGACGAGGTCGTCCAAGGCCTCACGGCCGCCGGAGACCACGCACTGCGAGGGAGTGTTGACCGCGGCGATCGCCAGGTCCGGATACTTCTCCACCAGAGGTTCGACCGTCTCCACGGCGGCCCGTACAGCGGCCATGCCGCCGGGCGCCGACACGGAGTCCATCAGACGGGCCCGTGCGGCCACCAGCTCGACCGCGTCGGGCAGGTCGAAGAGACCGGCGACCGTCGCGGCCACGATCTCGCCGATGCTGTGGCCGATCATCGTGCTGGGACGTACTCCCCACGACAGCCACAGTTTCGCCAGCGCGTACTCCAGCACGAACAGCGCGGGCTGGGTGGAGCGGGTCCGGTTGATCTCCTCCGGGTCCTCGGTCCCGCCGAACATGACGGCCTTGACCGAACGGCCGAGATGCGGTGCGAAGAGCTTGTCGCACTCGTCGACCACGCGGCGGAACTCCGGGTGGCGCCGGTAGAGTCCGGCCCCCATTCCGGCGTACTGGGCGCCCTGCCCGGTGAACAGGAACGCCACCTTGCGGATGCCGCCGCTCTCGCCGTGGCCACCGCGCTCCAGCAGGGCCAGCCGGTCCGCGAGCAGGCTGTCCAGCTCCTCGCGATCGCGGACCACACCGGAGACGCGGTGCGGGAAGTGGGCCCGGCCGACATGGCCCGTGTAGCAGATCTCCCCGACACCGAGTCCGAGATGAGCCGACAGCGCACGCTGGTAGCGCTCGATCTGGAGCCCCAGTGACTTCTTGCTCTTCGCGGAGAGTGTGAAGACATGGCTCGCGCCCTCCTCGGACGGCTGAGCGGGCCGCGGAGCGGCGGACGGCGGCGCCTCCTCCAGCACCGCCGACGCGATGGTTCCGGTGAATCCGAAGGAGTTCACCAGCGCCCGGCGGGTCTGCCCTTCCCAGGGCAGGCACTCCGTCGGCACGGTGACGGGGTAGTTCGCCCACGGGATACGAGTGGAGGGCGTATGGAAGTTCACGTGCGGGAAGATGGTGCGGTTCCGTAGCTGAGCCACCGTCTTGACGATGCCCGCGATACCGGCCGCAGGTTCCAGATGCCCGATATTGGTCTTGTGGGAGCCGACCACGACCGGGGCGTCCACGCTGTGCGAATCGCCGAACACATCACTGATCGCGCCCATCTCGATCGGGTCGCCGAGCGGGGTGCCGGTCCCGTGTGCCTCGACGTACTGGATGTCCGAGGGCTCCAGCGGGGAGGCGGCGAGCGCCCGGCGCATCACCGCCTCCTGCGCCGTCCCGTTCGGTACGTGCAGTCCGGCGCTCTCGCCGTCCTGCGCCACGGCGGTACCGCGGACCAGCGCGAGTACGGTGTCCCCGTCCCGCTTGGCGTCCGACATCCGCTTGAGCACCAGCACGCCACAGCCCTCGGCCCGGCCGTAGCCGTCGGCGCTGTCGTCGAAGGTCTTGCAGCGGCCGTCGGGGGAGAGGGCCTCCATGTCGGAGAAGAGCACACTCCCGCGCGGATGGTGAATGGTGTTCACACCCCCGCACAGCGCGATCTCGCACTCGCCTCGGCGCAACCCCTCCACGGCCTGGTGCAGCGCGACGAGGGAGGCCGAACAAGCGGTGTCGACACAGATGCTGGGGCCGCGCCAGCCGAGGAAGTACGACAGCCGGCCGCAGATGGCGGAGTGGGACACACCCGCCGCGACATGACCGTCGAGCTCGTCGTACCCGAGCCCCTCCAGCTCCATCGCGTAGTCGAGAGCGCTGGCGGCCATGTACACGCCGCCGTTGCCGTGCCGGAGCGCGGTGGGATCGATGTTCGCGTTCTCCAGGGCCTCCCAGGCCGTCTCCAGGATGAGACGCTGCTGCGGATCGACCCAGTTGGCCTCCTTCGGGGAGATGTTGAAGAACTTGGCGTCGAACTGGTCGATCCGGTCGAGGAAGCCGCCGGCCCCCGCGCGCATGGACCCCTTGCCCGCGCCCTTCGTGAACGCGGCCATGTCCCAGCGGTCCTCGGGCACCGGGACCGTCGCCGACCGGCCGTCGCGGAGGAACTCCGTGAACTCGTCGAGGGAGTTGCTGCCTCCCGGGAAGCGCAGCCCGACGCCGACCACCGCGATCGGCTCGTACTTCTCCAGCATCAGCCGCTGGATGAGTTCGCCCTGCTGGTGGATGGTGCTCAGGGCCTCGTCGAGCTGGGCGGCCGCGGAAACGGCCTCTGCGTTCGCCATGGTTCCTACCTCTGGTAGAGATTCTTCAGCGCGGCATCGAGAAACGCGTTGGGGGTCGTGGCCGAAGGCGCTGCCGTGGCGGCCGCAGGCGCGTGGAACAGATCGGTGAGGAGGTCCTCCGTGAGATGCCTCAGCAACGCCTCCACGGTCGGACTGTTGAACAGCAGATTGGCGTCGACCTCGATGCCCAGGAGCCGTTCGAACCGCTGCTTGAGGCCAGTGATGCTCAGCGAGGTCATACCGAGGTCGAAATAGCTCTGGTCCGGCGGGAGGTCGTCCTCGTCGGTCATCAGCAGTACGGCCTTGAACTCCTCCGTCACCAGCTCCTCAAGCGCGTCCCGGCGCTCGGACCTGGGAAGGTCCAGCAGCATCCGCATGGTCGGCGTGGCCGTTTCCGGCGTATCCGGTGTCATTCCGCTCCCTCCGGGCCCGCGGCATCACGTCTCGACTTCCATCCCGTCGCGCGGGTGCCGCGGAGTGCGTCGGACGGCTCCGCCGGAACCGCTCGGCCTTCATCAAGCCATCCGTCACGGGGGCCGTCCAGGCCACGGGAGCGGCGCGGCAGCACGCCGTCAGCGCGGCATCAGGCGGGCCCGCGCACCGCACACGCCGAACTCCCGCCGCGGCCGGGGCGCTGCGACGGGAGTTCGGGACAGACGGGGACCCCAAGGGCCGTCCGTGGACGGCCCTTGCACAACCAGGGGAATCAGGCGGCCGGCTCCATCACCATGAACTGGTAGTCCGTGACGATGAGACCGTCCTTGTCGCGCACGATGTACTCCGTGCCCACGGCCGCCACATCGCCGCCACCGGCGGGAACCATGTGCCAGGTGATCCGCAGGGCCCCGTGGTTCTCCACGTACTCGTGCGCGGTGAAGACGAAGCCCTTCACGATGAAGTCCTCGTACGCCTCGTCAATGGCCTCGAGGACCTGCGCGTGCCCGAGGAACTCCCGGTTCACGTTGGCGTAGTGGCCGTCGCTCGTCCAGAGTTCGCCGACGGCCTTCCGGCGGCGGTCGGGATCCGACTCGTTCCACAGGTCGGTGTAGCGCTCCACGAAATCGGCGACTGTGCTCAAGGTGTTTCCTCCCAGAAAGAAGACCGAGGTATCCCGGCGCCGGCCCCGACCGATGGGTACCGCCGCCTGGAACGTCTCTCAATCTGGCAGTCCGTTCGCGAGACGTCGATTACCTCGGAAGTAATCGTGCGCGACACGCGCCTTCAGCGCGTACGAGGGGCCCCGGCCCTCGACAGCGCGGGGCCGCCCGGCCCGTGCTAGTGTCCGCTGATACTTCGGGGCCTGGAGAGGTGATGGTGAAGCGCTGAGGCCGTATGTGCGTCACCCGGGTGAAATGTCGCTATGGAGAGCGCATTGATATCGCCGTCGGCGGAGGCGAATTCCGTGGTGGAACTGAAAAAGCGGAGCTCGGTGTCCAGGGCGCGCAGATGCAGGGACCCCACGAAGATCTCCGGACGGTCCCTCTCCTGGTACGAGGAGAGCCGTCCCCGTCCCGGATAGGCATAGGCGCTGACCTCGCCGTACAGCGAGCGCAGCTGTTCGTTGCCGGACGATCTCGCCAGAGAGCGGAGCCTGGACAACTCCTCGTCCCGCCACTCGGTGAAGTTGATGACATGGCCCGCCAGCCCGTCCGGATGAAGGCTGAGCCGGAGGGCGCTGACCGGCGGTTCCAGCAACTCCGGTGCCACCGCCTCCGTCAGCAAATTCATCAACGCCTGGTTGGTCTGCACGATGTTGAGAGCGGTGTCGTACGCCAGGGCGGGGTAGGGTTCGTGCCCCTTCAGCAGGCGATAGGCAGCCTCCTTGGCGGTGTACGTCCGTGATTCCACGACCGGTGGCCGCTCCGCCAGCGGGGCGTATCCCGAAGCCAGGAGCATGGAATCCCGTTCCTGGGTGGGGACTTCGAGGACATCCGCCAGTCGTAAGATCAATTTTCTGCTCGGCCGCGCACGGTCGTTCTCCACGAAACTCACATGCTTGGCTGAGCTGTTGGCCATGAGCGCGAGAGCCATCTGGCTCAGGTTCCGCTGCTGACGCCACCCGCGGAGCAGGGTGCCGGTCGTGACGTGTCCAAGTTGTCCAGACCTATCAAGCATGGAGTTCATAGTACGGGACCGGTCTCATTTTGGTATCTGGCGTGCGACTGACCGTCATTGCCATCCGGGGTCCTGGCCTGGCCTTTTCTCGCGCCGAGTTGATGACTTGCCCAGGAAGCCGCCATGTCGTTTGTGGTGATGTTTGTACTGGGCTGTCCTGACGTGTGCCCACCGCCTCGCGCACGCCGGCCGCGACTCGCCTTCCGCCGCCGGGTATCGGTTGCTGATGGAGCGCTGACGCGGCACTGACCGATTTCGCCTTCGAGTCGCCATCGGCTTCACCCATCGCCATGGCCGGTGTTAACTGGTCACCGTTCTCGAGTGGTTCTCGAGGCAACGTGAAAGCGGTCCGGAAATAAGAGCCCGTTCGAAGGAACGAGCTCTGAATTTCAAGGGAGAGGTACCCGAAGCGGCCTAACGGGGGCCTTTACGGCCGGGTTGACGCCCTCGCAGGTTCGAATCCTGCCCTCTCCGCACACCGTGAGGAAGCCGCCGACGCGGCAGCAGTATCGGACACGGCTGAGCGGTCCGATCAGGGCCCTCCCGTTCCCTTGTGGCGTGGGTCCGGCGAGTGACGCCGGACAACTCTGTCCAGACGCATATGAGTGGGCCACTCCAATTCCTTCGGAACGCCATGGCAATTCATGAGCCTCGCCGTGTGTGCGAATCTCGGAAAGACAGGGTCGAAGCATGGAATCATCGACCGGGATCTGGCCGGATCATGTGAGGGTCAACCCCTCCCATCCGGGCAGGATCATCCCGACCTACCCCTCCTACGTGGGAGGCCGTGACCTCCCGTCGGACGCGTACGTCTACACCGTCACGACATCCTCGATCCTGGACGACGTCTTCGAGAGCCTGACGCTCAAGCGGAAGCTGGAACGCGGTTCCGTCGATGTCTCCGAGGCCGCCGACTTCGTCGTCGGACGGTGTGCCGTGGCCGACGGAGCGACCGTCGAAGCGGCGACGGCCGCCGCGGCGGCCGCCGCGCCGCAGTGGGCCCGGATGCCCCTGCGGACCAGGATGCGACTGGGCGCGGGCATCAGGGAGCGGCTGCGGCTGCGGCACGCGGAATTCGTCAAGCTGCTCATCGCCGAGGGCACGCCCCGCGCACTCGCCGAGTGGCAGGTCGCCGGCCTGCTGGAGATCTTCAGCGAGGAGACCCTCGGCTGGTGCGCCGACCAGCTGTGGCAGGAGATCGACCACAGCGGCCGCCGGATGGTGCTCCGCCGTGTCGCCGACGGTGTCGTGGCGGTCAACCCACCGCAGAACGCGCCCGCCAGCAGCGCCCTGTTCGGCATCACCCCGCTGCTGGCCGGCAACGCGGTCGTGCTCCGGGCGCCGCGCAGCGCACCGTTCGGAGTCATGTTCGCGATGCGCGAGCTGGTGGTCCCCGTTCTCGAGGAGATCGGCGCGCCGCCCGGCACCCTGAATGTGTTCTGCGCCCGTCCGGGGCCGGTCCTCAAGGGCTGGCTGGACAGCCCGCGGATCAACGACATCTTCTACACCGGCGGGGTGACCAGGGGCCTGGACCTGGAGCGGGAGTGCGTGGCCCGTGGCAAGAAGCCCATCCTGGAACTGGCCGGCAACGACTGTGTGCTGGTGTGGCGCGACGCCGACATCGAAGCCGCCGCCGAGGCCCTCAGCGAGTGCTTCTTCGGGTCCGGTCAGATCTGCATGGTGCCCAACCAGGTGCTGGTGCACCCGGCCGTCGCCGACGAACTGCTGGAGCGACTGCGGCTCACCGCGTCACTGATCCGGCCGGGGCTGCCGGAGGACCCGGGGGCGTTGCTGTCACCCGTACTGCGCAGCGAGCGGTTCTTCGAGTACGTGCGTGACGCGCTGGACAAGGGCGCCACCGTGGTCCACGGGGCGCGTCGGCTGGAGACGGACGGCAGTCCCTCGGACACCGGGCTGTTCCTCGAACCCACCGTGCTGCGGGTCGACGGGCTCGAGCACTGCCGGGACATCGAAGCGGTACGGGAGGAGACCTTCTTCCCGCTGCTGCCGGTCGTGGTGCCGGAACCGGCCTCCGACGCCGAACTGCTCGACGCGATGCTCGGCTACGTCAACGAGAACCCCTACGGTCTGCGCAACTCCCTGTGGGCGAAGGACAAGGCCGTCATCGACAGCTTCGTGTCCGAAGTCTCCAACGGCGGGCTCCTGAAGGTCAACGACTCGCACATCGGCTTTCTGCCCTACCTGCCGACCCACGGCGGCACCGGCCGTACCGGCGGAGCGTTCGGCCAGGCCAACTACCCCATGCTCAGCTGCACCCACCTCCAGGGGGTGTCCATCGCCGAAGGGATCAGGCCCCGCGAGGCGGTCTTCGGCGCCTACGCCGAACTCCTGAAGGGCGATTCCCCGAGCGGTGACGACACGACGGGCACCGCGGACGCGGTGTCCGCGGCCAACACGTGAGGAGCGGCCATGCGGTTCATGCAAGCCGACCGTGACACCTGCGACACCCTCCTGCCGGGACTGCGCGCCGAACTGGCCAAGCTGCCCCTGTCCGCGCTGGAGGCCGAGGACAGCCCGGCGATCGAGCTGTTCCGAGCCCACGGCGGACCGAACCTGCTGGTGCCCAAGGCGTACGGAGGGCTCGACGCCTCCGCGCTGGACGCCACCCGGGTGGTCCGGGTGCTGGGCTCCCTGGCGCCCTCGCTGGCCGTGGCGACAGCCATGCACCACTTCTCCATCGGCACGCTCTTCGGCATCGCGGATTCCTTCGGACAGGGCACCGACCTCAACGAGTTGCTGCTGAAGCGGGTCGCCGAGGAACGGCTGCTGGTCGCGTCCGGATTCGCCGAGGGACGCAGCGGCCAGGGCATCCTCAGCCCCACGATGGAGGCCGAGCCCGTCGACGGCGGCTACCTGCTGAACGGTTCGAAGAAGCCGTGCAGCCTGTCGAAGTCCATGGACCTGCTCACGGCGAGTGTGGGCATGCGGCAGCCGGACGGCTCGGTCGAGATGGGCTTCCTGCTGCTGCCCGCCGACACACCGGGCGTCAGTGTGCACCCGTTCTGGTCGAACTTCGCGCTGGCCGGCGCGGAGAGCAACGAGGTCCGGCTGACCGACGTGTTCGTCACCGACAACCAGATCCTCCAGCCGCCGGCCGATCTTCTGGACGACCTCAGCGAACTCCAGGAAGTCGGCCTGATCTGGTTCCAGATGATCGCTTCCGCCGCATACACCGGGCTGGTCAGCGCACTGGTCGGCCGGCTGCTGGAGCAGGGCAGGGGGAGTGCGTCCGACCGGGCCGCGGTCGCGGTACGGGTCGAGTCCGCGGCCCTGCTCGTCGAGGGCCTGGCCCGGCGGGTGATGGACGGTGACACGGGCAACGACGTGCTGGCCGCCGCGCTCGTGACCCGCTTCTCGGTCAAGGACCTGCTCGCCGACACGGTCAGGGACGCCGTCGAACTGCTCGGCGGAATGGCCTATGTGTCCTCCTCGGACGTCGCCTACCTGTCCGCGGCTTCCCACGCGCTCGCGTTCCACCCACCGTCCCGTACGAGCACGACCGACGGCCTGCTCGACTACTACGCCGGCAAACCGCTGGTCGTGGGCTAACCCCGTCGGAAGAGATGGGCCGACCCATCGGAAGAGAGATGGATGATGACCGCTCCCGTCGCTGACGTGGACCCGTACACCCAACTGGTCGACCGGTACCGGAAATACCTGAGCAAGGGCCGGGCATCGCTCGGCGAGATGTTCGGCGGGGATGTGGAGGCATCCTCGTCCGGAGCGTGGATCCACACCGCGGCCGGACGCAAGATCCTCAACTGCGGGGGATACGGCGTGTTCCTGATGGGTGCCCGGCACCCACGGGTCATCGCCGAGGTGGCCAGGCAGCTCGAGACCAACCCGATCGCCACCAGGCTGCTGCTGGAGCCGGAGGTGGTCGACGCCGCGGAGGCCCTCGTGTCGGTGGTGCCGGCCGGGTTGCAGAAGGTGCACTTCGCCTGCGGTGGCGCGGAGGCCGTCGAGGCCGCCATCAAACTGGCGCGCGCGCACGGCAAGCGCCATCTGGTCTCCATGGAGTCCGGCTATCACGGCAAGACCATGGGTGCGCTCAGTGTCACGGCCAAGGACACCTTCCAGACTCCGTTCCTGCCCTTGCTGCCCGATGTGTCGCGGGTGCCGTACGGCGATGCGGCCGGGCTCGAAGAGGTGCTGGCCCGGCACGAGGGCGAGGCATGCGTCATCGTCGAGCCGGTGCAGGGCGAGGCCGGTGTCATCATCCCGCCCGACGGCTACCTCCGGGATGTCGAGCGGCTGTGCCGTGAGTACGGGGCGTTCTTCGTGCTCGACGAGATCCAGACGGGCCTCGGCCGGCTCGGGCACTGGTGGGGTGCCGACCGTGAGGGTGTCACCCCCGATGTCCTGCTGGTGGGCAAGGGACTCAGCGGTGGTGTGGTGCCGGTGTCCGCGCTGGTGGCCTCTCCCAAAGCCTTCCGGCCCTTCGACAAGGACCCGTTCATCCACACGTCGACGTTCTCCGGCAACCCGCTCGCGATGGCCGCCGCGAAGGGCGCCATCGCCGCGCTCAAGGAGGACGGCCTGGTCGAACGGTCCGCGGTGCTGGGCGAGCAGCTGCGCACCGAGATCGAGCAGATCTCCAGGAAGGTGCTGGGGGACCGGGTGCGCGAGGTGCGCGGAGCCGGACTCCTCATCGGTATCGAGTTCACCGTGCCCGGCATGGCCGGCGACCTGCTGCTGGAACTGATCGGGGCGGGTGTGCTCGCCAACCACTCGCTGAACTCCTCGACCGTCATGCGGCTCACCCCACCGGCCGTACTCACCGACGACGACGTGCGGTTCCTGCTCGACGCCTTCGAGCGCGCGGCCCACGCAGTTCTCGCCTGAGCAGCCAGTACCCGCCCCCACGAAGGAGCCTGACCAGCCGTGCGAAGCATCCATCTCCGTGTAGACGTCGCCACTGCCGATCCCGCAGCGGCCTTCGAGACGATCACAGAATTCACCAGGTTCCCGGATCTGGCCAAGGACGTGCATGTCGTCGAGACCACCCCCGGTGACCCGCGGCACTCCGACTGGGAGGTCAACTTCCGGCGCGGCATCATGCGGTGGACCGAGTGGGAGACGATCGACCGCGAGCGTCTGCGTATCGAGTTCGACCAGACCGACGGGGACTTCGAGGAGTTCCGCGGCAGCTGGCAGCTCACCCCGGTCTCCGGGGGAGTCGAGGTCCACTTCGAGGTGACCTACGACTTCGGTATCGAAAGCCTGGTCGGGATCATGGATCCCATCGCCGAGCGCGTGATCAAGCGCGTCGTCTGCTCGGTGCTCGCCGCACTGTTCGTCGATGTCACGGTGCGTGAGGGCGGAGAGTCCTTGAACGACCTCGAGGGGCCCGCCTCGCAGCCGAATCCCCAACCCGTCGGAGGCAGCTGATGGATGCGCTCAACCACTTCGAGACGAAGACCACCTACCGGCTGCTCCGGCTGGAGTACCTGGTCGCCCTGGGCGTCAGTTTCTACTTCCTCTTCACCCACCTCGGCGACATCAACTGGTGGGCCTTCGCCCTGCTGTTCGTCTACATCGACGTGATCGGCTACATCCCCGGAGCCATCGCGTACCACCGCAGCAGCACCAAGCGGATACCGAAGGTCTACTACGTCCTCTACAACATCATGCACAGCCTGGCCACCCAGGCCGCGGTGGCGCTGGTGTGGGTGCTGGCGGGCGGGTCGAAGTGGGCGCTGCTGGCGCTGCCGATCCATCTGTGCGGTGACCGGGCCCTGTTCGGCAACTTCCTGAAGCCGTTCGGCCTCGGCTTCGAGCCGGTCGTGCATCCGGTCTTCGCCGAACTCCAGCGGGATGTCGAGGCGGCCGGCAGGGAGCAGGGGCCCGCCGCGGCCATTCCCGCGAAACAGCCCCTCGTCTCGTGACCACGGCCCTCAACAACCAGCAGGGGAAGGTCGCCGCCGAGGCGGTGTGGTCGGCGGCGCAGCGGTTCACCACCGGGGTCTCCGTGGTCACCGTGGGCACCGGGGAGGCGGTGCACGGCAGCACCACGAGCGCGTTCACCTTCATTTCCCGGGAGCCGCCGCTGGTCGCGGTGACCCTGCGACGGGACAGCCGGCTCCTGGCGCTGATCAAGAGCCACGCGGTCTTCGGGGTCAATGTGCTCTCCAGTCGGCAGGCCGGACTGGCCCGGCATTTCGCGAGCCGCAAGCGAGGCACCGGGACGGAGCAGTTCGAGGGGGTCGGCTGGGCCCCCGGGGACGGCGGGCTGCCCAGGCTGGCCGGCACCGTGTGCTGGCTGAACTGCACGGTTCAGCGGCACATCGAGTCGGGGGACCACGAGATCGTGCTGGCCGGTGTCAGTTCGGTGGACGAGGGTGACGGCGCCCCCTTGCTGTACTTCGCCGGAGCTCTTCACCCAGGAAGCATTCAGGACGAACAGGAGCGATCATGACGACGCACATTCCCCGCGAGGCGGACTGGGACCAGGCTCCAGGACTGCTCGAAGGGGCCATGGACCTCGAACTGACGGCCCAGCAGTGCAATCTGCGCTACTGGCTCCAGGCGGTGCCGCAGGGCACGCTGCGCGGCAGGCCCGACGGACACGACCCCGCGCTGAAGGTGGGGGAGCACATGAAGAAGGGGCCGTTCTTCGACGCGCTCACCCAGGAGTACTCCTTCCGGGCGCTGGCGGAGGAGAAGGCCACCCGGGTGCTGTCGTTCCTGGTGGCCAACGCGCCGGACAACGACACCATGGAGTTCTACTCCACCCAGCTGCTCGACGAGTGCCGGCATTCCATGATCTTCCGCAACCATCTGCTCTCGCTCGGGATCCCGGAGCACCGGCTGGTTCAGGCGGTGGACGAATTCGCCTCTCCCTACCGGGAGACGGTGCTGGTCCCGCTGGAGGACCGCTGCCTCGAAGTGATGCGTGACAACCGCGACTTCATCGGTGGCGTCGTGATGATGACCATCATCCTGGAGGGCGCTCTCGCGCCGGCCGCCGAACTGAGCGAACGCAAGTGGCGCCCCATCAACCCGGCCGCCGCCGAGATCGACAAGGGTGCGGGCATCGACGAGATCCGCCATCTGACGGTCGGCGCCGACGTCGGCCGACGGCATCTTCTGGCGCACCCCGAGGACAAGGACCGGGTCGTGGAGATGATCCGGGAGGGGATGAACATGTGGGACGAGCTGCCGACCCACCAGATGGTGTACGACCGCGAGGTCCGCTTCCAGGAGGGGCTGACCCAGTACGCCGACCTCGTCGGGGACTACGAGATCTGGCCCGGCCGGCGGCTCCTGGACACCACACCGCAGGAGCGGCAGGACACCGCCGATCAGTGGTCCGACGACATGAAGGAGAAGCGCCTGAAGTACATGGGCCTTGAGGAGGCGCTCGTATGAGTACGTCGCCCCCTGGGCAAGGCCCGGCGGCGGTCCTCGCCGGACTGGGTACCTGGCTCCCGCCGAAGGTGGTGAGCAATCACGAACTGGCCCGTGAGCTCGACACGTCGGACGAATGGATCCGGACCAGGACGGGCATCGGGCAGCGTCATGTCATCGAGCCGGGCAGCGCGACATCCTGGCTGGCGGTCGAGGCGGGACGCAGGGCCCTCAAGTCCGCCCAGTGCGACGAGGCCGGTGCCGTGGTGGTGGCCACGAGCACCCCGGACAGGCCCTGCCCGGCCACCGCCCCCGAGGTGGCCAGTCGTCTGGGCCTGTCCGGGATCCCCGCCTTCGACGTGGGCGCCGTCTGCGCGGGCTTCGTCTACGGGCTGGCCACGGGCGCCGGACTGATCAGCGCGGGCATCGCCGACAACGTCCTGGTCATCGGAGCCGACGCGTTCTCGACCATCCTCAACCCCGGTGACCGTACGACGCGGGCGATCTTCGGCGACGGCGCCGGTGCCGTGGTGCTGCGGCGCGGGGAGCACGACGAGCCGGGCGCGCTGGGGCCGTTCGACCTCGGCAGCGACGGGGAACTGTCCGATCTGATCATGATCCCCGCAGGCGGCTCACGGCAGCGGGCCACGGGTACGCCGGCCTCTCCCGCCGACCACTACTTCACGATGAGCGGCAAGCCGGTGTTCATGCAGGCCGTGCTGCGGATGACCGAGTCGGTCCACCGTGTGCTCGGGCAGGCGGGCTGGACGGTCGACGACATCGACCGGTTCGTGGGCCATCAGGCCAACTCCCGGATTCTCACCGCGCTGGCCGAACGGCTGGAACTCCCCGAGAACCGGATCGTGAGCAATATCGAGCGGGTGGGCAACACCGCGGCCGCCTCGATCCCGCTCGCCCTCGCCGACGGCGGGCTGCGGCCCGGCGAGCGGGTTCTGCTCACCTCGTTCGGCGGTGGCCTCGCCTGGGGATCCACCGTACTGCGCTGGCCGGATCTGATCCCGGGCTGACAAGCCGTCATCAATTTTTGAGAGCCGCGTGAACACGCGGACCACCACAAGGAGAATCTGATGAGTTCTGTTTCCGACCAGGTAGCCGAGTTGCTCGTCGCACGGTTCGGCGTGGGCGCCGACGAGGTACGGATCGATACCAGCATGCGTGACCTGGACCTCGACTCCCTCACGCTCGTCGAGTTCGCGCTCGTCGCGCAGCAGGAGTTCGGCGTGGACGTGGGCGAGGACGAGGTCGGCCTGGAGAACACCGTCCGGGAGATCGCCGAGCTGATCGACGGAAAGATCAGCAACAAGGCGGCGCTGAACTGATGGCCGGCCGCGATGACGGCCGCGACATCGCGGTGACCGGTCTCGGTCTGGTGACTCCCGCCGGTATCGGTGTCGAGGCGAACTGGGCCCGGGTGCGAGCCGCCGAGCCCACCGCCGCCGTCGATCCCGAACTGGCCGGCCTCATCGTGGACATCGACTGCCGGGCCGGCGAATTCGACGCCGACGCGGAACTGGGCAAGCGGCTGGCCTGGCGCCTGGACCGTTACGCGCAGCTCGCGCTCGTGGCCGCCAGAGAGGCGGTCAAGGACTCCGGTCTCGATCCGGACAGCTGGAACGGCGCCAGGGTCGGCGTGGTCCTGGGCAACGCCCTGGGCGGTACGGCCACCTACGAGCGGCAGACCGGGAACCTGCTGCAGGAGGGGCCCGGCGCGGTGTCACCGATGCTGGTCCCGATGGCGGCGGTCAACATGGTCTCCGGGTATGTCGCCATGGACTGCGGGGCGACCGGGCCCAATCTGGTCACGGCCACGGCGTGCGCGTCCGGTACCACCGCCATCGGTACCGCACGGGACCTGTTGCGCTCCGGCACGTGCGATGTGGTGATCACCGGCGGCACCGAGGCCAGCCTCTCCCCGGCGATCGTCACCGGATTCGCCAGGATGAAGGCGCTGTCACGGCGCACCGGCAACCCCGCGGCCGCCTCCCGGCCGTTCGACGCCGACCGTGACGGCTTCGTCATCGCCGAGGGCGCCGGCGTGCTGGTGCTGGAGCGGGTGGCCGACGCGCAGGCCCGCGGCGCCAGGGTCCGGGCCCGTATCAGTGGGTACGGAGCTTCGGCCGACGCCCATCACGCGACCGCTCCGGACCCGGAGGGCAAGGGAGCCGAGCGGGCGATCCGGGCCGCGCTGGCCGACGCGGGGGCGCTGCCGGACGAGGTCGATCACGTCAACGCTCACGGCACGTCGACTCCGCTCAACGACGTCATCGAGGCGCGGGTCCTGAACAGGGTGCTCGGCCAACGTGCCGCGGTGACGTCCGTCAAGGGCGTGACGGGGCACTCTCTCGGTGCCGCCGGGGCGATCGAAGCGGCCTGCACCGTACTGGCGGTCCAGGAGGGTCTGGTGCCGCCCACCGCGAACCTCGACAGTGTCGATCCTTCGATCGATATCGACGTGGTGGCGAAGATTCCCCGCATGCGCCGCATTGAAGTGGCGATGAGCAATTCCTTCGGTTTTGGTGGTCAGAACGCCGTATTGGTCGTCACCGAGGCGTGACTGCCGGTTCAGCCGGTTTCCGTCTGTTGGTGATGCGAATGAATGTGCCCAGGGTTGTGGCCCTGGGCACATTCACGTGTGGGGCGAGCCCGTGAGGCGACTCCACCCTGTCCCGGGTTACCGCCAGTCATCAGCGGTTTCTCAGAGTGTAGGCAAAACTGATGGGTCATCACATGCCGCTGAGCGTATACATCATGATGTGTCAATAGCCAAACGGGTAATGGACGTTGCTGCTTGCGTAGTGCAAGATCGGTTGTCTGGGAATTGCTTCATGATTGCTCCGGCGGGGGGTTGACAGGTACTTCTGTTTCTACTCGGCAGTATTTGTGCCGAGAGGTATGGAAATGGCTTAAGGGTAATTAAAGGAGCGGGGAGAGATGAAGTTTCAGATCCTGGGTTCCATGGGTACTGTCGTCGACGGCAGGGTGAAGGCTCTCGAGGGCACGCGTCAGCGTACGCTGCTCGCGCTCATGCTGATCAATCCGCAGAAAGTGGTCACCAAGGAGCAGTTCTTCGAAGAGGTCTGGGGGAATAAGCTGCCCAGCTCGCCCGGCAATGCATTACAAGCGGTCGTGGCCCGGGTGCGGAAGGCCCTCGCGGTCGAGTTCGGTGAGCAGTTCGCCCGTCAGCGGCTCGTCACCCACACGAACGGGTATGCGATGGATGTCGACCCGTGCGACATCGACGCCCACCTCTTCGGGCAGCTCGGCGCCGAGGCCGCGATCATGGCGCGGGCCGACCAGACGGCAGCTCGTGACCTGCTCGATCGTGCCCTGGAGCTGTGGCGGGGGCCCGCGTTGCAAGGGGTGACCGGCGGCCTCATCTGTGAGAGCGCCGCCGCGCAGTTCGAGGAGGACAGGCTGGCCGCCGTCGAGGCCCGGGTCCAGCTGAACATTGCCGTCGCCGGATACTCCTCCGTCATCAGTGAGTTGAAGAAGGTGGCGTTCCTCCATCCCTGGCGGGAGCGTTTGTTTGAACTCTTGATGATTTGCCTCTACAAGGTGGGCCGGCAGGCCGAAGCGGTGCAGGCGTACAACTACCTCCGCCGCCGGCTGGTCGAGGACTTCGGAATGGAACCGTCGCCGAACTTGCGGAAGTGCATGCTGGCCATACTTCACCAAGATCCCTCGCTCGGCAGCGTGGAACGAACCGTGGTGGGCCGTCAGCCGTTCCCCGCGCCGTCCTCGTTGCCGGCTCTGGCCTTTTGACGGTTGCTTCGACATCGTTATCGGCGGCCTCTGCGTGCCTTCCTCGGAAGCAATTCTGATATCGGCCTGATGAGCAACTGACGCCCCGGAAAGCGATACTGGACCGCCGAGCCGCGATGGTATGAACTCGGTCTACCGCCAAGAAACTGTGAGACTCTGTACGAGGAGCCACCATGCCGGATTCTGGTCGACCTGTTGCAACGGATAACTCCAGGGACATCTCCCCAGCGGAAATGAGCAAGATCCGTGATGTGCTCCTGCGATTCCCCGGAGTCGCGAGGGTGCGGCTCACGCACACCGGGGAGGGCCGACTGGAGGCCCACGTGCTCGGCTGGGACAAGCCGATGCTGTCCCCCGACACCGGCCCGTTCGCCGAACTGGCCAAGAACAACCCCGACGAGTTGCAGTTCCTGCACGACGAGATCTTCATAGCCGAGTCCTACCTCCAGGGCGGGATCGTGCTGCGTGAGGACGCGGTCGTCTTCGACGTCGGCGCGAACATCGGCATCTTCAGCCTGTTCGTCGGCGCCCGGTGCCCCTCGGCCGAGGTGTTCGCCTTCGAACCGGTCCCCGATGTCTTCACCCAGCTGCGGACCAACGTGGAGCGGCACGGTGTCTCCACCCGGCTGTTCGAGATCGGACTGTCCGACCGCGAGCAGCAGGTCACCTTCAACTTCTACCCGGATCTCTCCATCATGTCCTGCCGGTCCGACTACGCCGACCTGGACAACGAGACCGAACTGGTCAAGAAGTACGTGGCGAACGCGCGGGAGACCGGTCCGGACGGCCGCGACGAGCACCTGGCCAGGGTGGCGTCCCTGGTGGACAAGGACTTCGATCTGTCCGAGCGGCGCTGCCAGTTGCGCCGGCTGTCCGCGGTGATCGACGAGGCCGGGGTGACATGCGTCGATCTGCTGAAGATCGATGTCCAGCGCTCCGAACTGGACGTGCTGAAGGGTCTCGACGACCGGCACTGGGCGCTGGTGCGCCAGATCGTCATGGAGGTGCACGACGAAGTCGGTACCCCGACCGAGGGCCGCGTCGAGGAGGTCAGGGCCCTGCTGATGAAGCACGGCTTCGAGATCGCCGACACCGAGGTCGATCTGCTGCGGGGCGCCGGACGCTACACCGTCCAGGCGGTGCGTCCGGGCTACGAGAACGACCCGCGGCCGGTGATCGCCAGTGTGGGGTCCGGCAAGGAACTGGACGAGGCGACGCTGCGCGACTGGCTGGCCGACCGGTTGCCCGAGCATCTGGTGCCGCGACGGATCACTCTGGTCGACATGCTGCCGTCCGTGGACTGACCATCCGCGGGGCTACGAAGACCGGTCCGGCGGAGGGCGATCCGCCGGACCGGTCTTCGTGGCGCGACGCGTGGTGCGCTCTCTCCACGGTGTGCTCGCAGCGAAGAGGTGTTCCGAAGTCCCGTATGTTCGCGGATGCCGAAATGCCCTCGTAGCGAAGCTACGAGGGCATCCCGGTGGTGGTGATCGCGCCTATGTGCCGGACAGGGCCGAAGGGCTGTCGGCCGACTCCTCCAGCGCGGCGTCCAGCGCCCACAGCGCTTTGTCGGCCGCGTCGATGGCAGCGGGGTCCTCGGAGGCGCCGGCCATCGCGAAGAAGGCCTCGCACAGGTGCGCCTGGGCCTGTGCCACATGCTCGGGAGCTGTCATCGGTTGTCCTCCGATCGGACGGGCGTCGGACAGGCGGTGGCGGGAGCCCGGAGGGGCTCCCCTCAGATGGCGTTCGCCGCCTTGAACACATGCAGGAGTCCGCCGAGTTGGGCGGGCCCCTGGAAGGCGATGTACTCCGGCAGGATCGCGTGCGGAGCCCACTTGAGCTTGTACGCGAGCTGGCTCTGCGCCGGGTACACCGCGCTCCCGTTCTCCCAGAGCCAGTGCGTGAACCAGCTGAACGCCCTGCTCGCGCCGGCGACTTCCCTGTCCGGACTGAGGCTGGTGAACGGGGTGAAGCCGAAGTGGAGCCACTCGGCGCCCTCCGACTGGAAGGTCTCGATCGCGGTCTTGTTGATCGCTTCCATGATGCCCGGGACGTCATCGGGCTGCCGGCGGCTCAGATCGTGCATCCATCCGGGGCGGCTGCCGTAGGCGGGGGTGTACGAGATGTACCCGGCCGCCTTTCCGTCGAGCAGGCCGATGAACAGCCTGCGATGGGCCTGCACCGCGCCGCCGCACTCGCCGACGAGGAACTCCAGCGGCTTGACGTGGTCTCCCTTGCCGGCCAGCCATGCCGTGTCCACGGCACCGACCGCGTCGGACCACTCGTCCAGACCGGCTTCGACCACGGTGAGTCCGGCGCGGGCCGCACGGGCCGTCTTGTTGCGCAGCTGCATGAATTTGGTGCCGCGCAGAGTGAACCGCGCGAGGTCGATCGCGTACGAGCCACCCACCTGATTCACCGTGAAGCCGTGCTCGCTGTAAAGATCGGTCTCGGAACGCTGGACCTGAATCGACACCACGGTGCGATTCTGCGAGGCCGCGAACCCAAGGAATTCCTTGAGCAGTTCTGGTGCGGCGTCCGCAGGGGCGAAGGGGCCGCCGAACTGAATCAGGTAGGGCCCGGACGTACGATAGATGATCACGCCGGGTGCGTCCGCGACCGAGAAGTAGGAATTCCCGCTGCTGAGAGCGAGGAATCCGCTGGGATTGTCCCCGTAGGTCGATATCGCGTGCCGGACCGATTCGAGATCAATAGTGGAAGTCGTCATCGCGCACACTCTCATGAGACGAGATGGCTCATTGTCTGGCGGAGAGGGCAGGATTCGAACCTGCGAAGGCCATAAGACCCGACCGGAACGTGAGTTCCGGTCCCCGATCGGCCACTCCGGGCACCTCTCCATTTGTTCGGTGCGGTTTCCCGCTGCCGAACAAGAACAACAATGCCAGACGGATCTGACCTATCGATGACGTGGCGCTGACGCGGCCGGGGACGCGCCTGGCGCCGTCGGCCGGGGCGCCCGCGGGGACGCTCCGGCCGAGTGCCTGATCCAGGGACGGGCCCTGGTCACAGCCGCTTGAGGCCGGCGTACTGGAGCGCGGCGAAGCCGCCCACCACCAGGGCCTGAAGGACGATCCAGACCGTGCCGATACCGGTCGGGTCCAGGACGCCGGAGGCCGCTACCACCAGACTGAGCACGAACCAGAGCCCGTTGGCGGCGATGACCGCCGTCAGCCCCATGCGGTTGATCTCCTGCCGGGTGCCGACGGCCAGCACACCCAGCGCGTACAGGACGAGGAACGCTCCGACCGGGTACTGGACCGCGGTGGCGAAGCCGAAGAAGGAGTCGAGGATGGTGGCGAGCGCCAGATAGGCGATGCCGTTGAGGCCGGTGACCAGCGAGTCCACCTTGAGAGCCAGGCGGGCCAGACCGTCGGACGCGGACGCCCCCGCGGATGCGGCCGACCCGGAATACTGCGTCGAAGCCACTGTCGTCTTCCTCTCGTACGTCAAGGGAGTTGCCTGGATGCGGGAGGGGCCCGCTCCGGTGCCGGAACCGCCGGCCCCCGACGCACCGTAGGCGGACCCGATGGACCGTCACAATTACCTTCGAGGTAATCACCGTGTGCTGTCGAAGGCCGTCCGAACAGCAGAGAACCCAGGCTCGCCTGCCGGCCGGCCTGGGTGGTCGCTCTGCGGAGCGGGGCGTCGGGCGGTCTCAGCCCGTCGCCTCCGACGGCGCCCTGTGCCAGTTGAGGACACCCGTCCGGGGCTGTCCCTGGACGGTGGAGGTGCCCCGCAGGGTCAGCCGGTCCGAGTGGAGTTCGGCATCGCGGATCTGCTCGGAGCCGATCCACTCGAAGGTGGGGGAGACCTGGATGGTGTGTACGGTCTGGTCCCCCTTCAGACGCCAGGTCCCCGCGTACCCCATGTAGTCACGGGACTCGGGCGTCGGCGCTGTTCCCGAAGTCCGCATGACGTTCACCGATATATGGCCGTCCTCGGTGTAGATGAGCATCCCGCTGGGATTCTGGCCCAACGGTCCTTCGAGCTGGACTCCGGCCTCGTCGAGTTCGTAGAAAGAGGTGAGTGTCCACACTCCCACCAGATCTGCCGCGATCATATCTGTCGGCCTCCGAATGGCTGTTGATCGGATGCGGATGTCATCGGAAGTAGATGTCCGAGGAGACTACCTCAGCGGTGATCCGGAGAGGAACCCGAATGTGCGGGTGCCGGGGCGGATTTGAGTGCGGCAGGTGGGGCGATTCGGAGGAAAGCAAACGTGATTGCGTGACCGTCGGGCATTTCGGCACGGAAGACTTCGCCACGGCTGTTGAGATGTGCCGCGGACTCTTTGCCGACCGCGCGGACGGCCATTGACAATTGATCAGGATGGATGGATTCTCGCAGTCGCGACCGCCGGAGCCACACACCTCACGCCGGTGAACGCTCCCGGCGGGCGGCCCTTCGCGCGGCCCGCCGGTCCGCCGCGCCCCCTCGGTCCCAGGACTCTTCCCCCCCCCGACCGGCCGCGGCTTCCCGCGGTCGGTCGACCGCCGGACCACCCCCCCCTCATCGATTCGGAGCTTCCATGACGTCCCCCGAAGGACTGCTCGCCACCCCGTTCTCCTCCCGTTTCGAGGACCGCGTCGAGCAGTGGGCCGATGCCTTCGGCTGCGCCGTACCCGTGGAACTGGACGGAGCGGCCCAGGAGTACGAGGCCATCAGGACCACCGCCGGCGCGAGCGACTACTCGGTGCTCTACAAGTGGCATGTGGAGGGTCCCGACGCGGTCGCCGTGGTGGACGCTCTCTTCTCCCGCGACCTGAGCGCCCTGCCTCCCGGCCGGCTGATGTACGGAGTCGTCGTCACCGCCGAGGGCGCGATGCTGGACGATGTCACCGTCGTCGTCCTCGGCCCCGGCCATGTCGTGATCACGGGCGGAAACCCGGCCCTGCGGGAGCAGTTGGCCGCCCGCCTCCCCGCCCGTACCACGCTCACCGAGCGGCGCGAGGACGTGGCCGTGCTCAGTCTCCAGGGGCCGCGCAGCCGCGAGATTCTCCAGCGCCTCACCGAGCAGGACATCTCGCGGGAGGCCTTCCCCTACTACACGCTGCGCGAGGACGTCCCGCTCGCCGGGATCTCCGCGCGGGTGAGCCGCGTCGGGTTCACCGCCGAGCTCGGTTACGAGGTCGAGGTGGACCGCGAGCACGCCCCCGCGCTGTGGGACGCGGTCTTCGAGGCGGGCGCCGACTTCGGGATGCGTGCCTTCGGGATGGCCGCGCTGATGATGTGCCGTATTGAGGCGGGCATGATCATGGCGGAGCTGGACTACGACCGGACCGTCACCCCGTTCGAATGCCGGATGGGCTGGACGGTCGACCTCGGCAAGGCGTCCTTCCAGGGGCGGGACGCGCTGCTGGCCAAGAAGGGGACCGTTCGGGACCGGCTGGTCAGCGTCGTCGTGGACGCCGGGCCGGAGGCCGCCGAGGGGGCGCGGCTGGAGCTGGGCGGGCGGGACATCGGCCGGCTGAACATGACCGTGCCCTCCCCCCACCTCGGGGGCGCCACTCTGGGCCTGGCGCGGATCGACCTCGACGCGGCCAAGGCCGATTCCGCGCTGACGGCCGTCACCACCACGGGCGCCAGGGTGGCCGCCACCGTCAGGACCACGCCCGTCTACGACCCCGAGCGGGTCCGCGTCCGCGCCTGACGCGCGCACGGACTCCGGGATGCGCGGTCGGCGGTGCTGGATAGGGTAGGGGCCGACCGGGTCCGGCGGGCCCGGTGCCGCAGTCCGGCGCCGGGCACGTGAGGGCCGACGCCAGGTGGCCACTTCGGCGGTCCCGCTCGCGGAGAACGGAGCGACCTGTGAAGATCCTCATCAGCGCCGACATGGAAGGCGCCACCGGTGTGACCTGGCCGGCCGATGTCCTGCCGGGCAAGCCCCAGTGGGAGCGCTGCCGCTCGCTGTTCACCTCCGACGTCAACGCCGCCGTGCTCGGCTTCTTCGACGGCGGCGCCGACGAGGTGCTCATCAACGAGGCGCACTGGTCGATGCGCAACCTGCTGCTGGAGCAGCTCGACGAGCGGGCCGAGATGATCACGGGCCGGCACAAGACGCTGTCCATGGTCGAGGGCGTTCAGCACGGTGACGTCGACGGCATCGCCTTCGTCGGCTACCACACCGGAGCCGGTACGGAGGGCGTGCTGGCGCACACGTATCTCGCCAACTCCCTCACCGGCGTCTGGCTGAACGGCACCCGGGCCAGCGAGGGCCTGCTGAACGCGCATGTGGTCGCCGAGTACGGCGTCCCCGTGGTCCTCGTCACCGGCGACGACCTGACCTGCGTGGACGCGGACGGCTACGCCCCGGACGCCCGCAGGGTCGCGGTCAAGGACCATGTCTCGCGGTACGCGGCGGTCTGCCGTACCCCGGCCCGTACCGCCGCCGACATCCGCGCCGCCGCGAAGGAGGCCACCGCGCTGGCCGGCCGGTACGAACCGGCCGGTGGCGGACCGTTCACCATGGAGATGGAGTTCGACGCCGCGCATCTCTCCGAGGTCGCCACCGTCGTGCCGGGCGTGGCGGTGAGCGGTGAGCGGCGTGTCACATACACCAGCGGGACGATGTATGAGGCCATTCGTACCTTCAAGGCGGTCACCACGATCGTTTCGGCCGCGGTGGAGGAGCAGTATGGCTGATATGAGTTCCACCGACACACATGATTCTCTCGACCGGGCGGCGCTCGACGAGGTGATCACGTTCACCTCCGAGCTGATCCGTATCGACACCACCAACCGGGGGAGCGGGGACTGCCGGGAGCGTCCGGCGGCCGAATATGTCGCCGAGCGTCTCGCGGACGCCGGGGTCGAGCCGACCCTCCTGGAACGGACCCCCGGCCGCACCAACGTCGTGGCCAGGATCGAAGGCACGGATCCGGCCGCCGAGGCGCTTCTCGTCCACGGCCATCTCGACGTCGTACCGGCCGAGCCCGCCGACTGGAGCGTGCACCCCTTCTCCGGGGAGATCAGGGACGGCGTCGTGTGGGGCCGCGGCGCGATCGACATGAAGAACATGGACGCGATGCTGCTGTCCGTCGTCCGGTCCTGGGCCAGGTCGGGCACCCGGCCGCGCCGCGACATCGTGATCGCCTACACCGCCGACGAGGAGGCCAGCGCCGTCGACGGCTCCGGTTTCCTCGCCGACCAGCACCCGGAACTCTTCGAGGGCTGTACGGAGGGCATCAGCGAGTCCGGCGCCTACACCTTCCACGCCGGCCCCGGAATGGCCCTCTACCCGATCGCCGCCGGTGAACGCGGCACGGGCTGGCTGAAGCTCACCGCCCACGGCCGGGCAGGTCACGGTTCCAAGGTGAACCGCGCCAACGCGGTGAGCCGGCTCGCCGCCGCCATCACCAGGATCGGCGACCACCGGTGGCCGGTCAGGCTCACCCCGACCGTACGGGCCGCCCTCGCCGAACTCGCCGCGCTGTACGGCATCGACACGGACGTCCACGCCGACGACTTCGACACGGACGGCCTGCTGGGCAAGCTCGGCCCGGCCGCCGCGCTCGTCGAGCCGACCGTGCGCAACAGCGCCAATCCGACCGTCCTGGAGGCCGGGTACAAGGTCAATGTGATTCCGGGCCAGGCCACCGCCTATGTCGACGGGCGGATGGTGCCCGGTGGCGAGGAGGAGTTCCGTACCACCCTGGACCTGCTGACAGGGCCGGACGTGGAGTGGGAGTTCCACCACCGTGAGGTCGCGCTCCAGGCGCCGGTCGACTCGCCGACCTTCGCCGGACTGCGCGCCGCCGTCGAGCGCTTCGACCCGGCCGGGCATGTCGTGCCGTACTGCATGTCGGGCGGCACGGACGCCAAGCAGTTCTCCCGGCTGGGCATCACCGGCTACGGCTTCTCGCCGCTCAAGCTGCCCCCCGGCTTCGACTACCAGGCGCTGTTCCACGGTGTCGACGAGCGGGTGCCCGTCTCGGCGCTGCACTTCGGCGTCCGCGTTCTCGACCACTACCTGAAGTCCGCCTAGTCCGCCTGATTTGTTGCCTGGTTCGCACAGTTCGCACAGTTCGCTGAGGAGCACGATGCTGTCCATGGGGGGCTACGGAACGTGGCCGTCACCGATCGACGCCACGCTGGCCGCTTCGCACGACGGCCGCCCCGAGTACGTGGGGACGGTCGGCGACGAGGTGTGGTGGACGGAACCGCGCCCCGCCGAGGCGGGCCGGCGGGCACTCGTACGGCAGCGGGCCGACGGTCACGAGGAATCGGTTCTGCCGGCCCCGTGGAACGTCCGCAGCCGGGTGATCGAGTACGGCGGCGTGCCCTGGGCGGGCGCCGCGCGCCCCGGCAGCGGCCCGCTCGTCGTCTTCGTCCACTTCCCCGACCAGCGTCTGTACGTGTACGAGCCGGACGGCACGGACGGCCCCAGGCCCCTGACGCCCGTCTCCGCGACCGGCGGCGGACTGCGCTGGGCCGACCCCCGGATCCACCTGGACCGGGGCGAAGTATGGTGCGTGCTGGAGGAGTTCACCGGCGAGGCGCCCACCGACGTACGCCGGGTGGTCGCCGCCGTCCCCCTCGACGGCTCGGCCGCCGAGGACCGGACAGCGGTACGGGAGCTGTCCGACGACCGGCACCGTTTCGTCACCGGGCCCCGGCTCTCCCCGGACGGGCGCCACGCCGCGTGGATCGCCTGGGACCACCCGCGGATGCCGTGGGACGGCACGGTGGTGATGCTCGGTGAGGTGACGAAGAGCGGCCCGTTCACCGGGGCCGTCCCCGTCGTCGGGGGCACGGACGAATCGATCGCCCAGGTCGAGTGGGCACCGGACGGCTCGCTGCTCTTCGTCTCCGACCTCGGCGACTGGTGGGAACTGCGGCGCATCCGTCCCGACGCCCTGCTCGCGGACGGCGCGGATCGGTCGCCCGGCGCCATCGCGAGCACCGCCCTCTGCCCCGGGCGCGACGAGGAGTTCGGCGGTCCCCTCTGGAAGATCGGCCTCCAGTGGTTCCACCCGCTGGAGAACGGGCTGATCGCCGTCATCCACGGCAAGGGCACCACCGCGCTCGGCATCCTCGACCCGGAGACCGGCGAACTGGCGGACGCGGCCGGGCCCTGGACGGAATGGGCGGCCACACTCGCCGTGCGGGACACCCGGGTGATCGGCGTCGCGGCCGGTCCGCGCAGCGCGTACGAGATCGTGGAGCTGGACAGCGCGACCGGGCATGCCCGCGTGATCGGCTCCGCGCACCACGACCCGGTGGACCCCGCGTACTACCCCGAGCCCCGGATCCGTACCTTCACCGGCCCGGACGGCCGCGAGATCCACGCCCACATCTATCCGCCGCACCACCCCGGCCACCGCGCGCCCGACGACGAACTGCCGCCCTACGTGGTGTGGGCCCACGGCGGTCCCACCGGTCACGCCCCGCTCGTCCTCGATCTGGAGATCGCCTACTTCACCACGCGCGGCATCGGTGTCGCCGAGGTCAACTACGGCGGCTCCACCGGTTACGGCCGTGCCTACCGCAACCGGCTGCGCGAGCAGTGGGGCGTGGTGGACGTCGAGGACTGCGCGGCCGTCGCACAGGCCCTGGCCGCCGAAGGCACCGCCGACCGGGCCCGGCTCGCCGTGCGGGGCGGCAGCGCGGGCGGCTGGACGGCGGCGGCCTCCCTCACCACCACCGACGTCTACGCCTGCGGCACGATCAGCTATCCGATCCTCGATCTGCTGGGCTGGGCCACCGACGAGACCCACGACTTCGAGTCCCAGTACCTCCAGTCGCTGATCGGACCGCTGGCCGAGGTCCCCGAGCGCTACCACGACCGTTCGCCGCTGCACCATGTCGACCGGATCACCACGCCGTTCCTTCTGCTCCAGGGCCTGGACGACGTGATCTGCCCGCCCGCGCAGTGCGAGCGGTTCCTGGACCGGATGGCCGGGCGCGGTATCCCGCACGCGTACATCTCCTTCGAGGGGGAGGGGCATGGCTTCCGCAGGGCGGACACCATGATCCGTGCGCTGGAGGCCGAACTGTCCCTGTACGTACAGACCTTCGGCATCGACCGTAAGGACGTCCCGAGGCTGGAGTTCACCACGTGACCGTGACGCCCCCGACCGCGGCCTCCATGCCCCTGCCCCTCACGCCTCCCGCCGTGATGGTCACGCCCCTGATCCGGCCCGCGCGTCTGCGGCCGGGTGCCAAGGTCGCCGTGGTGGCGCCCAGCGGCCCGGTGGCCGCCGACCGGCTGGCGTCGGGGCTCGACATCCTGCGCGGCTGGGACCTCGATCCCGTCGTCGCCCCGCACGTCCTGGACATCCACCCCCGGCTGGGCCACCTCGCGGGGACGGACGAGGACCGCGCCCGGGACCTCCAGGAGGCGTGGTGCGACCCGTCCGTCTCCGCGGTGCTCTGTGCCCGTGGCGGGTACGGAGTCCAGCGCATGGCCGGGCTGCTCGACTGGACCGCGATGCGGGCCGCCGGGCCCAAGGTCTTCGTCGGGTACAGCGACATCACCGCGCTGCACGAGGCGTTCGCCGTACGGATGGGCCTGGCCACCCTGCACGGCCCGATGATCGCCACCATGACCTTCCTCAAGGACGCCGCCACACAGGAGTCGCTGCGCGCCACGCTCTTCGAGCCGGAGTCGGTACGGACCCTGGGGTCGGCCACGGCCCGGCCGCTGCTACCCGGCCGGGCTACGGGCGTCACGCTCGGCGGCTGCGTCAGCCTGCTCGCCGCCGACCTCGGCACACCGCATGTACGCCCCTCGGCGGCCGGAGGGCTGCTGCTGATCGAGGACGTCGGCGAGGAGCCCTACCGGCTGGACCGTATCCTCACCCAACTGCTGCGCTCCGGCTGGCTGGACGCCGTCGCCGGGATCGTCCTCGGCTCCTGGGAGCGCTGCGGTCCGTACGAGGATGTACGGGCGACGCTGCTCGACCGGCTCGGCGGACTGGGTGTACCGGTCGTCGAGGAGTTCGGGTTCGGGCACGGGGCGACGACGCTGACGATGCCGTTGGGCGTGCCCGCGGTACTGGACGCCAAGAGCGCCACGCTCACCCTGGATGTGCCGGCGCTGACGTGACCCGCGTGCGCCGTCTCCCGGATCAGATCAGCCTCTGCGTCGCTTCCGCCTGTCGGCGTGCCGCCTCTTTGGTGAAGGACGCGATCGCCGCCAGCTCTTCGTCCGTGTAGCGCTCGCACAACTCTCGCACCGAACCGACGAGTTCGGTGAAGTAGTGCATGTTGCGGGCCGCGAACTCCTGGTTGAAGTGCAGCACCACCTTGCGGCCGTCCTCGGGGTGCGGGGCCTTGCGCAGGGCGTCCTTGTCCTCCAGGCGGCCGATGAGGGCGGTCACGGAGGCGGGTTTGAGGGCCAGATGGCGGGCGAGATCGCCTGCCGTCAGCGGGCCGAGCCGGGCGACCAGGTCCAGGGCCTTGGTGTCGGTGGCGCTCAGGCCCTGGCGCGCGGCGAGCGCCGAGTGGAAGAGCACCGCGGCGGTGGAGAGCTCGCGCCCGGCGAGCAGGACCTCGGCCACCAGTTCTTCCCGGCCGGCCGGGAGTGCGGCTTCCTCGCGATTTGTCACAGCGGCATCGTAGCCGTATTGTTTAGTTAGTTTCATCTAAATAACTAAGCGTGATCGATGGTGTGGAAAGGTGACTCAAGTGAAGGCACTGATCATCGGTGGCGGCATAGCCGGGCCCGTCGCCGCCATGGCGCTGCGGCAGGCCGGCATCGACGCGGTCGTCCACGAGGCTCACGCGGGTGGCGCCGATGGCGTCGGCGTCTTTCTGACGCTGGGCTCGAACGGCATCGACGCCCTGCGCGTCATAGGTGCCGACGCCCCGGCCGTCGCCGCGGGCTTCCCGACCAAGGCGATCGACATGGTCTCCACCACCGGCAAGGCGCTGGGGCAGGTGCGCACCAGCCGGCCGGACGGGGACATCGCCAGCCGGACGCTCAAGCGCGCCGACCTGTACGGCGCCGTGCGCGACGAGGCGCTGCGCCGCGGTATCCGTATCGAGCACGGCAAGCGCCTGGTCGACGCGCAGGACACCGGGGACGGTGTGCGCGCGGTCTTCGCCGACGGCAGCGAGGAGTACGGCGATCTGCTCATCGGCTGCGACGGACTGCACTCGACGGTCCGCACGCTCATCGATCCCGAGGCCCCTGCCCCCGCGTACTCCGGCCTCATCGGTCTCGGCGGCTACACCCGCGGGGTGCCGGTGGACACGGAACCGGGCAGCTACCAGATGGTGTTCGGCAGACGCGCCTTCTTCGGCCATGTGCTCGCGCCCGACGGCGAGGTCTGGTGGTTCGCCAACGTGCCGCGCCGGGACGAGCCCGCCCGCGGTGAGGTCGAAGGCATCGGTCCCGAGGAGTGGCGACACCGGCTCACCGAACTCTTCGCCGAAGACGCGGGCCCTGCCGCCGAGTTGATCCGCGCGAGCCAGGAGATCACCCCGGCCGGCCCGATGCACGCCATGCTGGGCGTCCCGGCCTGGCGCCGCGGCCGGATGGTCGTCATCGGCGACGCCGCCCACGCCCCCTCGCCGACATCGGGACAGGGCGCCTCGCTGTCCATCGAGGACGCCGTGGAACTGGCCAAGGCGCTGCGCGATCTGCCCACGATCGAGGGCGCCTTCGCCGCGTACGAGGCGCTGCGCCGCCCTCGTGTCGAACGGATCGTGAAGCAGGCCGCGCGGGCCAACAACAACAAGGCCGCGGGGCCGGCCGGCCGGATCCTGCGCGACCTCCTGATGCCGCTGCTGCTGCCCCGGCTGGCGAACGGCGAGCAGATGCGGCAGACGTACGGCCACCACATCGACTGGGCAGCCTCGCCGACGGCAGCCGAGGGCGGCGGACCCGCGCGGACCTGAGTGCGCGCGTGCGGCGGTGGCCCCCGTCCGGAGGCCGACATCCAGCCGGACAACGCCCCTTCCCTCGCGCTGGTACGGCGCGCCGGCTTCCGGCGGGAGGGCTGCTCGCCGGACGTCCTGTTTGTCGACGGCGCCTGGCGGGAGCACGAACGCTGGGCGGTCACCGCCGAGTTGTGGGCCCGAGGCCGCTGAGCCGGCGGCCTCGGGCGGGGACAGGCCCTACGGCTGTGGTTCCTGGACCGCCTTGCGGTCGACGTACTCGAAGATCGAGCCATCGGGGTGTACGGCGATCAGATTGCGGCCCACCGGCGTCGGCACCGGGCCCGCGAGGACCTGGGCGCCGACCTCGGTGAGGGCGGCGAGCGCCTCGTCGACGTCCTTGACGGCGATGGTCGCCGTCACCTTGCGCAGGACGTCTATCTCCGACGCGGGGCCGCTCATCAGAAGGAAGCAGCCGACGGCGGCGACCGAGACCCCGCCGCGCTCGAAGCGGAGCGCGGAGCTACCGGTGAGGCGTTCGTAGAACACCACCGAGGTCTCCAGGTCATCGACGCAGATGCGCAACGTGGTTCCCAGGATTTCCATACGCATCACATTAGTTGGCGGAGCCGCGACACGAAATCGCGGCGCGGCGAAATGCCCGCATGGCTCGATGGGGCGCCGTCGCCGACGACGACGTTCACCCCGGCGCCCACTGAGCCGAGGCGGTTACGGGACTCTGCCGCGAGCCGGGGGTCCACTTCCACGCTGGTGACTCGTCCGGGGCCGACGCGCGCTGCCAGCAGGGCGGCGTTCCAGCCGGCCCCGGTGCCCAGTTCAAGCACCTGATGGCCGGGCTCGGCCATCAGTGAGTCGAGCATGTCCACCACGACCTGCTTCCTGCGCGTACCGCCGGGCGGCGGAGGCTTGGGCACCTGCCCGTCGGCGTTCCCGGGCGGCGGTGTTCCCTGACCCTGACCGTGACCCGGATCCGGATCCGGGTCACGGTGTTCGCCCACAGCGGTCCTTCTCTTTACGGACAGGGTGGTTCCCGAATGCTGTATCACCTGTACACCGCGTAGATGAAAGGGCGATTTGGCAGATCAGAGCCAAGTCGCATGATGCATCGCATACTTCCGCCCCCGAACGCTCATACGCGACGAACGCTCACACGCGGCAGAGGATCTCCCCGTGCGGGGTCATGAACCAGGCGTCCTCGGCGGCGCCCCACTCCCGCCATGCCTCGGCGATCCCGGCCAGCTGCTCCGGTGTCGTATGGCCGCCGCCGGTCGCCGTCTCCGCGTAGCTCGACGCGATGGTGCGGTCCGCCCAGAGCCCGCTCCACCAGGCGATCTCGTCGGGGGTGGCGAAGCACCAGGCCGCGGCGGTCGCGGTGATGTCCGTGAAGCCGGCCTGGCGTGCCCAGGAGAGCAGCCGTCGTCCGGCGTCCGGTTCGCCGCCGTTGGCGCGGGCCACCCGGCGGTACAGCTCCAGCCAGTCGTCCAGCACCGGTACGGACGGAAACCAGGTGAAGGCCCCGTAGTCCGCGTCGCGCACCGCGACGACGCCGCCGGGCCGGCACACCCGGCGCATCTCGTGCAGGGCGCGTACCGGATCGCCCACGTGCTGGAGGACCTGATGGGCGTGGACGATGTCGAAGGAATCGTCCGGGAAGTCCAGTGCGTGGACATCGGCGACCGCGAAGCGGACATTGTCCACGCCTGCCGCGGCCGCCGCCTCCCGCGCCCGGTCCAGGACGTTCGCGGCGGCGTCGACCGCCGTCACCGTCCCCGGTGCGACGAGCGCGGCCAGGTCGGCGGTGATGGTTCCGGGGCCGCAGCCCACATCCAACAGGTCCTGGCCCGCCCGCAGTTCGGGGAGGAGATACGCCGCCGAGTTGGCGGCGGTACGCCAGCGGTGCGAGCGCAGTACCGACTCGTGGTGCCCGTGGGTGTAGACGGCGTTCTCCTTCGGCATGGCCGGACTCCCTCTCGTGAAGTGGTCCGGCCACGGTACGCCGCCATGTCGAATGATGAGACCCGCGTCTTGTCATGTGGAGCAACAGCGGCACCGACGGGCCCACGGCGTCGGCCTCCGGCTACCCCGTGGCGCCGGTCTCCTCCGGCCGTACGGCGAGTCCGGAGATCGTCGCGGTGGGCGGGCTGCCCTCGGAGAGCAGCAGGGCGGTGATCGCGTCGGCGGGCCCGGCGGTGAAACGCACCTGGCCGAGCGGCAGCGGCACCACCGAGGGGGACGACTCGGCGAGCGGTATGCCGAGCAGCTTGCCCAGCCAGGCGGCCGAGCCGAGTGGATCGGGGGTCTCTATCTCGAAACCGGCCAGGTCGTGGGCTCCCCGATTCACCCGGCCCGCGCTGTACTTCGTCAGGATCGTCTGGCGGTCGGGCGTGTAGGTGATGAAGAACGGCGCCCACGGCGGCGCCCCCTTCAGGATCGCCTCGCGGAACGAGACGGGTGATCCCTCCCGGGCGAAGGTCAGCAACTCCACGTCGTGGCCCTGTCCGCGCAGTCGCCGGGTGGTGGCGCCGACGTCCTGGACGTGGACGCAGAAGTTGAGTGCGCCGCCGCCACGTGCGACGAGTTCGTCGTAGCGAGGCTGCCAGCCCCTCATGGCCCTGCCGTACGGAGACGTGAGGAAGGCGGGCCGGTCGACGACGCTCGACAGTTCGACATAGCGGGTGTCGAGCCGCCAGGCGCCGTTGCGGTACCCCAGATGCTCGGGGTTGGCGTGGGCGGGCAGGCCCGTCTCGCTGTACGCGCGGGCGGCGGTCTCGACATCCGGTACGCAGTGCAGCAGATGGTCGAACTCGGGCGATTCCAGGCTTGGTTCAGTACTCAAAAGGACTCCTTCGCTTGAATTAGGTAAGCCTAACCTTCTCCTTGTTCTGCCGGGAGTGCGGTGCGCTCGCTACAGCAGCGCCTGCGGCCGGTAGACCGTCAGCGCCTCGATCGCCTTGTCCAGCGTCAACTCCTCGGGCGCCTGGGCGACTTCACCGTCGTATGCCAGTGGCGTACCCGGCTCGATGCCCGAGATCCGCACCCTGCGCATCCGTTCCGCCGCGTGCACCGGTGAACGGCTCAGCGGCCCGGCGAGCGCGGCGGCGAGCAGGCGCAGCCCCGGGGTGCGGCCGCCGTGCACGATCCGTACGTCCAGCAGGCCGTCGGCCAGGTCGTGCCGGTGGCCGGGTGTGGGGCCCATCTGCTGGTAGATGCAGTTCCCCGCGAACAGCAGCCACAGCGACCGCCGCCGGCCCTCGAACTCGGCGTCCAGCTGGTGCTCCCCGCGCAGCACCTTCAGCGCGGCGAGGACTCCGGCGGGCCAGCCGCCGATCCGTGGCGCCCAGTGCTCACGCACCCGTACCAGCTCCGGATAGACGCCCAGGCTGAACGTGTTGAGGAAGTGGCCCGGGGCCGTCCCGTCCGGCCCGGGGGTGAAGCGCCCCAGGTCGACCCGTATGGCATCCCCCGCCGTCAGCGCCCGGCAGGTGTCCTGGACGTGCTCGATCCCCAGGTCGTACGCGAAGTGATTGAACGTGCCACCGGGGAAGACGGCCAGCGGCAGGCCGTGCTGCACGGCGATGGTCGCTGCCCGGTTGATCGTTCCGTCGCCGCCCAGGATGCCGAGGGCCTGGCAGCGGCCCGCCGCCTTCTCCAGCTCGGTCTCGACCTCTGCCGGTTCGCACTCCACGATCTCCGCGAACGGCAGTGCGTCGCGCACGAGCGTGGCGTCGTCGGAGGACCCGGACGCCCGGTTGGCCACGACGACCAGCCCCCGGCCGCCGGGCAGCGCCGGGGCCTGTGCGTACGGCCGTCCGGGCGAGGGCATCTGCGAACGGGTCGGCACCAGCCCGCGTACCGCGTAGGCCGCCCCCACCCCCAGCGCCGCGCCGACCAGCACATCGCTCGGATAGTGCACCCCCGTGTAGACCCGGGAGAGGGCCACGGAAGCGGCCAGCGGCGCCACGACGGCGCCCCAGCCCTTCGACTCCAGGGCGACCCCCGTCGCGAAAGCGGCGGCCGAGGCCGCGTGCCCGGACGGGAAGGACGTGGTGAACGGCTGGCGCTTCAGCTGCCGTATCACCGGTACGGCGTCGAGCAGGGGACGCGGCCGGCGTACCGCCCGCTTGCCGATCACGTTGATGGCGGCCGAGGCGAGCCCCAGCGACGCCACGCCCCGCAGGGCGGCCCGGCGAGAACGGGTGCCGTGGCCCAGCGCGGCGATACCGGCGGCGGCGCCGAACCAGAGCAGCCCGTGATTGGCGCTACGGCTCAGCCGGGGCAGTACAGGGCCCGCGCCCGGCCAGTGCCGGGTGGCGACGGAGCGGAAGGCCCGCTCGTCCCAGGAGTCGAGCAGGGCCTTGATCCGGGGGCGGGTCCCCGGCGGTGCCGGCAGGTGGGCCGTAGGACTGGCTGAGTTGTCTGGCATGGAACGCGGGTACCCCGCGAGCGGGGTACCCAAGCAGTGCCGTACGGCACCCGGAACGCACCCCCGTGTTCCGGACGCGGCGGGGCGGGGGCGCGGAAGCGGCTGTACGAGCGGGCGCAACCGGGGCGGATCCAGGATCCCCCGGGGTGCGGATCCCGGAGGGCAGGGTGTGGCAAACCTCCGTATAAAGGGCTCAGGAGCTGCCATGAACGGCTCAGGAGCCGCGCTTCCCGGAGGGGGGCCGGCTCCCGGCCGGTGGACCTGACGCGTGGCCGCGCTCCGCGACCGCGTTCCATGACCGCGTTCCATGACCGCGCTCCACGGCCGCGTTGCGTGGCCGCGCCGGGTGACTGCGGGAGGTGACGGTATGCGGCGGACGGTTCCGGAAGGCTGGGGCCCCGTCCGGTTCGGCCCGTCCGTGCCCGAGGTGGGGCTGCCCGTACTGCCCGAACTGGCCGAGGCCTGCGCCGCTGCCGCCGGACACCCCTCACCCGAGCCGCCCGGTGGCGGCGCCGTCCTGCGGGAGGCGGCCTGTGGCTACTGGGGGCGGCGGGGGCTGGACAGCGGCCCAGAGGAGGTGGCTGCCGCTCCCGGCCCGCAGCCGCTGCTGTTCGCGCTGCTCGCCGCGTACGACGGTGACGTCCTGATGCCACGGCCCTGCCCCGCCTGGTGGACGCCGCAGGTACAGCTCCGGGGCCGGCCCGCCTACCATGTGCCGGCCCCGGTGGACGCGGGCGGAGTGCCCGATCCGTTCGCCCTGCTGGAGACGGTCCGCCGGGTACGGGCCGAGGGGGGTACGCCCCGGGTGCTGCTGCTCTCCCTCGCCGACGACCCCACCGCGACCGTCGCCCCGCCCGAACTGGTCCGGGAGGCCTGCGAGGCCGCGATCGGCGAAGGACTGCGCATCATCAGCGACGAGACCTGGCGCGACACCCTGCACCGGCCGCACGAGACACCGCTGCTCAGCCCGGCCAGGATGTGGCCCGACGAGGTCGTCGTGGTCTCGGACCTGGCGGGCGCGCTCCTGCCCACCGCCTGGCCGGCGGCCGTCGCCCGCTACCCCGCGACCGGGGCCGGGGCCGCCCTGCGGGCACGCACCCTCGACATCCTCACCGCGCTCGGCGCCATGGTCGCGGGCCCCGTCGCGGCGGCCGCCGCCCTCGCGCTGGACGAACCGGCGCCCGTCACGGACAGGGTGCGGGCGGCGGCCGCGCTGCACGCGCGCGTGGCCGCCGCAGCGCACCGCGCGGTACTCGCCTCGGGCGCCGTCGCGCCGCCTCCGCAGGCGGGCCGCCATCTCTACGCCGATCTCGGGCCGTTGCGCGCGCGGTTGGCCGGAACGGGGGTCACCGATTCCATGGAGCTGGAGAACCATCTGAGCGAACGCCTGGGCGCGCCGGCGCCCGGCGGCCACCGGTTCGGCGACGAACTGGACGAGTTGCGCGTACGGCTGTCGACCGGACCGCTGCTCGGGTCGACGCCGGGGGAGCGCCTGGAGTCACTTGCCTCAGCGGCACCGCTGGAATTGCCTCATGTCGCGCGAGCGCTCAGCGATTTCGCCTCCGCCTTCGACGCCCTGCGCCGATTCGACGAACCGAGTGGAACGGAACCTCGATGACGGAACAGACGGAACAGACGGAACAGACGGAACGAGTGAAACGGGCGGAGCAGGCAGAGCAGGTGGAACAGGTGGAACAGGTGGAACAGGTGGAACAGGCGGAGCAAGCCGACACGGCCGACCCGCCCACCGGTACGACCCACCCGTCCGTCGGCACAACCCATCAGCCCCATGAGCCCCATCAGACGCACCCCGCCACCCCCGCGCCGGCCGGCACCCGCCCGAGAGACGGCCTGCGGCCCCTCGGTGAACTCCGCCACTGGCCCCGGTCCTTCGCCGACCGGCTGACCGCCCCGCTGCCCGGCGTCCGCGCCATGGCCCGGCTGGCCAGGGAGGGGGCCGTACGCCCCGGCGCCGACGGCCTCCGTGACGTACCACAACTGCCCTTCGCGCCAGGGCCGTTGCCCTCGGTGGACGCGTCCACCCTCGCCGTCACCTGGGCGGGGCACGCCAGTTGGGTGGTGAGCATCGGCGGGCTCACCGTCCTCACCGACCCCGTCTGGTCCCGCCGTATCTTCGGCACCCCGGCCAGGCTCACGCCCGTCGGGGTCCGCTGGGAGGACCTGCCGCCCGTCGACGCGGTCGTCATCAGCCACAACCACTACGACCATCTCGACGCCCCGACCCTCAAGCGACTGCCACGCGACACCCCGCTGTTCGTACCGGCAGGGCTGGCCCGCTGGTGCCGGCGCCGCCGCTTCACCCGGGTCACCGAACTCGACTGGTGGGAGGCCGCCGAACTGCCCGGCGCCGACGGCGGGACCGTACGCTTCGACTTCGTCCCCGCCCACCACTGGTCCAAGCGCTCCCTCACCGACACCTGCCGCTCGCTCTGGGGCGGCTGGGTGCTGAGCGACAGCCACGGCCGGCGCGTCCACTTCGCCGGGGACACCGGATACGGGCACTGGTTCAAGGAGATCGGCCGCCGCCACCCCGGCATCGATCTGGCGCTGCTCCCGATCGGGGCGTACGAGCCGCGCTGGTGGCTGCGCGATGTGCACGCCGACCCGGAGGAGGCGGTACGGGCCTGCGAGGACCTCGGTGCCAGCAACATGGCCCCGATGCACTGGGCGACGTTCGTCCTCTCCGCCGAGCCGGTGCTCGAACCCCTCACCCGGGTCAGGGCCGCGTGGGCGAGGACCGGCCGTCCGCGCGCGCAGCTCTGGGACCTGCCGGTCGGCTCGTCACGTCTGCTGGCCCTCTGACCCCGCGGCGCCGGGTGCGCCGGCACTCCCCGTACTGCCCGCGCCGTCGGCCCGGACCGGCCCGGATGCCCCGGAAGTCCCGGGGGCCTCTCCCGGCCGCCGTCGCTCCTCCGGCCGTCCTCGCCCTCCAGGCCCGCGCAGCCTGCGCCAGAGCGCCGGCGCGCCGCTGAGCAACAGCGTCAGCACCACCGCGGCGAGCACCCCCTCCCAGGGCTCGTGGAACAGCGAGCCGCCGAGCACCCCGATCAGCTGGTACGTCGCCGCCCAGGCCAGAGCGGCCCACACATCGCCCCGGGCGAACCGGCGCAGCGGCCAGTCCGCCAGCAGGCAGGCCAGCATCACCGGAATCCGCCCGGCCGGCACCAGCCGGGACAGCACCAGCACCATCACGCCGTGCTCGCGCAGCTTGCGCTGCGCCTGCTCCAGCCGGTCGGGTGGAGCGCTCCGGCGCAGCGCGGCCAGCCGGCGCGAGCCGTTCCTGGAGTGGACACCGCGCCGCCCCAGCCAGTAGAGCGCGAGGTCCCCGAGGAACGCCGCGAGCGACGCCACGACGAAGACCCAGAGCACAGGGAGCGGAGCCGTCTGGTGGATGGCGACCACCGTCGCCGAGCTGACCAGCGCGCCCGTCGGCACCACCGGCAGCAGCGCGCCCAGCGCCACCAGCAGGAAGAGCGAGGGATAGCCGACGGCCTGCTGAGCGGACTCGGTCGGCAGCTGGAGGGCCTGCGACAGCTGGGCCATGAGCCGGTCGATCACCGTCCGTCCTCCGCGGGCGCGCTCTCGCCGTGCCCCAGCAGGTGCACGGTGACCTCGGGCGCGAGCCGCGCCGCCTTCCGTACGAACTCGTGGCCCGGTGCGTAGAACTCATGAGGCCTGACGGCGTCCAGGCCGATCGGCCAGTACGTGCCGTAGTGCACCGGCACCGCGGCGCTCGGCGCCAGCCGGGCCAGTGCCTGCGCCGCGCGCCCGGCGTCCAGGTGGTCGGGCCCCAGCTGGGGCCCCCAGCCGCCGACCGGCAGCAGCGCCGTGTCCACCGGGCCCACGGCGTCAGCCATCTCGTCGAAGAGTCCGGTGTCACCGGCGAAGTACGTCCGTGACTCGCCGGAGATCACATAGCCGAGGGCGGGGGAGTGGTGCGGTCCGACCGGCAGCCGCCGTCCGTCGTGCCGCGCCGGTACGGCCCGTATCCGCAGCGCCCCGACCGTCACCTCGTCGCCCGCGTCGACCTCGGTGATCCGCAGACCGCCCGGGTTCCGGCGGGCGTCGAGCCTGCGGAGCCCGGGGACACAACGCCCGGCTCCGCGCGGCACGATCAGCCGGGTGCCGGGCGCGAGCCGGGCCAGCGACCGCAGATGGAGGTGGTCGGAGTGGAGGTGCGAGACGAGTACGGCGTCGGCGACCAGCGCCTCGGACGGCGGCACCCGGCCGAGGCGGCGGCGCAGATGGGCCAGCCGGCGGACGAGGAGCGGGTCGGTCAGCACGCGGACACCGGAGTCCTCGACCGTGCAGGTGGCATGACCCCACCAGGTGATGACAGTTCCCAACCCGACCTCAGCTCCGCCCGTCCGCGTGCCGTCTGTGCGTTCGCGTGTCCGCCCGCCCGCACTCAGCGTACGGCGGCGGGCGCACCGGGCGGGCGAATGCGCCCGGCCGCGCGCTGTTGTCCGCCCTGTACGCGCCTGCCTCGCGCGGGTGTGTGCCCAGTAGGGTGCCCGGACGAGGGCGGGCGTCGGGGGACGAGCGGGGGACGGTCATGGGTGAGGTACGAGTGGCTGCGATCACCAGCCTGACCCCGCTGGAGGAACTCGACAGTGAACCCTTCCTGGTGGACACCCGTGGTCAGCACGTGATGTGCGCACGCTGGGCGGAGGCCCAGGGCTATGTCGTCACCTGTCAACTGCTGCTCTACGGACTGCGCCCCGACCACAGCGGGTTATGGGTGGATGTCGAGGCGGGGCTGGTGGAGGTCTTCGCCGTCGCCAATGAACGGGTGCTCGACCGGGCGTTCACATCCGTGCCGGTGTTCTTCGCGGAGTGCGAGCGGCGCGGCGTACGCCTGGAGATCGTGGGCCAGGACGAACCGTCGTACGACGCGGCCATGAAGGCGGATGTCCACCGCCGGCTCTCGATGCCGACGGCCGGTTACAACGGCTGCTGACCTACGCAGGCCACTGATCCCGGATACCGCGAATACCGCCTGCAATCGCTGCTGAACTGCGACGACTCGTTGTCCGTGCCGGGTTGTCGGCGCGCTGTGCAAGGCTGGGGCGGAGCCCGCGCAGGCGTTCGGGCACGGACGTGAGGTGAAAGCGGAGTGCTCAAGGGGCGATGGCGGACGACGGGCAGAGCCCTGCTGAGAGTGATCATCGTATGGGTGGTGTCGTCACTGACGATGCTGCTGCTCGCCGGGATCCTGCCGGACTTCCAGCTCCGGTCCGGCAACGGGGAGAGCATCACCAGGACCGCCGTCACGGCGGCCTGGGGCGCGGGCGCCTTCGGTCTGCTCAGCGCGCTGGTCTGGCCCCTGCTCGTACGTGCCGTGCTGCTCGTCCCCGCGCTGGTGCTCGGCCTGCTGGTGTTCTTCCTCAACGGCTCGCTGCTGCTGATCGCGCTCCGGCTGATACCCGACGGCCGGGGCGTGGCCAACCCGGAGACCGCGGTGGTGGTCGCCGCCGTGATGTCCGCCGTCGCCTCCGCGACCTCCACGGCGCTCGCGGTCGGCGACGACGCCGCGTACGGGCGCAGGTTCTCGCGGCTGGCGGGCCGGCGCCGGCGCCGGAGCGGTGAGGACGCCGGTCATGGCGGACTGCCCGGTACGGTCTTCCTCCAGCTCGACGGAGTGGGGCACCAGGTACTGCTGGACGCCGTCGCCGACGGGGTGATGCCGCACGTCGCGGGCTGGCTGGGCGAGTGGCCCACGCACCGGCTGACGCCCTGGCGCACCGACTGGTCCAGCCAGACCGGCGCCAGCCAACTCGGCATCCTGCACGGCTCCAGCCATGACGTCCCCGCCTTCCGCTGGTACGAGAAGGACACCGGCCGGATCATGGTCAGCAACCGGCCCGCCAGCGCCGTCGAGCTCCAGCGCCGGGCCATCGAGCGCACCGGCGACGGCGGGCTCCTCACCCTCGACGGCGCCAGCCGGGGCAACCTCTTCAGCGGCGGCGCCGACCAGCTCGCGCTGGTGCTGTCGATGGCCGCGAGGCGAGGCAAGGCCAACCGCTCCCGCGCCGGTTACTTCGCGTACTTCTCCGATCCGGCCAACGCCGTCCGTACGGTGGTCTCCTTCGTCGCCGACGTCGGCCGCGAGATCGGCCAGTCGACACGGGCGCGCCTGCGCGGCGACCGGCCGAGGGTGAGCCGTGGCGGGCTCTACCCGTTCATCCGGGCCTTCGCCACCGTCGTGGAGCGGGACGTGGTGGTCGCCTCGGTGCTGGGGGACATGCTGGCCGGCCGGACCACCGTCTACGCGGACCTCGTCGCGTACGACGAGGTGGCCCACCACTCGGGACCGCACAGCCGGGACGCGGCGCGGGTCCTCGAACGTCTCGACCGTTCGGTCGGCCTGATCGCCAGGGTCGCCGAACTCGCGCCCCGTACCTACCGGATCGTGCTGCTCTCCGACCACGGCCAGAGCCCCGGCGAAACCTTCCGGTCCGCCTACGGCCTCACCCTCAAGGACCTGGTCAGAGCAGGCTGCGGACTTCCCGTACCGCGCCGGGCCGGACGGACGAAGAGCGGCGCCGAGGCGCGCGACGCGGCCCGGCACGCCGTCCTGGGCGCGCTCCACCGGCCGGAGCCCGACGACACCGGTGAACAGCCCGGCGGTACCGGGGAGAAGCCGGGACAGGACCGCGAACCGATCGTGCTCGCCTCCGGGAACCTCGGCCTGATCTCCTTCCCCGAGGTGCCGGGACGCATGAGCCGCGAGCAGATCGAGCGACGCCACCCCGCGCTGCTGCGGACCCTCGCCAACCACCCGGGAATCGGCTTCCTGCTGGTACGGAGCGAGGAACACGGTTCGGTGGTGCTCGGCCCGCACGGGGTGGAGGTCCCGATCGCCGAACTCGGCGACGAGGGCCCGCTGGCCGCCATGGGACCCGGCGCGGCCGACGCCGTACGGCGCACCGACTCCTTCCCGCATGTCGCCGACATCATGGTCAACTCGATGTACGACCCGGCGACGGGCCGGGTGCACGCCTTCGAGGAGCAGATCGGTTCGCACGGCGGGCTCGGCGGCGAACAGTCCCGGGCGTTCCTGCTGTCTCCGCTCGTGCTCTCCGCGCCGGTCCCCGGCGGCGGTGAACTCGTCGGCGCGGAGCGGGTGCACGGGGTGCTCCGGCGCTGGCTGCGCGAGGGCGGCGGACCACAGGTGCCGCTCGCCCGAGGCGGACGTACGACGGCGGAACAGCGGCCCACCGAAGGCGCGTACCCGGCCGGGGGTGTACGGACCGCCGATCCGATCGCCGAAGGCACGTGTTCGGTCGAAGGCACGTGTTCGGTCGAAGCCGCGCGAACCGCCGAAGGGGAGACGAACTCCGCATAGCGCGTGTCCCTCGTGCGGGCGATTTCCGGCGGTAGCAGGACGAAACACGGTCGTCCATGGGCAGAGGTCGCATGTCCAGGAGGTCGTGCCCATGCACCGTGCCCCGATCGCTGCCCCCCGCACCGCGGCGGTTCGCGCTGCCGCCGCGCGCCGGGGCCTGCTCGTGGCGCTGCTGGTGCTGGTCGCCTTCCTCGGCATGTCACTCGAAGCGGGCACGGCGTCGGCCTCCGACGCCGAACTGCCCCCGGTCTCGGCCCCCCGGGATGCCGGGAGCGAGGGACAGCACGACACGGCCGAGTCCGAACAGGCCGCCCCCGGAAGGACGGAGCGGGAGGCCAGGGCGCGCGTCCAGCCCCTGTCCCACTTCAAACCGTACGGAACGGACCAGGCGTCCTACGTCGCACGATGCGCGCCGGCCGGGCAACCCGCGCCCGCGCCGGGAGCCTCGCGCTGTGTGGTGCTGCGCTGCTGACAGGTCAGGCATGGCACGGAGCGCTTGACGCGCTCAAGTGCCCCTCGAACCTCAGCAGTTGACTCAGCCCACTCCCATGTGAGGACACAGCCATGCCTATCGACACCTTCGCCGCACTCAACGCCATGCTCCGCGCCGAGGCCGCACGCGCCGAGGTCACCGAACCCCGCCGCGCCTCCGCCGTCGTCGGCCGGGACACCGAGCCCGTCGCCGCCGCCGAGGACGGGACCACGGAAGCGGAGCGGAACGAGAGCGGCACGACCCAGTAGCAGGGCGACCCGTCGCGCCCGCCCCCACCTGGAGCGGGCGCGACGGGTCACAGAACGGACAGGCTCAGTGCGTGCGTGCTCCCGCCGTGCTCTCCCGCTCGATCAGGTGCGGGAGCGGCACCTGTACGGTGTGGGCCGCGCCGCCGTCCAGCAGTGCGACCAACTCGTGCGCGGCGCCGCGGCCGAACGCGACGGTGTCGCGGGAGAGTGCCGTCAGCCAGGGCCGCACCAGGCGGCACAGCGCCGAGTCCTCCCAGGAGACGACCGAGAGGTCGCGCGGTACGCGGAGGCCCAGTTCGGCGGCGACCGCCACGCCCGCCGCGGCCATCACGTCGTTGTCGTAGACGAGGGCGGTCGGCGCGCCGGCCCCCGCCAGCACCCGGCGGGTCGCGGCTGCGCCCTGGGTGTCGGAGTAGTCCGTGGTCAACGAGCACACCTCGGCGAGGCCGCGCCGCCCTGCCTCGGCCTTCAGGGAGCGCACGCGCCGCTCGGTGTGGGCGAGCGAGGGCAGCCCCGCGATGTGCGCGATCCGCCGGTGCCCCAGCTCGTGCAACCGGCCGACGATGACGGCCATCGCGCCCGCGTCGTCGGCCCGTACCTGCGAGAGGCCGGGATGCGGCACCGCTTCGCCGTCGTCGTTGCGCAGGAGCGGGCCGTCGTCGCCGGGCAGCGCGCCGATGACGACACCGGGAAGGCCCAGCTCTCCCAGCAGGTCGGGCCGGGGATCGTCGGTCCTGGGGTCCACCACCAGGACACCGTCCACCCGGTTCTCCGCCCACCAGCGCCGGTAGACCGCGCACTCGGCGTCCATGTCCTCCACCACCTGGAAGAGCAGGCCGAGTTGGCGTTCTGACAGGATCTCCTGGATGCCGGAGACCAGCTGGAGAAAGAATGAGTCCACGCCGAGGACCGCCGCCGGACGGGCGAGCACCAGGCCGACCGTGGCCGCACCCTCACCCGACAGGGCGCGGGCGGCGGTGCTGGGACGCCAGCCCAGCTGTTCGGCGACCCGGCGGATCCGGTCGCGGGTCACCTCGGAGACGCCGGGGCGGCCGTTGAGCGCGAACGACACGGCACTCTCCGACACTCCGGCGCGCTGGGCGATGTCCTTCATGGTCGGGCGGCGCGCGGGGGTGCGCCGGGCCACCGCGGTGTCCCTGGCCGACGGCCGGTTCGCTGCCACCCGCGAGCCCCTTCTCTCGTGTTCCTTCTGTTTCCCGTGCGTGTCCCACACGTTCCCGATGTACTCGATAAGGGCATCGTAGGGTCTTTTCGACCGTACCGGGCGAGCCAGGTGCAGCCCGGACCAATGCGCTTGAGCCGCGTCATTCTAAAGCGCATTAGTCCTGCACACCAAGGAAAGCAAAGAGCACACTCCGACCTGCTCGAATATCAGACAGAATCACGTGTGTGTGGGGAATGTGTTGACTTTCACCCAGGCGCATTGCATTGTCTGCTGGGCATAAGCAGTCGCCGGTTGCCCGCAACTCCGGCCTGCCGTCCGACGCCTGGTCCGAGCAAAGGAGCCGTTCCCCGTGCGCATCCCCCGAAGAGCAGTAGCCCTCGCCGCTGTTCTCGCCACCGTCCTGCCGCTCAGCGCATGTAGTGGAGGAGCCGACGAGGGCTCCTCCGACGCCTCCGGAGCCATCAAAGGCAAGATCACCTTCCAGACCTGGAATCTCCAGGCCAACTTCAAGGACTACTTCAACGGAGTCATCAAGGACTTCGAGAAGAAGTACCCGGACGCGAAGGTGCAGTGGATCGACCGGCCGGCCGAGGGCTACGCCGACAAGCTCAGCGCGGACGCCGCCGGCGACACGCTGCCCGATGTCGTCAATGTCTCGCCGGACCTGGTGACCCCGCTGGCGAAGGCCGGGCTCGCACTGGACCTCGACAAGGACAAGACGGCGGCCGCCTTCCGCGAGGAGTATCTGCCGGGCGCCTGGCAGAGCCACCAGATACCGGGCATGGACGGGACGTACGGCTTCCCCTGGTACCTGAACACCGGCCCGATGTTCTACAACAAGCGGCTCTTCGAGAACGCCGGACTCGACCCCGAGAAGCCGCCGACGACATACGACCAGGTCTTCGACGACGGCCTGAAGCTGGCCGAGCAGAGCGACGGCAAGATCGCCACCCTCGCCCAGGTGCCCACCATCGAGGACTTCGGCCGCTACGGCGTCGAGTTGATGAACGGCGACGGCACTGGCTTCGCCTTCAACGACGCCAAGGGGGTGGAGATGCTCACCCGCTACAAGGAACTGTTCGACAAGAAGGCGCTCGACCCGCAGGCGCTGACCGCGACCCCCGAGTCCTCCGGGACCAAGTTCCTCACCGAGTCCGTGGCGATGAACCCGGGCAGCGCGCTGGACCTGGAGAACTTCAAGAAGAAGGCCCCGACTCTTTACAAGAACATCGGGATCACCGACCAGGTCACCAGCACCGGCAAGGCCAACATGTACGTCATGGGCGTGATGGTGAACGCCAAGACGAAGCAGAAGCCCGCCGCCGTGGCGTTCGCGCACTTCGTGACCGACGCGACCCGCCAGATGTCGTTCGCCAAACAGGTCGCCATCTTCCCGAGCACCAAGGGCTCCCTGGACGACCCGTACTTCACCGAGGAAGACGGCAGCGACGAGACGCGGGTACGGGTCGCCGCCGCCAAGTCCCTGAAGACAGCGGTCAATTACACGCCCGTCGTGTTCAGCGAGCAGATGAAGACCGAGCTGCGCAACCAGGTCGCCAAGGCACTCCAGGGCAAGGTGAGCCCCCAGGAGGCGCTCGACCGTGCCGTCGAGGCCTGCGACAGGCTGCTCAAGCAGAGCTGATGCTCCGGCCGGCTGCGGTGCTCCGGCTCTCGCTCCGGCGGAGCCTGAGCCCGAGCCGGAGCGAGAGCCGGAGCACCGCAGCCGGCGCCAAGCCAAAGCCAGAGCCCAAAGCCAGAGCCCAAAGCCAGAGCCAGAGCTGAGCGAAAGCCACCATGAAAAGCACCACCGCCCCCGGGGCGCCCCTTTCGGACCCGGCTGCGGCGGGGCTCGCGCCCCGGGGCCCCGGCTCCGGCGGCCGTGAGCCCCGCCGCGGGCCCGCAGGCCGCACGGCCCGCGGAATCAGACGCCAACTCCCTTCCAGCCCCTGGCTGTTCGCCGCGCCGGGACTGCTGATCGTCGGCACCTTCAGCCTCTATCCGTTCTTCAGCACCCTGGTCAACTCCTTCACCGACCGGCGGACCCTTCTCCCCGGCAGCTATGTGGGACTCGCCAACTTCCGGGAGCTGCTCGACGACGAGATGTTCTGGATCGGGCTGCGCAACAGCACGCTCTACGTGGTCTGCGTCGTCCCGGCCCTGATCATCCTGCCCCTGCTGCTGGCCCTGCTCGTGCAGCGGAACATCCCCGGCATCAGCTTCTTCCGCTCCGCCTTCTACACCCCGGTCGTCGCCTCGGTCGTCGTGGTCGGTCTGATCTGGGTCTGGATGCTGGACGACCGGGGGCTGATCAACTCGGTGCTGGAGGCCGTGGGAGTGGGCAAGGTCGGCTTCCTCAGCGATCAATGGCTGCTGCTCTTCAGCGCGATGGCCGTCACGGTCTGGAAGGGCCTCGGCTACTACATGATCATTTACTTGGCCGCACTGGCCAACGTACCGCGCGAACTGCACGAAGCCGCCGCCGTGGACGGGGCGGGGGCCGTCCGCCGCTTCGTCACCGTCACCGTGCCGGCGGTCCGCTCCACCATGGTTCTCGTCGGCGCGCTGTCCTCGGTCGCCGCGTTCAAGGTGTTCTCCGAGGTCTATCTGATGGCGGGCCCCAGCGGCGGCCCCGCAGGCGAGGACACCACCCTGGTGATGCTCGTCCAGCGCGTCGGTACGGGACTGAGCGGCCGGGTCGGCTATGCCTCCGCCATCTCCGTCGTGGTCTTCGTCGTCACCGTCGTCCTGATGCTGCTCGTACTGCGCGCCGACCGTAAGGAGGACGCGTGAGTTCCCCGAAGACCACCGGTACCGTCCCGAAGGCCACCGGCACGGTCCCGGACTCCACCGGCCGCCGCGCCGCCGCCACCGCCGTCACCGGAAACCGCCCCAGGATCCCGGGCGGTCTCCGGAAGCCGTTCACCGACGCCGAGGGCAGGCGCATCGCGCCGTGGCAACTCGCCTTGCGGTACGTCCTGCTGCTGGCCGTACTGGCCCTGACGGTCGGGCCGTTCCTGTGGCAGCTGTCCACCTCGCTCAAGGCGATGACCGAGGACATCTACACCTCCCCGCCGACGTTCCTCCCGAGCGATCCGACGCTGGACAACTACAGCCGGGTCGCCAAGACCATCCCGGTCTGGGAGTACGCGTACAACTCCCTCAAGGTCGCCTCCGCCAGTGTGGTCACCAACTGCGTCGGTGCCACCCTGGCCGGCTACGCGCTGGCCCGGCTGCGCTACCGGGGGCGCAGGGCCGCCACCCTGGTGTTCATCCTCGCCATGCTCGTGCCGGTCGAGGGCATCATCATCGCCCAGTTCACCACCATGCGTGACCTCGGCCTGAACGACACCCTGATCGGGGTGCTGCTGCCCGCGTCCATCGGCGCGATGAACGTCCTGCTGATGCGCAACGCCTTCCTCAACCTCCCGCAAGAGCTGGAGGAAGCGGCCTATGTCGACGGCGCCAACGTCTGGCAACGGTTTCTCCGTATCGCGCTGCCCGCCGTCAAGGGCACCCTCGCCGTGGTCGCGATCTTCTCGTTCATGGGCGCCTGGGACGACTTCCTCTGGCCGCTGATCGTCCTCAGCGACCCGGAGAACTACACGCTGACCATCGGACTGAACTACCTGCACGGCACCTTCGCGCAGGACCCGCGACTGGTCGCCGCCGGCACGGTCATCGCCGTACTCCCGCTGATCGTGCTCTTCGCCTGTCTCCAGCGTTACTTCTTCCGGGGCGTGGGCGAGGGCGCAGTCAAGGGCTGAGCCGCACCGACGCCCAAGAGAACGCCGCATCACAGAACGCCGCATCACAGAACCAGGACAACGATGCCCGTATGAGCTCTCCCGCACCGCGCTTCGGCGTCAACTACACGCCCAGCCAGGGCTGGTTCCACCACTGGCTGGACTTCGACCTCGACGCCGTACGCGCCGACCTGGACTCCATCGCGGCACTCGGCCTCGACCACATCCGGGTCTTCCCGCTGTGGCCGCTCTTCCAGCCCAACCGCACCCTGATCAGGCCCCGCGCCGTCGAACAGCTCGTCCAACTCGCCGACGCCGCAGCCGAACGCGCTCTGGACGTCAATGTCGACGGACTCCAGGGCCATCTGTCGAGCTTCGACTTCCTGCCCGCCTGGACGCGAACCTGGCACCGGCGGAACCTGTTCACCGACAACGATGTCGTCACCGGGCAGGCCGCGTACCTCCGTACGCTCGCCGCCGCCCTCGCCGACCGGCCGAACTTCATCGGCATGACCATCGGCAACGAGATCAACCAGTTCTCCGGGCCCCCGCACCCCGATCCCGACCCCATCACCCCGGAACAGGCGGGCAGTTGGCTCCGGCGGCTGCTGGACGCCTGCGAGGAGGGAGCGCCCGGCAAGCTCCATCTGCACGCCGAGTACGACGCCGCCTGGTACCAGGACGAACACGCCTTCACCCCCGCGCACGCGGCCCGGATCGGAGCCGTCACCGCCGTGCACTCCTGGGTGTTCAACGGCACCGCCCAGCGGCACGGCCGCAGCGGCACCGCCACCGAGCACCACGCCGCGTACCTGATCGAACTGTCCAAGGCCTGGGCGCTCGAACCGCACCGTCCGGTCTGGCTCCAGGAGGTCGGCGCCCCGGCGCCGCTGATCCCGGCCCAACACGCGGCCGAGTTCACCGAGGCGACCGTGGCGGCCGCGCTGGACTGCCAGGATGTCTGGGGCATCACCTGGTGGTGCTCCCACGACGTGTCGCGTTCGCTCGCCGATTTCCCCGAACTGGAATACGGGCTCGGCCTGTTGACAAACGAGCGGCAGGTCAAGCCGGCCGGCGAGTCCCTCGCCCGGATCGTCGCGGAGCGGCGGGGCACGGCCTACGCCCCGGCGCCCCGGACCACGGCCGTCGTGATCGACGCGGGGGACGACGAGATCGCGCCCGCCCGCTCGGTCTGCGCTCCGGGCGGGGCGGTGTTCGAAGCGTTCGCCCGGCTCACCGAGGAGGGCGTACGTCCCACCGCCGTCCTCGCGAGCCGCGCCGAGGACGAGGAACACCTGGCCGCGCGCGGGATCACCGAGGTGGTCCGCCCGGACCAGGTCGTCCCATCGGCCCCGGCCGCCCCGGGTGCCGCCCAGGACCCGGTCGAATGATCCCGGGCGCCGCCCGTTTCGCGGTGCGGAGCGCCGGAGAGGTCTATACCGTCTCCGTCCCGGCCGGGGTCCCGGCCGCGGTCCGTACGCGCACCGCCCGTCCCTGAGAACCCGTGACCCGCACTCGCACCCTTACGCAGTTCAGGAGCAGCCCCTCATGCACGACGACCGCAGCCTGATCGAAGGCCGCCTCAAGCGGGTCCTCGACGAGCGCATCCGGCCCGCCGTACACCCCGAATCGATACCGCTGGACATCGCCGTCTGGGAGGCGCCCGGCGAACCCGTCCCCGTGGCGGAGGGCCTCGCCGGTCCGACGCGGCCGGTCAAGGCCGGTGACCGGTGGGGCGCGCCCTGGGGCACCAGTTGGTTCCGGGTCTCCGGGACCGTCCCCGAGAAGTGGGCGGGCCGTACGGTCGAGGCGATCCTCGATCTCGGCTTCGACGAGAACATGCCGGGGTTCCAGTGCGAGGGCCTCGTCTACCGGCCCGACGGCTCCCCGGTGAAGGGCCTCAACCCCCGTAACCAGTGGGTACGGATCGGAGCCCCCGTCGCGGGTGGCGAAGAGGTGCTGCTGCATGTCGAGGCCGCGTCGAACCCGGTGATCCTCGACTACCACCCCTTCCTGCCGACGAAGTTGGGCGACAAGGAGACCGCGGGCAGCGAACCGCAGTACACCCTGGCCCGGATGGATCTCGCGGTCTTCGACGAGACCGTGTGGCAGCTCGTCCAGGACCTGGAGGTGCTCGGGGAGCTGATGGCGCAGCTGCCCGTCGACGGCGCCCGGCGCTGGGAGATTCTGCGCGCGATCAGCCGTGCCCTCGACGTGGTCGACCTCCAGGACGTGAACGGCACGGCCGCCGCCGCCCGGGAGCAGCTCGCCGGCATGCTGGCGACCCCCGCGCCCTCGACGGCGCACCGCATCAGCGCGATCGGGCACGCCCACATCGACTCGGCGTGGCTGTGGCCACTGCGTGAGACGGTCCGCAAGGTCGCCCGTACGACGGCCAACATGACGGCGCTGCTGGAGGACGAGCCGGAGTTCGTCTTCGCGATGTCGCAGGCGCAGCAGTTCGCCTGGATCAAGGAACACCGGCCCGAGGTCTACGCCAAGGTCAAGAAGGCCGTGGCGGACGGCCGGTTCGTGCCCGCCGGGGGGATGTGGGTCGAGTCCGACACCAATATGCCGGGCTCCGAGGCGATGGCCCGTCAGTTCGTGCACGGCAAGCGCTTCTTCCTCGACGAGTTCGGCATCGAGAACGACGAGGCGTGGCTGCCCGACACGTTCGGCTTCGCGGCCGGGCTGCCGCAGATCATCAAGGCTGCCGGGTCCAAGTGGCTGCTCACACAGAAGATCTCGTGGAGCGCCGTCAACAAGTTCCCGCACCACACGTTCCGTTGGGAAGGCATCGACGGCACCCGCATCTTCACCCACTTCCCGCCCGTCGACACGTACAACTGCTCCATGACGGGCGAGCAGATCGCGCACGCCGCACGGAACTTCAAGGAGAAGGGCGTCGCCAGGCACTCCCTCGCGCCGACCGGCTGGGGCGACGGGGGCGGTGGCACCACGCGCGAGATGATCGCCAAGGCGGCACGCCTGCGCAGCCTGGAGGGCTCGGCCACGGTCGAGTGGGAGTCCCCCGGCGCGTTCTTCGCCAAGGCCGAGGCGGAGTACCCGAACGCGCCGGTCTGGGTCGGTGAGCTGTATCTGGAGCTGCACCGCGCCGCGCTCACCAGCCAGGCCAGGACCAAGCAGGGCAACCGGCGCAGCGAACACCTGCTGCGGGAGGCCGAGTTGTGGGCCGCCACGGCCGCCGTACGGACCGGCTCCCCGTATCCGTACGAGCAGCTGGACCGGATCTGGAAGACGGTGCTGCTGCACCAGTTCCACGACATCCTGCCCGGCTCGTCGATCGCCTGGGTGCACCGCGAGGCCGCGAAGACCTACGCCGGCGTCGCCGCCGAGCTGAACGGGATCATCGACACGGCGCAGCGCGCCCTCGCCGGGGACGCCGACGGCGCCACGACCCTGCTCTTCAACTCCGCCCCGCACGCCCGCGCCGGAGTGCCCGCGGGCGCGGCGGGGCCGGTCACCGGAGCCGGCGACGCCCAGTTGCTGCCGCGTGAGGACGGCGGCCATGTGCTCAGCAACGGTCTGCTGGAGGTCGAGATCGACGGCCGGGGACTGGTGGTGTCGGTGTACGACATCAGCGCGGAGCGGGAGAGCATCGCCCCGGGCGAGGCGGCCAACCTGCTCCAGATCCACCCCGACTTCCCGAACCAGTGGGACGCCTGGGACGTGGACGAGTTCTACCGCAACACCGTCACGGACCTGACGGACCTCGACGAACTCACCCCGGTCGAGGGCGCGGCCGAGAGCGCCGGGGGAGAAGCGGGCGGGGCCCCGGGCCGGGTCACGGGCGGCGGCGTCGCGGGTGTCCGCGTGGTCCGCTCCTTCGGCGCCTCGAAGGTCACCCAGCTGCTGACCCTGGCGCCGGGCGCCAAGCGGCTCGACATCGACACCGAGGTCGACTGGCACGAGACCGAGAAGTTCCTCAAGGCGGCCTTCCCGCTGGACATCCACGCGGAGCGGTACGCCTCCGAGACGCAGTTCGGCCATGTCTACCGGGCCACCCACACCAACACCAGCTGGGAAGCTGCCAAATTCGAGGCCTGCAACCACCGATTCGTGCACCTGGAGGAGCCCGGCTGGGGCGTCGCCCTGGTCAACGACTCGACGTACGGCCACGACGTGACCCGTACCGTCCGTGACGCGGACGCCGGTACGACCACCACGGTCCGGGTCTCCCTGCTGCGCGCCCCCCGTTTCCCCGACCCGGAGACCGATCAGGGTGTGCACCGCTTCCGGCACGCGCTCGCGCCCGGCGCCGCGATCGGCGACGCGGTCAGGGAGGGCTACCGCATCAACCTGCCGGAGCGCAGGGTCCCCGGAGACGCCGAGGTGGCGCCGCTGGTGAGCGTCGACAACGACGCCGTCGTCGTCAGCGCGGTGAAGCTGGCCGACGACGGGAGCGGCGATGTCGTCGTCCGCCTCTACGAGTCGACCGGTGGCCGCGCCAAGGCACACGTGGCTCTGGGCTTCGAGGCGGAGAGCGTCGCCGTGACCGATCTGCTGGAGCGCCCGTCGGCCGATGAGCAGGGGCCGGAACTGGCGCAGGGAGCGGTACGGCTCTCGCTGAGGCCGTTCGAACTGGTCACTCTCCGCGTCACCCGCGGTTGATGTAGAGGCAGGAGCTGGAACACGCGGGTCGGGCACCCCCACCGGAGGCGCCCGACCCGCGACCGCGACAACGTAGCCCGACCGGAGACTGCCCCGGGCGAGCTACCGTTTGGGTACCGCGAAGGCGTACGCCGCGGTGCCGGTGACCGCGAGGAGCAGGGCTGTCCAGGTGCCCGCCGCCGCCCGAGGACCCAGCCCACCGCGACGATCCGCGCGATGTCCTCTCCTCCGAGCTGCTCCAGCCGACGGGGGAGCACCCCGGCACCAGCCCTTGGCGATCAGGGCCCGGGTCAGCTCATCGCCCCTCGCGGCGGCGATGACGTCGTCGCGAGGGGCGATGAGCATGATCTCGCGGGGCCACCGCGGCATCGTCCCGTCCGGCAGTGGCATCGTCCCGTCCGGCAGTACGGCGGTGCGCCGTATCCGCTCTCACTCCTCGACGAGCATCCCCTCGCGCAACTGCGTGAGGATACGGGTCAGCAGCCGGGACACATGCATCTGCGAGACGCCCAGTTCCGCGCCGATCTGGGACTGCGTCATCTCCCGGCCGAAGCGCATCTCCACGATGCCACGCTCACGCTCGTCCAGCTCCTCCAGCAGCGGAGCCAGGGCGTGCAGGTTCTCGACCTTCTCCATGGCCGGGTCGGCCTCGCCCAGCACATCGGCGAAGGTGCGTCCGGCGCCATTGGTCTCGTCGTCGCCCGTGGGCATGTCCAGGGAGCCGGCCGTATAGCCGTTGGTGGCGACCAGGCCCTCGATGACCTCTTCCTCGCTGATCCCGAGCAGCTCGGAGAGTTCCTTGACGGTCGGGTCCCGGTCCAGGCTCGTGGCCAGGAGCTCCTTGGCCTTGGCCAGCTCGACGCGCAGCTCCTGAAGGCGCCGCGGGACATGGACGGCCCAGGTGGTGTCACGGAAGAAGCGCTTGATCTCCCCGACGATGTAGGGGACCGCGAAGGAGGTGAACTCGACCTCGCGGGACAGGTCGAACCGGTCGATCGCCTTGATCAGGCCGATCGTGCCGACCTGGAGGATGTCCTCCATGTCGCCGGCGCCCCGGTTGCGGAACCGGCCCGCGGCGAAGCGGACCAGCGACTGGTTCATCTCGATCAGCGTGTTGCGCGCGTACTGGTACTCGTGGGTGCCCTCTTCCAGGACCTGGAGCTGGTCGAAGAACAACTTCGAGAGCGCCCGCGCGTCCTTCGGCGCGATCTTGCTCGGATCCTCGATGCGCGGCAGCTCATCAGCCGTCGTTCCCGCCTTCACTCCCACCATGGACGTCATGATGGCCTCCGCCTGCTCCATGTCGGCAGCACGCACAGTCTTGGTCGTCATGACATCACCCTCCCGTGTGGCGGAATTCTCAGAGGCGCTCCTGCCCCGTCCGAGCCGACTCATGTCCCCCCAGTACGAGAGATTTCAGGACGCGACGGCGGACACGGCCGGAGGCGGGGCGCACGGCACGGCCGGTTTCCCTCAAGAAGCGTGTGTGGTCAGGTACTTGACGGTCGCCGGGTCCGCGGGAAGGAGGGTCTCGATGGCCAGTTCCGCGACGGTCACATCCATCGGGGTGTTGAAAGTGGCGATGGACGACAGGAAGGAGAGCACCTGCCCGTCGTGCTCGATCCGCATCGGCAGCGCGAAGACCGGCGCCGGCAGGCCCGCCGGGTCCATGCCGGGGTCCTCGCCGTCCTCCGAGCCGGGCTCCGGCAGCGGATAGCCGGCGACCTCGTCGTACAGCGCGCGCAGTGCCGGGGAACGGTTCAGCGCGAACTGGCGCTCCATCTGCTCCAGCAGATGCCCACGCCACTCCCGCAGATTGCGGATACGCGGAGCGAGCCCCTCCGGATGAAGGGTGATCCGCATGGCGTTCAGGGGCGGAGCGAGCAGCGTCTCGGGCAGTCCGTCCATCAGCATGGCCATGCCCCGGTTGGCGGCCACCACGGTATAAGTCCCGTCGACGATCAACGCCGGATACGGTTCGTACCCCTGTAAGAGCTGGCTCAGGCCCCCGCGAAGGGCGTCCATCGCCGGATCGTCCAGCGCGGTCTCGGTGAACCGGGGCGCGTACCCCGCCGCCAGCAGCAGGGTGTTGCGCTCGCGCATCGGAACGTCCAGATGCTCCGCGAGCCGCAGCACCATGTCCTCGCTCGGGCGTGCCCTGCCCGTCTCGACGAAGCTGATGTGCCGGGCGGACGAATCCGCCCGGCTGGCCAGTTCCAACTGGCTGACCCGGCGCTGCCGGCGCCAGTCGCGCAACAGGGGACCGATGGCCGGGTCCGGGGCGGTTGCTGTCATACGAGGACCGTAATACAGAGGGCGGTGACACCGTCCGCCGCCGACATCGGGGCCGCGTGCTCAGAGCCTGCTCAGGACCCCCGGGGCCGCAGCCGGACACGGCGGTGCCGTCGGCCGAGGGGCACCTCGGCCGACGGCACCGTGGGGCCCGCTCAGCCGTTGAACTCCGCCGGGTGCGGGCCGATGCGCCTGCCCTCGTCGAGCGCAGCGAGCGCCGCCAGGTCGTCCGCGTCCAGCTCGAAGCCGAAGACGTCGATGTTCTCCTGGATCCGGGACGGGGTCACGGACTTGGGGATCACCACGTTCCCCAGCTGGACGTGCCAGCGCAGCACCACCTGGGCGGGAGTCCGGTCGTGCTTGCGGGCGATCGCCACGACCGTGGGGACCTCCAGCAGTCCCTTGCCCTGGCCGAGCGGCGACCAGGCTTCGGTGAGGATGCCGTGCTCCGCGTGGAAGGCGCGCGACTCGGCCTGCTGGAGCTGCGGGTGCAGCTCGATCTGGTTGATCGCGGGGACCACGGAGGTCTCCTCGATCAGCCGCTCCAGATGCGCCGGAAGGAAGTTGGAGACACCGATGGCCCTCGTACGGCCGTCCGCGAGGATCTTCTCGAACGCCTTGTACGTGTCTACATAGGTGTCGACTTCCGGCATCGGCCAGTGAATGAGGTACAGGTCGACATAGTCGACGCCGAGCTTCTCCAGCGAGGTGTCGAAGGCTCGCAGGGTCGAGGCGTAACCCTGCTCGGCGTTCCACAGCTTGGTGGTGACGAAGAGATCCTCACGGGCTATCCCGGAGGTGGCGAGCGCCTTGCCCGTGCCCTCTTCGTTGCCGTAGATCGCCGCGGTGTCGATGCTGCGGTAGCCGGCCTCCAGCGCGGTGGAGACGGCCTGCGTCGCCTCGTCGTCCGCCACCTGCCAGACGCCGAAACCGAGCTGGGGCATCTCGATGCCGTTGTTGAGAGTGAGGTTGGGGACCTTGCTCACGAGCGATCGATCCTAACGTCGTCGGTTGCTTCTCCGTTGTACAACGGTCACGGAGACGGACGGATTCCCGCCACCGTGCTCCGTCACACGTCCGGTGCGTTCTGTGTTCCGCGTGTTCCGCATGTTCTGCGAGTTCCGCGTATTCCGTATGTGTCCTGACGGGAGTGCCGGGACATGTGCGGCCTTCAACGGTAGAGCGCGTCGACCTCCGCCGCATAGGCGGCCTCGATCGCCTTGCGCTTGAGCTTCAGCGACGGCGTGAGCAACCCGTGCTCCTCACTGAACGGATGGGCCAGTATCCGGAAGGTACGGATCGACTCGGCCTGCGACACCGCGGTGTTCGCGGCCACCACCGCACGCCGGATCTCCGTCTCCAGTTCCGGATCGCGCACCAGGGCGGCGGGTGCGAGCGGCTGCTTTCCCTGGATGGAGAGCCAGTGCTCGACGGCCTCGTGGTCCACCGTGACCAGCGCCGCGATGTACGGCCGGTCGTTGCCGACCACGATGCACTGGGCCACCAGCGGATGCGCCCGTACCCGCTCCTCCAAGGCCGAGGGCGACACGCTCTTGCCGCCGGAGGTGACAAGGATCTCCTTCTTCCGCCCGGTGATGGTCAGATAGCCGTCCTCGTCGAGCGCGCCCAGATCGCCGGTGGCGAGCCAGCCGTCGTGCCGGGAGGCATCGGTGGCCTTCTGGTCGTTGAGGTAGTGGGCGAAGACGTGTTCCCCGCGCAGCCACACCTCGCCGTCGTCCGCGATATGCACCGAGGTGCCGGGAATGGGCTGCCCGACCGTGCCGAAGCGGGTGCGCTCCGGCGGGTTGGCCGTGGTGGCCGCGGTCGACTCCGTCAGTCCGTACCCCTCGTAGATGGTGACGCCCGCGCCCGCGAAGAACAGCCCGAGCCGCCGGTCCATCGCCGAACCGCCGGACATGGCATGCCGTACGCGCCCGCCCATCGCGGCCCGCACCTTGCCGTACACGGCCTTCTCGAAGAACTGGTGCTGTAGGCGCAGCCCGGCGGAGGGCCCGGGACCCAGTCCGAACGCCCGCTGCTCCAGGGCCTCCGCGTAGCGCACCGCCACGTCCACGGCCTTGTCGAAGGGGCCGGCCTTGCCCTCTCTCTCCGCCTTGCGGCGTGCCGCGCCGTACACCTTCTCGAAGATGTGCGGCACCGCCAGGATGAACGAAGGCTGGAACGCGGCCAGATCGGGCAGCAGCGCGCTCGCCGCGAGAACGGGCTGGTGGCCCAGCTTCACCCGGCCGCGTATCGCCGCTATCTCGATCATCCGCCCGAAGACGTGCGAGAGCGGCAGGAAGAGGAGAGTCGCCGCCTCGTCACCCTTTCTGGAGTGGAAGACGGGCTCCCAGCGTCTGAGGACCGTGTCGGCCTCGAACATGAAGTTGGCGTGGGTGATCACACAGCCCTTGGGGTTGCCGGTGGTGCCCGAGGTGTAGATCACCGTGGCCACGGACTCGGGGGTGACCGCTCTGCGGTGCCGGTGCACCATCTCGTCATCGATCCCGGCGCCCGCCTCGAACAGCTCCGCCACGGCGTCGGCGTCCAGCTGCCACAGTCGCTTGAGCTGCGGCAGCCGGTCCACCACCGAGCCGATGGTCATGGCGTGGTCCTCGTGCTCCACCACACACGCGGTGACCTCCGCGTCGTACAGCATCCAGTGGACCTGCTCGGCGGAGGACGTGGGGTAGACCGGTACGGGCTGCGCGCCGACGGTCCAGAGCGCGAAGTCGAAGAGCGTCCACTCGTAGCGCGTACGGGACATGATCGCGACGCGGTCCCCGAACCGTACGCCGTGCGCGAGGAGCCCCTTGGCCAGAGCGAGCACCTCGTCGCGGAACGCGGCGGAGGTCATGTCCCGCCACTGACCCGCCTCGTCCTTGCGGCCGAGCGCCACGCGATGCGGGTCGTCGAGCGCATGCTCGAAAACGGCATCCGCGAGCCCACCGACGTGGGGTGCGGCCGGAAGAGGTGGGACGGTGATCTCGCGCAATGACATGCTCCTCGTGGCGCTCCGCACAGCGCCGGTGACGGTACCCCACCGGGAAAACGGGGGCGGGGCGTGTACGCGACCAGCGCTTAGTCATATATCCACAGGTCAGCGGCCGAAACGGGGCCGAGGTCGCAGCGCGGGGATCGGCTTTCGGCTGTGCGGTACGTACGCCGCGCGGGAATCTCCACCGAATCCGTACGCCGTCAGCACGCACGCATGGGCATCGCATTACCACAGGGCGGATCTTGGTCTGTACCTGGGGGGTGTACGGGGAGGGGAGGGGTACGGCGGGGCCCGTGGGGCGTTCGGGGCTTTCGCGGCCTGGCCCGGGGTGTCGGCTCCGGGGTATCAGCCTGGGGTATCAGCGTGGGGGGCCGGCTCTGCGGTGACGGTCGCGGGGTGTCAGCTGCCCGCCGGTGGCCGGTGCAACCGGTCGCCGCCCGCCAGGATCGCCGATGCCAGGGCGTCCGCCGCCTCCTGCGCCGCCGCGTGCCTGCGGCCCTGCCCGTGCAGCAGGACGAAGTCCACCTCGCCCAGTTCGGGCAGCCCCGCCTTGGCCGGAACCGGGGCCAGGCCCGGCGGTATCAGCCCGCGGGTGTGGGCCATCACGCCCAGGCCCGCCCGAGCCGCCGCTATCAGCCCGCTCAGACTGCCGCTCGTGCACGTCACACGCCAGCGCCTGCCGTGCGCCTCCAGCACCTCCAGCGCGCGGGCACGGGTGATGCCGGGCGGCGGGAACACGATCAGCGGGACGGGGCGGTCCGGGTCGAGACGCAGCTGTGGCGCCCCGATCCAGGCCAGCGTCGACTGCCAGACCAGCTCGCCGTGGGTGTCGCCCGTACGGCGCTTGGCCAGTACCAGATCGAGCCGGTCGTCGGCCAGCTGCTCGTGCAGCGTGCCGGACAGCTCGACGGTCAGCTCCAGGTCGACCTCGGGATGGTCGCGCCGGAAGGACTCCAGGATCTCCGGGAGCCGGGTGAGTACGAAGTCCTCCGAGGCGCCGAAACGGAGCCGCCCGCGCAGCCGGGTGCCGGTGAAGAAGGTCGCCGCGCGATCGTGGGCCGCCAGGATCGTCCGGGCGAAGCCCAGCATGGCCTCGCCGTCCTCGGTGAGCTCCACGCTGTGGGTGTCACGAGTGAACAGCGGCCGCCCCGTCGCGTCCTCCAGACGCCGGACGTGCTGGCTCACCGTGGACTGGCGGACCCCCAGACGGCGGGCCGCCTGGGTGAAGCTCAGGGTCTGGGCCACGGCCAGAAAGGTGCGCAGCTGTCCGGGGTCGTACATACGACCAGGCTACGGCGTTATCGCGGAACGTGATGACAGTCAGAGTCGTATGCGGGATTCCCGATCAAGGAGTGGGAGTGGAGCATGGGGAGGGCACGATCGCGCGGTCTGTACGGCTGCGCGACGCGCACGACCTGCACGACCGTACTACCTGCACCGACCGCTAGTTGTGGAGCACATGAACCGCCGCCGTTCCCCGCGCATGCCGTCCTGGCTGCCCGTAGACCCGTTCATCCTCGCGCTCATCGGAACCGTGGCCCTGGCGGCGTTGCTGCCCGCGTCCGGTGCCGCGGCCGATATCGCGGGGGGAGCCTCCACCGGGGCGGTGGCGCTGCTGTTCTTCCTCTACGGGACGCGGCTCTCCACGGCCGAGGTGGTCGACGGAGTGAAGCACTGGCGGCTCCATGTCACCGTCCTCGCCTGCACGTTCGTGCTCTTCCCGCTCCTGGGACTGGCGGCGGGTGGACTCGTCCCGTACGTCCTGACGCCCCAGCTGTACAGCGGGCTGCTCTTCCTCTGCCTGGTGCCGTCGACGGTCCAGTCATCCATCGCCTTCACCTCCATGGCCCGCGGCAACGTACCCGCCGCGATCTGCGCCGGATCGTTCTCCAGCATCGTGGGCATCATGATCACTCCGCTGCTCGCGGGGCTGCTGATCAGCGGCGGGACGGCGGGCTTCTCCGCGGATTCGTTGTTCAAGATCGTGGCGCAGCTGCTGCTGCCCTTCCTCGCGGGGCAGCTGCTGCGCCGATGGATCGGCGGCTTCCTCGCCCGTCACAAGAAGCTGCTGAGCTTCGTGGACCGCGGCTCGATCCTGCTGGTCGTCTACACCGCGTTCAGCCAGGGCATGATCGCGGGCGCCTGGCACCAGGTGACACCGGGCCGTTTGGGGGCGCTGCTGGCCGTCGAGGCGGTGCTGCTCACGGTGATGCTGGCGGTGAGCTGGTACGGCGGCAAGGGGCTGGGCTTCGACCGGGCGGACCGGGTGGCGATCCAGTTCGCCGGCTCGAAGAAGAGCCTGGCGGCGGGACTGCCGATGGCGAGCGTGCTGTTCGGGGCGCATGCGAGTCTCGCGGTGCTGCCGTTGATGCTGTTCCATCAGATGCAGTTGATGGTGTGCGCGGTGATCGCGAAGAGGCGGTCGGGGGACGGGGAGTTGGAGACGGGTTCGGCGTCCGCGTCTGCGTCCGTGTCGGCGTCGGCGTCGGCTGAGGCTGAAGTGGCGGCGGTGCGGTGACGCCTGCCGGCTGGGGGCCGTGGGCGCGGGTGGTGCGGGGGCCGGGGACTCCGGAGGCGCATGTCCGGACTGCATGATGTACGGCGTGTGCGGGTTGGTTTTCCGGGTGCGGGTTGTCGTACGCCACACATCACGCTTTACATCCGGACACGTCACCTCCTGCGACCCCGGTCCCCTCCCGCCGGTCCGCTGTCTGCGGGCCGCCTTGTGCTTCTGAAGGCTGGGCCCGGCCGACGCAGGGGGCGCTCCCCGTCGGCCGGGCCCTTGTCCCGTGCAGCGGGCGACCCTTCACACCTCGGTGTGCAGGGCGATCCGTTCGTCGCCCGCGTACACGTTCATGGAGGCGCCACGGAGGAAGCCGACGAGTGTCAGCCCTGTCTCCGCGGCGAGATCGACGGCGAGCGAGGACGGCGCGGATACGGCCGCCAGTACGGGGATGCCGGCCATCACGGCCTTCTGGGCCAGTTCGAAGGAAGCGCGTCCCGAGACCAGCAGGATCGACCGGGAGAGCGGGAGTTGGTCCTGCCGTAGTGCCCGGCCGATCAGTTTGTCGACCGCGTTGTGCCGGCCGACGTCCTCGCGGATGTCCAGCATCTCGCCGGATTCCGAGAAGAGGGCCGCCGCGTGGAGGCCGCCGGTGCGGTCGAAGACCTGCTGGGCTGCCCGTAGCCGGTCGGGCAGAGCGGAGAGCAGCGCGGGTTCGATCCGGACCGGGGGAGTGTCGGCGATCGGGAAACGGGCGGTGGTCCGTACGGCGTCCAGGCTGGCCTTGCCGCACAGTCCGCACGACGAGGTGGTGTAGACGTTGCGCTCCAGCGTGATGTCCGGGACCGGTACTCCGGGCGCGAGTTGGACGTCGACCACGTTGTACGTGTTGGAGCCGTCGTCCTTCGCTCCGGCGCAGTACACGATGGACCGTACGTCCGTGCCGGACGCCAGCACGCCCTCGCTGACGAGGAAGCCCGCCGCGAGCGCGAAGTCGTCGCCGGGGGTGCGCATCGTGATGGCGAGCGGATTGCCGTTCAGCCGGATCTCCAGCGGCTCCTCGGCCACCAGGGTGTCGGGGCGGGTCGTGACGGCTCCGTCCCGGATACGGATGGTGCGGCGGCGCTCGGTGACCCGTCCCATGGTGATCAGCCCTACTCGTTCTCGTCGGTCCTGTCAGCGCTGCTGTACGTGCTGGAAGCCGAAGTGGCCCTTGATGCGAACGTTCTCGTGCGGTGAGGTCACCTTCACCGTCTCATTGTCCTGTACGGGTAGGGGCAGGTGGCAGCCGATCCGCCGTACGCGCAGCTGATGGTGAGCTTCACTCCTTTTCGTGATGTGCATACAGTATTTCGTAGACGCTCCTGTGTGGAAGTCCACGTACGGGATTCGTCACGAGCCCTTCACCGTAGGGAGTTGAGGTATCGGTGCCCTCGGGTTGGAGGTACGGTGATCGCCGCTCCTGTCCGGCCCGGCGGCTCCAGACTTCGGTGCTCAGCCGGGCTGCGACGTGTTCCCGGCCAGTCGCCACCACCTCAGGAGCAGCGCCGACCTGGTCCGGATGATCTACTTCGGTGAGGTCGCTGTCGATACGGATCAGTACCACCTGATGGACCCCGTACCGATGCTCGTCCAAGACGTCCAGGGCATCCTCAGGCCGTACCGGACCTTGTGCGACGCCCAGCGACCGGCGCTCAAGGCGACCCGCAACGACCGACTACGCACCAGCATCGTTGAGAGCCCCTTCCTGCCGGTTCGGAACGGCGCGCAGGACTGTGGTCACCGTCGCGCGGTGCACGGCCCGGGTCAAGGGATTTCGTGGAGTCCGAGCACCGTAGGCCCGCTCCGACCGTCAGTGCCACGGCAGCGCCGAGGTGATGCAACAACAGTTTGCAGCGGGGACCGAGTACGCCGCATGGAACGCTGACTCCAGGCAGACCGCAAGCGCCTACAGAACGATGGCAGCGCCAGTCTCTACGACGAGCCGAAAGACGCCGCGTGGTTCCGCACGAAGCACGTCGATATGGGCAAGGAGGTCAAGGAACTTGAAGACGCTCCCAGAGTGTGCGCCGGACGTTTGCCTGGTGCCGACGGAACGGACCATTGCGGACGAATGTCGGACAGCCTCAGAATACGCCGCGCGGCGTGAACTTCTTGCCAAGTTCTCCGTGCGCATCACGCTCGAAGGAGCCCGTGGGACGGCAGTTGGGATGGCAGAAGCCCCCAGAAGATGTGAGCTCTTCCGGGGGCTTATGCGCGCCCACGGCCTAGCGGCAGTTCTTGGGCGAACCTAATTCAGGCCCAGTTAATGCATGAATTAAGTTTCGTGTCACCCTCGAATCGGGCTACTTCGACACCCACCTCGTAGATGCCGTACTCGCTTTGGGCGCTGGTCTCCCACTCCTTCGTTGTGTTTGCGCCGCTGGTATTGGAGCGCCACGACCACGGCACCGACACGCTCCCACTCGTCTTGTGCATGAACCTAACCCTGACGTGATGGTTATCAGCCGACGTGTCTGTAACGCTCAACGTCACCTTCGACTCGGCGTACGGAGAGGTTGAAGTGTGGACCGTGACCGATGAACCCTTCGCCCCGGGAGTGGAGCAACTCGCCGTTTTGGTGATGGCTGCGTTGGACGCATGAGCAGCCGTTGCAGTTCCTACCGTCAGGGCTGTAGCGGTCAGGGCCAAACCGAGTGTGCGGCCGATTTTTATCTTCGAGCGGTTCATTATTCCCCCGATGTTTGATCTTCGTACCGTTTGATCGAAACACATGGAGCGCTTTCCAATCTCACGGTGCCAACCGTGCGGTCTTGTTCGTCATCCAGGTCGTTCTCTCAAACGTCGTCCACTGCCTCGCTATGGATCTTAGGGTCATAGTGGGCTTCGGACTTTGTCAGCGGTGCAGGGAACTTTGTCAGTGGTGCACCGCCTCGTAGTTGACGCCACACCAGGCGAGAGCCCTGCGTGTGTCTGTCGAAGCGCGTTGCGCAGCGAGAGAGAATCCTGCCAAACTGATGTCCGGAACCGTCCGTGTCGAGGAGTGGCTTGTGGGGGAACGGGGAGAGGTCTTGTCAGGCGGGCTTTATGACCGATGCAGACGAAGGTCTGCCTCGTGAGCCCGGTGCTGGACACCGAGTTCATGCCTCCGCAGGACCGGGAGGAAGTGCTCCGGCACGCGGTGCGGGAATCTATGGTGGCCGTCGACATCGATCACCGTCCCGCAGCTGAGGACATCTCAGTTCGCATGGAGCTCGACGCCATTGAGCCCCTCCGGATCTGTTCGGTGCGGGCGACCGCGGTCACGATCCGTCGGACGGAGCAGCTGGCCCGGGAGGACGAGGAGCCGGCCGTCTTCGTCGGTCTTCAGCGGACGGGCACCAGCCTGGTGGTGCAGAACGGCCGCCAGTGCTTACTGAGGCCGGGAGCCCTCGCCGTCTTCGAAACGATCGCTCCCTACACACTTCTCTTCGACGAGGGACTCGATCACCACTTCTTCCGTTTCCCCCGCGTGGCGCTCGCGCTCCCCGAACGGTTGCTACGAGACATCACCGCGGTTCCCCTGGGACCCGACAACCCCATTGCGCGTCTCGCCTTCACCTACTTCTCCCAACTGGCCGTCAGCGACGACATACACCAAAGCATGCACGCCGACGCCGTCGTGGAACCCAGCATCGAACTACTCCGTGCCGTCTTGACGTCCCAGCAAGGTAACTCCGGCCTGGCCAGAGGGCCGTTCGATGCGACGCTCGGTCTGCGGATCACTCAATACATCCGGGCGCACCTGGCTGATCCCGATCTGTCGGCGGCACGGATCGCCGCCGCACACAACATCTCCGTGCGTCATCTCTACGCTGTGCTGTCCCGGTCGGGCATCGGCCTCGGAGACTGGATCCGTACACACCGCCTGGCCGAATGCAGGCGAGAGCTGGCCGGCCCGAACAGCCGACTGCGGACCATCGCAGCAATAGGACGGAGTTGGGGCTTCGCTGACGCGACCCACTTCAGCAAGGTGTTCAAACAGGCATACGGAATCTCGCCTCGAGCCTGGCGCGAGCAGAACCACCCCCGCTCCTCCGAGTGATGGAGCGTTTTCCAATCTCACGGTGCCGACCTTGAGATTGGACGCTCCTGCGGAACCACGAAGCTCCTGGCGGGCGGGGGCTCGATCAAGATCACTCTGTCTGCCAGGAGCTTCGTGTGCTTGTTTCCCGTCTTCGACAACCCGTACTACTCCGGAGAACACAAGCGGCACGACATGAACGTGCAGGTCCTGGCCAATCCGTTCGGTCAGTTGCTCCGAGCCTCGCCCGCTCTGCCCGGCTCGACTCACGACCTGACCGCCGCGTGGCGACAGCGGATCATCGAGGCCCTCACCGATGCGAACCTCAAATGCTGGGCGGATAAGGCGTATCAAGGAGCGGACGGCCCCGTCTGGGTACCATATTGGGGCCGCCACCTCAACCGATGGAAGCGTCATCACAACACCACCCAGGCCAAGATCCGTTGCCTCGGCGAACGCGCCATGGCCACCCTGAAGGGCCGGCGCCTCCTCCGGAAGCTCCGCTGCGGCACCAACCGGATCACCAAAGTACTGAAAACCATCCTCGTCCTTCAGCACGCCTCAACACGAGGATGGAACATGCCCACTGGCGGCTGATTGGGCATCACTGGGCGGCCTTGGCATACCGGACGCGATGCCGCGCCGCTGTATCGGCGGCCCCTGAGACGTCACTGCTCGGGCCTGTTCACGCGGATCAGGGTCTGCTGCCCGTTCGCGACGAGCGATCGTCGGTCGTCCTGGACGCCGAAGACCTCCAGTTGGCACACGGTCAGGGTCCGCCCGGACTTCAGGACCGTTCCTACCGCCTCGATGTACTCGCCGGCGGCCGGTGCCAGGAGGTTGATCTTGTATTCGACGGTGAGCACCGAGGTGTTCTCGGGGAACAGGGTGAATGCCGCGTAGCCGCCCGCGCTGTCCGCGATCGCGCTCGTGGCGCCCGCGTGGAAGTAGCCGTGCTGCTGGGTCACTTCCGGGCGGCTCGGGAGCGCGATGTGTACGCGTCCGGGGGCGATGTGCGTGATGCGGGCGCCGAGGTGGCCCATGAGCCCCTGGCGGTCGAAGCTGTCCTGGACGCGTGACTTGATCTCGGGGCTTGCCTGCTCCTGGCTCGTCCGGTCTTCCATCTGAACTCCTTCGGCGATACCGCGGCCGGGGCAGTGGCCACGGGTGGTTTCCTGGACGGGATCGTGCTACAGGAGCGGCCGATCCTGTCGAGTACGCCCCGACCGAACCACATCAGAAGCCGCATCCGGTCGGCAAAGATCGCCGCGGTCTTCACAACCGGTCAGTGGGTTCCTAGAGTTCGCGACCATGACGCCACCACTCGCACCCCCTGGCTGGAGCCGTTGGCTCGTACCTCCCGCCGCGCTGTCGGTGCATCTCTCGATCGGCCAGGCCTACGCATGGAGCGTGTTCAAACCCGCGTTGGAGTCGGCCCTCGATCTCTCCGGCACTCAAAGCGCGCTCCCCTTCCAGCTCGGCATCGTGATGCTCGGCCTGTCGGCCGCCTTCGGCGGCACGCTCGTCGAACGCAATGGGCCGCGCTGGGCGATGACCGTGGCCCTCTGCTGTTTCTCCTCCGGCTTCCTGCTCGCCGCGCTCGGCGCCGCCACCGAGCAGTACTGGCTGATCGTCTTCGGCTACGGCTTCGTCGGCGGGATCGGGCTCGGTATCGGCTACATCTCGCCCGTCTCCACGCTCATCAAATGGTTCCCCGACCGGCCGGGCATGGCCACCGGCATCGCGATCATGGGCTTCGGCGGCGGTGCGCTCATCGCCTCGCCGTGGTCCGCGCAGATGCTGGAGTCGTTCGGTGCGGACAGTACGGGCATCGCGTACGCCTTCCTGGTGCACGGGCTGGTCTACGCGGTCTTCATGTCGCTCGGCGTCCTGCTGGTCCGCGTCCCCGCGCCCGGCTACCGGCAGAGTGAGAGCGCCGGTCCGGCCGCGCCGCCGGCGGCGGGCTCGCTGATCTCCACCGCACAGGTGTCGGCCAGGTCCGCCGTGCGTACCCCGCAGTTCTGGTGCCTGTGGGTCGTCCTGTGCATGAACGTCACCGCGGGCATCGGGATCCTGGAGAAGGCCGCCCCGATGATCACCGATTTCTTCACCGGGACCAGCGCCCCGGTCTCGGCCGCGGCCGCGGCGGGTTTCGTCGCCCTGCTCTCCGCCGCCAACATGGCCGGCCGGATCGGCTGGTCCTCCACTTCGGACCTGATCGGCCGCAAGAACGTCTACCGCGTCTACCTCGGCGTCGGCGCCCTGATGTATCTGCTGATCGCGCAGTTCGGCGACTCCTCCAAGCCGCTGTTCATCCTCTGCGCGCTGGTGATCCTCTCCTTCTACGGAGGAGGCTTCGCCACCATCCCCGCCTACCTCAAGGACCTCTTCGGCACCTACCAGGTCGGTGCCATCCACGGCCGGCTGCTCACCGCGTGGTCCACCGCCGGCGTGCTCGGTCCGCTCATCGTCAACTGGGTCGCCGACAGCCAGGAAGAGGCGGGCCGAAGCGGCGCGGGACTCTACTCGCTCTCGTTCAGCATCATGATCGGCCTGCTGGTCGTCGGCTTCGTCGCCAATGAGCTGGTACGGCCCGTTCATCCCCGCCACCACGTCCCCGCGCCCGAGGAGGCCACCGATGACGAGCCCGTCAGCGAAAAGCAGCACAGCGCCTGAGTCCCCGCGTACCGGTCTGATCGCCTTCGCCTGGCTTTGGGTAGGAGCGCCGCTCGCGTACGGTGTGTATGAGCTGGTCCTCAAGGCCGCACAGCTGTTCACCGGATGAGTCGGAGTCTCCAAGCGGCGTGGATGAATCCTGTTGGTTCACCTGTACGCCTACCGGTGAGTCGCTGACGAGACTGGAGGGCTCCTGACGTCGACAACAGAGGGGGTCCCGGGCATGACCGGCACTCGTATCGCCGCGCTCGGGCACTATCAGCCCGCCAAGGTGCTCACCAATCACGATCTGGCCGCGATGGTGGACACGAGCGACGAATGGATCAGCAGCCGGGTCGGCATCAAGACCCGGCATGTGGCGGGTCCGGACGAGCCGGTGGATGAGCTGGCCGCGCACGCGGGCGCCAAGGCGCTCGCCGCGGCCGGTCTCACCCCGGCGGACATCGATCTCGTGCTGGTCGCCACGTCCACCGCGATCGACCGTTCGCCGAACACGGCCGCCCGGGTCGCTGCCCGGCTCTCCATGGGGTCGCCCGCAGTGATGGACCTGAATGTGGTGTGCGCGGGATTCACCCACGCCCTCGCCACGGCCGACCATGCCGTACGGGCGGGCTCGGCGTCCCGGGTGCTGGTCATCGGCGCCGACAAGATGGCCGGGGTCGCCGACTGGACGGACCGTACGACCTGCGTCCTGGTCGGTGACGGCGCGGGCGCCGCGGTGGTCGTCGCGACCGACGAGGACGAGGAGCCGGGGATCGGCCCGGTGCTCTGGGGCTCGGTTCCGGAGATGGGGCACGCGGTACGGATCGAGGGCTCACCGCCGGTGTTCGCGCAGGAGGGCCAGTCCGTCTACCGCTGGGCGACCACCCAGCTGCCGCCGATCGCCCGCAAGGTCTGCGAGCGGGCGGGTATCGCCCCCGAGGATCTGGCCGCGGTGGTGCTGCACCAGGCGAACCTGCGGATCATCGAGCCCGTCGCCCAGAAGATCGGGGCGGTCAACGCCGTCATCGCCCGGGATGTGGTGGAATCCGGCAATACGTCCGCCGCCTCCATCCCGATGGCCCTGTCCAAGCTCGTGGCCAGGGGAGAGGTTCAGTCCGGGGCGCCGGCCCTGCTGTTCGGCTTCGGCGGGAATCTCTCGTACGCGGGCCAGATCATTCGCTGCCCCTGACCACACGGCGACCCCGCGGTTCTCGGTAGACTGTAGACGATAGCCAATGTCTCGATGCCGTCCGTCGGACGGCATCATCACCGTCATTGACACCGTCATTGACTCTGCCGGCCAGGAGGGGACCGCGAATGTTGTCCGCGAAGTTGGCGCAGGGAGCCGTACCCAAGCTCGAACGACCGGGGCCACTGCGTGAGCGCGTGTACGAGGCCCTGCTCGAACTGATCACGACCCGGGCACTCCAGCCGGGCCAGCACCTGGTCGAGAGTGAGCTGGCGGGTCATCTCGGGGTCTCCCGGCAGCCGGTGCGCGAGGCGCTCCAGCGGCTCAACACCGAGGGCTGGGTCGATCTCCGCCCGGCCCAGGGCGCGTTCGTCCATGAGCCGACCGACGAGGAGGCCGACCAACTGCTGTCGGTCCGTACGCTCCTGGAGGCGGAGGCCGCCCGGCTGGCCGCCGCCAACTCGGGCACGGCGGGGATCGCCGCGCTGGAGGCGCTGTGCGCCACCGGCGAGCAGGCGGTGGCGGACGACGACGTGGATCAGGCGGTCGCCACCAACGCGGCCTTCCATGCCAAGGTCATGGAGCTGGCGGGCAATGTCGTGCTGGCCGAGCTGGCCGGGCAGGTGGACCGCCGGGTCCGCTGGTACTACACGCCGGTCGCCCGGCAGCGCGGCAAGCAGTCGTGGATCGAGCACCGGGACCTGATCGCCGCGATCTCGGCGCGGGACGAACAGCGCGCGACAGAGGTCATGAAGGCGCACACGGAACACACGCGTACGACCTATCACCAGCGCGAACGCGGCTGACGGCGCACACGCCCCCCCCGGGCGGTCGGGCGGGCGGTGCTGATGCCGGGCAGCGCCCGCCGATCCTGCGGCGGCCCTCGCGGATCCCGGGCCGGCGGGCGCAGGTCCCGGGGCCGCCCCGCTGATCCCGCGGCAGTCCTCGCCGACCTCCGCGGCAGTCCTCGCCACCCCCGGGGCAGTGCTCACGAATCCCGGGGCGGTGCTCTCGCGAAACCTTTGTCCTGGGTGTGGAGAAAGTTGGTACGGATTCCCGCGCAACTTCTTCCCCCTGCGGGCAAGCGCTGCTACGTTCCCTCAAAAGCCCGATAATCACAGCCGACAGGGCGGGGAGGGGCGCGTGAGACGTATGACCGCACGACCCGCGAACGCGCACCAGGCGCGACTGCTGCGGCTGTTGCGCGACGGCGGACCCAACTCCCGCGCACAGCTGGGCGATCAGGTCGACCTCTCCCGCTCCAAGCTCGCCGTCGAGGTGGACCGGCTGCTGGAGACCGGCCTGGTGGTCGCCGACGGACTCGCCGCCTCGCGCGGCGGACGGCGCTCCCACAACATCCGGCTGGCCCCCGGTATGCGTTTCCTCGGCGTGGACATCGGCGCCACCTCCATCGATGTGGCCGTCACCAACGCGGAGTTGGAGGTGCTGGGACACCTCAACCACCCCATGGACGTCCGTGAGGGCCCCGTCGCCGTCTTCGAGCAGGTGCTCGTGATGGTCTCCAAGCTCAAGACCTCCGGACTCGCCGAGGAGTTCGACGGCGCGGGGATCGGCGTGCCGGGCCCGGTCCGCTTCCCCGAGGGCGTCCCGGTCGCGCCGCCGATCATGCCGGGCTGGGACGGATTCCCCGTACGGGAGGCGCTCAGCCAGGAACTGGGCTGCCCCGTCATGGTCGACAACGATGTGAACCTGATGGCGATGGGAGAGCAGCACGCGGGCGTCGCACGCTCGGTGGGCGACTTCCTCTGCGTCAAGATAGGCACCGGCATCGGCTGCGGCATAGTCGTCGCCGGCGAGGTCTACCGGGGAACGACCGGCAGCGCCGGTGACATCGGCCATATCCAGGTCGAATCCGACGGCCGCGCCTGCGCCTGCGGCAACAAGGGCTGCCTGGAGGCGTACTTCAGCGGCGCCGCGCTCGCCCGTGACGCCGAGGAGGCGGCCCGCACCGGCCGATCGCCCGAACTGGCCTTCCGTCTCGATGCGCTGGGCCCCGGGGGCCGGCTCACCGCGGCGGATGTCGCCAAGGCCGCGGCCGCCGGTGACCCCACCGCGATCGACCTGATCCGCGAGGGCGGAAACCGCGTCGGCCAGGTCATCGCCGGGCTCGTGAGCTTCTTCAACCCGGGGCTCGTGGTGATAGGCGGCGGGGTGACCGGTCTGGGACACACGCTGCTGGCGAGCGTCCGTACCCAGGTCTACAAGCAGTCACTGCCGCTGGCCACGGGCAATCTCCCCATCGTCCTGGGTGAGTTGGGGCAGACCGCCGGAGTGACCGGCGCGGCCCGGCTCATCAGCGACCACCTGTTCTCGCCGGTCTGACACCGGCGGCGCATCACCCGGGACCTCGCGTTCCGCCCCGGCACCACAAGATCACCCCGCACCACCCGGCACCACAAGATCCACCCCGCACCACGCGCACACCTGGCACCACGCGCTCCACCCGCACCGAGCCGCAAGCACTCGCACGAGCCGCTCCACCCGCACCGAGCCGCGTCACCCGCACCGAGCCGCACCATCGCGCCACCGCATCACAGGCTCCGCCGCACCTGGTTCCGTCCTGCCCTTGTACAGCCCTTGTACAGCCCTTGTACTGCCCGAGGGGATACGCCATGGCACCAGCACCACCAGAAACCCTTCTGCTCACCATGTCCGGCATCACCAAGACCTTCCCCGGCGTCCGCGCGCTCGACGGCGTGGACCTGGAGGTCCGGGCGGGCGAGGTGCACTGTCTGCTCGGCCAGAACGGCGCCGGGAAGTCCACCCTCATCAAGGTGCTCGCCGGTGCCCACCAGCCCGACGACGGTGTCGTCAACTGGCGCGGCGAAGCGGTCACACTCAAGTCGCCCATCGCCGCCATGCGGCTCGGCATCGCGACCATCTACCAGGAACTCGACCTGGTCGAGGGCCTGTCGGTCGCCGAGAACATCTTCCTCGGACACGAGCCCACCACCGCCGGCTTCGTCGTCAGGGGCAGGGAGGCCAGGGCCGAGGCGACCGCGCTGCTGGCGCGGCTCGGCCACCCCGAGATCCAGGCCCACCGGCCCGTCGGCTCGCTCTCCGCAGCCCAGCAGCAGATCGTGTCCATGGCCCGCGCCCTCTCCCACGACGTACGGCTGATCGTGATGGACGAGCCGTCCGCGGCTCTCGACCCCGACGAGGTCGACAACCTCTTCCGTATCGTCTCCACCCTCACCGACGACGGTGTGGCCGTCATCTACATCTCCCACCGGCTGGAGGAGATCCGGCGCATCGGCGACCGGGTCACCGTCATCAAGGACGGGCGTACGGTGGCCGTCGCGCTGCCCGCGAAGGAGACCCCGACCTGCCAGGTCGTCGCGCTGATGACCGGCCGGAACGTCGAGTACGTCTTCCCCGAGCGGCCCGCGTACGCCGCGCCGCCCGCCGAGCCCGTACTGCGGGTCGAAGGGCTCGCCAGGGAAGGGGAGTTCGAGCCGGTCGACCTCGAACTTCGGCCCGGCGAGATCGTCGGACTCGCGGGTCTCGTCGGCTCGGGACGCTCCGAGATCCTGGAGACGGTCTACGGGGCGCGCAAACCCACCGCGGGCCGTGTCCTGGTCGACGGCGCCCCGTTGCGGCCCGGCAGCGTACGAGCCGCCGTCCGCGCGGGACTCGGCCTCGCCCCCGAGGAACGCAAGGCCCAGGGCCTGCTGATGCTCGAATCCGTCACCCGCAACGTGTCGGTGTCGTCGCTGTCCCGCTTCTCGCGGGCCGGCTGGCTCGACCGCTCGGCGGAGCGGGCCGCGGCCCGGGAAGCCACCAGGGAACTCTCGCTGCGCCCCGACAACCCGGACGCCCGTATCCGTACCCTCTCCGGCGGCAACCAGCAGAAGGCGGTCCTCGCCCGCTGGCTGCTGCGCGGCTGCCGGGTCCTGCTGCTGGACGAACCGACGCGCGGCGTCGATGTCGGCGCCCGCGCCGAGCTGTACGCCGTGATCCGCAGGCTGGCCGACGAAGGCCTCGCCGTACTTCTCGTCTCCAGCGAGGTCCCCGAAGTGCTGGGCCTCGCCGACCGGGTGCTGGTGCTCCGTGAGGGCCGGGTCGTCCACCGGGCGCCGGCCCAGGAGCTCGACGAGCACCGTGTACTCGACCTTGTGATGGAAGGGAGCCCGACGCCATGAAACAGCCTGCCTCCGAGGCGCGGCAGGGGGCCGACGGCGCGGCCGGCTCCGAGCCGTCCGGCCCGCCCGCCGAGCCCACCGCGCACACCACGTCCGGCACATCCGCCGCCGTGCTCACCAAGTCCGGTACGGACAAGGGTGGTTGGCGTGCGTTCGGGCTGCGGCTCGATGTCCGTAACCTCTCCCTGCTCGGAGTGCTCGCCGTACTGATCATCGTCGGGGGCATCACCAAGCCCGATCAGTTCCTCGACACCAACAACCTCCAACTGGTCCTCACCCAGGCATCGGTCATCGGTGTGGTCACCGTCGGTATGACGTTCGTGATCACCAGCGGTGGGATCGATCTGTCGGTGGGCGCGATCGTGGCCCTGTCGTCGGTCTGGGCGACCACGCTGGCCACCCAGGAGTACGGTTTCGCCGGCATCCTCTTCACCGCCGTCGTCGTCGGTCTCGGCTGCGGCCTGGTGAACGGGCTGCTGATCGCGTACGGCGGCATGGTGCCGTTCATCGCGACCCTCGCCATGCTCGCCTCCGCCCGCGGGCTCGCCCTTCAGATCACCGACGGCAAGACCCAGATCGTCAGTGTGCAGTCGGTGCTCGACCTCGGCGTCCCCGACGCGTACATCCTGGGGATACCGCCGCTCGTCCTGGTCTTCGCGGCCGTCACCGTCATCGGCTGGCTGGTGCTCAACCGTACGACCTTCGGCCGGCGCACCGTCGCAGTCGGCGGCAACGCGGAGGCCGCCAGGCTCGCCGGTATCGATGTCCGCAGGCAGCGGCTCTACCTGTACCTGCTCTCCGGCCTCTGCTGCGGTATCGCGGCCTTCCTGCTGATCATCCTGGCCGGCTCGGGACAGAACACCAACGGGAACCTGTACGAGCTGGACGCCATCGCCGCCGCGATCATCGGCGGCACCCTGCTCAGCGGCGGTCGCGGCACCATCGTCGGGTCCGTCCTCGGTGTGCTGGTCTTCACCACGATCACCAATATCTTCGCCCTCAACAACCTGCAGAGCGACGTCCAGCAGATCGCCAAGGGCGCCATCATCGTCGCCGCCGTACTGGTCCAGCGCCGCACCTTGCGCAACGGCGAGGCCTGACACCCGGATCCCCGGGCTCCGTACACGCCCGGACCCCGGAACCTCAGGTCCCGCACCCGCCCGCCCGCCGTACCGACCTACCCGAAGGGTCAAACCGACATGCCAGAAACCAGCCGCAGAGGACTGCTGTTCGGCGCCGCCGCCGTGTCCACGGGCGCCCTCCTCACCGCCTGCACCAGCAACGAGCCCGACAAGAAGGAGACAGCGGCCGACAGCGCACCGGCCGCGGACGACAAGCCCGGCAAGCCCGTCACCATCGGTTTCGCCGGACCTCAGGCCGACCACGGCTGGCTGAACGCGATCAACGAGCAGGCAAAGACCCGCGCGGAGAAGTACTCGGAGGTGACTCTCGACAGCACCGAGGGCTCCAACGACACCGCCGCGCAGATCGGCCAGGTCGAGACGCTGATCAACAAGAAGGTCGACGTCCTGGTGATCCTGCCGGCCGACGGCAAGGCGCTCACCCAGGTCGGGCTCAAGGCCATGCGCGCCGGAATTCCGGTGATCAACCTGGACCGCGTCTTCGCCGACCCGCAGGCGTACCGCTGTTACATCGGCGGCGACAACTACGGCATGGGCGTCAGCGCCGGCAACTACATCGGCCAGAAGCTCAAGGGCAAGAAGAACGCCAAGGTCGTCGAACTGGCCGGAATCGACGGGCTGGAGCTGACCCAGCAGCGCACCAAGGGCTTCGACGACGCCCTGAAGAACTACCCCAACATCACCAAGGTCGCCCGCCAGGCCGCCGACTTCACGGTCGAGTCCGGCCAGGCCAAGATGGCCCAGCTGCTCCAGGCGCAGTCCTCCTTCGACGCCCTGTGGAACCACGACGACGACCAGGGCGTGGGCGCGCTGCGCGCCATCCAGCAGGCGAGCCGTGACGAGTTCCTGATGGTCGGCGGCGCCGGGGCCAAGTCGGCGATGGACGCGATCAAGGCCGGAAACAGCGTGCTCAAGGCCACCGTCCTCTACCCGCCGACCATGGCCGCCTCCGCCATCGACCTGGCTCGCGCGCTGGGTCAGGCCAAGGGCATCAGCGGTATGTCGGAGCTGGAGATCCCGGCCTCGGTCACCCTCTACTCGGCCGTGGTCGACCAGGAGAACGTCGACCAGTACCTGCCCACCGGCTTCAGCTGACCGGCCCTCCCGCAGTTGGCCCCCACCGAGTGAGAGACGAGGAGTACTCCGTATGACCCCCAGTCCCAGGGAACCGTCGGAGCAAGAAGCCGGTACCCCGCCGACGACGGCGCAGCTGCCGACGCTCGGTATCGGCATGGTCGGATACGCGTTCATGGGCGCCGCCCACTCGCAGGGGTGGCGCACCGCGGGACACGTCTTCGACCTGCCGATGCGGCCCACCCTCGCCGCGATCTGCGGCCGTGACCCGGCCGCTGTCCGGGCCGCGGCCGACCAGCACGGCTGGGCCGCCACCGAGACCGACTGGCGGGCACTCATCGCGCGCGACGATGTGCGGGTGGTCGACATCTGCACCCCGGGGGACAGCCACGCGGAGATCGCCATCGCCGCGCTGGAGGCGGGCAAGCACGTCCTGTGCGAGAAGCCGCTGGCCAATTCGGTGGCCGAGGCCGAGGCCATGGTGCGGGCCGCCGATGCGGCCCGCACACGCGGGCAGTTGGCGATGGTCGGCTTCAACTACCGCCGGGTTCCGGCCATCTCGTACGCGCGAAAGCTGATCGAGGAGGGCAGACTCGGCACCCTGCGGCACGTCCGGGTCACCTATCTCCAGGACTGGCTGGTCGATCCGGCGTTCCCGCTCACCTGGCGGCTCAAGCGGGAGCACGCGGGATCCGGGGCGCTCGGCGATCTGGGGGCGCACATCGTCGACCTCGCGCAGTTCCTGACCGGGGAGCCGCTGGTGGGCGTCACCGCGCTCACGGAGACCTTCGTCAAGGAACGGCCGGTGCTCAGCGGGGCGACGGCCGGGCTGTCGGGGACCGGCGGGAGCGAACTGGGGGCGGTGACCGTGGACGACGCGACGCTGTTCACGGGGCGGCTGGCCTCGGGCGCGCTGGCCTCCTTCGAGGCCAGCCGGATGGCGGCGGGGCGCAAGAACGCCCTGCGGCTGGAGATCAACGGCGAGCGCGGTTCGCTCGCCTTCGACCTGGAACGGCTCAACGAGCTGTCGTTCCACGACCACACCGAGCCCGCGGCCACGTCCGGCTTCCGCCGGATCCTGGTCACGGAGCCGGAGCATCCCTATCTGGAGGCGTGGTGGCCGCCGGGCCACGCGCTCGGCTACGAGCACACCTTCGTCCACCAGGCGCGCGATCTGGTCGAGGCGGTCGCCACCGGGACCGATCCGGTGCCGTCCTTCGCCGACGGGCTCCAGGTGCAGCGGGTGCTCGCGGCGGTGGAGGACAGCGCGGCGAAGAACGCCGTGTACACGCCGGTGCCGCAGCCGGCGCACTCGCCTGTGCCGCGGCCGTCGCACACGCCCGTGCCGCAGCCGTCGGAAACGCACGCGTCCGGAAATCGAGCGTAGGAGGCCCGAATTGCCACGTCCGTTCACGCTGTTCACCGGCCAGTGGGCCGATCTGCCCCTGGAGGAGGTGTGCCGGCTCGCCCGTGACTTCGGTTACGACGGGCTGGAACTCGCCTGCTGGGGCGACCACTTCGAGGTCGACAAGGCACTCGCGGACCCCGGGTATCTGGACGGCCGCCATCAACTGCTCGACAAGTACGGGCTGAAGTGCTGGGCGATCTCCAACCACCTGGTGGGCCAGGCCGTCTGCGACCACCCCATCGACGAGCGCCACCAGGGCATCCTGCCGGCCCGGATCTGGGGCGACGGCGAGCCCGAGGGGGTCAGGCAGCGGGCGGCGGCCGAGATCAAGGACACCGCCAGGGCCGCGGCCGCCTTCGGGGTCGATACGGTCATCGGCTTCACCGGGTCCTCTATCTGGCACCTGGTCGCGATGTTCCCGCCCGTGCCGCCCCGCATGATCGAGAGGGGGTACGAGGACTTCGCGGAGCGCTGGAACCCGATCCTGGACGTCTTCGACGCCGAGGGCGTGCGCTTCGCCCACGAGGTCCACCCGAGCGAGATCGCGTACGACTACTGGACCACGCACCGCGCGCTGGAGGCGGTGGACCACCGGCCGGCGTTCGGGCTGAATTTCGACCCCAGCCACTTCGTCTGGCAGGACCTGGACCCGGTCAACTTCCTCTACGACTTCCGGGACCGGATCTACCACGTGGACTGCAAGGAGGCCCGTAAGCGCCTCGACGGCCGCAACGGCCGCCTCGGTTCGCATCTGCCCTGGGGCGACCCCAGACGCGGCTGGGACTTCGTCTCGGCGGGCCACGGCGACGTCCCCTGGGAGGACGTCTTCCGGATGCTGCGGTCGATCGGGTACGAGGGACCCGTCTCGGTCGAGTGGGAGGACGCCGGGATGGACCGGCTGGCCGGCGCCCCCGAGGCCCTGGCAGGTCTCAAGCGCTTCGATTTCGACCCGCCCACCGCGTCCTTCGACGCGGCGTTCGGAGGCGCTGAGTAGCGACCACTTCCGGACCGCCCGGCGACGCGTGTGGCGTCGTGGGGCGGTCCGGCCTGCCGTCAGGATCCTTTGTCCTGAGGCTGGGGAAAGTTCAACTTGGGTCCTGCGCAAGGTCTTTCGGTCCGGGACGAACACAGCTACGGTCCACGGAGATGTACACGACTTAGGTGGTCTCCGATGTGACGGCGCACGTCGGTGACACAGCCAGCTCCACGGGGGAGCGGTGCTGGACGAGCATCGCGTGGCACGGGACGCGTACCACCCCTCCGGATTGGCACCCCGCACGTACGAACGGCCCATTGTGGAGGACTTTCGTGCACAGAAAACGCCCCAGAGCCGCATCCCTCCTCGCACTCCTCACGGGCGCCGTGCTCGTGGGATCGAGCCTCAGCGCCGTACCCGCCACCGCCGCGGACCCGCGGTCGCCCGCCGCGGAGGAGAGCTTCCAGCAGGTGACCCTCGCGAAGGGCGCCGACGAGGTGGGTGAGCCGATCTCGCTCGCCGTCCTGCCGGACCGGCAGGTGCTGCACACCTCGCGCGACGGCACCCTGCGGATCACCGACGCCGGCGGAGACACCACCGTCGCGGGCAAGCTGGATGTCTACGACCACGACGAAGAGGGTCTCCAGGGTGTCGGGGTCGACCCCGACTTCGCCGAGAACCGGGCGATCTATCTCTTCTACGCCCCCAAGCTCGACACCCCCGCAGGGGACGCCCCCGAGAACGGCACCGCCGCCGACTTCGCTCCCTTCGACGGGTACAACCGCCTCTCGCGCTTCACCCTGAAAGAGGACGGCACCCTCGACAAGGCGAGCGAGAAGAAGGTCCTCGACGTCACCACCTCGCGCGGCACCTGCTGCCACGTCGGCGGCGACATCGCCTTCGACGCGGACGGCAACCTGTATCTGTCGACCGGGGACGACACCAACCCCTTCTCCTCCGACGGGTACACCCCGATCGACGAACGGTCCGACCGCAACCCGGCGTTCGACGCCCAGCGCAGCGCCGGCAACACCAACGACCTGCGCGGCAAGGTTTTGCGCATCAAGGTCGCCGAGGACGGCTCGTACACGATCCCCGAAGGCAACCTCTTCGCCCCCGGCACCGAGAAGGCCCGGCCCGAGATCTACGCGATGGGCTTCCGCAACCCCTTCCGTATCTCCGTCGACCCGAAGACCGGCGTCGTGTACGTGGGCGACTACGGCCCCGACGCGGGCGCCGCCTCACCGACGCGGGGCCCCGGGGGACAGGTCGAGTTCGCGCGCGTCACCAAGGCCGGCAACTTCGGCTGGCCCTACTGCACCGGTGACAACGACGCGTTCGTCGACTACGACTTCGCGACCAAGGAGTCCGGCGCGCCCTTCGACTGCGCCGCGCCCAAGAACACGTCGCCGCACAACACCGGCCTGACCGACCTCCCACCGGCCCAGGCCGCCTGGATCCCGTACGACGGCGGCAGTGTGCCCGACCTCGGCGACGGCTCCGAATCGCCGATGGCCGGACCGGTCTACCGGTACGACGCGGACCTCGACTCCCCGGTGAAGTTCCCGGAAGGCTACGACGGTGACTTCTTCGCCGGCGAGTTCGGCCGGCAGTGGATCAAGCGGATCGAGCAGGGCGAGGACGGAACGGTCAGCAAGATCAACCCGTTCCCGTGGACCGGCACCCAGGTCATGGACATGGAGTTCGGCCCCGACGGGGCGCTGTACGTCCTCGACTACGGACTGTCCTGGTTCGGCGGCGACGAGCACTCCGCGCTCTACCGCATCGAGAACTCCACCGGCGGCAAGTCGCCCATCGCCGAGGCCTCCGCGAACAAGACCTCCGGCCAGGCGCCGCTGAAGGCCACCTTCTCCTCCGAGGGCACCGAGGACGCCGACAGCGACACCCTCACCTACGCCTGGGACTTCGGCGACGGCGGCACCTCCACCGAGGCCAACCCGGTACACACGTACAAGAAGAACGGCACCTACACCGCCCGGCTCACGGTCACCGACCCGACGGAGCGCACCGCCACGGCGTCCGTGCGGGTGGTCGTCGGCAACACGGCGCCCAAGGTGACGCTCGAACTGCCCGCCGAGGGAACGCTGTTCAACTTCGGCGACACTCTTCCCTTCAAGGTGACCGTCACCGACCCGGAGGACGGGCCGGTCGACTGCTCCAAGGTCGTCGTGCGCTACATCCTCGGCCATGACAGCCACGGCCACCCGATCACCTCGGCCAAGGGCTGCGAAGGCACCATCACCGCACCCGCCGACACCGAGCACGATCCCAACGCCAATATCTTCGGTGTGATCGACGCCGAGTACACCGACGGCGGAGGCGGCGGCCAGGCCGCGCTCACCAGCCACGACCAGGCGCAGCTCCAGCCCCGGCACCGGCAGGCCGAGCACTTCAACAAGTCCTCCGGGATCAATGTCTTCGACAAGGGTTCCGCCAACGGCGGCAAGACCGTCGGCGACATCGACAACGGCGACTGGATCTCCTTCAAGCCGTACCACCTCGCCGGGTCCAAGACGCTCACCGCCCGGATATCCTCCGGCGGCGCGGGCGGGTTCCTGGAGGTGAGGACGGGCTCCGCGGACGGCAATCTGCTCGGCTCCGCGCCGGTCCCGGTCACCGGCGGCTGGGACACGTTCCAGGACATCGACGTACCGCTGCGCTCCGTACCGAAGAAGACCACCGAACTGTTCCTGGTCTTCAAGGGCGGTTCCGGCGCGCTGTTCGACGTGGACGACTTCCAGATCTCCACGGCCGTCCCCGGCAAGACCGAGAAGCGGGTCCTGGTCTTCTCCAGGACCGGCGGCTTCCGCCACGACTCGATCCCCGAGGGCATCGCCGCTCTCAAGGAGCTGGGCAGGACCACCGGCATCACGGTCGACGCCACCGAGGAGCCGGGCCAGTTCACCACCAACAACCTCGCCCGCTACGACGCGGTGGTCTTCCTCTCCACCACCGGTGACGTGCTCAACTCCGAGCAGCAGAAGGCGTTCGAGAACTATGTCGCCACCGGCGGCGGCTACATGGGCGTGCACGCGGCGGCCGACACCGAGTACGACTGGGCCTTCTACGGCGGGCTGGTGGGTGCCTACTTCGACTCGCACCCGGCGATCCAGCCGGCCACCGTACGGGTCGAGGACCACGAGCACCCGGCGACCGCCTCCCTCGGCGACGAGTGGCAGCGCACGGACGAGTGGTACAACTACCGCACCAGTCCGCGGACTCAGGCCCGGGTCCTCGCCACCCTGGACGAAACCACCTATCAGGGCGGCAACATGAAGGGCGATCACCCGATCGCCTGGTGCCAGACGTACGAGGGCGGCCGGTCCTTCTACACCGGGGGCGGTCACACCAAGGAGTCGTACGCCGAGGCGCCCTTCCGGCAGCATCTGCTCGGCGGGCTGCGGTACGCGGCCGGCCAGGTCAAGGCCGACTGCAAGCCGAGGACCGGCTACCGGGACCTCTTCAACGGGAAGACCCCGGAGGGCTGGAAGCAGGCGGGACCGGGCAGGTTCACGGTCGTGGACGGTGAACTGCGCTCCGAGGGAGGCATGGGACTGCTGTGGTACCAGGCCAAGGAGCTGAAGTCGTACTCGCTGAAGCTGGACTGGAAGCTCGACGGGGACGACAACTCCGGTGTCTTCGTGGGCTTCCCGGCCTCGGACGACCCCTGGTCCGCGGTGGACAAGGGGTACGAGGTGCAGATCGACGCCACCGACAGCCCTGACCGCACGACCGGCGCCGTGTACGGCTTCAAGTCGGCGGACATCAAGGCCAGGGACCGGGTTCTGCGGCCGCCCGGTCAGTGGAACAACTACGAGATCAAGGTCGAGGGCGAGCGTCTGCGGATCTTCCTCAACGGAGTGAAGATCAACGACTTCACCAACACCGACCCGGCACGCAGCCTGAAGGACGGTCACATCGGCCTCCAGAACCACGGAGCCGACGACCAGGCGTCCTTCCGGAACATCCAGATCAAGGAGCTGCCCTCCGCCTAGAGAACGTCCGGGCCGGGCTCCGCCGGCCCGGACGGCTCCAGGACGGGCGGCCCGTCAGCCGGCGGCGGGCGGGGAGGCGCCGTACCCCCCGCCCGCCGTCCACCAACCAGCACACGACAGGCAGGGAGGCAGCCCGTGACGACGACCGGACCTGTGACGATCACCGGACCCGTGACGGCCGGTCGTACGGAGACGAGCCGTACGGAGACGAGCCGTACGGAATCGACCCCAGTACGCACCGGAGTCTGGTTCGTCGGAGCGCGTGGCTCCGTCGCCACCACGGCGGTCGCGGGATGCGCGGCGGTCACCGCCGGGCTCCACCCCCCGACCGGCATGGTCGCCGAGACCGCGCCCTTCGCGGACTCGGGCCTTCCCGCCCTCTCCTCCCTCGTCTTCGGCGGCCACGACACGGCGAGCTGCCCGCTGCCCAAACGGGCGGAGGCACTGACCCTGGCGGGCGTGCTGCCGCACGGCCTGCCCTCGGCCGTCGGCGCCGAACTGGCGGCGGCGGACCGGGAGATCAGGCAGGGCGGGCCGCAGGCGGGTGACACACGGAGCGACGAGGAGATCATCACCGCCTTCACCGACGACCTCACCGATTTCACGCGACGCACCGGCGTCGCGCGCACGGTCGTCGTCAACGTCTCCTCCACGGAACCCGAGCCGGCGCCGGACGACCCACGGCTGCCCGCCAGTTCGCTGTACGCGGCCGCCGCCGTCCGGGCCGGTTGCGCGTACGTCAACTTCACCCCGTCCACCGGGCTGCGCACCGAGGCCCTCATGGCGGCCGCCGAGGCCGGCGGACTTCCTCACGCCGGCCGCGACGGCAAGACAGGCCAGACGCTGCTCCGTTCCGTGCTCGCCCCCATGTTCGTCCAGCGGGCCCTGACCGTACGGGCCTGGTCGGGCACGAACCTGCTGGGCGGCGGGGACGGGGCGGCGCTGGCCGACCCGGCAGCGGCGGCGGCCAAGAACGCGGGCAAGGAACGCGTCCTGGCCGACACTTTGGGCGTTGCCCCCGAGGGCGAGGTGCACATCGACGACGTACCGGCGCTCGGTGACTGGAAGACCGCCTGGGACCACATCGCCTTCGACGGTTTCCTCGGCTCACGGATGATCCTCCAGACCACCTGGCAGGGCTGCGACTCGGCGCTGGCCGCGCCGCTGGTGATCGACCTGGCGCGGCTGGTGGCCCGCGCGCACGAGGCGGGGCTGAGCGGACCGCTGCCCGAACTGGGCTTCTACTTCAAGGATCCGGACGGCGGGCCCGCCGCGCTGGCGGAACAGTTCGACGCGCTGCTCGCCTTCGCCGAGCGGCTGAAGGAGACGAAGTGAGCCCGGCAGCGGGGCGAGGTTCGGGCCTGGGCGCCGGCCAGGGCACGGGCTTGGGTGCCTGGGCGGAACTCCTGCGGGTGTCGGCCCTGTTCACGGTCCCCGGCGACGCGCTGGCCGGCGCGGCGGCCCTCGGCGTACGCCCCAACCGCTCCACGGCCCTCGCCGTGGGCGCCTCGCTCTGCCTGTACGAGGCGGGCATGGCGCTCAACGACTGGGCGGACCGTGAGGAGGACGCGGTGGACCGCCCGCACCGCCCGATCCCGTCGGGCCGTATCTCCCCGCCCGCGGCCCTCGCGGCGGCGGGCGCCCTGACGGCCGCCGGCCTGGGCCTCGCGGCCCGCGCGGGCCGGCCGTCCCTGGCGGTGGGCACGGCGCTGGCGGCCGCGGTCTGGTCGTACGACCTGCGGCTGAAGCACACGGCGGCGGGACCGGTGGCGATGGGCGCGGCGAGAGCGCTGGACCTGCTGCTGGGCGCGACGGCGACGGCGGGTCGTGCTCCGGCCTCGGCAGGTCGTGCTCCGGCCTCGGTGGGTCGCGCTCCGGCCTCGGCAGGTCGGGCTCCGGCCTCGGCGGGAGGAACGGGAGTGGGCGGTACGGCGGGCGCCGGGCGCGCGCCGCGCACCGCACCGCCCTCGGCCGCGTTGCGCTCCGCCGCGCTGCTCGGCGCGCACACCCTCGCCGTCACCACCGTCTCGCGCCGTGAGGCACAGGGCGGTTCGACCGCCGCACCGCTCGCCGCGCTCGCGGCCACCGGGGTGCTGGGCGCGCTCGCCGGCCGTCGGCCGGAGGGCGGGCCGGGCGAAGGAGGTGGACGGCGCGGATCAGGTGACCGGGGATCCGTTGGACGAAGTGTCACCGCCCGACGGACCGCTCCTCTCCTCGCCGGCGCGCTCGCCGCCGTCTACGCAGGGACCGCCGGGCGGCCTCTGCTGCATGCCGCGCTCAACCCCTCCCCGCCCCTGACCCAGCGCGCCGTCGGCGGCGGCATCCGGGCCATGATCCCGCTTCAGGCGGCGCTCGCCGCGCGCGGTGGGGCGGCCGGGGCCGCCCTCGGAGTCATGGGCCTCGTCCCTCTCGCCCGCACCCTCGCACGGAAAGTGAGCCCGACATGACTCTGCGATTCGGTTACGGCACCAACGGGCTCACGGACCTGCGGCTCGACGACGCGCTCGGGCTGCTCGCCGATCTCGGGTACGACGGCGTCGGGCTGACGCTCGACCACATGCATCTCGACCCCATGGCCCCCGGCCTCGCCGCCCGTACCCGGCAGGTCGCCCGGCGGCTGACCGAGCTGGGACTCTCGGTGACCGTCGAGACCGGCGCCCGCTATGTGCTCGACCCGCGCCGCAAGCACGGGCCCTCCCTGCTGGACCCCGACCCCGAGGGGCGCGCCGCCCGGACCGGACTGCTCGTCACAGCCGTCCAGGTCGCCGCCGATCTGGGCGCGCACGCCGTGCACTGCTTCAGCGGTGTCACCCCCGAGGGCACCGACACCGACACCGCCTGGAAGCGGCTCGACGACGCGATGGGCCCGGTCCTCGACGCCGCGCGGGCCGCCGGTGTCCCCCTCGCCGTCGAACCGGAACCCGGCCATCTCGTCTCGGCCCTCGCCGACTTCCACGAGCTACGGAACCGCCTCGGCGACCCCGAACCCCTCGGCCTCACCCTCGACCTCGGCCACTGCCAGTGCCTGGAGCCCGCCTCGCCGGCCGACTGCGTGCGGGAGGCCGCGCCCTGGCTTCGGCATGTGCAGATCGAGGACATGCGGCGCGGTGTCCACGAGCATCTGCCGTTCGGGGACGGCGAGATGGACTTCCCGCCCATCCTCGACGCACTGGCCGCCACCGGCTATCACGGCCTGACCGTGGTCGAACTGCCCCGTCACTCCCACGCCGGGCCCGAACTGGCCCGTACCTCCCTGGACTTCCTCCGTACGAAGGGAGCCCGGACGTGACAGAGACAGCGGCAGAGACAGCGGCAGATGCGGCGACGGCGGCAGCGGTACCGACCCGCGAGGAACTCCTGCCCCGACTGGACGCGCCCGCCCGGTCCTGGCTCCATGACGCACTCGCCGAAGCGTCGGCTCCGACGGCGGGAGGCGGCAACGTTGCCCCGGGAGGCGACAACGTCGCCCTCGCCCCCTGGGAGCTGCGCTTCGCCGCCGCCGGCCGCCACTGCGGCCAGGACCACGCCGATTCCGTACGGACCCTGCTCCTCCAGGAAGCCCGCGCCGACCTCGCCACCCTGACCAGGCTCTACCACCAGGGCACCGCCGCCGAACGCCGCGCCGTCCTGCTCGCCCTGCCCCACCGCGTCACGGGCCCCGGCGCGCTGCCACTGGTCGAGGACGCCCTGCGGACCAACGACACCCGGCTGGTCGCGGCCGCCGTCGGCCCGTACGCCGCCGCCCACCTCGGCCCCCACGCCTGGCGGCACGCCATCCTCAAATGCCTCTTCACCGGGGTGCCGACCGCCGCAGTCGACAGCCTGGAGCAGCGTGCCCGCGAAGACACCGAACTGGCCCGGATGCTCGCCGACTTCGCGGCCGAACGCACCGCCGCCGGCCGCCCCGTACCCGCCGACCTGCACCACGTACTGAACCTGACCGGCGAGGAGTCCTGATGCGTATCTTCGACCCGCACATCCATATGACCTCCCGCACCACGGACGACTACCAGGCGATGTACGCCTCCGGTGTCCGCGCCCTGGTCGAGCCCTCCTTCTGGCTCGGTCAGCCCCGCACCTCACCCGCCAGCTTCTTCGACTACTTCGACGCGCTCCTGGGCTGGGAGCCGTTCCGCGCCGCCCAGTACGGCATCGCCCACCACTGCACGCTCGCCCTCAACCCCAAAGAGGCGAACGACCCGCGCTGCACGCCCGTCCTGGACGCCCTGCCCCGCTATCTCGTCAAGGACTCCGTCGTCGCCGTCGGTGAGATCGGCTACGACTCCATGACCCCGGCCGAGGACCACGCCCTCGCCACCCAGCTCCAGCTCGCCGCCGAACACGCTCTGCCCGCGCTCGTCCACACCCCGCACCGCGACAAGCTCTCCGGCCTGCGCCGCACCATCGACGTCGTACGCGAATCCGCCCTCGACCCGGAGCGGGTCCTGCTCGACCACCTCAACGAGACGACGGTCAAGGAGGCCGCGCGGAGCGGCAGTTGGCTCGGTTTCTCGATCTATCCGGACACCAAGATGGACGAGGACCGGATGGTCGCGGTCCTGAAGTCGCACGGTACGGAGAAGGTGCTGGTCAACTCGGCGGCGGACTGGGGCAAGAGCGACCCGCTCAAGACCCGCAAGGTCGCGGACGCGATGCTCGCCGCCGGCTTCGGCGAGGACGACGTCGACCAGGTCCTGTGGCGCAACCCGGTGGCCTTCTACGGGCTCAGCGGCCGGCTCCAGCTCGACGCCCCCGCGCCCCAGGCCCTCCACGAGGGCAACTCCATCCTCCGTGGCGGGGAGTGAGGACGGCATGCGCTTCCGCCACCCCGACGGCTCCACCGTCCACCTCTCGTACTGCACCAATGTGCACCCCGCCGAGAATCTCGAAGGCGTACTCGCCCAGCTGCGCGACCACTGCGAGCCGGTACGCAAACGGCTCGGCCGGGACCGGCTCGGCATCGGCCTCTGGCTCGCCCGGGGCGCGGCCCAGACCCTGGCCAACGACCCGGCGGCGCTGCGCGGACTGCGCGCCGAACTGGACCGGCGCGGCCTGGAGGTCGTCACCCTCAACGGCTTCCCGTACGAGGGTTTCGGCGCCGAAGAGGTCAAGTACCGCGTGTACAAGCCCGACTGGGCCGACCCCGAGCGGCTCTCCCACACCGTCGAGCTGGCCCGACTGCTGGCCGCGCTGCTTCCCGACGATGTCACCGAGGGCTCGGTCTCCACCCTCCCGCTCGCCTGGCGCACCGTCTTCGACGCTCCCGCCGCCCGCGCCGCGCACAAGGCGCTGACCGTGCTCTCCGAACGCCTCGACGCGCTGGAGGAGATGACCGGCAAGTCCATCAGGATCGCCCTGGAACCCGAACCGGGCTGCATCGTCGAGACCACCGCCGACGCGATCCGCCCGCTCACCGACCTCCCCGGCGACCGGATCGGTATCTGTATCGACACCTGTCACCTCGCCACCTCCTTCGAGGACCCCGCCACCGCCCTGGACGCGCTGGAGGCCGCGCACATCACCATCCCCAAGGCCCAGCTCTCCGCCGCCCTGCACGCCGAGGAGCCCCATCTCCCCGAGGTACGGGAAGCCCTCGGCGCGTTCGCCGAGCCCCGCTTCCTCCACCAGACCCGGACCCGTACGGCGGCCGGACTGCGCGGCACCGACGACCTGGACGAGGCTCTCGGCGGCGGCGCGCTGCCGGACGGCGCACCCTGGCGGGCGCACTTCCATGTGCCGCTGCACGCCCCGCCCGCGCCCCCGCTCACCTCCACCCTCCCCGTGCTCCGGGACGCGCTGACCCGGCTGGTCGGCGGCGCGGAACCGCGCACCCGCCACCTGGAGGTCGAGACCTACACCTGGCAGGCGCTCCCGCCGGAGCTGCGCCCGCGCTCACGCGGGCAGCTCGCCGACGGCATCGCCGCCGAACTCACCCTGGCCCGCGACCTCCTGGTCGATCTCGGACTCAAGGAGCTGCCATGACCGAGGCCGAAGACCCGACCCCGACCGCACCTCCCAATCCGGCCCTCGGCCCGTCCCCGACCGCACGCCCGGCTCCGGCCCTCGGCCCGACCCCGACCGCATGCCCGGCTCCAGCCGATCCCACGCCCGGGGGCCCGTCCCCCACCCCGCTGCTCGTCCTCGACGTCGTCGGCCTCACCCCCCAGCTGCTCCACCACATGCCGAACCTGAAGAGGCTGGCCGGCGAGGGCTCCCGGGCCCCGCTGACCACCGTGCTGCCCGCCGTCACCTGTAGCGCGCAGTCCACCTTCCTCACCGGGACGCTCCCCGCCGAGCACGGCATCGTCGGCAACGGCTGGTACTTCCGCGAGCTCGGTGACGTACTGCTCTGGCGCCAGCACAACGGACTGGTCTCCGGCGACAAGCTCTGGGACGCGGCCCGCCGCGCCCACCCCGGCTATACCGTCGCCAACATCTGCTGGTGGTACGCGATGGGCGCGGACACCGACTGGACGGTCACCCCCCGCCCCGTCTACTACGCCGACGGCCGCAAGGAACCCGACTGCTACACCCGCCCGCCGGAGCTGCACGACGAACTGACCGAGCAACTCGGCACGTTCCCCCTCTTCCACTTCTGGGGCCCCGGCGCCGACCTGGTCTCCTCGCAGTGGATCGTGGACGCCACCCGCCACATCATCCGCACCCGGCGGCCGGATCTGGCGCTCTGCTACCTCCCTCATCTCGACTACGACCTCCAGCGCTTCGGCCCCGACGACCCCCGCTCCCATCAGGCGGCCGCCGACCTCGACGCCGCGATGGCCCCGCTGCTGGACGATGCCAGGGCCGAGGGCCGTACTGTCGTCGCGCTCTCCGAATACGGCATCACCCGGGTGTCCCGGCCCGTCGACATCAACCGGGCCCTGCGCAGGGCCGGCCTGCTGGAGGTCCACACCCAGGACGGCATGGAGTACCTCGACCCGATGGCCTCCCGCGCCTTCGCCGTCTCGGACCACCAGCTCGCCCATGTCTATGTGCGCCGCTCGGAAGACCTCGACGCCACCCGCGCGGCCCTTGAGGACCTCGCGGGCATCGACGAGATCCTGGACGACCACGGCAAGAAGGCCCACGGCCTGGACCATCCGCGCTCGGGCGAACTGGTGGCCATCGCCGAACCGGACGCCTGGTTCACGTACTACTACTGGCTCGACGACGACCGGGCGCCCGACTTCGCCCAACTGGTCGAGATCCACCGCAAACCCGGCTACGACCCGGTCGAGCTGTTCATGGACCCGCTCGATCCGTACGTACGCCTCAAGGCGGCCAAGGCGATCGCCCGCAAGAAACTCGGCATGCGCTACCGGCTCGCGGTCGTCCCTCTCGACCCCTCGCCTATTCGCGGCAGCCACGGCCGCCTCCCGGGAAGCGACGACGAAGGCCCGCTCATCCTCTGCTCCATTCCCCGTGCCGTCGGCGACCGTGTCGCGGCCACCGATGTGAAGTCCCTGCTCCTCCAGCTTGCGGGACTGCACTGACAACCGGCACGCGCTGACAACCGGAACGCACTGGCAAGCACACGACACAAGGAGTTCCGCAATGAGTTCCATGAGCCGCAAGAAGCCCGCCGATCCCGAACTCGCGCACCAGCTCAGCAGACGCGGCATGCTCGGTGTCGCCGCCGGGGCCGGAGCCGCCGCCGTCCTCGGCGCCTCGGCGCTCACCCCTGCCGCCGCCCAGGACAAGGGCCACGGTCACGGACATGGTCACGGCAAGGGACAGCCCGTCCTGCCGCCCGGCCGCCTGGGCGTCCAGCTCTACTCGCTGCGCGACAAGGTCTCCACGATCGGCTTCGCGAAGGTCTTCGACGAGCTGGAGCGCTTCGGCTACGACGAGATCGAGTACGCCGGCTACACCCAGGGCGCCGCCGGGGCGATCACGCTGCCCCAGCTCAAGAGGCTGGCCAGGGACCACGGCCTGAAGGCCATCGGCAGCCACGTCGGCTATTACGACGACAACAACCCCAACGCCTACAGCTTCGCCCAGAACCTCACCAAGGTCCTGGACGACGCCCAGGCGCTCGGCCTGGACCATGTGGGGACCGCCTCGGGCCCGTTCCGCTACGGGACCACCGTGGACGCCTGGAAGCGGGCCGCCGCGGACTTCAACACCTATGGCGCCGCCGCCAAACGGCGCGGCATGAAGTTCTACCAGCACAACCACGCGGAGGAGTTCTCCTTCGCCACCGACCGGCCGGACGTCCGCCTCTACGACGTCCTGCTGGCCGAGACCGACCCCGAACTGGTCTATCTGGAGATGGACATCTACTGGGCGTTCGCCGGGCAGTTCCGCTTCAGCAAGACCCCCGAGGGCAAGCCCGCCCCCTTCGACCCACTGCGCTACGTACTCAAGCAGCCCCACCGCTATCCGCTGTTCCACGTCAAGGACGGCATCGAGGACATAGCCGCCCACGACGGCTACCGGATGGTCGACGTCGGTGACGGCGACATCGACTACAAGCGTTTCATCTCGGCGGTGAACAAGACCCACGGCGGGCGCCGCGACCACCACTGGCAGGTGGAGCACGACCTGCCGGTGGACTCCCTGGCCTTCGCCCGCAAGTCGTCGGCGCACCTGCACTCGCTGCGCGAAAGGCGCTGACGCCCCGGCGCCGACAACCCGGGCGCCGACAACCCGGGCGCCGACGACTCGGGCGCCGAAGACTCGGGCACACCACGCGACAGACGCGACGGATCGCGCAGCATCACGACGGCGGCCCTCCGCGCGGCTCATGAAAGCCGCGGGGAGGGCCATCCGTCCGTACGGGTCAGACTGTGGCCATGAGTCAGGCAGGAGCCCCGCCGGAATGCCCGGCCCGCTTCCAGGGCGCCGAAACCACGCCGCGCCCGCCCGCCGGATCGCCCGGCCGACGCAGTATGAGCGAGATCCCCGCCGCGACCAGCGAGACCACACCCGACGCCACATACGCGCCGACATAGCCCCACGACGCCACCACGACCGCGCCCATCCCGCCACCGAACAAGCCGCTGACCAGCTTCGCGCTGTAGACCATGCCGTAGTTGGAGGCGTTGTTGTTCTCCCCGAAGTAGTCGGGTGTCAACGCCGCGAACAGCGGGTAGAACGCGCCGCCGCCGAAGCCGGACAGGAACGCGAAGACCAGGAACAGCGTCTGGTTGCGCATCTCACCCGCCGTCAGCACACCGAACTGCGCCACGGCCAGCACCAGACAGACATACGTGAGGGTCCGCTGCCGTCCCAGCTTGTCCGACAGCCAGCCGACCACACCGCGCCCGGTGCCGTTGATCACCGACATCACGCCCATCGACGACGCCGCGATGAGCGGGCCGAAGCCCATCTCCTTCGCGAACGGCACCTGGAACGAGATACCGAAGATGGAGACGCCCGCGCAGCACAGCATGCACAGCCACATCAGCGGGACGACTCCGGTCCGTAACGCCTCCTGCGGCGTGTACTGCCGTACCGCCGGAGGGTTCTTGGCGAGAGCGGCCGACGACTTGGTGTCCGAGCCGCGCCCCAGCGGATCCACTTCCTGCGGCCACCAGTTCTTCGGCGGATCCTTGAAGAACAGCCCCGAGACCAGGGTCAGCACCAGGACGTAGACGCCGACGAGGTCCAGTACGGAGTGGTAGTTGGAGGTGTCGAAGCCGTACGTGAACAGGAAGATGAACGGCACCGCGCCATAGGCGAACGCACCGTTGACGAAGCCGGTCTTGCCGCCCCTGCGCTCCGGGTACCACTTGCCGACCATGTTCACGCACGTCGAGTAGATCAGGCCGGAGCCGAGCCCGCCGAGCAGTCCGAAACCGGCCAGCGCGAACCAGATGTCCGGCGCGTGACTGAGACTGACGAAGCCCAGCAGCGAGAAGAACGAGCCGATGAGCATGGCCGCCCTGCTGCTCAGGATTCCTTTCTCCCGCAGCCGCCCGGCGGGGAAGGACACGGCCGCCTGGAAGAAGATCCAGACGCTGAGGACCCAGAACGTGTTCGTCGAGGTCCAGTGATGGGCTTTGGACAGGGTTTCTTCCGCGGCCCCGAAGGCGTACTCGAACACACTGATGGCGAGCATGGCGAGCCAGGGCAGCGCCACCATCGTCCAGCGGGGGAGGCCGAGGATCTGCCGGTCGGACTCGCCGACCCGGTAGATCCGGCCATGGGCGTCGGTGATCTCGTGGTAGTCCGGACCGGCCGAGGCCGGCACGGACGCAGGAGAAAGAGGTTCCGCTGTCATTTCAGGTGATCTCCCGGCCGATCGGATGGGGGTTGGGTTGGATCTTCTTGATGTCCGGCCGTCCCGGCGCCTTCAGGAACAGGGCCAGTAAGGCGGAGGCGATGCCGATGCTGCCGGCGATGACGAACGCGCCCTGGTAGTCCCAGGCGCCCACCACGACGGCTCCCATACCGGAGCCGACCAGGCCGGAGACGAGCTTGGAGCTGTAGACCATGCCGTAGTTGGAGGCGTTGTTGTTCTCCCCGAAGTAGTCCGCCGTCATCGCCGCGAACAGCGGGAAGATCGCACCGCCGCCGAAGCCGGAGACCATCGAGCAGAAGAGGAAGAACGGCATGCTGCCCATCGAGCCGGATATCAGCACGCCGAACTGCGCGCTGCCCAGGATCAGGCAGACGAAGATCAGCGTGTTGCGGCGGCCGTAGCGGTCGGAGATCCAGCCGATGACTCCGCGCCCCGTACCGTTCACGATCGCCTTGAGCGACATCGCGGTGGCCACGATCCCGCCCGTGAAACCCATGTCCTTGCCGAAGGGAACCTGGAACGCGATGCCGAAGATATTGATCCCGGCGGTGCAGAGCAGGCAGAACCACATCATCCACAGCACCGGTGTGCGTGCCGCCTCCCTCGGTGTGTACTGCTTCACCGCCGGCGGGTTCTTCGCCAGCGCACGCCGGATCCTCGGGTCCCGCGACGTCTTGAGCGGGTCGGCGCCCTCCGGCCACCAGTACTTCGGCGGGTCCTTGAAGAACCAGCCGGCGCTCGCCACGACGAGGCAGCAGATCACACCGACGAGCACCAGCACGCTCTGGTAGTTGCTCAGGTCCATGTACGAGGTGAAGAGGAAGACGAAGGGCACGGAGCCATAGGCGAAACCGCCGTTGACGAGGCCGGTCTTGCCTCCCTTGCGCTCCGGATACCACTTGCCGACCATGTTCACGCAGGTGGCATAGACGAGTCCGGCGCCGATACCGCTGAACATCCCGAAGCCGAGATACGCCACGATCACATGCGGCGCGTAGGCGAGGGAGACATAGCCGAGCAGGGTGCCCAGCGCGCCGAGCAGCATCGCGTAACGGGCGGGCAGCCTGCCGCTCTCCCGGAGTTGCCCGGCGGGAAAGGCGACGGCCGCCTGGAAGAACACCCAGACGCCCATCAGCCAGAATATGTGTCCGCTGTTCCAGAGATGAGCCTCGTGCAGAGTGTCCTCCGCCGAGGTGAACGCGTACTCCGACGAACTGATGCCGAGCATGCCCATCCAGGGGAAGAGCACCATCGTCCATCGCGGCCGGCCCATGATGTCCCGGTCCTTCTCGCCGATCCGGTACACGCGGCCGTTGCGGTCCGTCACCTCTTTGAAGGGGACGGAGCGCTTGAGCTGAGTAGTGGTCATGTGGTCTCGCACCCCTTGCATCGAAAGAACTGGCCAGCGCCCCCTGTCCAAAACCTTCGTGCTCGCGCGAGTGGGTCAGGTCATCAGTCGCCCTCCCAAACGAGTGTGTGAAGAAAGAAAGTGACTGAACGTCATAGCAGCCCCGCCGCCCGCGCCCACTCGTACTTCGCACCGAGCACCGCGACCGGCTTCTCCGTGGTGTACGGGTACGCCACGACACCGTGCTCGAAGAGGTACTGGCACGCCTCCTCGACCTCGACATCGCCCGCGAGCGATGCCACGACCGGCTTCCGGATGCCCCGCTCGCGGAACTCGGCCACGACCCGCGCCGTCAGTTCGGCGAAGACCATGGGCGGGGTGACGATGGTGTGCCAGTAGCCCAGGACCAGCGCGTGGATCCGTGGATCCTCCAGGCCCAGCCTGATCGTCGCCTCGTAGGTGGACGGAGGCTCACCTCCGGTGATGTCCACCGGATTGCCGGCCGCGCCGAACGGCGGGATGAACGCCCGGAACGACTCGTCCAGATCCGGCGGGATCTCCATCAGCGACAGTCCGTTGTCGACGATGGCGTCCGACAGCAGTACGCCCGAGCCGCCCGCGCCCGTGATGATGACTACGTTGTCACCCTGTGGGGTGGGAAGCACGGGCAGCGCCCGCGCGTACTCCAGCATCTCGTTCAGACCCGGCGCCCGGATCACCCCGGCCTGCCGCAGGATGTCGCCGTACACCGCGTCGTCCCCGGCGAGCGCGCCGGTGTGCGAACCGGCCGCCCTGGCACCGGCCGCCGTACGCCCGGCCTTCAGCACCACCACCGGCTTCTTCGGTACGGTCGCGCGTGCCGCCTCCACAAAGGCCCGGCCGTCCTTCAGATCCTCCAAGTGCATCGCGATGCACCGGGTGTTGGGGTCCTCGCCGAACCAGGTCAGCAGATCGTCCTCGTCCAGGTCCGATTTGTTGCCGAGCCCGACGATGGCCGAGACACCTGTCCTGGTGGTCCTGGCGAAGCCGAGGATCGCCATGCCGATACCACCGGACTGCGAGGTCAGCGCCACACCGCCCTTGACGTCGTACGGGGTGCAGAAGGTGGCGCAGAGGTCCTGCCAGGTGGAGTAGTAGCCGTAGATGTTCGGCCCCAGCAGCCGTACGCCGTACTCCTCCGCGATGGCCACGATCCGTGCCTGGAGCGCGTGTTCGCCGGTCTCGGCGAAACCGGACGGGATCAGTACGGCGTTGGGGATGCCCTTGCGGCCGACCTCCTCCAGAGCCGCGGGCACGAACTTCGCGGGGATCGCGAAGACCGCCACATCGGGCTCGCCCGGAACATCCATCACGCTCTTGTACGCCTTGCGGCCGAGGATGTCATCGGCTTTGGGATTCACCGGGTGGATGTCGCCGGGGAAACCACCGTCGATCAGGTTCCGCATGACCGAATTACCGATCTTGCCCTGCTCGTTGGAGGCGCCGATGACGGTCACCGAACGCGGCTTCATCAGCCGCCGCATCGAGACCAGGATCTCCTCGCGGGTGTACGTACGCCGGGTCGCCGGAACCTCGGCGGTCAGCAGGATCCGCACGTCGGCGGCCATCACCCCGTGCTCCGAGGCGAACACCGGATTGAGGTCGACCTCGGCGATCTCGGGGAAGTCGGCCGCGAGCCGCGACACCTTGACCACCAGCCCGGCGAGCGCGTCCCGGTCGACGGCCGCGCCGCCGCGCACCCCGCGCAGGATCTCCGCCGCGCGGATCGAGTCGAGCATCGACAGCGCGTCGTCCTTGGAGGCCGGGGCCAGCCGGAAGGTCACATCCTTGAGGACTTCCACCAGGATGCCGCCCAGCCCGAAGGCCACGATCTTGCCGAAGGTCGGGTCGGTGACCGTACCGATCAGCACCTCGGTGCCGTCCGGCACCATCTGCTGGACCTGGACGCCGAGGATGCGCGCCGTCGGATCATACGTCCTGGCGTTGGCGACGATCGCGGTGAACGCCCCGCGCACCTCGGCGGCCGACGTGAGCCCGATCCGGACGCCGCCCGCGTCCGTCTTGTGCAGGATCTCGGGCGAGACGATCTTCATCGCGACCGGGAAACCGATCCGGTCGGCGAGCGCCACGGCATCGTCGGCGCACTCGGCGAGCCCTTCGGCGGGGGTGGGGATGGCGTAGGCGTCGGTGACGGCCTTGCCCTCGGGGCCGGTCAGTGCGGTACGTCCCTCGGCGAGCGCGGTGTCCAGGACGGCGCGCACGGCCTGCCGGCGTTGTTCGCCGGGTTCTGCGGTGTCGACCGGCGGTCCGGTGATGCCCGTCGCCGGTTCTGTGATGTCCACTGCCGGTTCGGTGATGTCCACTGCTAGATGACTCCGTTCGTCTTGAGAGCGCGCAGTTCCTCGTCGCCCAGGCCCAGTTCGCCCACGTACACCTCGGTGTTGTGTTCGCCGAGCAGTGGTGAAGTGACCACATCCACGGGGGAGTCGGAGAGCTTCAGCGGGCTGCCGACCGTGGTGAACGAGCCGCGCTGGGGGTGGGGGACCTCGACGACCATCTCGTTCGCCGCCAGCGAGCCGTCCTCGATGATCTCCTTGGTCGAGAGGATCGGACCGCACGGGATGTTGTGGGCGTTGAGCTGCTCCAGCACCTCCCACTTGGGGAGGGTGGCCGTCCACTCCTCGATGAGCTGGAACATCTTGCCGAGCTTGGGCAGCCGCGCCTCCGGGGTCGCCCACTCGGGGTCGTCCGCCAGCTCGGGCCGGCCCATCAGCGCGGTGACCGGCCGCCAGCCCACCGGCTGCACGATCACATACACATAGTCGTTGGGGCCGCCCGGCGCGCACTTGACGGCCCAGCCGGGCTGTCCGCCGCCGCTCGCGTTGCCGCTGCGCGGCACCTCGTCGCCGAAGTCGTCATTGGGGTACTCGGCGAGCGGACCATGGGCCAGGCGCTGCTGGTCACGCAGTTTCACCCGGCAGAGATTGAGCACGGCGTGCTGCATCGCCACATTGACCCGCTGGCCACGGCCGGTGTGCTCGCGCTGGTAGAGCGCGGCGAGAATGCCGGCGACGGCGTGGATACCGGTGCCGGAGTCGCCGATCTGCGCGCCGGTGGCGAGCGGCGGCCCGTTCTCGAAGCCGGTCGTGGACATCGAGCCGCCCATGGCCTGCGCGACGACTTCGTACGCCTTGAAGTTGGTGTACGGGCCCTCGCCGAAGCCCTTGATGGAGGCGTAGACGATCCGGGGGTTGATCTCCTGGATGCGCTCCCAGGTGAATCCCATGCGGTCGACGGCCCCGGGGCCGAAGTTCTCCACCATGACGTCGGAGCGGCGGATGAGCTCGGTGAGGATCTCCTTGCCGCGCTCGGTCTTGGTGTTGAGGGTGATGGACCGCTTGTTGCAGTTGAGCATCGTGAAGTACAGCGAGTCCACGTCCGGGAGGTCGCGCAGCTGCTTGCGGGTGATGTCGCCGCTCGGCGCCTCCAGCTTCACCACGTCCGCGCCGAGCCAGCCGAGCAACTGGGTGGCGGAGGGCCCGGACTGAACGTGCGTCATGTCCAGCACCCGTATCCCGGTGAGGGCCTTGGGGGTGTCGCCGCCGTGCGGGGACCGCCGGTTCTCAAGAGCCTGGGTCATGGGAGGGCTCCTTCACTTGTACATGGTCTGGTTCATGGTTCCGGGGGCGTACGCGTCGGGGTCGACCCAGACGTTGATCAGCGACGGCAGCCCGGACTCGCGGGCGCGCCGGAGTGCGGGCGCGATCTCGGCCGGGTCGCGGACCTCTTCGCCGTAACCTCCCAGCATCTGGGCGAACTTGTCGTAGTGGACGTCGCCGAGGGTGTTGCCGACGCGCTCGCGCTCGTCGCCGTACTTGGCCTTCTGGCCGTAACGGATCTGGTTCATCGAGGAGTTGTTGCCGACGATGCCGACGAACGGCAGGTTGTAGCGCACCAGCGTCTCGAAGTCCCAGCCCGTCAGGGAGAACGCGCCGTCCCCGAAGAGCGCCACCACCTCCTTGTCGGGCCGTGCCTGCTTGGCGGCGAGGACGAAGGGGATGCCGACACCGAGGGTGCCGAGCGGTCCCGGGTCCATCCAGTGGCCGGGCGACTTGGGCTGGACGACCTGGCCGGAGAAGGTGACGATGTCGCCGCCGTCGCCGATGTAGATCGAGTCCTCGGTGAGGAATTCGTTGATCTCGCTGACGAGCCGGTACGGGTGGATGGGGGAGGCGTCCGACCTCAGCTTCGGCAACCGCTTCTCGATCGCGCTCTGTTCGGCCGCGCGCAGCTCGTCCAGCCACGCCTTGCGCTTGACCGGACCACCGTTGACACGGCCGCTCGCGGCCTGGGTGACCGAGGAGAGCACGAGTCCCGCGTCACCGACGATGCCGAGGTCGATGTCCCGGTTCTTGCCGACCGTGCGGTAGTCGAGGTCGATCTGGACGACGGTCGCGTTTGGCGAGAGCCGCTTTCCGTAGCCCATCCGGAAGTCGAAGGGCGTACCGACGATGACGATGAGGTCGGCGTTGGAGAAGGCGTAGCGCCGGGACAGCTGGAAGTGGTGCGGGTCGCCGGGCGGCAGTGTGCCGCGCCCCGCCCCGTTCATGTACGCGGGGATGTTCAGCGTCCGCACCAGTTCGGTCGCCGCGTCCGTCCCGCGCGTCGTCCAGACCTGACTGCCGAGCAGGATCGCCGGCTTCTCGGCCTGGACGAGCAGGTCGGCGAGTTTCTCGACGGCTTCGGGATCACCGGCCGAGCGGGTGGAGGCCCGGTAGTGGCCGGCCGCGGGGACCCGGGCCTTCTCCACCGGCACCTTGGCGTCCAGCACATCGCGCGGGATCTCCAGGAAGGAGGGCCCGGGGGCGCCGTGGTAGCACTCGCGGAAGGCCATCGACACCATGTCGGCCGCGCGCGCCGTGTCCGGCACGGTGGCGGCGAACTTGGTGATGGGGGTCATCATGTCGACATGCGGCAGGTCCTGGAGGGACCCCATCTTGTGCTGGGTATGGGCCCCTTGGCCGCCGATGAGCAGCATGGGTGACTCGGCGCGGAAGGCGTTGGCGACCCCGGTGACGGCGTCCGTCGTGCCGGGGCCCGCGGTCACCACGGCGCAGCCGGGCCTGCCGGTGATACGGGCGTAGCCGTCGGCGGCGTGGGCGGCCACCTGCTCATGACGTACGTCGACGACGTCGATGCCTTCGTCGACGCAGCCGTCGTAGATGTCGATGATGTGGCCGCCGCAGAGGGTGTAGATGACCTCGACGCCCTCTGCTTTGAGCGCCTTGGCGACGAGGTGACCACCGGAGATGAGTTCTTGGCTGTCGTCGGGCATGAGGAGGTCCCTGTCCCTTCGTCGGGGAGGGTGAGAGCCCTCCCGCATATTGCATACAGGTTCATTGCATACAGTCTACGAATACTGTATGAAACTTGTTATCCCGCATCGAGTGGATGGTGTCCAGGGGGCGTGCGCCACTTTCCGTCAAAAGGGAGCCGGCATGGATCTGTACGAGCACCAGGCAAGGCAACTCTTCGCCGAGCACGGCATCGCGGTGCCGGAGGCCGAGGTGGTGGCGCTGGCCAGGGAGGCACGGTCCGCCGCCGAACGGCTCGGTGGCCGCGTGGTCGTCAAGGCGCAGGTGAGGACCGGAGGCCGGGGCAAGGCGGGCGGGGTGAGGCTCGCGGCCGATCCGGCGGCGGCGGAACTGACCGCGCGTCATATCCTGGGCATGGACATCAAGGGGCACACCGTCCGGAAGGTGATGCTCGCCCAACCCGTCGACATCAAGGCCGAGTTCTACGTCTCGTACGTCCTCGACCGCGCGGCCGGGGCCTTCCTCGCCATCGCCTCGGCCGAGGGCGGCACGGAGATCGAGGAGGTCGCGGCCACCCGGCCGGAGGCGGTGGCCCGTATCCCCGTCGATCCGGCGAACGGCGTCACCGAGGCGAAGGCCGCCGAGATCGCGGCGGCGGCCGGGCTGCCGCCCCCCACCCTGCCCGTACTTCGGGCACTGTGGCAGGTACTGATCCGTGAGGACGCGCTCCTGGTCGAGGTGAACCCTCTCGTACGCACCGCGGAGGGGCTGATTCTCGCCCTCGACGGCAAAGTGACCCTTGACGACAACGCCCGCTTCAGAAACGGGCGTTGGGACAACGGCGGAACCGAACCGGGCGCGGATCCACTGGAGGCCACCGCGGCGGCCAAGGGGCTGAACTATGTGAAGCTCGACGGCGAGGTCGGCGTCATCGGCAACGGCGCGGGCCTGGTGATGTCCACCCTCGACGTGGTCGCCGGCTGCGGCGCCCGCCCCGCCGACTTCCTTGACATCGGGGGAGGGGCGTCCGCCCAGGTGATGGCGGACGGGCTGTCCGTCATCCTCTCCGACCCGGCCGTGAAGTCCGTCTTCGTCAATGTCTTCGGCGGGATCACCGCCTGCGACGCGGTCGCCGACGGCATCGTCCAGGCCCTGGAAACCGTGCGGTTGACCAAACCGCTCGTGGTGCGCCTGGACGGCAACAGCGCCGCGCGGGGCCGCGAGATCCTCGCGGAGCGCGCGCATCCGCTCGTGGAGCAGGTCACCACCATGGACGGCGCGGCCAAGCGGGCCGCCGTACTCGCGAACGCCGGATGACCGGCGATGAAGACGAAGGCGCTGCCCAGCTCGCGCTGGAGTTCCTGGAGCAGGTTGACGACCTGACCAGGAACTCGCAGGGAGCAGCTGGCTCACCCGGATCGACTGGATCAAGGAGAAGAAGACCATGGCCATTTTCCTGACCAAGGAGAGCAGGGTCCTCGTCCAGGGCATGACCGGCGGCGAGGGCATGAAGCACACCCGGCGGATGCTCGCCGCCGGCACCGATGTCGTCGGCGGCGTCAACCCGCGCAAGGCGGGCCGTACCGTCGACTTCGACGACCGTTCCGTACCCGTCTTCGGTTCCGTGGGGGAGGGCATGGCGGCGACCGGCGCGGACGTCACCGTCCTCTTCGTCCCGCCGCCGTTCGCCAAGGCGGCCGTCATCGAGGCCGCGGACGCCGGTGCCGGACTCGCCGTCGTCATCACGGAGGGCATCCCGGTCCATGACGCCGTCGTCTTCCACGCCTACGCCAGGAAGCGGGGCACCCGTATCATCGGCCCCAACTGCCCAGGACTGATCAGCCCCGGGCAGTCCAACGCGGGCATCATCCCGGCGGACATCGCCGCCAAGCCCGGCCGGATCGGACTTGTCTCCAAGTCCGGCACCCTCACCTACCAACTCATGTACGAGCTGCGGGAGATCGGCTTCTCGTCGGCGGTCGGCATCGGCGGAGACCCCGTCGTGGGCACCACTCACATCGACTGCCTCGCCGCCTTCGAGGACGACCCGGACACGGAACTCGTCGTACTCATCGGAGAGATCGGCGGCGACGCGGAGGAACGCGCGGCGGCCTACGCGGCTTCGCACGTCACCAAGCCGGTCATCGGCTACATCGCCGGATTCACCGCGCCCGAGGGCAGGACCATGGGGCACGCGGGCGCGATCGTCTCCGGCTCGTCCGGCACGGCGGAGGCCAAGAGGAAGGCCCTGGAGGCGGCCGGTATCGCGGTCGGCTCGACCCCTTCGGAGACCGCGCGGCTGGTACTCGATCACCTCGCGGCGGCAGGCGACCTCACCCATAATTGAACGGGGTGCGTGCCACCACGAGGTGACGCCGTCGAGTGACGACGACTCACCGGCAGTGTGCGAGCCGAGCCACGCACCTCCCGCCCCGCAGAGCGGAGACCTCAATGGCACCCCCTCTCACCATGGTGAAACCCGGCACGGCCTGGTCCGACGCCTGGCAGCGCAGCCTCGCCGTCGCGCCCGAGGCCTTCCGCGACGACCGTGTGCTCAACCACTGGGCAGCGTCGTGGCGGACCGACGGCCGGTCCCTGGCCGCCACCAGCCCGGTCGACGGCACCCCCGTCGTGGGCCCGCCGCGCCTCGACGCCGCCACGGCCCAGCAGGCGGTACGCGCCGGCCTGGACGAACACCGCGCCTGGCGGCACGTCCCGCTGCCGGAGCGCGAAGCCCGCGTCGGGGCCACCCTCGACGCGCTCTCCGAACACCGCGACCTGCTCGCCCTCCTCCTCGTCTGGGAGATCGGCAAGCCGTGGCGGCTCGCCCGCGCCGACGTCGACCGTGCGATCGACGGTGTGCGCTGGTACGTCGACGGCATCGAACCGATGCTGGAAGGCCGCAGCCCGCTGCCCGGACCGGTATCCAACATCGCCAGCTGGAACTACCCCATGTCGGTCCTGGTCCACGCCATGCTCGTGCAGGCCCTGGCCGGCAACGCGGTGATCGCCAAGGCCCCGACCGACGGCGGAGTGGCCTGCCTGACCCTGGCCTGCGCGCTCGCCGCCCGCGAGGGCATCCCGGTGACACTCGTCAGCGGCAGCGGCGGCGACCTCTCCGAGGCGCTCGTCCGCTCGCCGGAGATCGGCTGCGTCTCCTTCGTCGGTGGCCGGGACACCGGCGCGAGAATCGCCACAGCAGTCGCTGACCTGGGAAAACGCCATATCCTCGAACAGGAGGGCCTCAATACCTGGGGCATCTGGAACTACAGCGACTGGCCCGCCCTGACCGCCGTCATCCCCAAGCTGTTCGACTACGGGAAGCAGCGGTGCACGGCCTACCCGCGTTTCGTCGTCCAGCGCTCGCTCTTCGCCGACTTCCTCGCCGCGTACCTCCCCGCCGTACGCTCCCTGCGCATCGGCCACCCGCTGGCGGTCGAGCACCCCGACGACCCCCTCCCGCAACTGGACTTCGGTCCACTCATCAACGCGGCCAAGGCCAAGGAACTGGAGGACCAGGTCTCCGAGGCGATCGGCCGCGGGGCCGTCCCGCTCCACCGGGGAACGCTCGACGAGGGGGCCTTCCTCCCGGACCAGGACACGAGCGCCTATGTCCCGCCCGTAACCCTGCTGAACCCGCCGCCGTCCTCCCCGCTCCACTACGCGGAACCCTTCGGCCCGGTCGACACGATCGTCCTGGTCGATACGGAGGCGGAGCTGCTGGCCGCGATGAACGCCTCGAACGGCGCCCTCGTCGCGACCCTCTCCACGGACGACCCCGACACCTACGACCGGCTCTCACCCCAGATCCGCGCGTTCAAGACCGGTCATGGAAAGCCGCGTTCGCGCGGTGACCGCGATGAACTCTTCGGTGGCTTCGGCCACTCCTGGCGAGGCGCCTTCGTCGGCGGCGAGCTTCTCGTACGAGCGGTGACGGACGGCCCGGCGGGGGAGCGCCCACCGGGCAACTTCCCGGACTACCACCTGATGCCGTAGGCGGTGCCCGACGCTGTGGGCGGTGCGGAAGGCGCCTCTATGCTGGGGGCGTGACCCCCAGAGCCGACCGGAGTACCGGGCTGCGAGCGGACGCTGCCCGCAACCGCGCCCGGGTGCTGCGGATCGCCCGCGAGCAGATCGCCGCCGGCGACGAGTCGCTCCAGCTGAACGCCCTCGCCCGGCTCGCGGGACTGGGTATCGGGACCGTGTACCGCCATTTCCCCAACCGGCACGCGCTGGTGGAAGCGCTCTCGGCGGAGCGGTTCCGGGAACTCGTCGAGGAGGCGCAGGCCGCCGCGGTCGAAGAGGACGCCCTGGCGGGCCTGCATCGCCTGCTGCGGTTCGCACTGGAGCGGGCGCTGGACGATCCCGGCTTCGCGGCCGTACTGGAATCCGCCACGGACGCCGCCGAACAGACCTCGGAGATGAAGTCCGAACTGGACGGCGCGGTCGAAGAGTTGCTCGGACGCGCCCGCCGCACCGGCGTGATCCGGAGCGACGTCGAGGCCGACGACGTACGAAGGCTGCTCTGCGGCATCCAGCACGCGGTGCGCACCGGAGACGGCGGCCCGGGGCGCGCCGAGATGTACCTCGACATCCTTCTCCAGGGCCTGCGTCCCCCGCTCTGACGGTCGTTTCGGCGGCGCCGTCGTACGACATCACCCGTAAGTGGATAGGTATCCGCTTGTGTTGGTGTGCTGCCCGACGAGAATCGGATAGTTATCCGTTTGCGGGTGATGGAGGGCGGGGCCATGGAAAAGCGGGCCGTAGTGACAGCGGGGACCGGAGGCATCGGCCTGGAGACAGCGCTGGGGCTGGCCGCGGCCGGCTACGCCGTCACGGTGGTCGGCCGCAATGCCGAGCGCGGCGCGGCGGCCGTCGAGCGGATCGCCGCCGTGGCCACCGCGGGGAACCCGGTCTTCGCGCAGGCCGACCTCTCCTCACTCGGCGAGACCCGGGCGCTGGCCGCACGACTGGCGGCGGCGGGGCCGCTCGCCGTCCTGGTGAACAACGTCGGCGCGATGTACGAGCAACGGCAGCGGACCGTCGACGGCATCGAAGCGACGTTCGCGGTCAACCACATCTCGCCCTACCTGCTCACCGAGCTGCTCCTGGAGACGCTCCGGGCGGCGGACCGGAGCCGGATCGTGAACGTGAGCTCCAGCGCCATCCGGGCCGCCAAGCGCAGCTTCGACGCTGTCGAGCCGCCGGGCGGGTACTACGGCTTCCATTGGTATGGCCGAGCCGAACTCGCCCATCTCGCCTACACGTTCCACCTGGCGGAGCGGCTCCGCGGCACCGGTGTCTCGGTCTTCGCCGCCGACCCCGGCGGCGCCGCGACCACGATGACCGACCGGACCATGCGCTCGCCCACGATCGTCTCGCCGGGGCTGCGCCTGCTGTGGCCGCTCGTCCGCCGCACCTTCGAACGCGCCACCTCCGGCCCCGCCGCGACAGCCGCGCGGCCCTCCCTCTTCGTCGCGACCGAGGCCTCGCTGGAAGGGAAGACGGGCCTGCTCATCGGCCCCGACGCCCGCCCCGCGACGCCCTCACGCCGGAGCGTCAGCCCGCAGGTGGTGCGCGACGTCCTCGCGCTCAGCCGCCAGTGGGCACCACTCACGACGACGTGAGCGCACCCGGAGGGGGCCGGCACTGCCCGGATCCATCCGTTTGCCACCATCGTCCACACGCTGCGTGACGGTCCGTGCGCGACACGTCGATGCGGGTCGCAGGGCGGTCCAGGGGGCGTCGAAGGCTTTGTCTGCGGACCGCTGACCACCGGATATGTGGGTGAGGGCAGCTCTGATCCCCTGGTATTGTTGTCTCTGTCGCCGCGAGCACACCACCGCGGTTCGACCGCTCGTCCGGGTGGCGGAATGGCAGACGCGCTAGCTTGAGGTGCTAGTGCCCTTTATCGGGCGTGGGGGTTCAAGTCCCCCCTCGGACACCAGGGGTAGTTCACTCGAATACCCAGGTTGGTTTCACGGAACTCCCAGCACGGACTCGTCCGGGCTGGGAGTTCTTTCGTATGTTCGGGATCTTGTTCGGCAAGGGGCAGCTGACGAGCCCGGCAGGACGCGAACAGGCGGATACCTCGTGGCTGCCCGGCCAAGCACCGTACGAAGAAGGGCATCAAGAAATGGCCAATACCTCCAGGCCGCTGTTGTCCGCCCCGTGCGGGTCCGCCGCACGCCTGCTACCGCAGCCAGCGCTCCAGTGCCATGTCGGCGATGTCCTGGAGTTCGTCGCGGCCGAGGCCGCCGGCGGCCTGGACGGCGATGCCGAACGACACCGTCATGACATATCGGGCGAGCTGTCGCGGGTCGGCGTCGCGCGGAAGATCGCCCTCGTCGACAGCCCGCTGGAATCGTTCCTCGAGGCGTAGACCCGAATCGTTCCGCCACTCGGCCAGCATGTCGTGCGCGGGCCGCCCCGCATCGCTCGACGCCAGCGCGCCCTGCACGACCAGGCATCCCGCAGGGCCTTCGGGGTGCGTCGTGGTCCGAACCGCTCCGTGGAGAATCGCCTCGGCCACGCCTCGCGCGGTCGGCTCCTCCAGGGCGCGCGTCCCGTAGTCGGCCGGACCCTCGGTGTAGCGCTCCAGAGCTTTGCGGAACAGCTTCTCTTTGTTGCCGAAGGCCGCGTACAGGCTTGGCTTCGTGATGCCCATGGCCTTGGTCAGATCGGTGAGGCTGACCCCCTCGTATCCCCGTTCCCAGAACACCTGCATGGCGCGCTCGAGCGCCTCGTCGATATCGAACTCTCGAGGCCGACCGATAACGGCGCTCCGCGAACCAGCCATGTGTGCAGCGTACTCCCGAGTGACGATCCGGCACGACTTCTATACCGATCGGAACAGAAAGCTTGTACTCTCGGTTCCTGCCCACGACGGCAGTCACCACGGCGAGTTCATGGAAGGGCGTCGTCACAGTTCGATCATCGTCCGAATACACGCCCCGCGGGTCGGGGGCGGCAGGGAGGCCAGCATGTCCGAGAAGGAAGTACGCGAAGTCTTCGAGCGTTACATCGAGGCGCTCAACGCCCATGAGTTCGACCGGATGAACGAGTTCATTCATGACGAGCTCACCGAGAACGGCCGGCCGGTCACGCGGGACGACGTCATCGCGGAGCTGAAGGGGCACGGCGACGCGGTGCCGGACTTCACCTGGCGGGTACGGGACGTGGCCACCGACGGTGACCGCGTCGCAGCCCGTCTGTTCAACAAGGGCACCCCCGCGAAGGAGTGGTTCGGTGTCGCTCCGACCGGCGAAACGATCGAGTACGCCGAGTACTCCTTCCACAAGGTGCGTGACGGACGCTTCTACGAGATGAACTACCTGATCGACGCCCAGGCCGTACAGCGACAACTCGGCATCTGACCTCCGGAAGCGACCCTCGCCTGCGACTGAAGCCACCGCGCCTCCGAGAGCCCGGCCACCGGCCGGGCTCTCGTTGTGTGTCGACCATGTCGCGACTCGGATGTCTCCGGTATCCCCGGAGGGATACCGCCTACAGGCGGAAGCCGCCGGTTGCGTCGATGAGCTGGCCCGTGATCCACCGGGCGTCGTGGGAGGCGAGAAGTCCGACTACGTCGGCGACGTCGGCGGGTTCGCCGATGCGGCCGAGGGCGTTCTGTGCGGCGATCGTGGCGATGAGTTCGGAGTTGCCGCGCAACCAGGACGCGTTCATGTCGGTGTCGATGGTGGCGGGGACGACGGTGTTGACAGTGATGCCGCGGGGGCCGAGGTGCTGGGCGAGGGGCAGTGTGAGGGCGTCGATGGCTCCCTTTGTCATGGTGTAGCCGATGAGATCGGGGAAGGCGACGCGGGACGTGCCTGAGGAGATGTTCACGATGCGTCCGCCGTCGGCCAGGCGCGGCAGAGCGGCCTTGATGATCAGGAACGGTGCGGTGGCGTTGATCTGCTGCTGGAGGATGAAGTCCTCGGCGCTGAACTCCTCGATGGAACCGTGCAGGGCGATCGCGGCGTTGTTCACCAGCACCCGTACGGGCGCGTCGCGCAGCGAGCCCGCGGCCGCGTGGTAGGCCGTCCAGAACGCGGTGCCGGTGTCGGGTGCGGCCAGGTCGGCGGCGAAGGAGAACGCCGTGCCGCCGGCCGCGGTGATCTTCTCGACGACATCGGCCGCGGCGGCCGAGTCCTGGCGGTAGTGAACCGCGACGGTGTACCCGTCGGCGCCGAGACGGCTGGCGATGGCCGCCCCGATGCCACGGCTGGCGCCGGTGACAACGGCGATGCCATCGGACTCACGGGCGTCGAGCGCTTCGGTGTCGCGCAGGTCGGTGTCAGACATGATGCCCTTCTCTCGCCCCGGATCGGGCGGTGCTGGGTGCTGATGACGTGCGACGCCCTCCCGCGCTCTCGTCGCGGCGGCTGTCATGGGAGCGAACCTCGACCCCGCGACTTATATTCCGGGCGGTACGTAAGTTGTCGCGTCGGCGATGCCGGTCATGCCGCCCGCGGGCGGCGGCCCGGCAGGGGGGAGCGCTCGGACCGGGCTGTGGCCGTCCTGAGACATTTTCCGCGAGGGCATGCGGGCAGGAATGGCGCTGACCATGGTTCTGACGGCCAACACCCGCAGGGCCATTGAGCAAGGCAAGGAGCTTTTATGATGCGTACCAACCGGAAGACTGCCGTCACCCTCGCCGCCGCTGTGCTGGCCGGCGCCGCTGGTGCGGGAGTCGCGCAGGCTTCGCCGGCAACGGGCGGGAGCGTTGCCCCCTCCGCCTGCCGTCCGGCCAACCACACCGCGAAGATCACCGAGGCACCCAACAGCGCGGGGCACCGTCACTACCGCGTCACCCTGACCGCGCCGCGCGGGTACGAGCCGTGTGAGCTGGCCGGTTCACCGACCGACGTGCGGTTCACGAACAACGGCTCGGACAGCGGGGTCACCGCCGGCCGCTACGGCGGCCAGGAGACCGTGGTGACCTTCGGGCCGGGCAAGCCGGTGCACTTCGACATCCAGGTTCCGAACAGTGGGCGCGGTACCCGCGCGAACGAGGCATCGTTCACGCTCCAGGCTCCGGGCGGGCAGATCCCCGGCACGTCTTTCGCCGAGGGCACGCTCAACGTGGCCACCGGCACCCTCATCGGTCCTGTCCAGAGCGGCGCCTGACCTCCTTTCACACCCTGGTGGGGGGGGGGGGGGGGGGGGGGGGGGGGGGGGGGGGGGGGGGCGCCGCCCCCCCCGGGGGGGGGGGGGGGGGGCGGGGGGGGGGGGCGGGCCCCCCCCCCCCCCCCCCCCCCCCCGCCACCAGGTTTTTAGCGTGGTGCCAACGATCGGAGAGGAGGGCCCGGCCTCCAACTGGCGAGGGAATCAGGGGGAGGTCCTTCTACTCCGAGCCGTCCACCTCGGCTGTGACGCGGCCGGCCAGTCGTTCGTATCGCTGCCTGGCGGCCTGCGGAGTGCCGAGCCCGAGTCCGAAAGCGATCTCCTGCCAGGTCATTTCGCGGCCCCGGGCCATCTGGAGGAGTCCGGCTTCCAGTTCGTCCATCTCCCCGCGAACCAGTGGGACAAGGCTCAACGCAGCGGTGATATCGGCGTGGTCCACCTCCGGTTCGCCGTCCTCGGGCTGTGCCGCTCCGCTGAGCAGGAACGACACCAGCCTGACTGCCTCGTGCGGCCCGATGGTCGAAGGATGGACCTGTCGTCGGCGTTGTTTTTCGGTGGTCGCGTGTCGCTCGGCGATGCGGAAAAGGGACGCATGGACGCGGTGTGCTCGCGCCTGTTCCGGCTGCGGAGGTGTGAAGGGATCGGTGTGCTGATCAGGAGTCGACGGCATGATACGAGGATGAGATGCGCATGACTTGATGTCAACTGAGCGTTGTGAACAACTTGTTCACTTGCTGTCGCTTCACGCGCTCGGTGCTCCCTTGCTGAACCGGCCGGCGGAGTCCTCGTCGTGACGGTTGGATATGCGGTGACATCCTCTCCGAGCGCTGGAGGCGCGGTGGCTGGTCCTGGCCATGAGGTGGGTGGCGATGCTCGTCGGCGTCGGCCTTTCTTGACCTTCGGGTTGGCTGAAGCTCAATGATGGCGAGGTGCCACATTCCGCGCTGAGAAAGACGACGAGGAACACTCCATGACCACCGCCCCCGACCCGACCATGGAAGCCATCGGTCAAGCCGTCACCGAAGGCCGAGCCGGTGACGGCGCTTCCGCCCGCCGGAAACTGCTGAGCCTGTGGCACGCGACCGGTGTCACCGGCGACCCGCTGCACCGCTGCTCTCTCGCTCACTACCTGGCGGACCTCCACGAAGATCCCGCCCAGGCCCTCGCCTGGGACGTCCGCGCACTGGACGCTGCCGACGCCGTCACCGATCAGCGCGTCCAGGAGCACCATGCCGGCCTCCACATCGCCGGCTTCTACCCCTCCCTGCACCTCAACCTTGCCGACAACTACCGCCGGCTCGGCTCCTTCGAAGCCGCGACCGAGCACATCGACGCGGCCACAGCGCATGCCCCCAGCCTTCCTCGGGATCCCTACGGTGACCTTCTTCGTGGCGCCATCCAAGAGGCCGCCGAGGCCATCGCCCGGCGGGACCGCACGCGGCGAGCCTCCGCACCCGGTTCCGCCGCGTGACGCGTATGACCGACAAGGAGTACACGGGCGCCGACGGTTCCGGACCGCCCTCGGTGCCGCACGGGGGAGTGGTACTGCTGTTCCTACCCTCGTGACTGGCGGCCGGCGTATCGCCAGAGGATGATCGAACAAGCGAACCACGGCCGGGTCCGCGACGCGGCAGACAGGCACACCCCGAACCGGAGGCGGCCATGACCGACACACCGGACTTGAACGCACGCATCATCGACGAGTTCCGCGCCAACCAGGGGCAGGTCGGTGGTGGCTTCAGCGGGGCGCCCCTCCTCCTGCTGCACACCGTCGGCGCGCGCTCCGGCAGATCCCGCGTCAACCCGATGATGTACCTGGCCGACCAGGGCCGCTTCCTCGTCTTCGCCTCCAAGGCCGGTTCCGACCGTAACCCGGACTGGTACCACAACCTGCTCGCGCATCCCGAGGTACGCATCGAGGTGGGCGAGGCGATCCTCGATGTACGCGCGGTCGAACTGCGGGGCGCGGAGCGCGACGCGGCGTTCGCAGAGCAGGCCCGCCGCTATCCCGGCTTCGCCGACTATCAGAGCAGGACCGAGCGGGTCATCCCGGTGATCGCGCTCAATCCCCTCGGCGAAGGCGCCGAGTCCTCCGATGACACTGAACGGACACCGTCATGACCATGGCCTACCTCGCACAGGCCGAGCAGCAGCAGAGGCTCGAATGGCTCGACGGCGGTGAGTTCGCCGTACTTCTGGACAGCGCGGCCACCGGCGGGCAGTTGACCGTCGGACGGTTCTCCGTCGGCAAGAGCGAGGCGCCGCCGTATCACAAGCACACCCGTGAGGACGAGGTCTTCATGCTCATCAAGGGCAGTGCGCTGCTGTGGTGCGACGACCAGGAGATGGAACTGTCGGAGGGAGGCATCGTCTTCCTCCCCCGCAACGTCCCCCATGGCTACCGGATCACCTCCGACACCGCCGACCTGCTGATGATCTGTACCCCCGGCGGCATCGAGGGCATGTTCCGCCACGCCGGACGCGACCTGTCCACCCCGCGCCCCGAAGGTTTCGAGATCGCACAGGACCTGTTGGCCGAAGCCGCCGACATGTACGGTCAGATCGTCGTCGGGCCACCGCGCTGACCGTCGGCAACTCCGCGATGACCGCCGCTCCGCCGTACGGTGCGCCGCTCACCGCCCCGCCGTACGGCAATCACCAGAACCACGAAGGGCACACCGCATGTCCCGGCAACAGCGCCGCATCCTCGACGACCTGCTGCGGAACGGACCGCTCGACGTCGGAGGCGATGTCGCCGAACAGCGAGCCGTCTTCCACGACATGATGACGTCCATACCGTTGCCGCCCGATGTCTCCACCACGGCAGGGGAGTTGGGCGGCGTACCCGTCGTCACCGTGGAGACGCCGGAGCCCGACCCGGCGACCGTACTGCTGTACCTGCACGGCGGCGCCTACGCCATCGGCTCCGCGGCCGGCGCCGCGGGCCTGGCCGCGGACGTCGCCCGGCACACCGGTGCGCGTGCCGTGTGTGTGGACTACCGGCTGGCACCCGAGAACCCGTTCCCCGCGGCCGTCGACGACGCGCTCGCCGTCTACCGCGCTCTGCTCGACGACGGTGTTCCCAGCTCCGCCATCGCCTTCGTCGGGGAGTCGGCGGGCGGCGGTCTCGCCGTCGCGACGCTGGTCGCCGCCAAGGACGCGGGCCTGCCGCAGCCCTCGTCGGCCGCGGTCTTCTCCCCGTGGGCCGACCTGAGCCTCTCCGGCGACAGCATGGTCGGCAAGGCCGCCGTCGATCCCTCGCTGACCCCGGAAGGCCTGCGTACACGCGCCCGTGACTATCTGCGGGACACCGATCCCGCCACCCCGCACGCCAGCCCCGTCTTCGCGGATCTGACCGGCCTGGCGCCGCTGCTCATCCAGGTCGGCTCGCACGAGATCCTGCTGGACGACGCCGTACGGCTGGCAGCACGCGCGGCCGCGCACGATGTCCACGTCGAGCTTCAGGTCTGGCCCCAGGTACCGCACGTCTTCCAGGCGTTCGCCGCGATGCTCGACGAGGCCGACGCCGCGCTGCGCGCCGCCGCCGGCTTCACCCGCGCGCACTGGACGGCCACCGACGACACGTCCGACCAGGCGCCGCCGACGAGTCACGCGTCCGAACAGGCTCTGCCGGCCAAGTAAAGAGTCCGTTGTGCGGCGGTGGAAACACCGTGCGGTCCATGCCATCTGGACGACGATGATCCGCATGGCGACGATGAACCACTTCGGCATCGCTCTGCGGGGCTGGCGCGAGCGCGTGGCACCGCAGGACAACGGGCTGCCGTCGGACCGCGACCGGCGCATTCCCGGACTGCGCCGAGAGGAACTGGCAGGACTGGCCGGGCTGTCGGTCGACTACGTGGTACGGCTGGAACAGGGCCGCGCCCGGCACCCCTCGGCCCAGGTGGTCGCCGCTCTGGCCAGAGCGCTGCGACTCGATCCCTCCGAGCGTGACCATCTGTTCCGCTGCGCCCGTCTGGCACCGCCCGCCACCGGGAACGTGTCGCGGCAGGTGCCCGCGAGGGTGCACCGACTGGTGAGCCGCTCGGGAGACAACCCCACCGCCGTCTTCGCCGCCGACTGGACCATCATCGGCTGGAACGAGATGTGGTCCGCCGTGGTCGGTGATCCCCGTGCGTACGGCTGGGACGAGCACAACCTCGTCGCCGGGATGTTCCGGACGAGCGGCGGACGAGCGCGGGAACCGGTCGCGGCATGGCCTGTTCGGTCCTGGGCGGGCGACGAAGCGGAGGAGGAGGATCTCGTCGCGGACCTGCGTGTGACAGCGGCCGCCCATCCCCACGACGTACGGCTCGACTCGTTCGTCGACCACATGCGGCGGAACAACCCCCGCTTCGCCCGCCTGTGGTCCAACGGCACCGCCCGCACCCATGTCGGTGACCGCAAGACCGTCGAGCATCCTCTGGTGGGCGACATCGTCCTCGATCTCGATGTGGTGATGGCCGCCGGGACCGACCTCAGGATCGTCACGTACACGGCCGAGGCCGAGACCACCGACGCGGAGAAGATGAACGCGCTGCGTGCCGCCTGCCATCGGCCGGGCAAGAGCCCGTCCCGTCTCATATCGGAGACCTCCAGCCGCAGTGCCGTTCAACTCCCGCCCGCCGTCGACCTGTTCTCCTATGGCGCGGTTGAATGAATATGTAGATCGGTCTATTTTGGTGTCATGGGACAGAAGGGCGCCGAGACCAGGGACCGACTGCTGGACGCGACACAGGAGTTGGTGGAGACCGGGGGATACTTCGGCACCGGGCTCAACCGGGTGATCGCGGTCAGCGGCGCACCCCGTGGCTCGCTCTACTTTCATTTCCCCGGCGGCAAGGACCAGTTGGTCGGCGAGTCCGTACAACGGGCCGGACAGGCGATCGGCGACTCCCTGGGCGGTCTGGCCGAAGCCGGCCTGTCCGTGACGGAGTTCGTCCAGGCCGTACTGCGGCACCTGGGCGACCGACTGGAGGAGTCGGGCTGGCGCAAGGGATGCCCGGTGGCCACCGTGGCCCTGGAGACGGCCGCCACCAGCGACCCACTTCAGGAGGCGTGCTCGGAGGTCTACACGGCGTGGGAGGAGGCCCTGCGCGCACAACTGGCGGGCCGTCCGGACGCTGACGATCTCGCCGTCACGATCCTGGCCCTGGTGGAAGGCGCGCTCCTGCTGGCACGGGCGCACCGCAGCAGGGACCCGCTGGACCGTGTCGCCCGTCAGATCGGCACCCTGTTGAGCTGACACGGCCCGCCGCGACCGGCGGGCCCCCTTTATGGCCAAGAAATATGTAGACCGATCTATTGAGGAGTTTCATGGACGCGATCGTCTTCGGAGCGACCGGTTTCATCGGCCGTTCCCTCGTCGCCGAGTTGCTCACCCGTGGGCAGCGCGTGGCGGCAGCCGTCCGCGACGACACGCTCACCCCCTGGCTGACCGCCCAGGGCATCGACACCGGCGGGCTGGAAATCGTCACGGCCGACATCACGCGACCGCTGTCGGGGCTGCCCGAGGTGCGCGACGTCTACAACACCGCCGGTCGCTACGCCTTCGGCCTCGGCGTGCGGGAAGCGCGGGCGACCAATGTCACCGGGGCGCTCAACGTACTGGAATGGGCCGCCGAACTGCCAGCGCTGCGGCGGCTGGTGCACATCAGCGGCTACCGGGTGAGCGCGGCCGACGGCCACCCCGACTACGCCAGGCTGGGAGCGTACGAAGCCTCCAAGGCCGAGGCCGATCGCGCGGTGCGCGCCCGAGCTGACGAATTGAAGGTGCCGCTGACCATCGCCAACCCCAGCACCGTGATCGGGCCGGGCCAGTACATCGGCCTGGCGGCACTCGTCAAGGACCTGTGGAACGGGCGGCTCTCCGCGCTGCCCGGCGGCCACGACACCTTCCTGCCGATCACCACGATCGACTACTTCGTACGGTTCCTGGCGGAGGCCCCCGCGTCGCCCGCCGGTGAGCACTACTGGGTGCTCGACGACACCACCCCACTCCTGCCCGAGCTGATCGGTACGATCGCCGACCACATGGGCGTACGGGCACCTCGCCGGACCGTCTCGGCCGATCTGCTGCGGCGCCTGCCGCGCACGTTGACCGGCGCCGATCCTGAGACGCTGTCGTTCCTGTCGACCGACCGCTATCCGACAGCCTCCGCCGTCGCCTTCGCCGCGAGCGCCGGCCTGGAGATGCCTCCGGCCGCCGACGCCCTGCGCACCTGGGCCGACGACCTGGTGGCCGACCGCTTCGGTTCCGCGTCTCCCCGGCTGAGCCCGTACGGCTTCCGCGCCGTGGCGGGCAGCCGTACCTGGGTGACCGGGGAGCGGCACCGCCCCGCCCATGTCCTGTTGCACGGGCTGCCGATGAACGCCGACCTCTGGGCGCCCCTCGCCGCCCACCTCCCCGATCCGGTGCTGGCCCCCGACCTGCCGGGCATGGGTCGCTCGGCCGCCACGAACAGGCCGGTGGACGAGTGGCTGGCCGACCTGATGAGCCCGGTACGGACCCGTCCCACGCTGGTCGCACACTCCTGGGCGTGCGGGCCCGCACTGCGCTTCGTCGCCGATCATCCGGACCGCGTCAGCGGGCTCGTCCTCATCTCCCCGGCATTCGTGCAGGGCCGCCCCTCGCGGCTCGCCCGCTCGGGCCTGGCCGTACCGATGATGCGCCGCATGTCCGCCGCGGGCCTGGCCCGGACACTCGGCGTCCCCGAGGGGCCGGAGGTGGGGAGCGCCACAGCGGACCTGCGCCGTGGCGGAGTCGCGCGCCGGGTGGTCACGGCCATGCGCACGGATGTCGCCGAGCGAGAGCAGGCGCGGGCGCTGCTGGGCCGGGTGAGCGTCCCGGTCCAGATCGTCGTGGGCGCGGCCGACCCGCTGGTCGCGGCCGTCGGCCACCCGGTGGCCGAGATCGCCGGGGCCGGGCACTACCCCCAGCTGACCCATCCCGCCGAGGTCGCGCGCCATCTCGGCACTGTCTCCGCCTCGATCGGCGGGTAACACCGGGGGCGGTGACCCGGCCGCCGCGGTCTGCCCGGACACCGGCAGCCGGGACAACCGGCAGCCGGGACAACCGGCAGTGGGACCGGCAACCTTTCGGCCGTCGACGGCAACAGACAGGTGAACGGACACCGTGAGAGACAGCGGAGCAAGCCGTAGGAGCTCTTCGACGAGCCGTACCTCCCGCAGCCGTACCTCCCGCAGCCGTATCTCCCACATCTGTATCTCCCGCATCTGTACCTCTCACATCCGTATCGCCCACTGCGCATCCCCGTTCGCGTCCGCAGAGGAACCCGCTCGCCCCTTCGAAGGGACACACCCCCATGTCTGCCACCATCAGCCGGCGCCGCCTGACGGCCCTGCTCGCCTCCACCGCCGCCGTCCTCGCCGTCGGCGCCCTGCCGCAGCAGCCCGCTGCCGCCGCCGAGACCACCCCCATAGGCTTCGGCGCGGGCACGACCGGCGGTGGCAGCGCTTCACCCGTCACGGTCAGCACACTCGCCGCGTTCACCTCGGCCGTCGCGAGCGACACGGCGAAGGTCGTCCGGGTCTCCGGGCTGATCCCGCTCACCGGCCAGGTCGACATCGGGTCCAACACCACGGTGCTGGGTGTGGGTTCGGCGTCCGGCTTCACCGGTGGCGGACTGCGGATCAAGGAATCGGCCAATGTGATCGTCCGTAATCTCAACATCAGCAAGCCCATCGCCCCCGCCGACGGCATCACCGTCCAGAAGTCCACGAAGGTGTGGATCGACCACAACTCCTTCTCGGCAGACCGCACCCACGACAAGGACTACTACGACGGACTGCTGGACATCACGCACGCGTCCGACTCCGTCACGGTGTCCTGGAACACCTTCAAGGACCACTTCAAGGGCTCGCTCGTCGGCCACAGCGACAACAACCCCACGGAGGACACCGGGCACTTGCGCGTCACGTACCACCACAACCAGTTCAGCAACGTCTACTCGCGCATCCCCAGTCTGCGCTTCGGCACCGGCCACTTCTACGACAACTACGTCCAGGGCGCCGACACCGCCTGCCACTCCCGGATGGGCGCGCAGATGCTGGTCGAGAACAACGTGTTCCGCGACACCAAGATCGCCGTGACCACCAACCGCAGCAGTGACGTGGACGGTTACGCGGTGCTGCGCGGAAACGATCTCGGAGGCGCCGCGACCGAGATCTCCCAGACAGGCAGCTTCACCACACCGCCGTACAGCTACACGGCCGAGCCCGCGTCGAGTGTCGTCGCCTCGGTGACGTCGGGGGCGGGGGCCGGCAAGATCTGAGCCGCGGAACGGCGTACGTGGAGTCGTACGCGTCCGGCGGGGCGGGGGCCCTACCGCCCTCGCCCTCCTACCGGCGCGGAACCCACTGGTGAGACAGGTCAACCGGTGCGGCGCGGGGGTCAACTGCCCTTCGAACAAGCCATATGCGACGGGTGTCACCCGCGGTGTTGACGTGTCCCTTTACGTGACGGACTATCAGCGCATCCGCGCGACGGGGTGGGCACCGTGATGTCGAAGGAGCGGTTCATGGGCGGAAGCGGAACGGCCAGGAGCGACAGCGTGACGCGTCCTCGTACGCCCACGATCAGGATCCGGCCGTCGGCCGGAGGAGAGACCAGCGGCCTCGGCCATTCGACCGGCTCCTGATCGGGCCGCCGTGCCGGGCCGCTATCTCACCCTCGACGAACTGACCTCCTGCGCGACGGCGTTGGCCGTGGCGCACCCCGACCGGGCCGTCCTGCGGCGTATCGGATCCTCGAAGGCGGGAGAGCCGATCCGGCTGCTGTCCGTCGGGCGCGGGAGCCGGCATGTGCTTGTGGTCGCCGGGCCGCATGCCAATGAACCCGTGGGTGGCGTCACCGTGTTGAGGCTGGCGCGATATGTGGCGCGGTGCATGGCACGGGGCGGCCGGGCGGGCCGACCGGGCCGGTCGGCGGACAACGACAGGTACGTAGACACGGGTACGCCCGCATCCACTCGGGCGAACAACCACGCGAACAACCACGCGGACGGACGCGTGAACGGGCACACGGACATTCGTGTGAACGGGCAGAGGGCCAACTACCCGGCCAGGGATACGGTCAGGGAAACGACCGGCGATACGGCCGGGGATTCGACCAGGGACGTGAACCGGTTCGCCGACACGACCTGGCACTTCGTCCTCTGCCTCGACCCCGACGGTGCCCGGCGCAACGAGCGCTGGATCAACGGCCCGATGACCTTCGCCCACCACTACCGGCATTTCTTCCGCCCCGGTTTCGCCCGGCAGCCCGAGTGGCTGCCCACGGAACCCGGAGCGCGACCGATGCCCGAGACCCGCGCCCTGCTCGACCTCCAGGACGAGTTGCGTCCGTACCTTCAGTGTTCACTGCACGGTGTGGACGTGGGCGGCAGCTTCGTCCAGCTGACCAGGGGCCTGCCCGGCCTCGCCGACCGGCTCGCCCGGTCGGCGGCGGATAACCGGATCCCGGTGGAACGGGGACCGTACGACGCCTTCTTCTGGCCGAGTCCCGGGCCCGGGGTCTACGACATGCCACGGGCTCAGGAGGCCGACCAGTTTCTCTCGCTTCCGGCGGCCACGGCCGCCTCCACGTGGTTCCATCCGCGCGCGTACGGCACCGTCACCGCCGTCATCGAGGCGCCGATGTGGGGTGTGGAGGAGGTGGGGGACACCTCGCCCCACCCTGATCCGCACGGCGCGCTGGAGACCATCAGCCGTACGCTCCGTCAGGACGCGCGGCTGCTCGACGGGCTGCTGGAGCGCGTGCGACCGGGCCTGCCCGGCATCGCGGCGTCGCTGCTCGCCCCGGTCGAGGAGTACCTCGCCGTCTGCCCCGGGCTCGCGGACGAGTGGGCTCCGGAAGGGCCGCTCGGCGAGGCCGGCGGCCTGGAGGCCGGATACCTGCCGCTGAACCGGGCGCGGATCATGGCGCTCCGGATCGCCGCGCAGCGGCTCGTCGTCCGTACCGCCGGGCTGATGGACCAGATGCTCGACGCCGGGAGCGGACCGTCCGCGGCAGGGCGTGCGGCCGGAGCCGTGAACGCGGACGCGCACGACGTACGCGTCACACTGGACCGCTTCCTCACCCGGCGCTGCGAGATGTTCGAGGCCGGTTGCCGCGCCCGCTGGATCCCGGTCCACGACCAGGTGGAGCACCAGTTCAGGGTCGTGCTGGCCGCCGCCGAGCTGGCCACGCGGTTCGGCGAACCGAGTTCCGTCCAGGTGTGATCCGCCCCGTGCACCCCGAGCACGCTCGCCGACCCGGGGGCACTGTTCGACCGGGCGCGGTCGAACGGCCGAATTAGTGTCGATTCAGGTCCGCGCGGGTCGCTCCACGGCTACGCTCGACCGCGTGACCCGAGCGCGGCTCACCTGCCGCGATGTTCGAGGATGTTCGAGAAAGGGGAGGGATGCCGGTGTACCGGCCGGAGCACGAGGTCGCCCTCCCACTGCTGGAGCGCGAACCCGAACTCGCCACGGCGGCACACGCGGTGGAAGCGCTGGGCCGAGCGACTCCCTCCGGTGGGATCCTCGTCTACCGGGGCGCCGCCGGAGTCGGCAAGACGGCGTTGCTGTCCGAGGTGCGCCGGCTCGCGACGGGACGTTGCGCGGTGTGGTCCGCACGGGGCGGCGAGACCGTCACCTCCGTCCCCTTCCATGTCGTACGGCACCTGTTCCAGCCGGCCCTGGTGGGCGGGCCGGACGGCGAGACCACGGACGCGCGCGAGTTGCTCGGCGACCAGTACGAGATCGTCGGCCCCGCGCTCGGTATAGCGCCGCCCGGTGAGCAGCACGCCGACCCGCAGGGCGTCAAGGACGGCCTGGACGCCCTGGTCGTACGGCTCGCCGAGGTTCATGGCCCACTCGTCCTCATCGTGGACGACGCACAGTGGGCCGATCTGGAAACCCTCTCCTGGCTGGCGTCCTTCGCCCAGCGCCCGCCCGGCGCGCAGCCCGTCCTCGTCGTCATCGCCTACCGCACCGAGGAGGCCGTCGGCGAGACCGTGCGGCACCTTCATACGCTCGGGACGGCGGCCAAACTCCTCGTCAGCCTGCGCGAGTTGACCCCCGATGCCACGGCCGACCTCGCGCGTGCCGCGCTCGGTGAGCACGCGGACGGCCCGTTCTGCCGCGAAGTGTGGGCGGTGACCGGCGGCAACGCGTACGAGACCGTCGAACTGCTCGCGAAGGTGCGGGACAGTGGAATCGCACCTGTTGAGGAGTCCGCCGGTGAACTGCGCGCCCTCGGGGCGTCGGCGCGCGGCAAGGGCCTGATCGACAGGCTGGAGGAACTGGGCACGGCCACCACGCGGTTCGCCTGGGCCGCCGCGATTCTCGGCACGGACATCTCGCTCGATCTGGCCATCCAGTTGGCCGGCATGAGTTACGAGGAGGCCGCCGAATGCGCCGAACGGCTACGGGCCGCGCGCATCCTCGTGGGAGTGGACCCGATGGAGTTCGTCCATCCGCTCATCGCCGGCGCCGTCTACCGCGCGATCCCCGCGGGTGTCCGCACCGCGATGCACGGCCTCGCCGCCTGGGCGGTCACCCGCAGCGGCCGGGGAGCGGCGGCAGCGGCGCCGCATCTCCTCGAAGTACACCCGGACGGCGACGCCGAACTGGTCGAGCAGCTGCGCGAAGCTGCCGCCGAGCATCTCGCCGTGGGCGCCCCGGACGCAGCCCGTCGCTGCCTCGAACGCGCCCTGGAAGAACCGCCGTTGGAGACCATCCGGGCCAAAGTCCTGTACGAACTGGGCTGTGCCACCCTGCTCACCTCACCGGTCACCACGGTCGGCCATCTCCGCGCGGCGCTCGACACGGGGCGGCTCGACGAAGCGTCGCGGGTGGACGTGGTGTTCCGGCTGTCGCAGGCCCTGACACACAACGGCCAGGTCGGGGACGCCGCCCATGTGGTGGCCGCCGAGGCCACCCGTACGGACGACTGCCCCGCCAGGATGCGGCTCCAGGCCGCGCACTTCCTGTGGGAAGGCGTGCAGGCCGTCGAGGACGACGGACCCGAGCGCTCCGCCCGTCTCACCGCGATGGCGGACGGCCTCACCGGTCGCGACAGCACCGAACGGGTCCTGCTGATGCTGCGCGCCTTCGACGCCACGGCCCGCGGCGAGAGCGCCGAGGAGATCGTACAGATCGGTGAACGCGCCCTGCTGGACGGTGGATTGCCACCGGGAGTCGGCTGGACCGACACCGCGTGGGGCTTCGAACCCGCGGCGCTGCTCGGGCTGTCCTACGCCTTCGCCGACCGGCTGGACCGCGCGGAAAGCCTGTTCTCGGAGGCCCTGCGGGCCTTCGAGATCTCCGGCTGGAGCGGCGGCCATCTTGCCTTCGCCCACGCCCTCGTCGGCTACGTCCACCGCAGGCGCGGCCGCCTCATGGACGCCGAGATGTATCTGCGCGAGAGTCTGCGCCTGGCCGACCGGGTCGGCAACGGACTCCCGATGCACTGGGACGCGGCCTGCATGCTCATCGACACACTGCTCGCGCGCGGCCATGTGGACGAGGCACGGAAGGCGGCCGAGCGCTACGCCTTCACCACGCCGTACTCCTCCTCGATCGTGATCCCCGACGCGCCGTCCGTACACGGCCGACTGCTGCTCGCCCTCGGCCACAAGAAGGAAGCCATCGGCGAACTGGACGCGGTGGGAAAGGCGTTGACGGCCCGCGGACGGCACAGCGTTGTCATGGCGCCCTGGGCGTGCGACCTCGCGCGGGCGCTCGCCGACAAGGATCCGGCCCGCGCCGCCCAGCTCGCCTCGTACGCCCGCGACCGTGCCGAACGCTTCGGTACGCACACCGCGATAGGCGTCGCGCTGTGCTGCGCAGCGTCCCTGAAGGAAGGCCCGGCGCGGATCGAGCTGCTGGCCCAGGCGGTGGCTCATCTCGAAGCGTCGCCGTGCGCGTACGAACTGGCCGTGGCCCGTGTCGAGTACGGCATCGCGGCAGGGTTCCCCGCCGAACTGGCCAGCGGGCTCGAACTGGCCGAGCACTGTGGCGCCGACGGACTGGCCGCGCGGGCCCGCGCGGCGCTGGAGTCCCGCCACGCGCCGCGCTGACCGGGCCGTCCGGCACCTCCCGCGCCGTCGGCCACCGGGCTGACCCCGGGCGGTGACCCTGCGTGCCCGCGGGGCGGCGATGGGGTCCCGACCGTCGGCGGCCGACCGGCTCTGCCTCTGCCCCGGCGGAAAGGTACGCTCCACCGAGCCCGCCGGCCCCCCATACGCCCCGGTCCACCCAGACTCAGCACCCGCGACAGGAGACCGGACACCTTGTCCGAGAAGTACGTCCCGACCACCCCTGCACACACCTTCCGTGAACCGCCCGGGGACGGACAGAGCACCACCACAGGCACAGGCACAGGCACCACAGGCATCGGCGCGGGTACAAGCGCCGGCCTCGCAGCCCGCCCCGACCTGCGGGCCGACTGCGAGAACTGCTTCGGGCTGTGCTGCGTCGCCCTGACCTTCGCGGTCTCGGCCGACTTCCCGGTCGACAAGGACGCCGGGGAACCCTGCCGCCACCTGCGGACGGACTTCCGCTGCGGTATTCACCAGCGCCTCAGGCAGCGGGGCTTCCGAGGATGCACGGTCTACGACTGTTTCGGCGCGGGCCAGAAGATCTCGCAGGTCACCTTCGGCGGACAGGACTGGCGGCGAGACCCGGGGACGGCGGAGCGGATGTTCGCCGTACTGCCGGTCATGCGGCAGCTCCAGGAACTGCTCTGGTACCTGAACGAGGCCCTGACCCTGGAGCCGGCCCGGCCGGTCCACGGGGAGATCCGCGGCGCGCTGGACGAGATCGAAGGCCTCACCCGGACCACCGATTCCGACGCCCTGCTGGAGCTGGACGTGGCGGCGCGACGAGCCGCCGTCAACCCCCTCCTGCTGCGTACGAGCGAACTGGTGCGGGCCCAGGTCCGGGGCAGGAAGAAGAACCGCAGGGGAGCCGACCTCTTCGGCGCGAAGCTCAAGGGCGCCGACCTGAGGGGCGCCGATCTGCGCGGGGCGTATCTGATCGCCGCCGATCTGCGGGGTGCTGATCTGAGGCTGGCCGATCTGATCGGCGCGGACTTCAGGGACACCGATCTGCGGGGCGCCGATCTGACCGGGAGTATTTTCCTCACGCAGTCTCAGGTCAACGCGGCGAAGGGCGACTCCGCCACCGCACTGCCGTCGTCGCTGGCCCGCCCCGCCCACTGGTAGCGCGGCTCAGCCTCGGTCGCCCATTGCGCGGGGACCCCTCACTCCCACCACTCGCCCTGTGGGCGGCGCCGGGCTCTGCGCCGTACGAGGAACAGCGCGACCACGGCGAGACACGCCGAGCCGGTGAAGACCACCGGCAGCGGAAAACCGGATCCGGGTCCCTCGCCGTCGGCCCGTGCGGACCGCTCCGCCGTCGTCGCGGGTGCGGTACGTACCGCCTTCGCGATCGCACCGGGCCCGGCGGGCCCCGCCGTGGCCGTGGGACTCGGCGGAAGCGGCGGGACCGGTGGCGCGGGCGGCTGGAGCGAGCCCACCGGCCTGGCCCGCCCCTTGACGTCGAAGCCCCAGTCCAGCAGCGACCTGGCCTCCTCGTACACCTGATGCCCCGAGCCCCACTGCGGGTTCATCACCGTCACCACGAGGGTGCGACCGCCGCGCCGGGCCGCCGCGACGAGGGTGTAGCCGGCATCCGACGTGTAGCCGTTCTTGATGCCGATCAGCCCCGGATACGGCTCGACCCCGTCCTCGCCGCTCAGCAGCCGGTTGGTGTTCACGATGCCGAAGGTGCCCCCGTACCCGGGGAACTGCGCGTCGACGGTCGAGCTGTACCGTACGAACGCGGGTGAGGCCAGGCCCGTACGGCCGAAGACCGCCAGGTCGTACGCCGAGGACACCTGCCCCTCGGCGTCGTAGCCGTCCGGCGAGACGACATGGGTGTCGAGCGCTCCCAGCAGCTTCGCCTTCTCCTGCATCTGAACGACCGTCGCATCCCAGCCGCCGTTCATCTCGGCGAGCGCACGCACCGCGTCATTGCCGGAGCTGAGGAACACGCCCCGCCACAGATCCGCCACTTCGTACGACTCGCCCGCGTTGATACCCACCAGACTGCTGCCCGGTCCGATGTCCTCCAGCTCGGACTCCTTGACCGTGTGCCGGGCGCGTTCGGACAGATGAGGGAGCGCGGTCACGGCGAAGAGCGTTTTGAGGGTGCTGGCGGGCGGCAGTCTGCGATGCGCGTTGCGGGCGGCCAGCACCTCACCCGTACGGGCATCGGCGACCAGCCAGGACAGTGCGGACACGTCGCCCGGCGGCTGGGGAGCGCCGGGCCTGAGCCGTACCTGCGTCCCCGACCGGTACAGCAACGAGCCGTCCACGGGTCCTTCAGGGGCCGCTCCACGGGCCGCTCCGCCGCCCGCTCCAGGGGTTGCCGAGCCGCTGGAGGCAGGGGCCGGAGGCGAGGCCGTGGACGGTCGGGAACCGGGCAGGCCCGAGGTCCGGCCGGGCGGATCGGTCCGGGCAGCGGCGATGGCGGTGGCCGGTGCGGTCACCGGAGGAAGGACCAGCAGGCCGGCGGCGAGTGCCGCCGTCACGGACGCCGTCTTGGAGAAGGCGGAGCGCGGCACGGATCTGATGACCATTCGGCCACGGTAGGAACGGACCGGGGCCCGCGCACCGCGCATGAGCCGACCGGACGTATCCGCGCCCGGCGCCGGGGTGTGCCGCCGGGGCCGTTCCCCGCGCTCGGAGGGGCGCGGATATGTCCGGCAGGCACACGCGTGCTACCGGCGGAAGCCGCTCGGCCGCGTTGTGGAAGTCCCACTCCCCGGCACGCGTGTCACACGCGATAGCGCGAATGGGTGACGTCCACGCCCCGAGCCGTTGACAGCGGGCTCCCCGGCTTCACCGGAGCGCTGCGTGTGACGACGCCTGCGGGTCACCCGGTCGGGTGACCCGCAGGCGTCGGGTGAGCAGCCGCTGGCCGACGACACTCATCGGTCGGCGGAGGCGGCGGCCTGGTCCGTCGCGGTGTCCGGGCCGTGGGGCTCCCCGGCTTCCCGTTCCGGCTCCCGCGCCGGCCCGGCCGGCTCCCGTACGGTCCCGGTGCCGAGCGCGTCGAGCAGCCGGAGCCGGTCGGCGGCCGCCGTGCCGGGCGCGGCGGAGTAGGCGGCGATACGGAGATCGCAGCCCGGCACGGTGAGGGTGTCGCAGTCCAGCGTCAACGGACCGACGTCCGGGTGGTGCACGGTCTTGACGCCGGTGTCGTGGAAACCGGTGATACGGGAGTTCCACAGCGCAGCGAACCGGCCGCTGACGCGCCGCAACTCCCCGATGAGGAAACGCAGCCGTACATCGGTGGGGTAGTGGACCGTGGCGGCCCGGAGATCGGCGACCAGGGCCGCCTCGAACCGCGCCTCCTGCTCCACGGTGTGGGTGATCCGGCTGGGCGCGCCCGTGAAGTGCTGCCAGGCCGCGTTCCGGCCGCGCCCGGAGAGTTCCGACGGGTCCCCGACGAGCGCCGCCCACAGCGGATTCCAGGTGAGCAGGTTCCAGGTGGCGTCGTAGACCCCGACCGGGGTCCCCGGAAGGCGGCCGAGCAGCCGCCGGACGCTGGGGGGCACGCGCTCCGAGACCCGTGCCAGGGCGGGCGGGGACTGTCCGGCGAGCAGGAAGAGGTGCCGGCGCTCGTCGTCCGACAGCCGCAGGGCGTGCGACAGCGAGGCCAGGACCTGTACGGACGGTGAGGTCGCCCGCCCCTCCTCCAGCCGGACGAGATAGTCCACGGACAGGCCGGTCAGCTGGGCCAGTTCCTCGTACCGCAGGCCGGTTTCCGGGCGGGGCTCGCCCACGGGCAGCCCGGCCTCGGCCGGTGCCATCCGGTCACGCCAGCGATGCAGGGCCGTGCCCAGCTCTCCGTGTCGGGTCATGCAGTCAGTATCAGTGGGTACGGCGACGACCGCCTGATACCGCCGGGTACCCCGCGCGGGCGGCGTGGCGGTACGTCGTGGGCGCCGCCCCGGGGACGGTCCTGTGCCGTGACGAAACTTTTCTCCATCACATCGTTCGGGGTGTGTCCCCGGCGCCGGACCTCCCGGGCCACGCACACGACCGGGCGGTCGGCCGTTCCCCGAACACCGTCCCCGGCGAAAGGCGTTGCGAGAAGACGCCAACCGTTCACCTCTCGCCAAGATCCGGATTACGGTTGATCCCGAAACGTGGCGCGGCCTCTGCCGAGCTTCGCCACAGACCGGGGAGCGGGGGAGCGGGGCATGCTGGATCCCATTTCGCTGGGAGCGATCGGCGCGGTGCTGGGCGCCGTGGGCGCGGGAATGGGCAATGAGGCCGGGAAATGGGCCTGGGAGTCGGCCGGCGGCCTGGTGCGCCGCATCGTGGGGCAGGAGGTGGCCGCGCCCGCCGGGCCCGCCGAAATGGAGTCCGTCGCGCAGCGGATCCATCAGGCGGTGCGGACCGATCCGGCGCTCGCCCGTGCCTGGACACTGTTCGCCCGCACGGCTCCCGGTCTCGCGGCGGCCGACGCCGTACCGCGTCTGCCCGCCTCCGTACGGTTCTTCACGGACCGTCAGGGACCGATGAGGCTCCTGGAGCGGGAGGCCTCGCGCAAGGCGGACGGACGGCCCCGGGTCGCGCTGATCCATGGCCCCGAGGGCATCGGCACCAGCGCCCTCGCCCTTCACTGGGGGAGCCGGAAAGCGGACCTCTTCCCGGAGGGACAGCTGTACGCGGACCTGCGGGGCGCCTCGGCGGGGACCGCCGTGGACACCTCCGTCGTGCTGCGGAGCCTGCTCGTCCGGCTGGGAATGAGGCAGGAGGAGATACCGCGGAGTATGGCGGAGCGGCGCGAGACCTTCCGGCGCTGCGTCGCCGACCGGCGCCTACTCGTCGTGCTCGACCACGCCCACTCGGCCGCGCAGGTCCTGCCGCTGCTGACCTCCGCGCCGGGGGTGTTCACCGTGGTGGTCGCCCGCCGCCCGTTGCCCGGTCTGGACGCGTGGAAGGTCCCGGTGGGGCCCCTGTCCGACAGGGACGCGCGCCGGCTGCTCGCCGACCTCACGGAGCAGGAGACACTGGCGGCCGCCCGCCCCGTGCTGCCGCGTGTACTGGAGCGGTGCGCTGGTTCGCCGTACGCCCTGCGGGCAGTGGCACCACAGCTCTCGGAGGAGCACCGACCGCCGGGACCGGCGGGGCTCTCCGGACCGGCGGGGCTCTCCGGACCGGCGGGGCTCTCCGGACCGGCGGGGCTCTCCGGACCGGCGGGGCTCTCCGGACCGGCCGGGTCGACGGAACCGCAGAGGGAGGAGACGGCTGTCATGTCCGGGAGCGACCCCGTCCGTACCGCCGCCGAGAGCGTGTACCGCGCGCTGGAGCCCGGCGTCGCCAGGGTCTACCGGCTGATGTCACTGCGCGAGTGGCCCGCGTTCGACGCGGCGGTCGTCGCGCACACCGTCGGCATACCGGAGGCCGAGGCCGTCCGGTCCCTCGCTGAACTCGCCGACCGGCAGCTGCTGGAGCGGACGGACACCGACCGCTACCGCTACCGCCCGGCGGTCCGTGCCCATGCCGAGGAGGCGGCGAGCCGCGAGGACCGCATCGCGGCCTGCGCCGCGGCTCTGACCCGCACGGTCGAGTGGTATCTGCGCCTCGCCGTGCGCGCACGGCTCGCCGCCCTGCCGCAGGGCTGGGGGATCGGCCCGCTCTACGAGGAGTTGGCGCAGAGCCCTTCCCCGTACGGCGACGAGGGCGAGGCACTGACCGCGCTGGGGGACGAGCTGGGCAATCTGATCCAAGCGGTGTACACAGCCGAGGAGTTGGGCGATCCGGACTCGGTCTACCAACTGTGCCAGGCCTTCTGGCCGCTCCAGCTCAAGGCGGGCCGTCACGACGAACTCCTCCCCGCCCTCCGGGCCGGAGCGCGGGTGGCCGAGGCCCGGCATCCCCGGTCCCGTATGGCGGGGCGGATGCACTCACTGCTGGCGCTGGACCTGATCGAGCTGCGCCAGTACGAGGAGGCCGAGCCCCAACTGGTCGCCGCCGCCGAGGCCGAGGCGGCATCCGGGCATCTGCGCGGACACGCCTCGGCCGTCGAGTCGCTGGGCCTGTTGCGGCTGCGACAGTGGCGCCATGAGGAGGCATACGCCTGCTTCGGCGAAGCCGGCTCCCTTCTCGACGGGATCCGCCCGGGGGACGAGGGCGAGCGCGACCTGCCCCGGGCCCGCGCCCTGCTGGAACGGCACAGCGGCCGGGCGCTTCGCGACCTCGGCAGGTTCGCCGAGGCCCATGAACGGCTGGGCACCGCACTGGAGTTCTTCCGCGCACACGACGCGTACAACGCCGCCCGTACGCTCACGGACCTCGCCGAGACACATCTCGCCGAGGGAGACGCGCGGGGCGCGCTGCCGCTGATCGAGGAGGCGATGGTCCCGCTCGACAAGGAGAAGGCCGGCTACCACCTCGCCCATCTGCGGGCCCTGCGCGAGCGCTGCCTCAACTCGCAGGAGTCGCAAGCGTGACCGATACACGGTGCGAAGCGCCGCCGGTCCGTACGGTCATCCCGCCCGCCGTCAGTTCCTCCAGGGCCTTGCCCGCCGCCAGCCAGGCGTGCAGGGCGGAGGCATAGGCGGCGGGGTCGGCGGCCGGGGGATCGCCGACGAGGCGTAGCAGCGAGCCGTCCCGAGTGCGGACGGTGCAGCTGCCGCCGTCGGTGACGTACGACGCCAGGGCACAGTGCGGATGGCGCGCCAGCACCTCCGCCGACCACTGCCCCGGAGTGCCGAACCGGACGTCGTCCGCCATGCCGTACCGGTAGATCACATCGGCCAGGGCGAGCCTGCCCGGATCGAGGGTGTCCTCGTGCACGGCCGTGTGCGCGTCGCCGTCTCCCGCCGGTTCCGACCGGGGCTCCGCGTAGCGGCTCACCCCGATGTCGCCCGTGCCCAGCAGCCTGGTCACCACACGCATCGGAGCCGTCCGTTCCACCCGTTCGTACGGCGGCAGCGGCAGCGGGTCCAGCAGGGCGGGTTCCGGCGGCTCGGGGGCACCGATGAGCTGGTAGAAGTGGCGGCGCAGCAGTGTCGCGGCCTCTCCCGGTACCGACGAGACCAGCTCCGCGGGACCCGGTGCGGGCAGGTGCTCGGGCCGCGGTCCCGGCCCGTCCAGCAGGGCGTCCAACTGGGCCCGCAGCGGTGCGGACGGCGCGAGCCGCGGAGCCTGCCGTACGAACGCGGCCACCGGGGAGCGCGCGTCGAGGCCGTGGGCCGATCCCGCTCCCAGCAGTACGGGCGTGCCGAGTGCCGCCGCGTAGTAGCTGACGGAACCGGTGTCCCCGATGACCACGTCGGCCGCGATGAGCGCCTGACGCCACCCCTCCAGCGGATCCACCAGGGCCAGCCCGCCCCGCCGTGCCCGGTCCGTCCAGGCGCGGATCTGCCCGGGGCCGTGACCGTTCCAGATATTGGGGTGCAGCACGGCCACCGGCCGGTACTCGTCCGCGGGGAGTTCGGCGGTCAGGCGTGGCAGCAGCGACGGCAGGAGGTCCTCACCGCCGCTGTCCCCGAAGAGGGAGTCCGGGTTCCAGGTCGAGTTGAGCAGGACGAGCCGCTGGCCTGCCCGTACATCGAGGGCCCGGCGGAAGCGTTCGCGCTGGGGCAGGGCTGCCCGTATGCGGTCGAAGCAGGGATCACCGGCGAGGACGGCGGTCGAAGCCGCCTCAGGGCAGGCGGCGCGCAGCCGCTCCAGCTGTTCGGGGTGGGAGAGGACCATCGCGTCCGCGATGGGGGAGCCGTCCGAGAGCAGCCACTCGGGAGACATGCCGAAGACGGGCGGAGCGGCAACGGGATCGGGATCGGGATCGGGATCGGGCGAAGGGCGCCCGGTGTCCGGTGTCCGGTGTCCGGTGTCCGGTGTTGCCAGCCTCTTATTGTAGCCAACGCCATGCGAGAGAACGGTCAATCTGCCGTCTATTCGGTGAAGTTGGCCGCCGAAACTCGCGGAGATGGCCAGCTCCACCGGGAGGTCGACCGCCTGTTCCCACGGCAGGACAGGTACGCCTGTCCCCGCCAGCAGCTCGGCCACGCCGGCCTGGAACGGCGAAGACCCGGTGCAGGTCGCGAGCAACTGCACCCGCAGGTCGTCGCGGAACAGCGGCAGGACGTCCAGCAGCCGGGTGGCCGAGGTCACGTTGTGCACGACGAACAGGACCCGCAGGCATCGTCCCCGTGTCGCCCAGCGTGCCGAGCCGGCCCCCACCGGCACCCGGATCCAGTCGGTCCGCCCCTCGATCACCGTGTGTCCCCCCGCTTGACCGCCACGCCCTCATGGCGCTCACTGGCCTCATCCGTGACCGGCCACGATAACCAAAGCCCCCTGTTGTGGAGTGCGGGGGCGGTTGGCTTCAGGGCAAGCGCGAAGCAAGTGAGGCCCTGTCAGGGGCTGTTGGCCATGACGTATCCGTGGCGGGTGGCCCCGTAGTCGTTTCTCGATCAGGGGTTCCCCGGTCGCGCAGAATCGTCACTCGTCGTGCTGTCGCGTGAGCGCAGCGTGTAAACGCGCGAGTCTATGTCCGATGGGGTGGCCTGTGTGTGGGGTTGCAGAAATATGCGGATGTGGCGAACCGGTCGGGCTAAGCTCTGGCGGAGCGCGCCGAGTTGATACGTAATCAGGCACTTGTTCCCATGTGTCTCGATCGTTCGAATGACCCCGATTGAATCGACCGCCAGAGGGCTTACATGGTTCGTCTCGAAGCACCCCCGAATGAACAAGCGTCCCCAGCCGCCCGTGCTCTGGTCATCCCCGCCGTCCTGACGGCGGCGGCTACGGCCGTCGTGATCGCCGCGACCCCCGAGGCCGCCCGGATACCGCTCGTGCTGTACGGCACGGTGGCGACCGTCGTCGTCGCCTGGTGCGTGATGGAACTGTCCCGCCGCGCCAGGACGGTTCGTATGCTCCACGAGCACTACGCCCAGCGCGTCGCCTCGTTGGACCGGCGGCTCGCCGAGCACGACGAGGAGACCGTACGGCTCGGCAAGGATCTGATGCCGGCCGCGATCCACCGCCTTCGTCAGGGCGAATCACCCATGGAGGTGATGCGCGCCGTCGTGGACGGTGACGAGCGGTACCGCGAACTCCCCGAGGCACAGCGCTCCTTGCTCCACTCCGTCCTGCGGATCATCGACGACGAGGAGGCGATGCGTGAGTCCGCGCAGCGTTCGTTCGTCAACATCGCCCGCCGCGTGCAGTCCATCGTGCACCAGCAGGCCAGCGAGCTGAGGGAGATGGAAGATGCCCACGGCCGGAACCCCGAGGTCTTCGACGACCTGCTGCGGATCGACCACGGCACCGCGCTGATCGGCCGGCTCGCCGACAGTATCGCCGTGCTCGGCAAGGCCCGCCCCGGACGCCAATGGCCCAAGCCCGTACCGCTGTTCAGCGTGTTGCGGGGTGCGATGTCCCGGATCCTGGAGTACCAGCGGGTCGATCTGCACTCGATCGCCAAGGTCGCCATCATCGGCACGGCCGTGGAACCACTCATTCACGCGTGCGCCGAACTCCTCGACAACGCCACCCGCTACTCGCCGCCGCAGACCCGCGTCCATGTCACCGCCGTCGAGGTGCAGACGGGGATCGCGATCGAGATTGAGGACGGTGGCGTCAGCCTCAGCGAGGAGGCGCGGACCCGGGCCGAACGCATGCTCGCGCAGGCCCAGGCCGGTATCGACCTCAACGACCTCGGTGAGACACCGAGGCTCGGTATGGCCGTGGTCGGCCGCCTCTGCCAGATGTACGACTTGCAGGTGTCCCTGAGGCAGTCCGCGTACGGCGGTGTCCGCGCGGTCCTCATCGTGCCGCGTGATGTCGTCACCACCGGACCCGCGCCCGGCATCGCCCATGGCATCGGCGCCTCGGCGCTGCCCCGCGGCAGCGGCGCCGGGCTGCCCACGACGGACGTGCTGCGTCCCGCCGACCGGGTACCCCGGCCGGCCGGCGGTCCACAGCCGTCCGCACCTCTGGTGGTGAGCATGGACGACGACGTACCCGTGGTCACGGAGTGGACGGAGAACGGGCTGCCGCAGCGGCGCAGCCGCGGCCGCGCCCCGCTCGGCTCGCACAACCTCGGCCCCCGGGGCGGGGCGCACGCGCCGGCCGGCGGGCGCCGTAACGGAGTGCCGAACAGGGCCCCGTTCGGTACCCGTTCGGGTATCGGCAACGGTGTCCCGGCCGACGGCGGCAGGGACTCGGAGAGGGGTTATGGCAGGGACGGGGGTCACGGCACCCGCCGGGGTCCCGGCAATGGTCGCGATCCCGGGAACAGCCCTGACTCCGGCACCGGCCACCAAGGCGGTACGGCGGACAGCGAACCCGGGCCCGGCATCTGGCTCGAAGCATTCACCAAGGCGGTCAACGGCACTCCCCAGCAGCCGTCGACCGGTTCCGGGGAGACGTCGGCACAGCCCGGCAACCGCGGAGATTCCGACGATTTACGGGGCAAGGGAGATCTGAAGTGATCCAGCAGCGGGCGAACATGGACTGGATGCTCAAGGAGCTGGCCGACGGGGTGCCGCAGATCCAGCAGATCGTGGTGCTCTCCGCCGACGGGCTCCGGATCGCCCGGCACGGCGGCGATCCGGATGTCGCCGACCGGCTCGCGGCCGCCTGCGCCGGACTTCAGAGCCTCGCCGCCGCCGTGGCGGTCGAAATCCCCCACAGCGACGGCCGGATGCGGCTCGTCGTCATCGAGGTCGGGGGCGGCTTCTTCTATCTGATGGAGGCCGGGGCGGGCGCGTATCTCGCGGTCCTCGCCGACGAGACGGTGGACGCGGGGCTGGTCGGGGCCCGGATGCGGGACATGGTCGTCCGTATCGGCGCCCATCTGACAAGTCCCCCACGCCACGACGGGCAGGCCGGATGACCCCGCCTCCCCGACGAGAACGCCGGCACCCCGAGGCGGAGGCGGTCGACCCGGAACGGTTGTACGTGATCACCGGCGGGCCGGACGGCGCCGAACGGGCACCGTTCGATCTCGTCACCATGATCGTGGCGCGTGACGAACCGTCGCCGACGGTGCAGCCGGAACAGGCCGCGATCCTGCGGCTCTGCCGGGCACCGCTGTCCGTGGCCGAGATCTCCGCCTACCTCAGCCTCCCCTTCAGCGTGGTGACCGCGCTGCTGACCGAACTCCTCGCGACCGAGCTGGTCGAATCGCGCGCGCCCATAGTCCGCGCCGCGCTTCCCGACCGGTCCCTTCTCGAAGCGGTGATGCATGGACTTCAGAAACTCTGACACGATCACGGGCCCCAGGAGCGAGGACGTCCTGCCCACCACGGCCACCTCCGCGGTGAAGGTCGTGATCGTGGGCGGATTCGGGGTCGGCAAGACGACGATGGTCGGCTCGGTCAGTGAGATCCGTCCGCTCACCACCGAGGAGACCATGACCCAGGCCGGGGTGGGGGTGGACGACAACTTCGGGGTGGAGAGTAAGACCGCCACGACCGTCGCCATGGACTTCGGCCGGATCAGCATCACCGAACAGCTGGTGCTCTACCTCTTCGGCACACCTGGCCAGGAGCGCTTCTGGTTCTTGTGGAACGGGCTCTTCGAGGGGGCTCTGGGAGCGGTGGTGCTGGTCGACACCCGGCGTCTCGAAGTCAGTTTCGACGTGATCGGACGGCTGGAGGAGCGCGGCGTACCGTTCGTCGTCGCGATCAACACCTTCCCGGACGCGCCGCATCACCCCGTCGAGGCGCTGCGAACCGCCCTGGACCTGCCCGACGAGGTCCCGATGGTGGACTGCGACGCGCGGTTGCGGGCGTCCAGCCGCGATGTCCTGCTGACGCTGATGCGGTACCTGCACTCGCTGACCGTGTCGCCCGGCTGACGGATCTCACCGTAAGCCGGGCTCCACCAGCGCGTCGCAAGCCGTGCCCCACGAGCGCATCGCAAAAGCCGTGCCCCACGAGCCCTACGAGACCCACGAGTTCTACGTGCCTCATATGCCCCATGAGTCCCACGCGCCCCTGGCGTCTTCGCGAGCCGTGCTCCGTCCGTACGAGCCCCCATCCCCGCGCGGTCGCACCCACCCCGGCGCGGCGGGTGCCCGTGCGCCCCGAGAGCTGTCCCCGTACCTCTTCGGCCTGATCCCCGAATCGGCCTGATCCCTGGAGTGACCGTGACCACCCCCTTTTCCCACCGGCCCGGACCGGACGGCCATGCGGCGCCGCCCCCCGGCTGCCCGGCCCACGGCCTGACCGCCAACGGCTTCAGCGGCAAAGGCCTCACCGCCGACGGTGACAGCTGCACCGGCCCCGCCTCCACCCGCCCCCGGCGGCTGTACGGGCCGGAGGCCGAGAACGACCCCATGGGCCTGTACGAGAAGCTGCGCGCCGAACACGGCTCCGTAGCACCGGTGTTGCTCCAGGGCGACGTGCCGGCCTGGCTCGTCCTGGGACACAGCGACAACCTGCACATGACGCGCACACCGTCGCAGTTCTCCCGGGACTCCCGGCGCTGGCGCGCGCTCCACGACGGCACCGTGGCCCCCGATCATCCCCTCGCCCCCATCTTCACCTGGCAGCCCCTCTGCGTCTTCGCCGACGGCGCGGACCATGAGCGGCTGCGCGGCGCGGTCACCGAGTCGATCGCGCGCATCGACCACCGGGGCGTCCGGCGCTACATCAACCGCTACAGCAACCGGCTGGTCAACGAGTTCTGCCAGGACGGCAGGGCCGACCTCGTCAGCCGTTTCGCCGAGCATCTGCCGATGATGGTGATGGCACAGATCCTCGGTATGCCGGAGGAGTACAACGAACGTCTGGTGCAGGCCGCCCGCGACATGATCAAGGGCACCGAGACGGCCATCGAGAGCAATGAGTACGTGATGGCCGCACTGCGCCGGCTGGTGGCCCGCCGCCGTGACGCGCCCGAGGAGGACTTCGCGACCTGGCTGACGGAGCACCGCGCGGGGCTCACCGACGACGAGGTCAGCCAGCACCTGCGGCTGGTCCTCATCGCCGCCTACGAGACCACCGCCAACCTCATCGCCAATGTGCTGCGCATGGTGCTCACCGACCCGCGGTTCCGGGCCCAGCTCAGCGGTGGCCATATGACCCTGCCCGAGGCGGTCGAGCAGACGTTGTGGGACGAACCCCCGTTCACCACGATCTTCGGCCGCTGGGCGGTCGGCGACACCGAGCTGGGCGGACAGCACATCAAGGCGGGTGACGCGCTGGTGGTCGGGATCGCCGCGGCCAACGTGGACCCGGTGGTACGCCCCGACCTCGACGCCTCCATGCAGGGCAACCGCGCCCATCTCGCCTTCAGCGGCGGCCCGCACGAGTGTCCGGGACAGGACATCGGACGGGCCATCGCCGACACCGGTATCGACGCGCTGCTGATGCGATTGCCGGATCTGCAACTTGCCGTGGAGGAGCACGAGTTGCGCTACTCAGCGGCTCTGATGTCCCGTCAGTTACAGGAACTGCCGGTGACGTTCGCGCCGAGGCCACCGCAGGACATCACCGGGCCGCCGAGCCCGTCCGCCCCCGTACCGCGTCCGCAGTGGCAGGTGGATTCACCCCGGCCCGGCTCCGTACCGCAGTCTCCGGCCGCTTCGGCGGTTCCGCCCGCTTCCGCGGCTCCGCCAGGAGCGCGGCAGACCGAGGAACCGGCGGCATCAGCACCGCCCGCGGAACCGGCGGCGGTGATCCCGGACCAGCGCTCGGACAGCGCACCGCGGCGCGCCTGGCAGAGCGTGACCCGCTGGTGGCGCGGGTACTGACGGGCGGGTCCCGGCGGGGAGCCCATCGCGCCGTATCCGCAGGTCGGCGGATACGGCCGGTGTCCCGAGCCGTCCCGTGCTCTCCGCCCTCGACCGATCGCCACCGAAGACCGGCCGCCGACACCGTTTTGCCGGATCGGCAACGGGAGTGGCGTGACCGGGATACGGCGGGCGAGGGTGGTCCCGTGACCAACGACATCGCAGCGGGATCGCCCGCATCCGACGCCCCTTCGCCTGCCGACGGATACATCGGAGACCCCGCGCTGCGGGCGGAATGGGACAACCGGTACGCCGACCGACAACAGCTGTGGAGCGGCCGGCCCAACGGTGCGCTGGTGGCCGAGGTCGCCGGGCTCACCCCCGGGCGGGTGCTCGACATCGGCTGTGGCGAGGGCGCGGACGCCGTCTGGCTCGCGCGTGGCGGCTGGGACGTGACCGCGCTGGAGGTCTCGGGTGTGGCGCTGGAGCGGGCGGCCGGGCACGCGCGGGACGCCGGCGTCGCCGTTCGCTGGGTACACGCCGCGCTGACGGAGGCGGCGCTCCCGCCGGCCTCCTTCGACCTGGTCTCCGCGCAGTACCCAGCCCTGCTGCGTACCCCGGACGCCGCGGCCGAGCGGGCGCTGCTCGCGGGCGTCGCGCCCGGGGGCGTGCTGCTGCTCGTACACCACGCGGGGATGGACACCCAACAGGCGCACGACAGCGGGTTCGACCCGGCCGACTACGTCTGGCCCTCGATGGTCTCCGCTCTGTTCGACGACGACTGGGAGGTGGAGGTCGACGAGCAGCGGCCACGCGTGGCACCCGAGGGTGGTGCGGGCGCGCACCATACCGACGACCTGGTGCTGCGTGCGCGTCGGCTGCGCTGACCTTCGCTCATCAGTCCGTCGCGTCGCGTCGCTGAGCAGCGCGTTGAGTGGCGCGCTGCTCGGTTCCCCGGCCCGGTCGTCCTCGTGGGTGGTGATGAGCGCGGCCGCGATCGATCCGCCGCTGAAGGAGCCACTCGCACCACTCCCGAGGTCAGTTCGGCTGCCGACGGGCCCGCTTCACCTCGCGGTCGATGGCCCAGGCGTCGGCGACCGGCCCGATGTGGCGGATCTTGTCGGGATTGAGCAGCCCGCGGATGGTCTGAATCCGCCCGTCGAGCACCTCGACGACCATGAGGTAGAGCACCTTGCCGTCCCGGTCGCGGAGGATCGCGCCGGGCTGGCCGTTGACCTCGTGCGGCTCGATCGACACGTCGATCCGGAGCAGCCAGGGGAAGGCCGCGCCCAGCACCCGCGCCACGTTCTCCGCGCCCATGATGGCCTTGGCGAATTGCGGGGCCTTGCCGCCGCCGTCCCCGACCAACTGCGCATCGGCGGCCAGCAGATCCGTCAGCCCGCCCACATCGCCGTCCTTCAGCGCGTCGAAGAACCGCGTCGCCAGCTCCTGCCGCTCCTGACCGTCCGCCGCGAACCGCGGCCGCCCGGCCTCCATGTGCCGCCGCGCCCGTACCAGCAGCTGCCGGCACGCCGCCTCCGAGCGCCCCACCGCCGCGGCGACCTCGTCGAACCCGAAGGCGAACACCTCCCGCAGGACAAACACCGCCCGCTCCAGCGGGCTGAGCCGCTCCAGCAGCAGCAGCGCGGCCATCGACACCGAGTCGGCCAGCTCCACCGACCGCGCCGGGTCCTGATACGGATCGCTCAGCAGCGGCTCGGGAAACCATGGCCCGACATACTGCTCCCGCCGCACCCGGGCGGAACGCAGCACATCGATCGAGATCCGGGTCACCGCGGTCGACAGAAAGGCCTTGGCCGACGTGGGCCGGGTCGCCGAGCCGTCGAAGCGCAGCCATGTCTCCTGCACCGCGTCCTCGGCCTCACCCACACTGCCCAGAATCCGGTAGGCGATCGAAAACAGCAGCGGCCGCAGTTCCTCGAACTCCTCGACCTTGCTCACACTGAATCCTCTCCCCGTGAAGTCCCGTGAAGCCCTCCCACCCCGGCGTACTCGCCGGCGCGGGCGGCCTCCGGTGACATCCGGACCACTGGTGGGCCAGAGTAATGCCCCGTGCCCCCGTCCCGGAGCCCTCAAGCACCCGAGCCCGGAGCCCTCAAGCACCCGAGCCCGGAGCCCTCGGCCGGACCCCGGGCCGGTCATTGATGCCGTTCAGTGAAACTGTCCGGGCTCGTAGTCGCCGGCCGGCCGCTGGGCGATGACGTTCAGCCGGTTCACCGAGTTCATGAAGGAGACCAGGATCACCAGGGCGGAGAGCTGCTCCTGGCCGTAATGCTTGGCGGCGTGCGCCCACACCTCGTCGCTGACCCCGCCCGCCGCGTCCGCGACCCGGGTCCCCTCCTCCGCCAGCTCCAGAGCCGCGCGCTCGGCCTCGGTGAAGACCGTGGCCTCCCGCCACGCCGCGACCAGGTTCAGCCGCACCGCGGCCTCACCGGCAGCGGCGGCCTCTTTGGTGTGCATGTCGATGCAGACGGCGCAGCCGTTGATCTGACTGACGCGAAGAGCCACCAGCTCCTGCGTGACGAGCGGCAGCGGCGAGTCCTTGAGGACCTTGCCCAACGACATGAAGTACTTGAGGGCCTTGCCGGCGGTCGGGTCGGCGAAGTAGTCCAGTCGCGCGTCCATGGTGTGCTCCTTCGGGGTCGTCAGTGGCTACACCCCTTGAGACGAGGCAGGCCGCTCCCCTGTGACATGGCCCAAGGACTCTTCCCGCACATGATCTTCCCTCCCCGCCGCGGCCGGTGGTCATGTGGTCATTGATGTGTCCTGAAGGGCGAGGTCTCCGAAGTCGCTTTGCGGACGGTTGAGTTGGGCCAGCCGGCGGCCGTCTCGTCAGCACGCCGTGTCCAGTTGGTCCCACCACCAGGCGATCGTGGGAATCGGAAGCGGCTCCAGGCTGTTGTCGGCCGGCTGCTGCTTCCACCATCCGCCGGGTGCCGCCCTCGGGCCCGACGGTACGGAGTAACGGGGGCAGATCGACGCCCAGTCGAGATGGCCCCGGACGAACTGCCCCAGCCCCTTCACGTACTGCCGCAGACCGCTGTCCGCCTCCTTGAGGACCTGTGCGGCCAGCCGGTCGAAGAGCACCATGACGCGGTCCCGCATGGCCACGGCGCGTACCAGGGCGTGACGCGGGCCGCAGTCCTGCTCCTGGCACAGGACATCGATCAGATTGAGGTTGTCGCCGGCCCGCAGCAGTTCCTTGTTGCGGGAGTAGAGGTCGTTGTCCCAGCTGACCAGTGTCCAGGTGATCTCCGTGAGGGCACGCACCCGCGCGTCCTGCATGGCGTCCTCCGCCACGGAGAAGCCGCCGACCACCTCGATCATCGCGGTGGAGGGGGCCATCCCGATGGCACGCATCCACAGCGTGATGTAGTCGTCCAGCGAGGGCAGTTCCGCGTTGCGGCGCCAGGACGCCTCCCACACCAGTCCCGACGTGTAGACGCGCATCGCCTCCGTCAGCCGGCGTACCTGGACCGGTGACGCGAATCTCTCCAGCTCCAGCCTGAGCCGGCGCAGCGCGGTCGTGTGCGGTGAGTCGCTGGGCGCCCGCGCGTCCGGGGCCTCCACGGCGCGCATGATGCGCGAGGTCTCCTGGGCCAGCAGGTCAGGCGTGGCTTCGGATTCGTCGCACACTCCGTCGTCCAGCGAGAAGAGCACGGCGTGGAACTTGGCCATCAGGGCGAGTGGTTCGAGCCGTCCGTACGGCATGGTCGCGGCGGCCAGGCCGCCGAAGTCGCAGATGGCGAGACGTTTGAGCTGGTGTTCGTCGGTATCGAGCCGTTGTTTGAGCATCCACCGTACGGTCTGGTCATTGAGGACCTCGACGGACGGATGTCTGGCGGGCGGAACCGGACAGTAGAACGGCACTGCCGGAAGCTGTTGGACCAGACTCTGTTCCAAGACATCCGGGACACAGGTCATGAGTCGGCCTCCTGGTGCAGCATGCGGGGCGGCTGGTGTGGCTGGGACAGGTGGGGCGGAGATGCGGTGGGGCGTTGTGCGTGGGCGAGCGTATATGTCCGTGTCGGATCGTTGGCAACTATGCAAGTGGGCAATGCCTGGCCGGAATTGACTACTTACGAGGCGGGTTTATCACTTCCTGTAGGGATTCCGCGAGACCTCGGACAGAACGCGTTCAGCTCCCCGAACAGCGCCCGCCCATTTGTCTACTGGCCTCGACCGCTCTCCATGTGGCCAAAACGCCGCTGCCGGTGGAGCATTTTCAGCATGCCCCGGAACGGATATGGGCAGGGCCCGGAAGGTCGGCCGTACATAGATCGGCGTAGGTAAGGCTGGTACGGATGTACGAGGGTTCTTCTGGACGTGCCAGTGCTGGTACCGGCGGCCGGTGGGGCCGGGCAGCGGGCGTGCGGACGGCATCTTCCTGCACTTCGGCGGGAGTTGAGATGGATGGCGGCGACACCGCCGCGGCCGTGTCGTTGACGAAATCTGTCCGCTCATGCCGGTGGGCCCTCCCCCCAAGGAGGGCCCACCGGCCGGGAAGTGCGCCGCTCCCGTCCCCACGGTGCGGCGCGGGCGGGTCGTCGTCCTCCGCTCGGACGACGACCCGCCGGTCATGAGGGCGCGGGAACTCGCAGCCCGAGCGCGGGGAAGACGGAGGCCTCCAGGAAGCGGTTGAGATAGGCCTCGTCCACGGGCCGGCCGTCGATCATCATCCGGGCCCGCATGACGCCGATGAGCTGGACGGCCACGAACTCGACGGCGGGGTTGCCGGCCTCGATCTCGCCGCGTGCCACGGCGCGGCCGATCATCGCCTCGATCGCCGTGATCTCCGGCTCTATGACGGCCTCGCGCAGCGCCTGGAGCAGCTCCGGATTCTGCAGGACCGCGTGGCCGAGCGCGTGCATGAGCGCGGTGTCGCGGCCGGATCCCACCACCGCGGAACGGGTCGCCGCGCGCAGATCCCCCGCGAGGGTCCCGGTGTCGACGTCCGCGAGCCTGACGCAGCTGGTGCCCCGGAGCGCGGCGGCGACGAGCTGCGGTTTGGTGCGCCACTGGCGGTAGAGCGTGGACTTGCCGCAGCGGGAGCGCGCGGCGACACCCTCCATGGTCAGCGCGTCATAGCCGCTCTCCCTGAGGAGATCGAGGGCGGCCTCGTAGAACTCCCGTTCCCGTTCCGGCGTGATCTTGGAGCGGCGCTGTGGCGGCGTCATCGTCTCTCCTTGTCCGACCCTCGCGGGCGTCGGTACGACAGTGTACCGATACGCCAGTGTACCGATACGGAACCGTATCGGTACACTGGCGTATCGATAGGGCGGGGTCCCGCACCACGCCACCGCACCACCACGCCGTCACCTCGCGACGTGCCGTCCCATGCAAGGGGGCCGGGTGATACCCACCCGCACGGGGCCCGTCGAACGGGAGCAGGACACTTCCGCCCGACCGCCCCTCGTACGAGAGCTGCCATGCGTCGTGCCGGGCACGCCACCGCATGTCTCACCGGGCGTTCCGTCAGGGGCGGCCCGATGAACGGCGCGATGCCGGTCGCCGTCGTGCTGTCACTGGTCTCCGCCGTCGCGTACGCCTCCGCTGCCGTGGCGCAGGAACGGCTGGCCGCCCGCACCGAAGCCGGCGTCGGGCTGCTCACTCTGCTGGGGCGCGGTGCCTGGTGGGGGGCGGTCGGGCTGAACGCGACCGGGGCGCTGCTGCATGTGGTGGCGTTGACGTACGGGCCGCTCACCGTGGTCCAGCCGTTGGGCGCGCTCACGCTGGTCGCGGCCGTACCGCTGGGCGCGCGCCGGGCCGGGCGGCAGGTCAGCCGAGGCGAGTGGCGCGGCACGGCCTTCACGCTCCTCGGCCTGGCGGTGATCCTGCTGACGGCCGCGGGCGCTGCTCCGAACGTCACCCTCACCCTGCCGCAGGCGCTCGCGGCCGCGGGTGTCGCGATGGCGCTGGTGGCCCTGTTGACCAGGCCGGGAGCCCGTCCGGGGCTGCGGCACGCGGCGGCCTCGGGGATCACGTCGGGGGTTGCCTCGGCGCTCACCCAGACGGTGACGGTCGCCGCCACGGCGCGCGGCGCGGACGCGTTGCCGCTGTGGCAGGTGGGGGCCGTGGCGCTGGTGGTCGCGGCCTTCGCGTCGGGCGGTCTGCTGCTGTCCCAGACCGCCTACCGCGGCGGACTGGGGGCGCCCCTCGCGGTCCTCACCCTGGCCAACCCCGTCGCGGCGTCGGTCATCGGACTGGTGCTGCTCGGCGAACGCCTCCAGGGCGGCGCCGTGGGCGTCGCGGCGGCGCTCGTCGGCGCGGTGGTCGCGGCGCGTGGGGTGGTCCTGTTGACGCGGGCGTCGGCCACGCGGGCGGGGGAAGCGGGACTCGGGTGGGATCCGGCGGAGGTCTCGGATCCAGAGCGAGAGCCAGAGCCGGATCCGAAGCCGGATCCGGAGCCGGGACCAGATCCGGAGCCGGGACCAGATCCGAAGCCGGATGTGGAACTGGTGTCCCTGGATTCCGTGATGTCTCCGGGGGCTGTGGTGCCTGCGGGGTCTCCGGCGGTTCCGGGGCCCTCGGCGGTTGCGCCGGAGACATTGCCCGCGGCCCTGGCGATGTCCGGTTCGCCCGGCGGCACCACCCGGTTGGCCGTGCCCAGGGTCCCCGTCCGGGGAGCACCGGTTCCCCTGTCGCCGTTGCCCGGCGACCTTACCGGGCAACCGTCCTCCCTGGGCCCACAAGGGCGGGCGCCGAAGCGGCGGCGGTGCAGGAGGCGTTCCCGCGCCGGGGCGTGAAGCTGCGCTGTTGGGCCGGTTAAGAAATCCTCGATGGACTGGACCGGTCGGTGATCGGCAGATTGGTGCACGACCACCGATCAGTGATCACCGCCGCGATCGTCGATCACGCGGAGAGCACCGATCACCGATCACCAATCACCGATCTCGACCGTGATCGACGATCTCCGCACGATCACTGATCACCACGGAGCGCACCGATCTCCGTCGCGATCACCGATCAGCACCATCACCCCGGGAGCCGCGCCCATGAAGGCACTTGTGAAACAGAAGGCCGAGCCGGGGCTGTGGCTCATGGACGTGCCGGAACCGGAGACCGGGGCCGGGGACGTACTGATCAAGGTGCTCCGTACCGGCATCTGCGGCACCGACCTGCACATCCGCTCCTGGGACGGCTGGGCCCGGCGGGCCGTCGACACGCCCCGCGTCCTCGGCCACGAGTTCGTCGGCCAGGTCGCCGCCGTCGGCGCCGGTGTCGAGGACATCTCCGTCGGCGATCTCGTCAGCGGTGAGGGCCATCTGGTCTGCGGCAAGTGCCGCAACTGTCTCGCCGGCCGACGGCATCTCTGCCGCAGTACCGTCGGCCTCGGCGTCGGCCGCGACGGAGCGTTCGCGGAGTACGTCGCTCTGCCCGCCTCGAACGTCTGGGTGCACAGAGCCGAGGTGGACCTCGATGTCGCCGCGATCTTCGACCCCTTCGGCAACGCCGTGCACACCGCGCTCTCCTTCCCGCTCGTCGGTGAGGACGTACTGATCACCGGCGCGGGCCCCATCGGGATCATGGCGGCGGCCGTGGCCCGGCACGCCGGCGCGCGCAATGTCGTGATCACCGACGTGAGTCCGCACCGCCTCGCCCTCGCCCGCAAGGCCGGTGCCACCCTTGCCCTCGACGTCTCCGGCGCGGGCACCGGCATCGCGGACGCGCAGCGGCAACTCGGCCTCAAGGAAGGCTTCGACATCGGCCTGGAGATGTCCGGACGGCCCGAGGCGCTGCGCGACATGGTCGACAACATGACGCACGGCGGGCGCATCGCCATGCTCGGACTGCCCGCCGAGGAGTTCGCCGTCGACTGGTCGAAGATCGTCACCTCGATGATCACGGTCAAGGGAATCTACGGCCGCGAGATGTTCGAGACCTGGTACGCGATGACCGTGCTGCTCGAAGGCGGGCTCGACCTCACGCCCGTGATCACCGGCAGTTACGCGTACGAGGACTTCGACGAGGCGTTCGACGAGGCGTCCACGGCCCGCAGCGGCAAGATCATCATCAACTGGGCGGCGTGAACCGGTCCGTAGCCGGACCCCTGTACCGGACCGTGAACCGGTCTGTGAGCCGCCTCGTACCGAAGGCCCGTATCGCGCCCACCGGCCCCGGCCACCCCGCCGTAGGCGAACCGAGACCCCGACACCCCAAGGAGCCCTCCATGTACGCGTCCGTCAGGGACGAACTGTCCGCCACCCTCGGCGAGATCCGCGAGGCCGGTCTCTTCAAGCCCGAGCGCGTGATCTCGACCCCGCAGAGCGCCTCCGTAGCCGTGAGCACCGGAAGCACTCCCAGCACCTCCCGTACTCCCAGCACCTCCCGTACTCCCAGCACCTCACGTACCCCCGGCGCCGGCACCGCTCCCGGCGAAGTCCTCAACTTCTGCGCCAACAACTACCTCGGCCTCGCCGACCACCCCGCGGTCGTCGCCGCCGCCAAGGACGCGCTCGACCGCTGGGGTTACGGCATGGCGTCCGTACGCTTCATCTGCGGCACCCAGGAGATCCACAAGGAGCTGGAACAGCGCCTGTCCGCGTTCCTCGGCCAGGAGGACACGATCCTCTACTCCTCCTGTTTCGACGCCAACGGCGGCGTCTTCGAAACGCTCCTCGGGCCGGAGGACGCGGTCATCTCCGACGCGCTCAACCACGCCAGCATCATCGACGGCATCAGGCTCTCCAAGGCCCGCCGCCTGCGGTACGCCAACCGCGACCTCGCCGAACTGGAGACCAGGCTCAAGGAGGCGCAGGACGCTCGCCGTCGGCTGATCGTCACGGACGGCGTGTTCTCCATGGACGGGTACGTCGCCCCGCTCGCCGAGATCTGCGACCTCGCCGACCGCTACGACGCGATGGTCATGGTCGACGACTCGCACGCCGTGGGCTTCGTCGGTCCCGGCGGCCGAGGTACCCCCGAACTGCACGGCGTGATGGACCGTGTCGACATCCTCACCGGCACCCTCGGCAAGGCGCTCGGTGGCGCCTCCGGCGGCTATGTCGCCGCCCGCGCCGAGATCGTCGCGCTGCTGCGCCAGCGCTCCCGTCCGTACCTCTTCTCCAACTCCCTCGCCCCCGTCATCGCCGCCGCGTCGATCAAGGTGCTGGATCTGCTGGAGAGCGCGGGCGAGCTGCGGGACCGGCTGAACGCCAACACCGCGCTCTTCCGAGAGGAGATGACCGACGCGGGCTTCGAGATCCTGCCCGGCGATCACGCCATCGCCCCGGTCATGATCGGCGACGCGGCGCAGGCGGGCCGGATGGCGGAGCTGCTGCTGGAGCGCGGCGTCTACGTGATCGGCTTCTCGTACCCCGTCGTCCCCATGGACCGCGCGCGGATCAGGGTGCAGCTCTCCGCCGCGCACTCGACCGACGACGTGGAGCGTGCGGTCGCGGCGTTCATCGACGCGCGCGAGGCGATGAAGCGCGAGCGGGGCTGAGGGGAAGAGGACGGGCCGACGACGTGCCTTCGCGCCCCGGCCCGGCTCGCCCGAATCGGCCCGCCCCACCTGGCAATATGGCCGAGTGATCGACTCCCGACGGCTGCGCCTCCTGCGGGCCGTGGCGGACCACCGCACGGTGACCGCCGCGGCCGCGGCGCTGTACCTCACCCCCTCCGCCGTCTCCCAGCAACTCGCGGTGCTGGAACAGGAGACCGGTCACGCCCTGCTGACCCGCAGCGGCCGGGGTGTACGGCTGACCGCCTCCGGCGAGATCCTGCTGACCCACGCGCACGCCGTCCTCGCCCAGTTGGAGCGGGCCGAGGCGGAACTCGCCGCGTACGCGGGCGGCGTGGCCGGGGAGGTCACCGTCGCCGCCTTCGCCACCGGCATCGCGGAGGTCCTGGCACCGGCCCTTCAGCGGCTGGCCGGGCCGCACCCCGGTATCCGGGTCCGGGTCCGGGACGCCGAGGGCGACGAGAGTCTGCCGCTGGTGCTCGACGGGCGGGCGGACCTCGCCGTCGCGGTCGAGTACCGGGGCGCCCCGAGCGAGGACGATCTGCGGCTGTCCCTGGTGCCGTTGTACGCGGAGCCCTTCGACGCGGTCCTGCCCGCCGCGCACCCGCTCGGACTCGGCGCCGATGTCGCGCTCGCGGAGCTGGCCGACAGTGACTGGATCGGTCCGTATCCCGGCAACCCCTGCCATGACGTCATGCAACTCGCCTGCGAACGCGCCGGTTTCCAGCCGCGTCTGGTGCACTCCTCCGACGACTTCCGCGCGGTCGTCGCCCTCGCCGGCGCGGGCGCCGGGGTGGCGCTGGTCCCGCGTTCGGCGCTGCGCGGCATGGAGCTGAAGGGCACGGTCGTACGTCCCGTGTCGGGCCCCGCCGCGACGCGCCGCGTCTTCGCCGCCGTACGACGGGGAGCGGAGGACCACCCGCTGATCCGCCCGGTCCTGAACGCCCTGGCACAGGAGGCTCAGGACCTGCCGAGGGTCTGACCCGACCGGCCGGCCCTCCCGAGGCGGGCGCCACACGACACGTAACACCTCTCGGCGCTACACCCTTCAGTGCGACAGCACCAGCACCAGCAGCAGAACCAGGGCCAGTCCCGTCGCGATCGTCGCCACGCGCGAGACCTTCCGGCGTGAGGGGAGCTGGACCACTTCGGTCCGCTCCCTGCCGGGGAAGACGTAGAAGACCCGGTTCGGTTCGGTCACCAACTCGACCCGGACCACGTTGAGGTGACGGATGGTCACACGTCGGGCGACCTCCCGTGCCCGTCGGACGAGGCGCCGTTCGATCTCGGCGCGGTGTTCCGGGGCCACATCGTCGGGCAGCGGATGGAACCCGGTGAGGACGGTCCGCTTCCAGTCCCCGACCCGTGCCATCCGGCGCCGGACCTGATAAGGCGGACGTTTCGCCGGCAACGACACCTCGTCGCTGCCGGGAGTGTGCCGGATGGTCCCCTCCCTCCAGGAGGTCCTCCGGCCCTTCCCGCCGCACGCCGGGTGCTCGACCACGCCGGAGGCCTTGCAGCGGGCGCAGTTCACGGTCCCCTTGCCCTTGCAGTCCGGGCAAGGGACGACACCGCGCCCACGGCAGGCCGGACAGGCCGCGTCCGGTCGGCCGCACGTCGTACAGGTGACGCGCTCCTCCGGCTGCCCGGATGTCCGGCGTCCCGCCGCCTGCCCTCCGGACGCCCGCTGCGCCGAAGCCCGTTGCGTCGAAGTCCCCTGTCCCGAAGCACGCTGCCCAGCGGTCCGTTGCGCGGAGGCCCGTTGCGCGGAAGTCGGTCGGCCGCCCCCGCGCTTACGGTTCGCGCTCTCCGCGCACGCCGTGCACGCCTCCACCCCGAGGCAGCCCTCGCACACCACCGTCGGCGGGCAGTCGTACCGACCGCTTCCCGTACAGCGCGGACACTGTGTCTTGCCGTCCTCGCACACGCAGACGACCTCGCGCACCGAGTCGCGCAGCACCATCGTCAGTCTCTGCGGTGTCGTGGGGTCCTTGGGCGGCTCGAAGTGGTGATCCTCGATGGTGTCGTACGCGGCGCGCCCCGACAGATCGACCGAGCCGGGCTCCGACCTCTCGATCTCCGTACGGGCCTCGATCGACCGGTCGATACGGAAGTCGATGACCTGCGACCGCTCGACCGGCAGCGCCTGGGAGACCAGATGCGATCCTTCGCCGGGCAGGCCGATGTGCTGGGCGACGGCCTTGAATATGGCTTCTTCGGATGGCACTTCGGCCATGGCCGGCTTCCTCCGTCCCCGACGCGGACTGCGCCGCGCAGACCGAAGGGTAGAAGGATTTCTGATGCCCTCTCAAGTAGCACGCGAGGGGCGCACGTTGCGCGGTGGCGGGGGCGCGGGGCAGCGCCACGCCGCTCCCTGCGCCCCCACGCTCCCCACGGCCCGCCCCCGGTCCGCGACGAGCGACCGGACCGGAAACCCGCCGACTCCTCAGGCTCCCTGCGTACTCATCAGGCTCGGCGCCGCCCTGTCCAGCACCGATCCCACCCGCTCCCATGTCTCCATGTCCCGCTCCACCGGGGGGAGTTCGGTCCCGCCACCGGTCTTCCAGGATGTCGCGATCGCCACCGGGTCCTCGCCGGTCGCGGCCCCCGCCGCCAGGGCCGCCGCGCCGAGCGCCACCAGTTCGCCGCTGTCCGGGATGATCAGCTGGCGGCCGGAGAGCCGTCGTACCGTATCGACCCACATCCGGCCCTGCGCGCCGCCGCCGACCAGCCGCAGCGGGCGGCTGGTGACCTCCGGGTCGGCGGGGTCGAGGCCGCAGGCGCGCAGCACCTCGTCCAGCGCGCGCAGCACGGTCACGGCCGCGCCCTCGTAGGCGGCGCCCAGCAGTTGGCGCGGTGTGGTGTCGTGGCGCAGCCCGGTCAGCAGGCCCGACGCGGCCGGCAGGTCGGGGGTGCGCTCGCCGTCGAGATACGGCAGCAGCACGGCTTCGCCGCCGGGCACGGCGTCCTCCCGGTCCAGCCGGAACAGCTCGGCCACCTTGTCCACGGCGAGGGTGCAGTTGAGGGTGCAGGCCAGCGGCAGATACGTACCGTCCGCCGCGGCGAATCCCGCGAGCGCGGGGGAGCCGGGGCGGGTGCGGGTGGCGGCGAACACCGTGCCCGACGTCCCGAGGCTGAGCACCGGGTGGTCCAGCAGTCCGGCGCCTCCGAAACCGAGGCCGACGGCCGCGCTCATGTTGTCGCCGGTACCGGCGGCGACGGCGATGCCCGCGGGCAGACCCAGCTCCGCCGCGGCTCCCGCGGTGAGCGAGCCGACGCGGGTGGCGCCGGTCGTGGCGACGGCGGGCAGCAGATCCGCGTCGAGGCCGAGCAGGGCGAGCAGTTCGGGGTCGTACTCACCGGTGGCCGTCGAATACCAGCAGGTGCCCGAGGCGTCCCCGGGGTCGGTGGCCGCGGTGCCCGCGAGGCGTTCGGTGAGGAAGTCGTGGGGGAGCCTGATGGCGGCCGTGGCCTCGGCGACGGCCGGGTCGTTCTCCCGCAGCCACTGCCACTTCGAGGCCGTCATCGAGGCGACCGGTACGGAGCCGGTCTTCGCGGTCCAGGCGTCGGGGCCGCCGAGCGTCTCCGTGAGGACGGTGGCCTGCGGAGCCGAACGGGTGTCGTTCCAGAGCAGTGCCGGGCGCAGCGGCCGTCCCGCGCGGTCCAGCACCACCAGGCCGTGCTGCTGGCCGGCGACCGCGATCCCGGCCACGGCAGAGGGGTCGACGCCGGACTCCTTGAGCCCGGCTGCGACGGCGTCCCGCAGGGCGTGCCACCAGACCTCCGGATCCGTCTCGCGCGCGCCGCCTTCGCCGGTCACCCGGTGGGGTGCGCGGCCCACGGCGAGCAGCCGGCCGGTGGCGGCATCCGTGAAGGCGGCCTTCGTGGACTGGGTGGAGCTGTCCACGCCGATGACGACCGGGCTCCGCGACATGGGCGTACCTCTTCCTGACTGGCTGCGCCGACTTCACCGGCCGCGCTGAGCGCGCCAGGCGCACCAGCCGCACCGGGTCCACCGGTGTGAAGAGCATTTTTGGATGTGCCAGAAACAAATTACGCGAAGGTGTGCCCGACGGGAACGGGGGTGGCGGTCCATCCACCACCCGTCCTTGGGCGGACGCATGCGGGTGTACTCGGGGGTTTTCCGTGCCCGTGCCCCCGTGCATTATTAGTCATGTCAGGAAACAAAAAGGTCGGCGCATGCCGGACCTGAGGTATCGAAGGTGGCCAGCGAATGACGGAACGCTTCACTCCCACCCCCGCGGACAAGTTCAGCTTCGGCCTCTGGACGGTGGGCTGGCAGGGCAGGGACCCGTTCGGGGACGCGACCCGCCCGGCCCTGGACCCCGTCGAGACCGTCCAGCGCCTCGGCGAGCTGGGCGCGTACGGCGTGACCTTCCACGACGACGACCTCATCCCGTTCGGCTCGTCCGACACGGAGCGCGAGTCGCACGTCAAGCGGTTCCGGCAGGCGCTGGACGCGACCGGGGTCGTGGCCTCGATGGTCACCACCAACCTCTTCACCCACCCCGTCTTCAAGGACGGCGCCTTCACCGCGAACGACCGCGACGTCCGCCGCTTCGCGCTGCGCAAGACCCTCCGCAACATCGATCTCGCGGCCGAGTTGGGCGCCAGGACCTTTGTGGCCTGGGGCGGCCGGGAGGGCGCCGAGTCCGGTGGTGCCAAGGACGTACGGGTCGCTCTCGACCGGATGAAGGAAGCCTTCGACCTGTTCGGCGAGTACGTCACGGAACAGGGCTACGACCTCAGGTTCGCCATCGAGCCCAAGCCGAACGAGCCGCGCGGTGACATCCTGCTGCCGACCGTCGGCCACGCCCTGGCGTTCATCGACCGCCTGGAGCGCTCCGAGCTGTTCGGGGTCAACCCGGAGGTCGGCCACGAGCAGATGGCCGGGCTGAACTTCCCGCACTCCATCGCCCAGGCCCTGTGGTCGGGCAAGCTCTACCACATCGACCTCAATGGCCAGAGCGGCATCAAGTACGACCAGGACCTGCGCTTCGGCGCCGGTGATCTGCGCGCCGCCTTCTGGCTGGTGGACCTGCTGGAGACCGCGGGCTGGGACGGCACCCGGCACTTCGACTTCAAGCCGCCGCGCACGGAGGACTTCGACGGCGTGTGGGCCTCCGCCGCCGGGTGCATGCGCAACTACCTGATCCTCAAGGAGCGCGCCGCCTCCTTCCGCGCCGACCCGCTGGTCCAGGAGGCGCTGCGGGCCTCACGGGTGGACGAACTGGCCCAGCCGACCGCCCCCGACGGGGTGGCCGGGCTGCTGGCCGACCGCAGCGCGTTCGAGGAGTTCGACCCCGAGGCGGCCGGCGCCCGGGGCATGGCGTTCGAGCACCTCGACCAGCTGGCCATGGACCACTTGCTGGGAGCGCGCTGACCGTAGGCGCGCGGCACCTTTCGGCACATGGGCCTGCCGGCCTCCGGGCAGGCAGGCCTACGGCTTCGTCGGCCGACGCGGTACGTACGCCACCGGATCGGCCAGTACCGCCCGTACGACCAGCCCCGCCGCGCCGCGTGCCGCGTCTCCCGCCGAGGAGGACGCGCGTAGGAGCCCGCCGTCACGTGGCCACAGTCCCGACACCACGCGAGCGCTCAGCTCCCGGTCGGCCGCCGGTGACAGCCACGGCATCAACTCCCGGTAGATCCCGCCCAGTACGACGGCTTCCGGATCGAAGAGATTCACCGCTCCCGACACCACCCGGCCCAGCATCCGCCCGGCCTGTCCGATGGCGGCCAGGGCCCGCGCGTCGCCGGCGTGCGCCCGGCGCTCCAGCTCGGCGACGCCGGACGCTCCCGAGTTCTCCGCGATCCCGGCACCGCGCAGCAGTGCCGACTGACCGGCGTACTGCTCCAGACAGCCCCGGGAGCCGCAGCGGCACAGCGGCCCCGTCGCGTCGGCGACCACATGGCCGATCTCCCCGGCGAACCCGTGGGCACCGCGCAGCAGTTCGCCGTCCAGCACCAGCGCGCCGCCGACCCCGATCTCACCGGTCAGATAGAGGAACGTACGGATCGGGCCGAGAGAGCCGAACCACAGCTCGGCCAGCGCCGCCAGGTTGGCCTCGTTCTCCGAACTCACCGGCAGGGCGGGCTCGGTGGGCCGCAACCCGGCGAGCGCCCGCGCGAACAGCTCTTCGGCCGCAACGTGGTTCCAGCCGAGATTCGGTGCCTGCCGGACCCTGCCGTCCGACACCAGCCCCGGCAGGGCCAGTCGCACCCCGACGGGCAGCAACTCCAGATCGGCGGCCGACTCCAGCGTGCGCGCGGCGATCTCGGCGGCACGGGCCAGGACCTCACCGGGCGGGGCGCCCCGGTTGTCGATGTGCTCGGTCAGCCGGACCCGGTCGGTGCCGGACAGATCGACCACACACACCGATACGTAGTCGATATTGATCTCGACGCCGATGCCGGCGGGTCCCGAGCGCGTCACTTTCAGTACGGTGCCGGGCCGCCCGGCGTGCCCACTGAACGTCTTGCCGTACTCGGAGAGGAATCCGCTCTCCAGCAACTGTTCGACCAGCGACGACACGGCCGCCCGAGTCAGGCCCACGCGCGCCGCCACACCCGCTCGGGTGGCCTCGCCCTCGTCCCGCACGGCTCTCAGCACCAGGCTCAGATTGTGCCGGCGTACGGACTCTTTGTCGGCTTTGGGACCGAGGGATGTGTCGTTGGTGTTCATCTCACCGATGAGCCTATGTGATCGGCATCCCGCGGTGGAGGCGCTGTTTCAAGAGGGTCACCGAACCGCATCCGGGCCGGAACACTCCCACCCCCGGGCGACCTGCTGCCACGACCGGATCCTTCTGTAACCATCGCACCGCCACGTACCTCGTACCTCGATGGGAGACCACATGCCCCGCACCACCGCGCGAACCGCTCATCTGCGCGTGGCCGGAGTGAGCTTCGTCGTCGAGCTCTCCGATCCGCTGCCCCGAGTCCTGCACCGGGGTGAGGACCTCGGGGAACTGACGGACGAGGACATCGCCGCGCCGGTCCTCACGGCCGACGGCGCCGTGCTCAACAACTCCCTCGACACACCACGGCAGTTCACGGTCTGGCCCACCGAGGCCGACGGCCGGTCCGGCACCCCGGCCCATCAGGGGCACCGGGGCGGCGCCGCCACCACACCCCGGCCGCGGCTGGCCGGGGTGAAGGAGACCTCCGACGAACTGGTCCTGTTCCTCGCGGACTTGGTCAGCGATCTCGACATCCACCTCACCTGCCGGCTGGAACCGTCCGGGGTGCTCACCGCGCGTACGGTCGTCGTGCGGCCAGGGGGCCTCGCGGGGCCAGGACCCCACCCCGTACGACCTCACCGGAGTGACCACACTGCTGCCACTGCCGGGAAGGGCCGGCGAGATCCTCGACTTCACCGGCAAGTGGTGCCGCGAGAGGGCCCCGCAGCGAAGCCCGCTCGCCTTCGGCGGCCATGTACGGGAGGTACGGCGCGGCCGTCCCGGCCAGGACTCGCCGCACCTGCTCACCGTCGGCGTCCCCGGCTTCGGATTCCGTACCGGCGAGGTGTGGGGCCTGCACGTGGCATGGAGCGGCAACCAGCGCTGGCTCGCCGAGAGGCTCCCCGGGCGCGGGGGTGCACGCCGCCGCGATCGGCGGCGGCGAACTGCTCGCGCCCGGCGAGATCCGGCTCGCGCCCGGGGACTCGTATTCCGCGCCCGTCTGCCACTTCGTCTGGGCCGACGAGGGACTGGACGGGCTCGCCGACCGGTTCCACACGCTGCTCAGGTCACGGTCCACACACCCGGCGAGCCCCCGGCCGCTGACCCTGAACACCTGGGAGGCCGTCTACTTCGACCACCGGCTCGACCGGCTGCTGGAACTCACCGAACGGGCCGCCGCCACCGGCGTGGAACGTCTCGTCCTGGACGACGGCTGGTTCTCCGGCCGCCGCGACGACACCGCCGGTCTCGGGGACTGGACCGTCGACGAGACGGTGGCCGGAGGGCCTCGGCCCGCTCGCCGACCGGGTGCACGGCCACGGCATGCAGTTCGGACTGTGGGTCGAGCCCGAGATGGTCAACCTCGACTCCCGGCTCGCCAGGAACCACCCCGAGTGGATCCTCGGCCCCTCCGCCGGTCTCGGCCCGTGGGTACGCCTCCCAGGAGCCGTACTCACAGGGGCGGGCATCCCGATGCCGGCACTGAACCCGGGCCAGGCGCTCCTGCTGGAGGCGGTACGCGAGGAGTGAGCGGGAGGGGGCGCAGGAGGTGCGTGTCCGGCCGCCGAAGCGTGATGCGTGGGAGCACACGGCCCGCAGGCGAGGGACCGGCGGGAGGGGGCCGGGGGTGCAGGAGGTGCGTGTCCGGACACTAAAGCGTGATTTGTGGCGCACACAGACCCGCACCCGAAATTCAGACCCGCAGAGCGCCGTAAATCATGCCGTCCGGACATGCACCTCCGGAGGCCCCGGCCCCCGCACCACCCACAAGCCGTACTCGCCCCCCCCGCGCCCCCGCCGGACGGCGACCGTCACACCCGCCGCCGAGCCCCCACAGCCCCCGGCTCACCAGGCGCGCCCTCCGTCCAGGCCGGCGCCGTCCCCGTCAGCTGGCAGACCATCAGGTAGAACGGGATCGGCGGCGTGTACGGTGTTGGCGCCTCGGGCCAGTGGATCAGCCGGGGGTGCGTCGCGGGCACCGTTGTCCCGGCGATGTAGCGGACCGGGGAGGGCCACGTCAGGTCCAGGTTCGAGCCCGCGGGGACGATCCACCACCACATGTCCGCGTCCGCGAAGACGCAGCCCGTCCTGGGCAGCCGCGCCATGAGCCGGAAGCCGTGCTGTGCCGGGACGCCCACCGCGTCGCAGCCCAGCGTGGCCGGCAGCGTCGGGGGCAGCGGCAGTTGAACCCGGCGGGGCGAACGCGCGGAGCCCGGAGTGGGAGAGCCGGAGGCGTAGGCAGAGCCTGACGGTTCGTCACGCAGTGTGCGCGTGAGGCGATGCAGCGCGGTCCTCAGCACGGCGGCTCCGTCCGGACCGCCGTGGCCCGCGCGGCTCGTGCCAGTTCGGCCCAGACGACCCGCCCCGGCCCGTACCCCGACGTGCCGTGCGTTCCCCAGCTGCCGCACAGCGCGTCGACGAGGAACAGCCCCCGCCCGCCCTCGCCTTCACTCTCGCCGACGGCGACATGGTGCAACTGCGGTCCCGTGGGGCCGTATCCCTGGTCCTCCACCGCGATGCGCAAGTGCCCCTCGCCATCTCGCACTTCGCAGATGACATGGTCACCGGCGGTGTGCACGATCGCGTTCGTCACCAGTTCGGAGACGATGAGCACGGCGGTCTCGCGGGTTTCTTCCTCTATGTCCCAACGGTTGAGCCGATCGAGCGTCAGCTGCCGTGCGCGGGCGACGGATTCCGCATGCGCGGGCAGTTGAAACCCGTAGCGGCGGACAACGTTGCCAGGGCACAGGGCGGTGAGCTGAGGGGTGAGCGCGTTACCAGGTGCCACGACCGATTCCTAACGGTGGGGGAGCGGTGGCCGAGCGTGATGCTCTCCCATGGCAGAGCTCGACTATCCGCGTGAACTGGTTCACTCACTCACTCTCCACCCGCCGGGGACACTTGGCAAGTAGCACTCTGAAAATTACAGAGTGCCGTGTTCTTCGTCGTGGAGTCATGGCAGACTGCTGCCAACCGTGCGTGGGGAGGTCCCGAAGTGAGTGAACCGCGGTCCGCCCCGACCGTGGGTCAGGTCGTACTCGGCAGACGTCTACAGGATGTGCGTGAGCGTTCCGGCTGGAAGCGTGAGGAAGCCGCCAAGGTTCTGCGCGTGACCTCCGCGACCGTGCGCCGGATGGAGACGGCCGAGGTCGCTCTCAAGATTCCCTATGTACAGGTGCTGTTGAGGGCCTACGGGATTCCCGAGGACGAGGCCGACGCCTTCGTCGAGCTCGCCGAGGAGGCCAACAAGCCCGGTTGGTGGCAGCGATTTCACGACATCCTGCCGGACTGGTTCAGTATGTACGTCAGTCTGGAGGGCGCGGCCGCGTTGCTGCGGACGTACGAACCGCACTTCGTGCCGGGACTGCTCCAGACCGAGGAGTACGCCCGCGCGGTGATGCGCGCCGGGGCCGTGGGGCAGGCCCAGCCGGAGGGTATCGAACGCCATGTGGCGCTCCGTATGGAACGTCAGTCGCTCCTCACGCGTGAGGGTGCGCCAAAATTCTGGGTGATCATGGACGAGACCGTCCTGCGTCGCCCGGTGGGGGACCGTCCGGAGGTCATGCGGGATCAGGTCGACCGGCTCATCGAAGCCTCCGATCTGTCCAATGTGACCTTGCAGATCGCGGAGTTCTCGAGCGGGCACCATCCCGGTACCTACGGGCCGTTCGTGATCTTCCGCTTTGCCGTACCAGAGCTGCCGGACATGGTCTACAGCGAGTACCTGACGGGCGCCGTCTATCTCGACGCGCGTCCCGAAGTGGCCACTCACCTGGAGGTCATGGACCGGATGGCGGCTCAGGCCGCAACTGCACAACGCACGAAGGAGATCCTCAAGGATGTCCGCAAGGAGCTGTGAATGGATCCGATATACAACGGCATGCCCGCCGCTGACCTCGGTGCCGAAGGCTGGCGCAAGCCGTGGAGCGGTGGCAATGGCGGCAACTGCATCGAGGCCCTGAAGCTGGCCGACGGCAGAGTCGCCGTGCGCCAGTCAGCCGACCCTGAAGGCCCCGCACTGATCTACACCCACGGCGAGATCGCCGCCTTCATCCAGGGGGCCAAGTCAGGGCAGGCGGACTTCCTCCTCACCTGATCGGACATCAGGTCGGATCCGGCCCTGACCAGGCCGGGTCCGCCACACGCAGCTCTACCACCCGTTACACCCGGTCGCATCCCAACTGCACAGCGCATGATCCCGAACGCATCCCCCGTGCCACTGAATTCGCCGGCTCACCGAACCTGAGACTCATGGAGCACACATGACCGGGCCTGACCCCATCGACACCAGCAAGCCGCATCCGGCGCGGGTGTACGACTGGTTCCTCGGAGGCAAGGACAACTATCCGGTGGACGAGGAGATGGCGCGGCAGCTCCTCATACTGGATGCCAGGGGGCCCGACATGGCCAAGGTCAACCGGGCGTTCATGCACCGGGCCGTCCGCTGGCTCGGCACCACCGGCGGGGTGCGCCAGTACCTGGACATCGGTACGGGCATCCCGACGGAACCCAATCTTCACCAACTGGCCCAGGAAGCGGCCCCGGAATCCAGGGTCGTCTACACGGACAACGACCCGATCGTCCTGAGGCATGCCGAGGCGCTGCTGCGCAGCACCCCGGAGGGCGTCACGGCCTATGTGCAGGCCGATGTGCGCGAGCCGGAGGCCATCATCGAGGCGGCGGGCAAGGTGCTCGACCTCGACCGGCCGGTCGCGCTCTCGCTCCTCGCGCTGCTGCACTTCGTCTCGGACGAGGACGGCGCCTACGAGCTGGTGCGCCGCCTGCTCGACCCGCTGCCGTCGGGGAGCTACCTGGTCCTCTCCCACGCCACGGGGGACTTCGACCGGCGCAGCGCCGACTCGGCCCGGGAGATGTACGAGCAGCGGGGTCTCACCCTCGCCATCCGCTCGCGGGAACAGTTCGCCAAGTTCTTCAAGGGGCTCGAACTGGTCGAGCCCGGTGTCTCGTTGGCCGCCGACTGGCGCCCGGATCTGGGCGAGGTCGTGCCGGTCCCGGGCGACGAGCCCGTCCCGGGATACGTGGGCGTGGCCCGCAAGATCTAAGCCCCCCATTGCCGGTCGGTCCAACACGGGGGCGCGGCGTCGCAGCTCTTTCAGGTGTGCTGCGGCGCCGCGCGTACCTCTCTCGCGAGGCGGTCAGGGCGGTGAGGCTTGTCAGGCACCCACCCGGCGCTTGTTCCACACGTCGAAGCCCACCGCTGCCAGGAGCACCAGCCCCTTGATGACCTGCTGGTAGTCCGTGCCGATGCCCACCAGCGACATGCCGTTGTTGAGCACGCCCAGGACGAGTCCGCCGATGATCGCGCCGAACACCGTGCCGACACCGCCGCTCATGGAGGCGCCGCCGATGAACGCGGCCGCGATGGCCTCCAGTTCGAAGTTGATACCGGCCTGCGGTACGCCCGCGTTGAGCCGCGCCGCGTAGACGACCCCGGCCAGCGCCGCGAGCACGCCCATGTTGACGAAGACCAGGAAGGTGACGCGCTTGTCCTTGACGCCGGACAGCTTCGCCGCCGCCTGGTTGCCGCCGAGCGCGTACACATGGCGGCCGACGACCGCGTTGCGCATGACATAGCCGAAGCCGATGAGCAGCACCGCGAGGAGCAGCAGTACGACCGGTACCCCGCGGTAGCTGGCCAGTGTCATGGTGAAGGCGAGCACGGCGGCGGCCAGCGCCACGCACTTGGCGACGAAGAGATTGAGGGGGAGGACCTCCAGGTCGTACGCCTGCTGCCGGCGTCGGTCGCGGAACTCCTGGAGCAGCGCGAAGGCCAGCAGCGCGAGACCCAGCAGCAGGGTCAGGTTGTGGTAGTTGGTGGTCGGTCCGACCTCGGGCAGATAGCCGGTCGAGATCTTCTGGAAGCCCTCCGGGAACGGGCCGAGCGAGCGCGAGCCCAGGAGGATCTGCGTACCGCCGCGGAAGAGGAGCATCCCGGCGAGTGTGACGATGAACGACGGAATGCCGAGGTACGCGATCCAGAAGCCCTGCCAGGCCCCGGCGGCGGCGCCGATGAGCAGCGCCAGGACCAGGGCGAGGACCCATGGGATGTCGTGCTCGACCATCATCACCGCGCAGGCGGCGGAGACGAACGCGGCCAGTGAGCCGACCGAGAGGTCGATATGGCCCGCGATGATGACGATCATCATGCCGATGGCGAGGACCAGGATGTAGCTGTTCTGGAGGACCAGGTTGGTGACGTTGTTCGGCTTGAGGAGCACACCGTCGGTCCAGATCTCGAACAGGACGACGATCAGGCCGAGCGCGATGAGCATGCCGTACTGCCGCATGTTGCGGCGCGCGGCCTCCAGCAGCAGCTCCTTCGTCGTCATGCGTCCGGACGTGGGTGGCGGAGCGTCCTTCGGTGTGTCGCCCTTCGGCGTGTCGGTGGTGACCGGACCCATGTCGACTACCTCGTGTTCTTGGTCATGTGGCGCATCAGGACTTCCTGGGTCGCATCGGCCCGGGGGATCTCACCGGTGAGCCGGCCGGCCGCCATCGTGTAGATGCGGTCGCACATGCCGAGCAGTTCGGGGAGTTCGGAGGAGATGAAGACAACGGCCTTGCCCTGCGCGGCGAGTTGATCGATGACGGTGTAGATCTCGTACTTGGCGCCGACGTCGATACCGCGGGTGGGCTCGTCGAGGATCAGCACTTCGGGACCGGTGAAGATCCATTTGCTGAGGACGACCTTCTGCTGGTTGCCGCCCGACAGCCGGCCGACCTGTTCGAAGACGGTCGGTGCCTTGATGTTCATGCTCTTGCGGTACGACTCGGCGACCCGGGTCTCCTCGTGCTCGTCCACCACACCGCGCCGGGACACCTTGGACAGGGCGCCCAGCGTGATGTTCCTGCCGATGGTGTCGATGAGGTTGAGCCCGTACTGCTTGCGGTCCTCGGTGACATACGCGATGCCGTGGGCGACGGCCTCCGGCACCGTTTTCGTACGGATCTCCCGGCCGTCCTTGAAGACCGTCCCGCTGATGTTGCGACCGTACGAGCGGCCGAAGAGGCTCATCGCCAGTTCCGTGCGGCCCGCGCCCATCAGGCCGGCGATGCCGACGATCTCGCCCCTGCGGACATGGACCGAGACGCCGTCCACGACCTTGCGCTGCTGGTCGATGGGGTGGTGCACGGTCCAGTCGCGCACTTCGAGCGCGGGCCGTGCTTCCGGGTCGCCCGGGTACGGGGTGCGTTCGGGGAAGCGGTGGTCAAGGTCGCGGCCGACCATACCCCGGATGATCCGCTCCTCGGTGGTCGACCCGGCACGCACATCGAGGGTCTCGATGGTCCGGCCGTCGCGGAGGATCGTGACGGAGTCGGCGACCTCGGAGATCTCGTTCAGCTTGTGCGAGATGATGATCGAGGTGATGCCCTGGGACTTCAACTCGCCTATGAGGCGCAGCAGCTGGGCGCTGTCGGCATCGTTGAGCGCGGCCGTCGGCTCGTCCAGGATCAGCAGCTTCACCTCCTTGGCGAGCGCCTTCGCGATCTCCACGAGCTGCTGCTTGCCGACACCGATGTCGGCGACACGGGTCTGCGGATGCTCGTTCAGCCCCACCCGCTTGAGCAGCCGGGCGGCGTGCCTGAGCGTGTCGTTCCAGTTGATGACGCCCCGGGACGCGTGCTCGTTGCCCAGGAAGATGTTCTCTGCGATCGACAAGTAGGGGACCAGGGCCAGTTCCTGATGGATGATCACAATGCCCTGTGACTCACTGGCCCTGATGTCCCGGAAGGCGCAGGGGGAGCCCTCGAAGAGGATCTCCCCCTCGTAACTCCCGTGCGGATGAACCCCGCTGAGCACCTTCATCAGCGTGGACTTGCCCGCTCCGTTCTCCCCGCAAATGGCATGCACCTCCCCCGGGGCCACCGTCAGGCTGACGTCGGAGAGAGCCTTGACCCCCGGGAAGGTCTTCACGATGGAGCGCATCTCCAGGACAGGGGCGGTCACGTCAGGTCACTCGCCTTGATGTAGCCCGAGTCGACCAGTTCCTTCTGGTAGTTGGTCTTGTCGACGCTGACCGGGTTCAGCAGGTACGCCGACACGACCTTGGTCCCGTTGTTGTACGACTTCTCGTCGTTGACCTCGGCCTTCTTGTCGTTCAGCACGGCGTCCGCCATCTGCACGGCCTGCTTCGCCAGCGCCCTGGTGTCCTTGTAGACGGTCATCGTCTGGTTGCCCGCGATGATCGACTTGATCGAGGCGACCTCGGCATCCTGGCCGGTGACCAGCGGATACGGCTTGGAGGGCGTCCCGTAGCCGTCGGACTTGAGCGCGGAGAGGATGCCGATGGATATCCCGTCGTACGGGGAGAGCACCGCGTCCACGTCCTGCGAGCCGTACGACTTGGTCAGCAGGTCGTCCATCCGCCGCTGGGCCGTGCCGCCGTCCCAGCGCAGCGTGGTGACCTGGTCCAGCTTGGTCTGGCCGCTCCTGACGACGAGCTGCTTCTTGTCGATGTACGGCTTGAGGGTCTTGAACGCGCCGTCGAAGAAGTAGCCGGTGTTGTTGTCGTCCGGGGAGCCGGCGAACAACTCGATGGTGAACGGGCCCTTCTTGCCGCTGTTCAGACCTAGCTTGTCGACGAGGTACGAGGCCTGGAGGACACCGACCTTCTCGTTGTCGAACGACGCGTAGTAGTCGACGTTCTTGGTGCCCAGGATCAGCCGGTCGTACGAGATCACCTTGATGTTCTGGTCGGCGGCCTGCTGGAGGACATCACTGAGCGCCCGGCCGTCGATGGCCGCGATGACCAGCACGTCCACGCCCTTGGTGATCATGTTCTCGATCTGGGCGACCTGTTGGGCAACGTTGTCTTCGCCGTACTGGAGGTTGGTCTTGTAGCCCAGCTTCTCGAACTGGCTGACCATGTTCTTGCCGTCGGCGATCCAGCGCTCCGACGACTTGGTCGGCATCGCGATGCCGACGGTGGATCCCTTGCCGCCCTTCTTCTCCTCCTTGCCGCCGCCGTCACTGCTCTGCCCGCAGGCGGCCAGGGAAAGGGCGAGGGTCACGGCGGTGACAGCCAGTGCGGCTCTGCGCGTGCGCATGGTGCATCAGTCCTTGTCGTCGGTGACGTCGTCGGTGACGTCGGTGAGGGAGAAGCGGCTGAGAGGACCCGGCAGCCGGGAGCCGAGCGGCGACATTCCGCCGTCGGCGCCGTGCCGGATGAGCAGATCGAGGACGAGGCGTCCGCGCCGGACCCGTTCGCGGGCGCTGCTGAGCGCCGTCTCGCGCAGCTGGGCGCCGTACGGATAGATCCCCGGGGACTTCGACAGGCCGAACTTGAGGTAGAGCGGGGAGCCGCGCCGGATCAGCTCGGCGGCCTCGTACATCCGGACATAGCCGCCGAGGTCGTCGGGCGCCTCGATGTAGAGGTCCATGGGGGCACGGCTGGTCCGCCGGATCTCGGTGAACTGGGCGAGCGTCAGATCCGAGGGGATGTTGACCGAGTCGGCCCCCAGATGCTCGAACACCGAGTACGACGCGGGGTTGACCGGGCCGATCAGCGCCGAGACCTTGAACGTGGTGTCGGCTGGCAGTACGCCCCGGGCGCGCAGCCGGTGCAGTGTCCACAGCACGCCCTCGTCGGCGACGAGCAGGCACTTCACACCGAGTTCCGTGGCGCGCACGGCGTCCTCGACGCAGCCGGCCAGGGCGCTGTGACCGCGCGCCCGCAGGCCCGCGCCCCCGGAGTCCGTACGGGTCGAGGCGCCGGTGTCCCAGGTGCCGCGCGGTCCGGTGAACAGGCACAGCTCGATGTCGCGGGCCGCGCAGGCGTCGACCATCTCGGTGATGTCGGCGTCGGAGAGCATCCACACACCGCTGCCCTGGCTGATGCGGTGGACCGGTACGTCGAGGCGGGAGGTCTCCTTGAGGACCTCGGCGAGGCACTCGGGCCCTTCGACGGAGGGGATCTCGGTGCGCCAGCGGCCCCCGTCGGGGAAGGCGTGGGGAGAGGCGTCGGCGGGGTGGTCGGCGGGCGCGGCCAGGCCGAGCGTGGCGAGCGCCTGCTCGCCGGGGCGGCGGGGGACGGGTGCTGATGCGTCGGTCACGGACGAGTCCTTCGGTTCGGTCGAGCGCGCCGGTCATGCGCGCCGGTCGTGTGCGGGGCACAGCGGGTATGCGAGTGCTTGTACGGCGTATGCGGTGCGGGCGGGCGCTCAGGGGCGCAGCAGCACCTTTCCGGTGCCCGGATCACCTCCGCCGACCAGCGCCACGGCCTCCTCGTACCGCTCCAGCGGGAATTCGTGGGTGACCAGCGGCCCCGGGTCCAGCAGGCCAGTGGTGAACGCCCGTACGGCGAAGGCCCAGGCGGCGGACGGCGCGCCGAAGACACTGCGTACCGTCAGCTGGTTCACCGACAGATGCGCCGGGTCGATACCGCTCGCGCCGGGTGCGAACATCCCGGTGAGCGTCACCCGGCCGCCGCGCCGCGCCAGCAGACAGGACGAGGCGGCCGTGGTCGGTGCCCCGGCCGTCTCCACGACCAGGTCGTACCGCCCGTGGGCTTCCTTCGCCTCCTCCGGTGCCAGAGCCCCGGTCGCCCCGGACTCCCGTGCCTTGCGGCCCCGTTCGGACCTCGGATCGATCACGGTCAGCTCGCCGGGGGAGGAGGCGGCGAGCAGCTGTACGGCGAGCAGCCCCAGCGTTCCGGCGCCCACCACCGCGATCCGCTCACCCGGCTCCGGATGCGAGGACCGTACGGCGGCGGCCACCACGGCGGCCGGCTCCAGCAGGGCGGCGGCCCGCAGGTCGGCGTCGTCGGCGAGTGGGTGCAACAGCCGGGCGGGGACGACGACATGGTCGGCGAACGCACCGGGACAGGTGAAGCCCGTCTCCTCGTACCCGGCTGTGCACAGCGACGTCTCGCCGCTGCGGCACCGGTCGCACACTCCGCAGGCGCGGAACCCCTCGGCGACCGTCCGGCGGCCGATCAGCCCGCCGTCGACGCCCGCGCCCACCGCCTCGACGGTGCCCGACCACTCGTGCCCCGGAGTGACCGGGTAGCGGACATAGTCCGGGTCGCGCCGGCCGTCGTACAGTTCGCGGTCGCTCATGCAAATGCCGGCAGCGGCGACCCGCACCAGCACCTCGCCAGGGCCCGGCACCGGCTCGGCCCCGCTCACCAGCCGGTGGACGCCCGGCCGTTCGACGACGACGGCGCGGCTGGTCATCGGGGCGCCTTCGGCGCGCGCTTCTCCCAGCCCTCGGCCCACAGGTCGAACCGCGCCTGCTGCTGCGGGAATTCGGCCGCGGCCTCCGCGTTGAACTCGACACCGAGCCCCGGCGCGTGCGACACCTCGAAGCAGCCCGTCTCGGGGTCGACCCGCGGAGCCCCGGTGACCACCTTCTTGATGTCGGCGTCCGCGAAGTCGTTGAAGTGTTCGAGAATCTTGAAGTTGGGTGTACAGGCGGCCACTTGGAGACTCGCGGCGGTCAGCACGGATCCGCCGACATTGTGCGGCGCGATCAGCGTGTAGTGCGTCTCGGCCGTCGCGGCCAGCTTCCGGGTCTCCAGAATGCCCCCGATGTGCCCCACATCCGGCTGGATGATGTCGGCTGCCCCCGACTCGAACAGCTCACGGAACTCGATCCGGTCGTGGATGCGTTCGCCGGTCGCGATCGGCAGCTCCACCTTGTCGGCGACCTTGCTCAGCGCCTTGAGGTTCTCCGGCGGCACCGGCTCCTCCAGCCACGCCGGGGCGTACGGGGCCATCTCGCGCGCCAGCCGTACGGCGGTCGACGGGCTGAACCGGCCGTGCATCTCCAGCATCAGCTCGGCCTCGGGCCCGATCGCGTCCCGTACCGCCTCGATCAGCGCCACCGCGTCATTGCTCGCGGCCCGGTCCAGCTCGAAGTGCCCGGTCCCGAACGGGTCGATCTTCAGGGCCCGGTAGCCGCGCGCGACCACCGCTTCGGCTGCCTTGTGGTAGGCGTCCGGGGTACGCTCGGTGGTGTACCAGCCGTTGGCGTACGCCTTCACCTTGTCCGTGACCTTGCCACCGAGCAACTGCCACACCGGAACGCCCAGCGCCTTGCCCTTGATGTCCCAACAGGCCATCTCCACGACGGCGATGCCCGACATCACGATCTCGCCGGCCCGCCCGTAGTCGCCGTACTTCATCCGTCGTACGAGGTCCTCGACCGCGAACGGATCGGAGCCCTGGATGTGGTTGGCCTCGGCTTCGCGCAGATAGCCGATCAGCGCATCGGTCCTGCCGAGCATGCGGGTCTCACCGACACCGGTGAGTCCGTCGTCGGTGTGGACCAGGACGTAGGTGAGGTTACGCCAGGGCGTACCGACCACGTGTGTGCTGATTCCCGTTATGCGCACGGCACTTGCCCCTCGCTGTTCGAAATTTCGTCACACGTTCGAAATCGTGGCGTGACGGTATTCAGGCAGTCCAGGGGGTGTCAATGGGTTGCGCGGCGGTTAGCCTGTGTTCGTCATTCCGGCCGCTGGCCGAAGTACCGAACGAAGAGGTGGGGGTGGTCGGCCATGGGACGGCTGGTCCCCGCGGTGACGCGGGCCCTGGACATACTCGAACTGTTCCTGGAGGGCGACGGCACGCTCTCCGCACCCGATGTCATCCGCAAACTGCAACTGCCGCGCACCACCGTGCACGAACTGCTCACCACACTCGCGGCCCGCTCGTATCTGGCGCCCGTTCCCGCCCAGCCCGGCCGCTACCGGCTCGGCGTTCGGGCCTACCAGCTCGGCAGCCGGTACGCGGAACAGCTCGACCTCGCGGCCGAGGGCCGGCAGGTCGCCCGTGAGGTCGCCCAGACCTGCGACGAGACCGTCCATGTCGCCATCCTGGAGGGCACGGACGTCATCTACATCGCGAAAGTGGACTCCACCCACGCGGTCCGCATGGTCTCCGCCGCCGGGCGCCGACTGCCCGCCCACTGCACCTCGGTCGGCAAGATGCTGCTCGCCTCGCTGCCCCAGACCGAGCTTGAAGTACGCATCGCCGAACATGAGTTCATCGCGATGACCCCCGCCAGCCTGACCGACCCGGAGGCGCTGCGGGCGGAGCTCGCGGGGATCAGGGAGCGCGGAATCGCCGTCGAGCACCGGGAGTCCAACCCCGATGTGAGCTGTGTGGCCGCGCCGGTGCGGGACAGCGCGGGCCGGGTCGTCGCGGCGATGTCCATCTCCGTGCCGATGATCCGCTGGAGCGACGAGCGCGAGGAGGAACTGGCGCAGCTGGCCGTCAAGGGTGCCGGCGCGCTGTCCGTACGTCTCGGACACCGGGGGCAGCCGTAGCGCGGGCGTGAGCGGCGAGGTCGCCGCGGGCCGGACCGGAGCACGTGCGGCGCGCGGGCAGAATGGGGGCATGTCCCGACGCCCCACCTCGCGCGCGGCCCGGTCCGCCGTGACCGCCGCCTCCCCCTGCCCCTGCGGTCTGCCGGCCACGTACGGCGACTGCTGCGGGCGGTTCCACACCGGCCCCGCCACCGCGCCCACCCCCGAGCTGCTGATGCGTTCCCGCTACAGCGCCTTCGTCGTCGGTGACACCCGGTATCTGCTCACGACCTGGGCCCCCGCCACCCGCCCGCCGGACATGGACCTCGACCCCGCGATGCGGTGGACCGGCCTGGAGATCCTGGACACCACGGACGGCAGCGCGTTCCACACCACCGGAACCGTCACCTTCCGTGCCCGCTTCACCCGTCAGGGCAGCCCGGGAACCCTCCACGAGCGCAGTCGCTTCGCGCGCCACGAGGGCGCCTGGGTCTATGTGGACGGCACCTTCGAGGAGTAGGACGGCACCTTCGAGGGGCCAGGGGGGCGTCCTCAGGATCCGGGCGGCTCCGCCCGGTGCCCCGGCGCCGCCAGCACCTCCGCCAGGTCGTACCGCACCGGCTCCTCCAACTGCTCGTACGTACAGCTCGCGGGCGTACGGTCCGGACGCCAGCGGCGGAACTGCGCGGTGTGCCGGAACCGGTCACCCTCCATATGGTCGTACCCGACCTCGCACACCAGATCCGGCCGCAGCGGAAGCCACGACAGGTCCTTCGTACCGGACCAGCGGCTCGGCGCGCCCGGCAGCCGGGCGGTCTCGTGGGCAGCCTCGTCCGTCCAGGCGGCCCAGGGATGGCCCTCGGCCGACTCCATGAGCAGCGGCGCCAGTTCGCCGACCAGCTCGGAGCGGCGCTTCATCGAGAACGCGGCGCAGACCCCGACGTGCTGAAGGACGCCCTGAGCGTCGTACAGGCCGAGGAGCAGCGATCCCACCACCGGACCGCTCTTGTGAATGCGGTAGCCGGCGACGACCACGTCCGCCGTCCGCTCGTGCTTGATCTTGTACATCGACCGGGTGTCCGGCCGGTACGGCAGATCGAGGGGCTTGGCGACCACGCCGTCGAGCCCGGCCCCCTCGTACTGCTCGAACCACTCCCGGGCCAGCTCGATATCGGTGGTGGCGGGCGCGAGATGCACCGGCGGCCCGGCTCCGGCGAACGCGGCTTCCAGCGCCTCCCTGCGCCGCGCCTGCGGGACCGCGAGCAGTGAGCTGTCGCCGAGGGCCAGCAGATCGAAGGCCACGAAGCTCGCCGGGGTCTGTTCGGCGAGCATGTCCACCCGGGACTTCGCCGGATGGATACGTTCGGTGAGCCGGTCGAAGTCCAGCCGGTCCTCATGGACGATCACGATCTCGCCGTCCACCACACAGCGCTCGGGCAACTCGGTGCGCAGGGCTGTGACCAGCTCGGGAAAGTAGCGGGAGAGCGACTTCCCGGTCCTGCTGCCGATCATCACCTCGTCGCCGTCACGGTGGACGATCGCCCGGAAGCCGTCCCATTTGGCCTCGTACAGCATTCCGGGCGGGATACGCGCCACGGACTTGGCGAGCATGGGCCTCACGGGCGGCATCACGGGCAGATCCATGCCCCGATTGTGCTCGGGAACCGCTCCCTCCGCCCGATATGGGCCGCCGCATACGCACCGCCCGGCCGCCCGATATGCGCCTCCCGGCCACCCCGCCTACCGTGACCCACATGGGTGCAGCGGTGGAGCTGGAGGCGGACGGCAGGCCCGTACGGCTGTCCAGCCCGGACAAGGTCTACTTTCCCGAGCGCGGCTTCACCAAGCTCGACGTCGCGCGGTACTACCTGGCCGTGGCGCCGGGGATCACCCGCGCCCTGCGCGACCGGCCGACCACCCTGGAACGCTTCCCCGAGGGCGTCGAGGGCGAGTCCTTCTTCCAGAAGCGGGCGCCCAGGAACCTGCCCGACTGGATCCCCACGGCCCGGATCGAATTCCCCAGCGGACGCTCGGCCGACGAGATCTGTCCGACGGAGGTGGCCGCCGTCATCTGGGCGGCGAACCTCGGCTGCCTCACCTTCCACCCCTGGCCGGTACGCAGGGACCGCACCGACCACCCCGACGAGCTGCGCATCGACCTGGACCCGCAGCCGGGCACGGACTTCGGGGACGCGGTCGCCGCCGCCCACGAACTGCACGCCTTCCTGGACGAACAGGGGCTGCACGGCTGGCCCAAGACATCCGGCGGCCGTGGCCTCCATGTCTTCGTACCGATCGAACCGCGCTGGACGTTCACCGAGGTGCGCCGGTGCGCCATCATCATCGGGCACGAGCTGGAACGGCGGATGCCGGGCCGGGTGACCACGGCCTGGTGGAAGGAGGAGCGCGGTGAGCGGATCTTCGTCGACTACAACCAGACCGCCCGCGACCGCACCATCGCCTCCGCCTACTCCGTACGCCCCAAGCCGCACGCGCCGGTCTCCGCGCCACTGCGCTGGGCGGAGCTGGACGATGTCGCGCCACGCGACTTCGATCTGGCGACCATGCCGGTGCGCTACGCCGAACTGGGCGACGTCCACGCGGGGATGGGGGAGCGGCTGGACAGTCTGGAGGGACTGCTGGAGCTGGCCGACCGGTACGAACGCGACCACGGGCTGGGCGACAAGCCGTATCCGCCGGACTATCCCAAGATGCCGGGGGAGCCGAAACGGGTCCAGCCGAGCCGGGCGCGACACCAGGAGCCATAGGGCGTGTTGGTGCCCCCTCTCCGCGCGGACCGCACGGAGAGGGGGCACCACACCTTTGGGACCGGGACTGCCTCTCTACAGCTCCTGGATGCGGATGTCGCGGTACGAGATCACATCCGTCGTGCCGTGGACCTGGAGCCCGACATAACCGGTGGCGTACCGCCGGCCGTCCGTGCCCGGGTCGCCGGCCCGCTCCGGGTAGAACGTCTGGCCGGCCACATTGTCGAACTCGTTGATCACGACTCCGTTGCGCAGAATCGTGAAGTGCTGGCCGACGGCGCGGATCTCGTAGTCGTTCCAGGTGCCCTTCGGGGTGACGCCCGCGCCGCCCAGGCCCACCCGGTCGAAGCCGTAGACCGAGCCGGTCTTGTACAGGTCGCCGTCCGGGCGGTCGAGAATCTGCATCTCGTGCCCGTAGTTGATGGCGACCCACTCCGGCCGGGACTCCTCCGGGTGGTTGTGGACGTTCGGGAAACGGACGAAGACACCGCCGTTGGCGTTGCCCGTGCCCGGGGCGTCGTCACGGAACTGGAGCTTCAGCGAGAAATCGCCGTACGTGCGCTGCGGGAACCACAGCATGCCCATGCCGTCGACCGTCGTGCTGCTGGTGATGGCACGGTCGCCGGTGAGGGTGAACTTGCCGCCGCCGACCTGCTCCCACTTGGCGAAGGACTCCGCCGTGCCGTCGAAGAGATCGCGGTAGCCCTCGGTCTGGCCGGGTGTACCGATCTTGGACTGCTTGGCGGCCTTGGTGATCGCCGTGAACTCGCGCGCGTCGATGACCGTGTCGGCCAGCAGCTTGTCGAGCACACTGTCGACGTGCTTGAGGAAGAGGGCCTGGGAGGTCCACTCCTTCTCGTCTTCGATCAGCTCGTTGACGGTGCACCGGCTACGAGTGAGCCGGTTCGGCACACCCGAGTCGACCGTGCCGACGATGACCGTCAACCGCTCGTCGAACTCCGGACAGTTGGGCGCCGGAACGCCGCCGCCCCGCGCGATGGTGAACGACAGCTGCTTGGCCTGCGCGGTGTTGCCCGCCTTGTCGGTCGCCCGGTACGCGAGCGCGTGGTGGCCGACCTTGTCGACGATCACGGGCGTGGTGTACGTGAGGTAGGGACCGCCGTCCAGGGAGTACGCGATCTTGTCCACACCCGACTCGGCGTCGGTCGCGGTCAGTGTCACCTTGGCGCTGGTGATGTAGGCGCCGTTGGAGTTCTTGGTCCCGTCCACGACCGCCCCGGCCACCGGCGGCGTGGTGTCCTTCACCGGCGGCTTCACGACGGTGAAGTCGACGGACTTCTCGGCCGCCGCGTTGCCCGCCTTGTCGGTCGCGCGGTAGCGGACCTTGTGGGCGCCGGTCTCGTGCACCATCACCGGAGCGGTGTACGGCTGCCAGGCCCCGCCCGCCCCGAGCGCGTACTCGATGGTGTTGACGCCCGAGCCGGTGTCCGACGCGGTGACGGTGACCGTGGCCATCGACAGGTAGTTGCCCGCGTCGTCCTTCTCGCCGCTCACCGTCGCCGAGGTCTCCGGCGGTGTCTTGTCGTCGGTCGACGGAGCCACCACCGCGAAGCCGACGGATTTCTCCGCCGCCGCGTTGCCCGCCTTGTCGGTGGCCCGGTACCGGATGGTGTGCTCGCCGACCTGGTCGACCACCACCGGGGCGGTGTACGGCTGCCAGGCGCCGTCGGCCCCGACCGCGTATTCGGTCGTCGCCACACCGGAGTCGTCGTCGGTGGCCGTCACCGTCACCGTCGCGGAACCGACGTACGCGCCGTCGGCGTTCTTCTGGCCGTCGACCTTGGCAGCGGTCACGGGAGCGGTGGTGTCGTCGCCGCCCGCCTCGGTCACGGTGAGGACGCCGTTCATCGTGCCGTGGCCCGGGATGGAGCAGTGGAAGCGGTACTTGCCGGGCGTCAGGTTGACCTCGGCGGTGTACTTGCCGCCGTTGGCGTCACCGGGGTTGGCCAGGATGTTCAGCTGCACGTCGCTGTTGTACTCGGGGTCGGACGTGTCGAAGGTCAGCGTGTGCGGCATCCCGGTGGTGTTGCCGGTGGCCGTGCTGTTCTCGAAGACGATCGTGGTCGCCCCGGCCACCGCCGTGGTCGGGAAGCTGAGGTACTTGTCGATGGGATCGCCGGCCGTCCAGGTGAGCACCTGGGCGGCCGCCTTCGGCGCGGCCGGACTGTCGTCCGCACGGCCGTAGGCCGCCGTGGAGGTCAGCCCCAGCACCATCAGGAACGCGCCCACCAGGGCCGTCCACAGGCGCGCGGGCCGTGACCTCAGGAAGTGTGGCCGCGAAGCCCGCCACGGGCGTTGTGGTCGGTGTCTCACTGCTCCGCCTTTCTGACCAGGTCGGCGGCGGCGGGAGTCGGCTCGCCGCCCTTGTACGTCACACGCCACAGCGCGGACTCGGCGTCGGAGGTGAAGAATCCGCGCCCGTAGTCGAGGACGTAGAGCGAACCGTCCGGGGCGAACTTCCAGTCCATGAGGTTACGGATACCGCCCTGACCGACCGGGATGATCTTCTTCAGCGACTCGGCGTGCACGGGCAGGCCGCCCTTGCCGACGGTCTTGGGGTCGGTCATCACCGCGTGGCGCGGGCTGGCCGCCGCGTCGTAGAAGTCACCGACGAACCACTTGCCGTCCCAGTACTCCGGCCACTTCTGCGCACTGGCGCTCCGCGCGTCGTACCGGTAGAGCGGGCCGTCCATGGTCGCCTGGCCGCCGCCCTTGAGCCACGGCAGGAGGTAGGTGGCCTCCGACGTCTTGTAGCTGGGGACGCCGTTCGCGTCGCGCGGGTAGTCCGGGGCGCCGCCCTGCGGGGAGTACCAGATGGTGTTGCCGGTGACGGGCGGCAGGTTCACCAGACCGTCGTTGTTGGGGGACTCGTTCTTCGGGGCGGCACAGTTGTACCAGCCCAGCGGCTTGGACGGGTCGGGCAGATTGCGGTCCCGGTAGGGCTGGTTGTTGCCCATGCAGAACGGCCAGCCGTGGTTGCCGGCCTTGGTGATCGCGGAGAACGTGTCGTACTTCGCCGGGCCCCAGGTGGTGCTCGGCTCGCCCGCGTCCGGGCCGACCCAGCCCGCGTACAGGGTGTCGGTCTTCTTGTCGATGGAGATGCGCGCCGGGTTGCGCACGCCCATCACATAGATCTCGCCGCGGGTCTTTCCGCCGCCCTCGGCCTGCTCCTTGCCCGTGAACAGGTTGCCGTCGGGCAGTGTGTACGTGCCGTCGGCCTCCGGGTGGATACGCAGGATCTTGCCGTTGAGGTTGTTGGTGTTGCCCGCGGTGCGGCGCGCGTCCGCGAAGGAGACGCCCTTGTAGTTGGGCTGGGGGTTGTTGCCCGAGTAACCGTCGCTGAACCCCGACGAGTTGTTGTCGCCCGTCGCGATGTAGAGGTTGCCCTTGGAGTCCCAGGCCATGCCGCCGCCGGAGTGGCAGCAACTGTGCACCTGCACCGGCCACTTCAGCAGGACCTTCTCGGAGGCGAGGTCCAGCTTGTTGGTCGTCGGGTCCAACGTGAAGCGCGAGACGCGCCGTTCGGCCATCCGCGTGTCACGGTTGAGCTGGGAGTGCGGGGTGTAGTGCAGATACACCTGGCCGTTGGATGCGAAGGCGGGGTCCAGCTCGATGCCGAGCAGCCCCTCCTCGACCTTGATCAGCTCCTCGCCGCCGCCCTTGTTGCCGAAGATCGTCAGCGCGCCGGCGAGCGTCACCTTCTTCGTCTTCGGATCGTAGACATGGATCTGGCCCACGCCCTTGCCGACGTCCGGGTTGTTCCAGTCGGTCACCACGGGGGCGCTGTTGTCGCCACCGCCGCGGCCGATGTACAGCACCCGCCCGTCGGGCGCGACGACCACGCCGTGCGGTTCGCCGATCTGGTCCTGCTGGCCGGCCTGGTTCGGCTGAGTGAGGCGCTCCGCCTTGTAGTTGGAGTCGACCGTCGCCTTGCAGTCGGCGCGGGAGATACGGGTCGTCCACTGGAGTGCGCCGCGAAGGTGGTCGCGGAAGTCTGTTTCGGCGTACGACTCGGCCGTACCGCCCATGCCGGTGTAGAAGGACCGGCCGCCGTCGTAGTCACGGCACCAGGAGATGGGATGGTCGGCGCCGTTGGCTCCGGCGCCGGGCTTGTAGGCGGCCTCCCTGACCCGGGCGACGGTGTGCACCTTGCCGGTGGGGTTGGTGGCCCAGTTGATCCACTTGTCGGGGCGCTTCCACTCCAGCGGGAGGTTCTTCGTCGCCGGGTGGACCCGGTCGCCGACCTCGACGGTCGCGCGCTGCACGGTGGTGGGGCTGGTGGCCGCGGGACGGGCGCCGATCAGGCCGGTGAACCAGTCGGAGTACGGTTCCGTACGGGCCGCGTCATGGATGCCGAGGAAACCGCCACCGGCCTCCACATAGGCCTCCAGTCCCGCCTCCTGATCGGGGTCGAGCACATCGCCGCCGCCCGTGAGGAAGACGACCGCGTTGTACGTGCCGAGCTTGTCGGCGTCCGTGAAGACCGAACCGTCGTCCGTGGCCACGGTCTTGAAGCGGCCCGCGGACGGTCCCGTCAGGCCGATCGACTCGATGGCCTCGATCCCGGCGTCGACCACCGGCGACTCCTCGGTGGCCGAGGCATGGAAGACAAGAACCCTGACGTTCTCCCCGCCGGGCGGAGACGGAAGGGACAACGTTGTCGACGTCGGCTCCGGGTACGGCCTGGCCGTGGCGGCGTTACCGCCGAGCAAGGACGCCGCCATGGCTCCGGCGGCCAGGGCCGCGGCCATACCGCGTCTGGATCTCGACCGGTGACGTGGTGCGCGCTGCATGTGTTCACCCACCCCTCTTTGGTCACAGCAACAGCGCCTGAAGCTAGACCTCTTTCACCGGCTCGCCAATAGGTACGACCGCAATTCCACCAACTTTGTCCTGAGTGTGGATAAACGAAGGTCGCTGGTCTACCGTGTGGCCGTCCCCGGGGCGTCAGGAGCTGTCCGGCGAACCTCGGCGCCCCCGGGTTCGCCGGACAGCTCCTGACGGGCCCCGTCAATCTCCGTACGGCACAGGGGAGTTCGGTATGGCCATGGACAGACGGAGTTTCAGCCGGCGCCTGCTGGCGGGCGGCGCGGTGGTCGCGACAGGGGTGACATCGTTGTCCGTGGCTTCGGCCCCGGCGGCGACCTCCGCGGAGAGTCCGCCCAGGACCTCCCCGGCCGGCGGGACGGTACGCCATCTCAAGCTCTACGCGGAGAAGTTGGCGGGCGGTCAGCTGGGATACGGCTTCGAGAAGGGCAAGGCGACCGTGCCGGGCCCGCTGATCGAGGTGATCGAGGGCGACACCGTCCATATCGAGTTCGAGAACACCACGGACGCGGACGTCAGTCTCCATGTCCACGGCGTGGACTACGAGATCGCCAACGACGGCACCCGGATGAGCAAGAGTCACGTAGAACCCGGCGGCACCCGTACGTACACCTGGCGCACCCACGCCCCGGGCAGGCGCAAGGACGGCACCTGGCAGGCGGGCAGCGCCGGTTACTGGCACTACCACGACCATGTCGTCGGCACGGACCACGGCACCGGCGGCATCCGCAAGGGGCTCTACGGTCCGGTGGTGGTCCGCAGGCAGGGCGACATCCTGCCGGACAAGCAGTTCACGATCGTCTTCAACGACATGACGATCAACAACAAGCCGGCCGCCGAATCCCCCAACTTCGAGGCCACGGTGGGTGATCGGGTCGAGATCATCATGATCACGCACGGTGAGTTCTACCACACGTTCCATATGCACGGTCACCGCTGGGCGGACAACAGGACGGGCCTGCTCACCGGTCCGGACGACCCCAGCCGCGTGATCGACAACAAGATCACGGGCCCGGCGGACTCCTTCGGCTTCCAGATCATCGCGGGCGAACGCGTGGGCGCGGGCGCCTGGATGTACCACTGCCATGTCCAGAGCCACTCGGACATGGGGATGGCGGGACTGCTGCTGGTGAAGAAGACGGACGGCACGATCCCGGGGTACGAGCCACATGATCCGGACCACCCGATGAGCGGGGATGACGCGAAGGCCTCCAAGAAGGCGGACGGGTCGACGGCGGATCATTCGGGCCACTGAGGGCAGTCCCGTGAATGATCTCCGGGTTGCCGGGGACGGGGGGTTCGCTCCCGGCGACAGGCGCGGCCACCAGTGGTCATCGGTGTGCGCGAAAGCCTCAACGGCAGCCGGCCCGGCTAATGACGAGGTGCGGGGAGCGGCCGTTCCGGGGCGGGGGCACCGCCCGCCCGGTCGATGGCGCGCAGTTCGTCGAGGCTGTCGGCGAGGGTGCGGCCCGCCAGCGCGCCGAGGACGGCCGACTCGGTCTCGTCGGTGAGTCTGACGAAGTACTCGGCGGAGTGGTTGGTGACCAGGCACTCCCTGGGTCCCTCCGACCGGGGGGCCCACAGCGGCTTGTCGCCGATGGATGTGCGGTAGATCTCTCCCAGTGTGATCTGGTCCGCGGGCCGGCCGAGGCGGACGCCGCCGCTACGGCCCTTGCCCCGCTCGCCGGGGCGGAGCGGGGGCCTGTCGGACCCCACGGGTCTGCGACGGGGCGATCGACGAGAGACACTCGCGCGGATCGGCACTCAACCAGGAGCTCTCGCTGCTCGGGTACGACTCGGTGGACATGGGACCGCTCGCCGAGAGCCGGCGCTCACAACTGGGCACTCCGGTCTTCTGCGCGCCCTACGCGGTGACCAAGGACGACCGGTACAGGAACCAGCCCGCCGCTCCCGCCTCTGCCGCGGAGATCAGCGTGGCCCTCGCGTCGGCACGGCGCTGAGCCCTCAAGGACGCCCCCTCTTCCTGTACCGGAATTCCCACGTCACGGGAATTCCGGTACAGGAAGAGGGGGTACAGCTGCTTCTTGCGCGGCGGATGGGGCTGACGACGGGCCGCCCGGCCCGGCTGCCATGCTGGGTGCATGGCAGAACTCAACGGCCGGCCGGTCGATCCGGATCAGCTCACCGCTCTCGCCCTCACCAACTACGGTCACTTCACCACCCTTCGCGTGGACGACGGGCGGGTACGGGGGCTGGCCCTCCACCTCGAACGGCTCGGCCGTGACTGCCGGGCCCTGTTCGGGACGGATCTCGACCTCGACCGGGTCCGTGCTCTGCTGCGGCGTGCCGCGCCGGCGCGGGGAGCGGTCACGATACGTGTCACGGTCTTCGACCCGTCCCTGGACCTGGGCCACCCGGAGCGGGCCACCGCCCCCCAGGTCCTGATCACCCAACGGGCCGCGTCCGCCGGGCCGTTGCCGCCGATCCGGGTACGGTCCGTCCCGTACGACCGGGACACCCCCGAGGTCAAGAGCGTCGGACTCTTCGGGGCTCTGCGTCAGCGCCGCGAGGCCCGGCTCGCCGGGTTCGACGACGCGCTCTTCGTCGGCGCCGACTCCCTCGTCTCCGAGGGCGGCACCTGGAACATCGGTTTCTTCGACGGCGACCAGGTGGTCTGGCCACAGGCACCGTGCCTTCAGGGCGTGACGATGCGGCTCCTCCAAGAGGTACGCGAACACCGCGTCGCCCCGGTCACGCTCGCCGATGTCCCCTCCATGCACGCCGCGTTCGCCACGAACGCGGCCATCGGTGTACGCGCGATCACGGGTATCGACGACACCGGACTCGTGGGCCACCACCCGGCCATCGACCTCCTGCGGGAGGGATACGCGGGCCTGCCGGGCGACGCGCTGTAGCCGTATGTCCCCCCAGGGCCGGTTGCCATGGGCGGCCGGTCCCACTCAGAGGTGATCACCGGAATCAGGCTCCGGCGATGCTCCGGCCCGGCATCGGCTCCGCGAGCGCGGCCCGCCGGGCCGGGGCGCCGAAGGGGTCGCCGAAGTACTGCGTCTCGTGCACCACGTGCCGGTCGGCGAATTCCATGATGCTCACCGAGTACGAAGGCACCCCGTCGTAGGTGATGGTGCATTCGCTCACCCACAGATCCGCACGGCCGGTGATCCGCCGGACGGTGAAGTGCCGGTCGGCCGGGTGCCCGCCGCGTTGCGCCGAAATCGTCGCGCGGCCCTGGAACCGCTCGCCCGACTGCGGGTAGTCCAGGATCGCGTCCGTGGCGTAGATGGCGTGCTCGGCTTCGGTATCCCCGCGTTCCGAGGCCCGCCAATGCTCCTCGATCGCGGCCCTGATCAGGGAATCAGCATCCATGGCACCACCCTTCCGCAGCGGGGACAGCCTACGGTCCCCGGTGGATCGGCGCGCGGCGTCGGGTGCGGGCCCGGCCCCCGGGGCCGAGGGGGAGCGCCCCCCCCGCATGGTCTGGCGGTCTCGGCTCAGCTCTCGCGCCGAATGCCGGGGCACTGTCCGCTGATCCGGTACGCCACAGAACGCCGGCGCCTCGGCACGTACACCCGCCGATAATTCGCTCTTCGTGCGCACGTCGGCGAACGGTCCGGTTCGCGTCTTTTTGCTGGTGATCAGATCGAGGGTGTCCCCGCTGTCCGGCAGGTAGTCGATCCGGACCGGTCACATCCCGTCTTTCGGTGAGGAAACATGAACCACTCCAGTCCAGCTGGTAAGGGCAGAGCCGTCATGCCTGGGCGTCCCGCGCGCACGCGTGCCGTGATCATGGCCATGTCGCTGGCAGCCGTGACGTCCGTCGGCGCGCCGGTCGGCGCGCAGGCCGCAACGCCCGGCCCCGCCGACGCGCGAACCGTGACCGACTCCCACGTCGTCTCCCGCTGGACCACCCAGTCCGTCGCCAGGGGCGTCGAGGTGCGGACCGGGACGGTGACGAACTCGGCGGCGGAGCCGACCTGGACCGTCACCGTGGAGGCGCCGACCACCAGTCGGCTCACCGGTGCCGCCGCTTGGGCCAAGGTGGGACCGCGGAGCTGGGCCGACGCCACGGCCGCGCAGTTGCGGAGCAAGGGCTTCCGCCCGCGCGTGGACGCCATCGACTGGCCCTCCTACAGCGACACCCCGCGCGGCTTGATGGGCCTGCGGGTCCGTGTCGGTTCGTACGCCGCCCAGGGCGAGGCGGACACCGCTGCCCAGGCGCTCACCGCGGCGGGCTTCCACGCCACGGCCGAATGGACCGGGTACGACAGTGACCGGCCGGCCGACAAGGAGAACATCCGCGTCGCGATAATCGACCCGCGCACCTTCTCCGGCACGATCGCCGGTACGCACGACGGCAACGTCACGCGGCGCGAGACGACCTCGTCCGTCGCGGCGAAGCTGAACTCGCTGGTCGGCGTCAACGCCGGATTCTTCGTCACCGCGGACGCCGACGGCGTGCAGGGCACTCAGGCGGGACTCGGGGCGTACGACGGGAAGCTGGAGTCGATGTCCTCGGGCGCGCGGGCGGCACTCGTCCTCGGCGACGGCGGCAAGCGCATCCGGATGGCCGACCTCACCAGCAGCGCCACCGCCACCGCCGGGAAGGCCCGTTACGAGGTCCAGGGCATCAACCGCGTACCGGGCACCGTACGCAATTGCGGCCGCCCCGGTGCCCGGCCGAGCACACATCCCTGGCAGGACGTCACCTGCCGCAAGACCGACGACCTGGTCAAGTTCACCTCCGCCTTCAAGGCCCCGCTGCCCACCGGGGCCGGCGCCCAGGCCGTGCTGGACGCCTCCGGCCGGATCGTCTCCGCGGGCACCCGCGGTGGCACGGTGCCGGCCGGTGGCTCGGTCCTCCAGGGCGTCGGTTCGGCCGCCGGCTGGCTGACCGCCCACGCGAAGCCCGGACAGCGCGTCGGCGTCGCCGAGACCGTCCGGGACGAGGCCGGGCGCCCGGTCCGCCTCGGCAGCCACGACAGCATCGTCAGCGCCGCCCCGACCCTGGTGAAGGACGGCCGCATCAGCATCGACGCGGCGACCGAAGGAGTCGTGGACCCGAAGGACCTCTCCTTCGGCTACGCGTGGGCCAACAGCCGCCAGCCGCGAACCATGGCGGGCACCGACGCCAAGGGCCGGCTGATCCTGGTCACGGTCGACGGCCGCCAGGCCGGCGGCAGCGAAGGCTTCACCCTGCGGGAGGCCGCGTCGTTCATGCGGTCCCAGGGCGCGCTCCAAGCCATCAACCTCGACGGCGGCGGCTCGACCGCCATGGCCGTCAACGGCGAACTCGTCAACCGTCCCTCCGACACGACGGGCGAACGCCCCGTTGGCGACACCATCCAGGTACTGCCCCGCTCCACCCGCTGAACGAAGTCACTGAACGAAGTCACTGACCCGAGCTACTGACCCCAGCCACTGACCCGGGCCGGGTACCGGCGGCCGGGCGCGAATCGATCCGCTGTGCTCAGCTCGTGTACACGACGCGGCACGTGTACACGACGCGGCACGTGTCACGACGCGGCATGTGTCACGACGCGCTGAGCACAGCGGTACAACAGCCGACGCCGGCTTGAACACAGCTGCCGGCCCGGGGGAGGCGGCGGGAGGCTCGTCATTCTCCCGGCTCGCCTCATCGCCAGGAACTATTGTCGCGAGCATGGTCGAACTCGATGCCCTCGGTGCCACCCGCGAGGCCTACGACGCTGTTGCCTCCACCTACGCGGAGCTGTTCCGCGACACGCTCCGTGACAGCCCCCTGGACCGCGCGATCCTGGGTGTCTTCGCCGAATCCGTCCGTGCGAGTGGGGACGGTCAGGTCGCGGACCTGGGGTGCGGACCTGGCCATGTCACCGCCTATTTGGACGAGTTGGGGCTGGCGGCGTTTGGTGTTGACACCTCTCCCACGATGGTCGGGCTGGCTCGACAGGCCTATACGGGCCTGCGGTTCGACGTGGGTTCCATGGCCGCCTTGAACATCGCCGACGGCGTGCTGGGCGGCGTACTCTCGCGTTGGTCCATCATCCACACCCCGCCGGAGGAACTCCCCGTCATCCTGGGGGAGTTCCTCCGCGTGCTGGCACCCGGCGGCCACCTCCTGCTCGGCTTTTCGGCGAGCGAAGATTCCTCCCACCCGACACAGGTCTTCGATCACAAGGTCGCGCCGGCCTATCGGTGGTGGCCCGACCACCTCGCCGCGATGCTGCGCGAGTCCGGGTTGGCCGAGGTGGCCCGGATGGTTCGCGAGCCCCAGCCCACCGACCAACGGCAGTTCCAGGAGATTCACCTGCTCGCCCGCAAAGCCCAGTAGGCAGCCTTGCAGACCTTGCAGACGTGGCCGGGCGCTGCTGGTGTTGCTTGCCAAGGTGCGCGGGCTGTACGACTTGGAGAGTTACGGCAGCGCTCAAGGCAGAGAGGCCAGGTGACGATGCAGGCGTCAGAAGTATCCCGTGCGACGGCCGCCGCCCTGTCGATCGCCTCATCGCTCGACCTGACCGCCGACGACGCGATCATTCTCCATGACTCGAACAAGCTCACTCTGCGCCTGCTGCCTTGTGACGTCCTGGCCCGGGTGGCCCCCGTATCGAACCACGTCGCACAGTTCGAAGTCGATCTTGCTCAGCGGCTCGCCGAGGCCGGGTGCCCGGTGGCCGCTCTCGACCCTCGGGTGGAGCCACGTGTCTATGAGCGCGGCGGATTCGTGGTCACGCTCTGGACCTACTACGAACCCGTGACACCTCTGGCGGTCCCACCGGCCCACTACGCCAACGCTCTTGAGCGGCTGCATGCGGGCATGCGCGAACTCGATGTCCCGACGCCGCGATTCACCGATCGAGTCGATCAGGCGCAACGACTCGTTGCGGACCGCGACCGCACTCCGGCGCTCGCCGACGCGGACCGGGAACTGCTCGGCGACACGTTACGAAACCTGAGACGAGTGATCGGCGAGCGCGGCGGAGCCGAGCAACTGCTGCACGGCGAGCCGCACCCGGGCAACGTGCTCACCACGAAGAACGGGCTGCTGTTCATAGACCTTGAGACGTGTTGCCGTGGGCCCGTCGAGTTCGACCTCGCCCATGCGCCCGAGGAAGTCGGCGAGCACTATCCGGGTGTCGATCACGACGTGCTGCGCGCGTGCCGGATCCTCGTGCCGGCGATGATCACGACGTGGCGCTGGGACCGGGGCGACCAGCTCCCCGACGGGCTCCGGCTGGGCAGGGAGTGGCTCAGCCGGATCCGCGCGGCACTCGACAGCGGCGGCCCGGACACCCATGGCTGATCGCGGACCTTCGAGGTAGCAGCCGGAGTGCAGGCCCGAGGCGCGGCGTCACCGCCGGAGCGGGCTTCACGGTGCGGGCCCGTTGCCGCCGATCCCTGTGCGATCCGTTCCGTATGGCCGGAACGCCATGTGAGTCTCCATACCGTCGGCCGACCGGGTAAACCTCGTCCAGGCACGATCATCGTATCGAGTTAATGTCATCGGCTTTTCTGGACCGATTGGGCGCACGGGCCGTTACTGTTCCCAGAGATCTGGACGGATTCCAGGTTATTTGCCCCTCTTTTCCCGTTCCCGGTGCCGCGAGACCTCGTCGGTCACCGTCCTTACGAAGGAGAGCGCGCCCGATGACTGTTGATACCGGCCTGGAGGGACAGATGGAGCCGCCCCGGCAGTCCAGCCTGGGTACCGCGGCTGCACGTAACCTCGCCACCACGACCAAGTCCGCCCCGCAGATGCAGGAGATCAGCTCCCGCTGGCTGCTGCGGATGCTGCCCTGGGTGGAGACCAAGGGTGGCGCCTACCGGGTGAACCGCCGGCTGAGCTACACCGTCGGTGACGGGCGCGTGGAGTTCGTCCAGGACGGTGCCAACGTCCGGGTGATTCCGCGGGAGTTGGGCGAACTGGCCCTTCTACAGGGCTTTGATGACGTGGAGGTGCTGACCGCGATCGCCGGCCGGTGCGTGCAGCACGACTTCCGTGCCGGCGACAGGCTGGTCGAGCGCGGTACGCCTGCCGACCGGATCCACCTGATCGCCCACGGCCGTATCAGCCAGACGTCCGTCGGCAAGTACGGCGACGAAGCGGCCGTCGCCGTACTTGCCGACGGCGACCGGTTCGGCGACCACGCCCTGTTGGACACCGACGCCCGGTGGGACTACACCGCCACAGCCGAGACGGCCGGCACCCTGCTCACTCTGTCCCGCGCCGACTTCGCCGCCGTACTGTCCACAGCGCCGAGCCTCCGGGCCCACATCGAGCGATTCAGCTCGCTTCCTCTCAAGCGGCAGAATCGTCACGGCGAGGCGGAGATCGCCATGTCGTCCGGCCACACAGGCGAGGCCGAACTGCCCGGCGCGTTCGTCGACTACGAGCTGAAACCGCGTGAGTACGAACTCTCCCTCGCGCAGACCGTTCTGCGGGTCCACACGAGGGTCGCCGACCTCTACAACGGGCCGATGAACCAGACCGAGGAGCAGCTCAGGCTCACCATCGAGGCGCTGCGCGAGCGCCAGGAGTACGAGCTGGTCAACAACCGGGAGTTCGGTCTGCTCCACAACGCCGACTTCAAGCAGCGCATCCAGACCCACTCGGGACCTCCCACCCCGGACGATCTCGACGAGCTGCTCTGCCGCCGCCGCGGCTCCAAGTTCTTCCTCGCCCACCCCAGGACGATCGCGGCGATCGGGCGTGAGTTCAACCGCCGCGGCCTCTACCCGACCCATGTCGACCTCGGCGGGCAGCAGGTCCCGGCCTGGCGTGGGGTCCCGATCCTGCCCTGCGGCAAGATCCCCATCACCAAGGAGAAGACCAGCTCGATCCTCGTCATGCGCACCGGCGAGGACAACCAGGGCGTCATCGGTCTGCGTCAGACGGGTCTCCAGGAGGAGTACGAACCGGGCCTGTCGGTCCGCTTCATGGGCATCGACGAGAAGTCGATCATCTCCTACCTCGTCACCACCTACTACTCCGCCGCCGTCCTCGTGCCCGACGCGCTCGGCGTACTGGAGAACGTGCAGATCGCCAGTCGGCACGACTAGACCCTCTCCGGCCGGTCTTCGCCGGGCTCGCGTTGTGCCGGGCACCGCGCCCTGATCCGGCCTGATCCAAACGAAAGACCCTGGGGCACGTGGACCCTCCGGGCCGGCCGAGCGTGTCCAGAATCCGGACGACTCCCCCTCCCGTCAAGGAGCTGTGGATGCCCAACCCTGAGCCCTTCCCTGTGCAATCGGGCCTGCCCGCGGCCGCTTCCCGCTTCGGGGCGCACGTCCTCGCCGACGCCGCCGCCCGCGCCCGCGACATCACGGCCGTCACCGGCGGCCCGCCATCGGTGCCGTCCTCACCCGCCGCCCCGTCCCCCGTGGAGGTCCCTGCCGCCGAGGTCCGTACACCGACCGCTCAGCTGCGACGGATCCTGGGTGGCCCCAGTGGTCTGGGCACGGCGGGCCTGTCCCTCGCCCGGCCCGAAGAGCCGACGCAGACGTCCGCGGAAGGCCATCCGATCCCGGGCCTCTATCACCACCCTGTGCCGGAGCCCGACCCCGTGCGGGTGGAGGAGGTCAGCCGCAGGATCAAGGCGTGGGCGTCGGACGAGGTCGATCTGTACCCCGATGACTGGGAGGATCAGTTCGACGGCTTCTCCGTGGGGCGCTACATGGTCGCCTGCCATCCGGACGCCCCCACCGTCGACCATCTGATGCTCGCCACGCGCCTGATGGTCGCCGAGAACGCGGTGGACGACTGCTACTGCGAGGACCACGGGGGCTCGCCCGTCGGCCTGGGTGGACGCCTTCTGCTGGCGCACACCGCCCTCGACCCCCTGCACACGACGAAGGAGTACCAGCCGCAGTGGGCGCAGTCTCTTCAGTCGGACGCGCCTCGTCGTGCATACCGCTCCGCCATGGAGTACTTCCTCCACATGGCCGGACCCTCTCAGGTCGACCGGTACCGGCACGACATGGCCCGGCTGCACATGGGGTATCTCGCCGAGGCCGCATGGGCCCAGCAGGACCACGTCCCTGAAGTGTGGGAGTACCTGGCGATGCGCCAGTTCAACAACTTCCGCCCCTGTCCCACCATCACCGACACCGTCGGCGGCTACGAACTCCCGGCGGACCTGCACGCTCAGCCCGCCATGCAGCGGGTCATCGCGCTCGCCGGGAACGCCACCACGATCGTGAACGACCTGTACTCGTACACCAAGGAACTCGCCGGCCCCGGCCGGCACCTGAACCTGCCGGTGGTGATCGCCGAACGTGAGGACGTCTCCGACCGCGAGGCCTATCTCAAGGCGGTCGAGGTGCACAACGAGCTCATGCGTGACTTCGAGGCCGAAGCCGCGGCCCTGGCCGCCGCCTGCCCCGTCCCGAGCGTTCTGCGTTTCCTGCGGGGGGTGGCCGTATGGGTCGACGGCAACCACTACTGGCACCAGACCAACACCTACCGCTACAGCCTGCCCGATTTCTGGTAAGAAGAATGGATTCATCAGTGACCAACACCGAACTGACCACCACCGACTCGGCCTCATCCGACTCGGCGCCCACCGGCACCTCCGTGTTCATCCCGGCCCCCGTGACCGCCTATCAGAAGGACATCGCCCGTTACTGGGACGGCGAGGCGAGGCCCGTGAATCTGCGCCTCGGTGACGTCGACGGCCTTTACCACCACCACTACGGCATCGGAGACGTCGACCACGCGGCCCTTGGTGACGCCGAGAACAGCGCGTACGAGAAGAAACTGATCGCCGAACTCCACCGTCTGGAGTCGGCACAGGCCGAACTCCTCCTGAACCACCTCGGACCCATTGACCGCGACGACACCCTGGTGGACGCCGGCTGCGGCCGCGGCGGCTCGATGGTGATGGCGCACCAGCGCTTCGGCTGCAAGGTCGAGGGCGTCACGCTCTCGGCCAAGCAGGCCGATTTCGCCAACCGGCGTGCCCGTGAACTCGGCATCAAGGACCACGTTCGCGCCCGCGTCTGCAACATGCTCGAAACGCCCTTCGACACCGGACAGGCCGCGGGCTCGTGGAACAACGAGTCCAGCATGTACGTCGACCTGCACGACCTCTTCGCCGAGCACTCCCGTGTCCTTGCGCCGGGTGGCCGCTATGTGACCATCACCGGCTGCTGGAACCCGCGTTACGGCCAGCCGTCGAAGTGGGTCTCCCAGATCAACGCTCACTTCGAGTGCAACATCCACTCCCGCCGAGAGTATCTGCGCGCCATGGCCGACAACCGCCTCGTACCGCAGGCCGTCATCGACCTCACTCCCGAGACCCTGCCCTACTGGGAACTGCGGGCCACGTCCTCGCTGGTCACGGGTATTGAGGAGGCGTTCATCAACTCCTACAAGGACGGCTCTTTCCAGTACCTCCTGATCGCGGCCGACCGCGTCTGAGGGCTGTCCGGCACGGCTTGCCCCGTCGCGCCGCCTGGCATGGACGCCGACGAGGTGGAACGCTCACCCGGTTCGGGACCGGAAGGCCGGCCGTCGTCCCATTGCGTGACAACGGGAACATCGGAACTCCCCTTCGCCTGGGTTTCGCCGTGGGGCTCAGACTCCGCGACCGCGTCCACGTCGTTGCCGAAAAGCGCGACGGCGCGCGACCCGTGTGGTTCTACGGGCTCACCGATTGTTCTCCGGGCGCGGCTCCCTGTACTGGTAAGCGGCCTCAACCGCCCAAGGGCTGAAGGAAGTTGTCGCTTTCACCTGAAGCGTTCGTCCCGGTGGTGGCGGCGCGGCCTGTGTTCAGGATTTGCATCGCCTGTCACTTAGTGACACTGTCATTTAGTGACAGGCGAGTTCCTGTCCGGCAGTCCAGCCGAACCAGACGAAAGCAGAAGGGGGCTTCCCATGCCCGCCACTTCGCACGCGGTCCCGCGCCTCACCGTTGAGGACTTCTTCGGTTCTCCCGTCCGTGTCCGCGCGTCGATCTCTCCCGACGGCAGCAGGATCGCCTACCTGGCGCCGTGGCGGGAGCGCCTCAACGTATGGGTGGAGAGCGTCGATTCGGACGAGGAGGCGCGCTGCGTCACCGCCGACGACAACCGCAGCGTGCTCCGCTACCACTGGACCGACGATCCGCGCTGGCTGTTGTACGAGCAGGACGGAGACGGCGACGAGAACTACCACGTCTACCGGGTCGACCTGGACGCCCCGGATGCCGAGGCGGTCGACCTCACCCCCTTTCCCGGCGCCAGGGCCACGGGATTGGAGATGAGCGTCGCCCGGCCGGGCAAGGCGACCCTGCATCTGAACCACCGGAACCCCGTCGAGTTCGATCTCTACGAACTCGACATAGCCACGGGCGAGTTGACGATGCTGGCCCAGAACCCCGGGCAGGTCGGCGGTTTGCTGTACACGCCCGATGGCAAGCTGTACGCCCATGGCCTGACGGCCGATGGCGACATCGAGCTGTCGCAGTGGGACCCCGGGACGGGAAAACTGCGTCCGGTCATCACGTTCGACGGCTCCGACTACCCGCTGGACATCCAGCCGTTCCAGCTCACTCCGGACGGCACGGGCGCGTGGATCGGCTCCAGCCGTGACAGCGAACGGACCCGGGTGGTCCGGCTCGACCTGGCCACCGGTGAGGAGACCGAGGTCGACAGCCATCCGCTCTACGACCTGGACCCGCGTTCCGCGGTCTTCCCCACGCTGCCCTCGCCGCTCATCTGCGATCGGCGCACGGGGGAGTTGATCGGGGTGCGCTACCTCGGCGAGCGGCAGGTGATCCACCCGCTGGACCCGCACTTCGCCGAGGTCCTCGAAAACCTGGAGAAGCTGTCCGACGGCGACCTGTCGGCCTTGTCCTCCGACACGAGCGGGCGGCGGTGGGTCGTCAGCTTCAACCACGACCGTGACCCCGGTGTCACCTACCTCTACGACCACACCACCCGGCAGAGCCGCATGCTCTTCAGGCCCTATCCGGACCTGGACCCCGAAGTCCTCGCTCCCATGACACCGGTCACGATCCCGGCGCGCGACGGATGGGGGCTGCCCTCCTACCTGACACTGCCCGTGGGGGCGGAACCCGTACGGCTGCCGATGGTCCTGCTGGTCCACGGCGGTCCCTGGCACCGGGACAGCTGGGGGTTCGATCCCAGTGCCCAATTCCTCGCGAACCGCGGATACGCGGTGCTTCAGGTCAACTTCCGCGGCTCGACCGGTCATGGCAAGGCGTTCCTCAAGGCGGGCATCGGTGAGTTGAGCGGCGCGATGCACAACGACCTCATCGACGCGGTCCACTGGGCCGTCGGGGAGGGATACGCGGACCCGGACCGCGTCGCGATCTTCGGTGGCTCGTACGGCGGTTACGCCACCCTGGTCGGTGTCTCCTTCACCCCCGACGTCTTCGCCGCCGCCGTCGACTTCTGCGGCCCCTCCAACCTCGTCACCTATCTGCGGAACGTACCGGAATTCGTCAAGCCCTACATGGTCAACAACTGGTACCTCTACGCAGGGAACCCCGACGACCCGGAACAGGAAGCTGACCTGTGGGCCCGTTCGCCCCTCAGCCGTGTCGACGACATCCGCACGCCGCTGATGGTGATCCAGGGCGCCAACGATCCCCGCGTCGCCAAAAGCGAGTCCGACCAGATCGTCGACGCACTGCGCGCCCGCGGGGTCGAAGTCGAGTACATGGTCAAGGAGGACGAAGGCCATGGCTTCGTGAACCCGGAGAACAACATCGACATGTACCGCGCCGCCGAGCGTTTCCTCACCCGGCACCTGGGTGAATCGGGCAGCAGCTAAGGGCTGTCCCGCAATCCCCGGCGGGCGCACGACGACAGCTACGGCGCCTCGCCGCGTTGTCGGAACGTCCCCATACATCCAGTACGCGGACGCCCCTCCGCCTCGCGATGCACCGCATCCGACGCCGCACGCTGATCCACCAGGGATTACGGGACAGCCCTTGGATCGGCGTGATGACCTACGACCTCACCGGGTCGTGGGACAAGTCCCCGGTCGGCCCGCATTCCACGCTGCACAGAATTCGCGGGAAGAAGACGGCCGACACCGGACGCCCCTGAGGCTGAGGATGCGAACATCAAAGTGGAGGGGCCCCCGCCCCGAACTCGCTGAACCTCCTCCTCCGGGTGAGTACCCGTACGCCCACAACATCTATTTCGAGACCCCGGACACCGCCGTCACCAAACTGGAGTTCCGCAAGGACGTGGGCGCGCAGGGCGTCATCATCCGGGAACTCTCCAATGACGTCTGGGAAGAGGGCAACGGAATCATCGAGGCCCTTTGCCGCGCCTCCGGCAACCCCGTCACCGAGCCCTCGCCCATCACCGATCCGCCGGTCCCGGTGGCGAATTCCTACCTGTGGGACTCCAGGAGGCCGCAAAGCAGACCCCGGCGCTCATCGCGGGCCAGTACTTCGACGAGCCGACGGAAATCGAGGACAAGGGAGCCGGCGGGCCTCCGGTGCCCGTGCGGTCATTCCTGCGCGTCGCGGACCAGGAGTGCGATCTGTACCCGGTTCTCGACCGCCAGCTTGGCGAACAGGTTGCCTGTGTGTGCCTTGACGGTCGCGACGCTGATGTGCAGCCTCCGGGCGATCTCCGGGTTGCCCAGTCCGTCCGCGATGGCCTGAGCGGTTTCCCGTTCTCGTTCGGTCAGTGTGGACAGCTGTTTCCGCGCGGCTTCGCGGGACGAGTCGCGAGCGTGGGAGGACCGCGGACCGGTGGCTGCGGCGATCACCCGTGCCATGGCCGTTGAGGACAGTACGGAGTTGCCGTCCGCGACGGTCCGCACCGCGTCGAGGATCTGCGGCGGTTGGGTGTCCTTGAGGACGAACCCGAGTGCCCCGGCGCGCAGCGCTCCGAGCACCAGATCGTCGGAGTCGAATGTGGTCAGCATCAGTACGCGGGGCGGCACCGGTCGGGTGAGGAGTTCCCGGGTCGCGCTCAGACCGTCACGGCCGGGCATCCGCACATCCATCAGCACGACGTCCGGCCGCTGTTCGTCCACCACGGTGATCGCGGTGTCCCCGTCGGCCGCCTCCGCGACGACGGTCAGGTCCGGTTCGCCGTCGATGACGAGCCGCAGCGCCATGCGCACCAGTTGGTCGTCGTCGACGATGACGACACGCACCGGCTCCCGCTCGCTGTCCACTCAAGTCCTCTTCTCGTGGGCGGGGTTCGGCCAGAGCAGTCGCGCGGTGAGGAGGTATCCGTGGTCGGCCGTGGGGTGATGGTCGAGTTTTCCGCCGGCGAGGTCAACGCGTTCGGTGAGGCCCAGCAGGCCGAATCCCGATGCCGGTGGCTGGGCTCTCTTTGCGGTGGCCGGGGAATTGCGGACGCTGACGTCGAGTGTGTCGCCCGCTGTTCCTTCGAGGGTGATGTGGATGTGTGCGCCCGGGGCGTGTTTGGCGGCGTTGGTCAGTCCTTCCTGGACGACCCGGTAGCAGGTTCGTCCGACGGCGTCGGACGGCGTTCCCGTAACGGTGGTGGTGAGCGTGACGTCCAGTCCCGATGTGCGGGCGTCGGCCACCAGGTCGGGGATGCGATCGAGGGAGGGTTGTGGTGGTTCCGGGTGGCCCGGGTCGGCGCGGAGCACACCGAGGACATCCCGTAGTTCTTCCAGGGCTTGGTGGGAGCCCTCGGCGATGCCGCGTACCAGCACACGGTTCTCCTCGGCTCGGAGGTCGCTGCGGTGGTCCAGCACTCCGGCCTGCATGGCGACCAGGGAGATCCGGTGCGCGAGCACGTCGTGCATCTCGCGGGCGATCCGGTTGCGTTCCAGGGCCCGTGCCTGCGCCGCTCGTGCGGCCTGCTCCCGTTCCGCGCTCTCCGCCCGCTCCCACAAGGAACGCACTTCGACGCGCCGCGCGCCGATGGCCATGCCCGCGGCCACCGTGATACCCGCGATCAGCGCCGGCAACGCGAGCTGGAACCAGAACGAGCCGGGCGGGCTCTGGATCGGGTAGACCCCGACAGCGAACTGCGACGCGGTCACGTAGGCCAGCACGACGACCCCGATCTCCACCGGACGACGACGGGTGGAGATCGATCCCAGGGCCATGAGCGCGACGCCGGTGGCGAGAGCCGACGCGGTCGAGGCGATCGCGACCGTCACGGCGACGGCGAGCGGGAACCGCCGCCGCCACAGAAGCGCCGTCAGGCAGCCGAGAGCCACCAGCGGATCACCGATGTGGAACCAAGAACCCGTTTCGGCCGCCTGCCCCCGCAGCAGCACACCGATATAGAGCCAGAGCGGTATGCCCGCTGCCGTGGCCGCCGCCAGCCGCCAGGTCTGCTGCCACCACCCGAGCCGTGGCGCGACGTCCATGTTCACCCGGTCATTATCGCGAAACCGCACGGCCGTTGAGTCGGCCTGAGGGCTGATACACCCAGGACCAGAGTCGTAGTCACCGCCTCGCCCGTGGTCGAAGACGTGGAGAGCCGCCGGGCTGATGTGCCGGCCGCGCCGCACGGACAGACTCGTTCACGTGCCGGGACAACCGCACACGAGACGGCGGAACGTGACGCGCAAGGGTGGCTCTACGGCCCTTGAGGGCGGTCGCCATGCCGTCCACAGTCGGCGGCGGCTGTTCCCAACCGTGCTCCGGCGCCAACGTACGCCCCTTCAGGAGGACATCAGATGCGCAGAACCTTGTCCCTCGCCCTCGCCGCCACGGCGGTGGCGGCGACCACGATTCCGGGAGTGTCGGTGGCGGCGACGCCGGACACTGTGCGTTGGGGCGCGTGCCCGGAGAAGGTCGCCGCGCCCCGGCTCGAGTGCTCGACGCTCGAAGTCCCGTTGGACTACCGGGATCCCGGCGGCCGGCAGATCGAGATAGCGATCTCCCGGCTGGCGAGCAAGGAGCCCTCGCAGCGTCGCGGCGTGCTGCTGACCAATCCGGGCGGCCCGGGTGTCACGGGACTCGGCTACCCGGCCGCTCTCGCCGGTTCAGGGCTGCCGCGGAAGGTGCTGGATTCCTACGACGTGATCGGCTTCGACCCGCGTGGTGTCGCCCGCAGCGCGCCGGTGGCCTGCGATCTGACGCCGGAGCAGCAGGCACGCGGCAACTTCCCGACGTACGCGCACACCGCGGCGGATGTCGCGCGGGAGGCGGGGAGCGCGCGGACCATCGCCGAGCAGTGTGCCACCTCGCGGACGGCGTGGATGCTGCCGCACACCACCACCGCGAACACCGCGCGCGACATGGACCGGATCCGGGCGGCGCTGGGCGAGCCGGAGGTCTCGTACCTCGGTGCTTCCTACGGCACCTACCTCGGTGCGGTGTACACGACGATGTTCCCCGAGCGCAGCGACCGGGTCGTGCTCGACAGCAGCCTGGGCCCCGGCGGTTACGACTTCACGGCCATGCGGTTGTTCGCCCGTGGACTGGACGACCGGTTCCCGGACTTCGCGGCGTTCGCGGCCGCGCGTCCCGAGTACGGTCTGGGCACCACACCGCAGCAGGTGACCGCGAAGTTCTTCGATCTCGCGGAGCGGTTGGAGGCGAACCCGGTCCGGGGCGTCGACGGGACGTTGTTCCGCGGGATCACGTTCGGGGAGCTCTACGCCGATGCGGGCATGCCCCGACTGGCCGAGACCTGGCGCGCGCTCGACACGGACCGGCCGCTGCCGATCGACCCGCCGTCGGCGGACATGGACAACTTCTTCGCCGCGCGTTTTTCCGTGGTGTGCGGTGATACGCGCTGGCCGGGCACGGTCCGGGAGTATCAGCGGACGGTCGCGGTCGACCGCCTGAAGTACCCGATGCTGGGCGGTTCCACGGCCGGTATCGGACCGTGCGCGTTCTGGCCGGCCGAGCGGGTCGAGCCCCCGGTACGCATCGGTGACCGGGGCCCCTCGAACGTGCTCATGGTGCAGAACGAACGCGACCCGGGAACGCCGCTGGCCGGCGCCCAGGAGCTGCGGCGGGCGTTCGGACAGCGGGCCACGATGGTGACCGGCGACCAGGGCGGGCACGGTGTCTATCCGTTCGGACCCAACACCTGCGCGAAGGACGCGGTGACGACCTTCCTGACCGCCGGGCAGCGCCCGCCGCAGGACCTCGCCTGCGCGGCGGAGCCGAGCGAGCAGCAGTAGTAAGCAGGAAGTGGCGGGGAGCGGGGGCATGTTCAAGGAAAGGAGGGCCGGGAGACCCATCACGTCAGAAGGGTGCGCCAGCGGTCGGCCGACTCCGCCATGTCCCGGATGACCCGCTCGCCGTACATACCCGTGCTGGACCAGGAAGTTGGCGGAGACGGAGACGGAGGCCGGGCTGACCTTCAGCCTGCGGGTCAGCCCGGCCGCGGTGCGCCTGCCATCGTCGGAGTCGGCCGGTCGAGCCTCCGGGCGATCTCGGCGTAGGAGACGGACAGGACCTAGCCGGTGATGATCGCCGGGTCGCTCACCCCCGCTTCGCCGGTCTCGACATGCCCGGCGAAGCGGCGCAGGAATGTGCGGTCGGCTTCGGAGGCGACGGTCAGGTCGTACCAGCGCCGGCTCGCGCGCAAGTCCACCGTGTGGGTGGTGGTGGAACCGGGCCGTACCGTGAAAGTGCGGGGCCGGGAGCCGTACGCGCAGCTGAGGGTGAGGGTGACGGCGGACGTGCCCGCGTTCGTCAGGGTCAGTTCCAGGCTGCCGGTGGAGGCGTCGTGGCGGGCCGTCACCTCGGGACCGGCGGTCCTGCCGGGGCCCTTGAAGGTGCGCAGGAAACCGTTCGGGCCGAACACGGACAGGTCGTAGACGCCCCCGGACAAGGCGGTGTTCCAGGTGTCCGAGACCGTCTTGCCCGCCTCGGCCGTGTACATCCACGGACCGTCGGTGCGGTTGGCCGACGTGATGTGGAAAGCGGCACCGGCCTGTCGGCCGCCGCTGAGTGTGACGGTGAACCCGCCGGTCGAAGGGTCCCCCGCGCCGTCGGCGAACGGTGCGTAGCGCAGCGGGCGGGCCGGGCGGAGGCCGTGCTCCTGCTTGGGCAGCACCGGGTTCGCGGGCGGCTGGGGCCGGTAATCGGGGTGGCGCTCGCCGTCCGGCGGCCGGTAGCCGTCGGTGTCCGGGAGCGCGCCGGGCCGGGTGTCCTTGTGTGCGAAGTCGAAGGCGGAGGCGAGATCGCCGCAGACGGCCCGCCGCCAGGGCGAGATGTTCGGCTCGTGCACGCCGAAGCGGCGCTCCATGAAGCGGATGATCGAGGTGTGGTCGAACGTCTCCGAGCAGACGTATCCGCCCTTGCTCCAGGGAGATACGACGAGCATCGGGACACGCGGGCCGAGGCCGTACGGGCCCGCGACGCGGTCCTTGTCGCCCGCGTAGAGGTCGGGGCCGACGTCCACGGTGGACTTTCCCCGACCGTCCGACGTCGGCGGGAGGGGTGGTACGACGTGGTCGAAGAAGCCGTCGTTCTCGTCGTAGGTGATGAACAGAGCGGTCTTGCTCCACACCTCGGGGTTGGACGTCAGGGCGTCCAGCACCTGGGAGATGTACCAGGCGCCGTAATTCGCGGGCCAGTTGGAGTGCTCGGTGAAGGCTTCCGGGGCCGCGATCCAGGAGATCTCCGGCAGCCTGCCCGCCGTGACGTCGGCCCTGAGCCGGTCGAAGAAACCCTCGCCCTTCCTGGCGTCGGTACCGGTGCGGGCCTTGTCGTGGAGCGGGTCGCCGGGGGTGGCGTCGCGGTACTGGTCGAAGTAGAGGAGCGAGTTGTCGCCGTAGTTGCCCCGGTACGCGTCCTCGATCCAGCCCCAGGAGCCGGCGGCGTCCAGACCGTCGCCGATGTCCTGGTAGATCTTCCAGGAGATTCCGGCCTTCTCCAGCCGCTCGGGGTAGGTGGTCCAGCTGTAACCGAGTTCGTCGTTGCCGAGTACCGGGCCGCCGCCGGTGCCGTCGTTGCCGGTGTGACCCGTCCACATGTAGTAGCGATTCGGGTCCGTCGATCCGATGAACGAGCAGTGGTACGCGTCGCAGATGGTGAAGGCGTCGGCGAGCGCGTAGTGGAACGGGATGTCCTCGCGCGTCAGGTACGCCATCGTGGTGGCGGACTTCGCCGGCACCCACTTGTCGTACCTGCCCTGGTTGATTGCCGCTTGGCCGTCGCTCCAGCCGTGGGGCAGTCCCTGGAGGAACTGCATGCCGAGATCGTCGGCGGGCGGACGGAAGGGCAGGACGTCCTTCGTACCGTCCGACTGGTGCCACACGGACTTGCCGCTGGGCAGCGTCACCGGACGGGGGTCGCCGAAGCCGCGGACACCTCTCAGCGAGCCGAAGTAGTGGTCGAAGGACCGGTTTTCCTGCATCAGCACGACGATGTGCTCGACATCGTCGATCGTTCCTGAGCGGTGCCGGGCGGGTATCGCGGAGGCTTGGGCGATGCTCTTCGACAGAGCGGTGAACGCCGCTGTTCCTCCGGCGAGTTGGAGGAAGCGACGCCGGTCGAGTTGAGGCATGGCTGGGTGACCCCTTGTCCTGGGTGCGTGCGCGGGGGGTGGAAACGGGGTGGAATCAGGAGCGAAAGGAGTGTCGGACAGGAGGAGTGAACGGCAGGGGAGACTGGTGTGGCGCGGAAATGAAAGAACACCGTCAAGGGCGCGAACGGCCCGGGGGCGCACGTCGCTCACCCGGGGTGCCCACCTCGCCCGCACTCCCGCGTACGTCGCTCACCCGGGGTGCCCACCTCGCCCGCACCCCGGGGCGCGTCGCTTTCACCCGGGGGAGTTCGTCCCGGTGCCGGTCGCCAGACGCAGCTGTTCTTCCTCCACGATCCGGCGGGCGATGTCGCGGTCCGAGACATCGATCGCGTCCGGCGTCGCCTCGGCCAGGTCGCTGCGCCGGGCGTACGCGTCGAACAGGCGGTTCTTGTCGGCGAGGATGTCCAGCAGTCGCTGGTCCACGCTGTCGACCGTGAGCAGACGGTGCACATGGACCGGGCGGACCTGTCCCATGCGGTGGGCGCGTGCCACCGCCTGGTGTTCCAGGGTGGGTTTGACCTGCGGTTCACAGAGGATGACGACCGACGCGGCCTGCATGTTGAGCCCGATACCGCCCGCCTGGATCTGGCTCAGCAGGACGGCGTGGCCCGGCGCGGCGGTGAAGCGGTCGACGACATGCTGGCGGCGCGCGCCCGGTACGTCACCGGAGAGCGGCCCGAACACCCCCTCGCCCAGGGCCTGCCGGACCGTGGCCAGCACCTCGCGGAAGTACGAGAAGACCACCACCTTCAGCTCGTTGGCCGCGGCCTCGGCGACCAGTTCCCGCAGGCGCCCGAGCTTGGCGGAGGCCTCGGGCCGTGCGTAGGCGGCCCGCCGCATGCGCATGAAGTGGGCGGCGGACACCGCCTCCCGGTAGGCGGCCAGATCGTCGGCGCTGAGCCGTTCCCACTCGTCGACCTGGACCAGCGCGGGCAGTTCGGCGAGGACGTCCTGCTGGTTACGGCGCAGATAGGCGGGGGCGACGGCGCGGCGGAAGGCGTGGGAGCCCGCGACCGCGTCGATGCCCTGGACGTCCGGGGCCAGCGCGGGCTGAAGGCGCTGGACCAGACTGCGGAACTCCGCGACCCGGTTCTCCATCGGCGTACCGGTGAGGAACAGGACGTGCCCGGCCTGTTCCGTCCAACCGGACATGGCGCGGGATCTGCGGGTGTCCGGGTTCTTCACGTAGTGGGCCTCGTCCACGACGAGCATGTGCGGCCCGGAGGGCCGGGGTTCGGCGGCTTTCGGTACGGCCGGTTCCGGTTGCCCGTTCCGGGGGAGCGGCAGCGTATGCAGCGAGTCGAAGGTGGTGACGGCGACGCCACCGCCCTCGCGCCACTCGCTGAAAGCTTCCTGCCGCTCCGGACCGTGCACCGGAATCGCCCGCAGCGTGCTCCGGGTGCCGATCTCCCGCGTCCAGTTGATCAGCACACTGTTCGGGCAGACCACCATGAAGTGCGTGCCGCCCCGCGCCGCGAGATGCGCGAGCGCGGCGATGGCCTGGACGGTCTTGCCCAGCCCCATCTCGTCGCCGATGATCACCCGGCGCTGCGCCAGCGCGAAGCGCGCGCCGAACGACTGGTAGCCGCGCAGCGACACCCGCAGCCGAGTGTCGTCCAGTTGCTGGGCCCGTACCCGCCCGGCGATCTCGGACGGCATGAAGCCCTCCGACGCGGCGAGATCGGGCGCGCTGCCGACCGTCTGAGCGAGCAGGCTGTAGTACTCCGCCGAGCGCAGCTCGAAGTCGACCCAGCACTCGATCTCCGAGGCCGGTTCCCGCAGCAGATCCGCCGAGACCTGTGCGAGCAGCAGCGGTACGTCCGCCTCCGCCGCCTCGTCGAGCAGCCGCCGGATCCTGTCTGCCGCGCCGAGGGCCCTGGCCCGCCTGTCCCGGCCGGAGAGGGCCATCCGCAGCCGCCCGCGCGCGGGCTCCGCCTCCGGCAGCAGCCCGCGCAGCCGGGTGCAGAGCCGGTCGGCGGTGTCATGCGCGCGCCGCAGTCCGGAGCCGGCGTCGACCAGCCGGTGCAGAGCGGCCACCAGCGCCGTGGTGCGCGCCTCGGGGTGGTCGACATCGATACGCACGGAGACGGTCTCCCCGACGGCCTCGGCGATCCGGCCGGCGGCGGCCACCGCCTGGTCGGCGGTGTGGGCCCCGACTCCGGGCAGCTGGCGCAGGACGTGCCGGCCCGACTCGTACACCTCGCGTACGGAGGTGAGCCCCGCCTGTTCGAGGGCACCGAGCCGCAGTCTTCCGGCCGCGACCTCCTTCAGCCGGGACAGCGGGATCGCCCCCAGTTCGGCGCCGACCAGCTCCTGCTGGAGCGGGTGGAAGGCGTCCCGCACGGCGGCCACGGCGCGGGAGTGGTCGTCGAGCAGCCGCTGTGCGCTGCCGAGCAGCAGTGCCGCCGCGTCGAGCACGGCCCCGGCCTTCCTGCCCGCGGGCACCGGCCCGTATCCCGGCGGGACGACCGCGCCATCCGGCGAGATGACCGCACCCCTCATGACGCCTCCCGCCCGACCGAACCGCTCCGACCGGCTCATATGCTCCCACGCCCGGCCGGGGCCGGAGCGGTGACAGGGACGGGCAGGCGGACGGAATGCGTGGGAGGCGCACGCAAGGGCGCGGGGGCACGTCCCTGCGTGCGGGGGCGCGGCATCCGGAGGAGACTCGGAGGGCAGAGCAATGGGATTCCACGAAGGAGCGCACCATGCTCACCACTCCATATCCCACCGGCTCCCCGATCTGGGCCGACCTCGGCACCCCCGACATCGAGGGGGCGACCGCCTTCTACAACGGCCTGTTCGGCTGGGATTTCGTGTCGGCGGGGCCCGAGGCGGGCGGCTACGGCATGTTCCAGACGGAGGGCAGGACCGCGGCGGCCGCCATGCCCTTGCAGTCCGATCAGGATCCGTCGTCCTGGTCGTTGTACCTCAGCACGCCCGACGCCGACGCGACGGCCAAGTCCGTGCGGCAGAGCGGCGGTTCCGTCGTGTTCGAACCGATGGACGTCATGGACATCGGCAGGATGGCGGTCTTCGCCGATCCGGCCGGCGCAGGCTTCTCCGTCTGGCAGCCGGGCAAGAACAAGGGTCTCGATGTCGTCAACCAGCCGGGCAGCCTGTGCTGGGCCGAGCTGTACACCCCCGACGAGAACGCCGGGTACGACTTCTACAGCACGGTCTTCGGCTGGGAGGCCACCAGCATGCCGATGCCGGACGGCAGCGGCACGTACCGGATGGTGCACCCTGCCGGGAAGGGCCCGGAGGCCATGTTCGGCGGGTTCGTACCGATGGGATCCGACCCGATCGAATCCGACAGCGCGCCGCACTGGCTGCTGTACTTCGCGGTCACGGACTGCGACGCCACCGTGGCCGCCGCTCGGAAGTCCGGCGGTACGGTCCGGATGCCGCCGACCGACATCGAGGGTGTCGGCCGGTTCGCCAAGCTCGCCGACCCCTACGGCGCGCGGTTCGCGCTGATGCGGGGAGTGGACCGGGACGCCTGACAGGCGGGCCCGGACTCATCGCCCAGGAGGCCGCGTGACGGTTGCGACGGCGGTCATGCGGTCACCTTGGCCACGAACGCGGCGATGTTCGTCACGATCCGCCGGGTCTTCTCCTCCAGCGTGATCGTTTCCTGGAGCCGCGAGCCGGCGCCCGCGTCCTTCTTGCCTCGTACGTACAGGGAGCAGGCGAGGTCGTCGCAGATGTAGCTGCCCACCGAGTTGCCCTGCTGCCCGGCCTTTCCCGCCTTCGGCGCGACCATCAGCGAGACGCCGCCGGTGTGGGTGGTCACGCACATCGAGCACATGCTGCGCCGCATCTGCCCGGAGGCAGGGGCGGTACAGCGCAGGGCCAGGGCCGTCGGGCGGCCGTCCAGGTCGATGACGAGATAGGCGCGGTCGGGCGCCTGTGGATCTCGCCAGCCCAGAAAGTCCAGGTCGTCCCAGGGCCGGTCGTTCAGGTCACGGGGGACGGACAGACGTTTCGCCGCGCCCTTGGTGCAGTTCACGAACGCGGCACGGATCTCTTGCTCACTCAGCGGCTTCACGAACGACAGGCTAATTTGCCTAAAAGTGTTAGGCAAACGCATTATGAGTGAAGCCGAACGAGAGGAAGAGTATGGCGCGCGCAGGGCTGACCACGGAACGCCTGATCCGGGCGGGGGCGGAACTGGCCGACGAGGTCGGCTTCGACCAGGTGACCGTCTCGGAACTCGCCCGGCGGTTCGACGTCAAGGTCGCGAGCCTGTACTCGCACCTGAGGAACTCCCAGGACCTCAGGACCGGGATCGCCCTGCTCGCCCTGGAGGAACTCGCCGACCGGGGAGCCGCCGCCCTGGCCGGGCGGGCCGGCAAGGATGCCTTGACCGCCCTCGGAGACGTCTACCGCGACTACGCCCGGGAGCACCCCGGCCGGTACGCCGCAGCCCAGTTGAGGCTCGACCCGGAGACGGCGGCCGCCAGTGCGGGCCCCAGGCACTCACAGATGACGCGGGCGATTCTGCGCGGCTACGACCTGACGGAACCGGACCAGACGCACGCGGTCAGGCTGCTGGGCGGCGTCTTCCACGGCTACGTCAGCCTGGAGTCGGGGGGCGGGTTCAGCCACAGCGCCCCCGACTCGCAGGAGAGCTGGTCCCGGATCCTGGACGCCCTCGACGCCCTCCTGCGGAATTGGCCCGCGCCCTGACCGGGCCCATGCCGGATGCGGCTCTGCCGGATGCGGACCTCTCCATCAACAGGCTTCGATCAACAGGCTTCGATCAACAGGCTTCGATCAACAGGCTTCGATCAACAGGCTTCGATCAACAGGCTTCGATCAACAGGCTTCGACCAGCAGGCTTCGACCAGCAGGCTTTCGATCAACAGGTTGGGACAATGGACACCACGCACAACTGGATCACCACACCCATCACCGAGGAACTCCTGCGCGGCTTCCTCGATCTGGAGCGGACCGAGCACGGGGTGCTGCCGCACCGGCTGCCCGCGTGGGCCCGCGCCCAGTACTTCGACGGGCAACTGGCCATGGCCGAGTCCCAACCGTCGGGCGTACGGCTGGTCTTCCGTACCCGGGCCACCGCCGTCGAACTGGACACGCTGCCCACCAAGCGCACCTACGTGGGCGCCCCGCCCCGCCCGGACGGTGTGTACGACCTGCTCGTCGACGGGCGCCTGTCCGGCCAGGCCGCCGTGACCGGCGGCAACACGGTCACCGTCGACATGATCACGGGATCCGCCACGACCGAGCCCGGCCCGGTCGGTACGCTCCGCTTCGCCGGTCTGCCCGGCGGCGACAAGGACATCGAGATCTGGCTGCCGCACAACGAGACCACCGAACTCGTCGCCCTGCGCACCGACGCCCCCGTCGAGCCCGCACCGGCCCCGGGCCGCAAGGTGTGGCTGCACCACGGCAGTTCGATCAGCCACGGCTCCGACGCCGCGAGCCCCACCACCACATGGCCCGCGCTCGCCGCCTCCCTCGGTGGCGTGGAACTGATCAACCTGGGCCTGGCCGGCAGCGCCCTGCTCGATCCGTTCACCGCCCGAACTCTGCGGGACACCCCCGCCGACCTGATCAGCGTCAAGATCGGGATCAACGTGGTCAATGCCGACCTGATGCGCCTGCGTGCCTTCACCCCGGCGGTGCACGGGTTCCTCGACACGATCCGCGAGGGACACCCCACCACACCGCTGCTGGTCGTCTCACCCATCCTGTGCCCCATCCACGAGGACACCCCCGGCCCGAGCACGCCGGACTTCGGCCACCTCAGCGAGGGAAAGCTCCTGTTCCAGGCTGAGGGCGACCCCGCGGAACGGGCGCGCGGGAAGCTGACCCTCACCGTCATCCGGGACGAACTGGCCCGCGTCGTGAAACAGCGGGCGGCCGATGACCCGAATCTGCACCACCTCGACGGCCGCAACCTCTATGGTGAGGCGGACTCCGCCGAACTGCCGCTGCCCGACCAGCTCCACCCGGACGCGGCCGCACACCGTCGTATGGGCGAACACTTCGCGGCCCTGGCCTTCGCGCCCGGCGGCCCGTTCAACGGTGGCCGTGCCTGAGAATCCGGCGGGTGGCTGTGACCGGGTGACCTCTGACGAGGCGGCCGCGCCCGGTCGTTGATGGCTCATCAATCAAATGTTTATCGCGGCGCGGCAGGCTGATCGGCATGCCGATCAACATCAGTGCCAGCACCACGGACGACCGTACGGTGAACGACCGCTTCGAGGACGAACTCTCCTGGCAGGAGAGCGCGTTGTGCGCCCAGACCGGGCCCGAATTCTTTTTCCCCGCCCCCGGCTCCTCCACCCGTGAGGCGAAGCGGCTGTGCGGCGCGTGCGAGGGCCGGGAAGCCTGCCTCCAGTACGCGCTCACCCACGACGAGCGGTTCGGGGTATGGGGCGGTCTCTCCGAGAAGGAACGGCAGGATCTCCGGCGCGAGGCCTGCTGACAGAGCCGAGAAGGCTCAACGGGCCCGGCGGGGCTCCGGGCGTCGCCGTCTCGGTGGACCGTGTACGAGGCGCACCGTGTACGAGGTGCACCGTGTACGAGGTGCACCGCGTATGACGCGCATCGCGTACGACGCGTCGCCGTCGGCGTCGGACATGACGCCCGACGACGACGGCGACTGCGGCGATCGAAGATCCGCCGGACAGGGCTCCGGGGGCTACCCGGCCCGCCCGTGTTCTGGCCGGCGTGCTCAGCCCGCTTCGCGAGCCGCCATCCGTGCCTTGCGGGCGGCGAGCTTCGCGTCGAACTTGCTTGCCTCGCTGTCCAAGCCGCCCATGTACAGGCCGAGTTCCTCCTGCGCCTTGAGCCCCTCCGGGCCGAGCCCGTCGATGTCCAGGACCTTCAGGAAGCGCAACACCGGCTGGAGCACGTCGTCGTGGTGGATCCGCATGTTGTAGATCTCGCCTATCGCCATCTGCGCGGCGGCGCGCTCGAAGCCCGGCATGCCGTGTCCCGGCATCCGGAAGTTCACGACGACATCGCGGACGGACTGCATCGTCAGATCAGGGGCGATCTCGAAGGCGGCGCCCAGCAGATTCCGGTAGAAGACCATGTGCAGGTTCTCGTCGGTGGCGATCCGCGCCAGCATCCGGTCGCAGACCGGGTCGCCCGACTGGTGGCCGGTGTTGCGGTGCGAGACGCGGGTCGCCAGCTCCTGGAAGGCGACATACGCGACGGAGTGCAGCATCGAGTGGCGGTTGTCGGACTCGAAGCCCTCCGCCATGTGCACCATCCGGAACTGCTCCAGCTTGTCCGGGTCGACGGCCCGCGAGGTGAGCAGGTAGTCACGCATCACGATGCCGTGCCGGCCCTCTTCGGCGGTCCAGCGGTGCACCCAGGTGCCCCAGGCGCCGTCGCGGCCGAAGAGGCTGGCGATCTCGTGGTGGTAGCTGGGGAGGTTGTCCTCGGTCAGCAGGTTGACCACCAGGGCGATCTTGCCTATGTCGGTGACCTTCGACTGCTCGGGGTCCCAGGACTCACCGTCCTCGAAGAACCCGGGGAAGTTACGGCCGTCGGTCCACGGCACGTACTCGTGCGGCATCCAGTCCTTGGCGACCTTGAGATGGCGGTTGAGTTCCTTCTCCACCACCTCTTCCAGCGCGTACAGCAGCCGGGCGTCGGTCCACGCGTCCGAGCTGCCGAGGTGGGGAGAGGTGATCGACACGAGTACTCCAGGGGGGACGGGAGAATTACCTACGGGTTCGTAGGTTACGACACCGTAGGTTAAAGGCGCGGTAAGCCGAAGGCCAATCCCGGGAGGGTGAAAGCTCGTTACGCTCGGTCATGTGTACAGGTCGCGGAGGCGCACCGAGAGGCAGGTCACGCACCCTTCGAGCTTCTCGAACTCACTGATGTCCACCAGAACCGGCTCATAGCCGAGGTCCGAGAACAGCTCCGCGGTCCGGGGAGCACTCGCCGCCATCAGCAGCTTTCCGCCGCCGAGGAGCACCACATGACCGCCGGGCTCCTCCGGGACGGGCAGGAAACGCGGGAACAGGGCCGGCGCGTCCACCAGCGGCTCGTACCCGACGACCGTGGAGTCCGGCAGCGCCGTCACCGCCGACTTGAGGTGCAGCACCTTGCGTACGGGTACGGCGACGACCCGCGCCCCGAGCGGTTCGAAGGCCGCCCGCAGCTGCCGCACCCCCGCCCCGTCGGTCCGCCCGCCCTGTCCCACATAGACCGTGTCGCCGATCTTGAGGACATCGCCTCCGTCGAGCGTGCCCGGTCCGCGTACCCGGTTCACCGAACAGCCGAGCCGGACCAGTTCCGCCTCCACCGCGGCCGTCTCCGGGCGGCGTGAGAGGGCGCCGGACCGGGTGATGAGGGCCACGTTCCGGAACATCACGACGGTGTCCTCGACGAACACCCCGTCGGGGCAGTCCTCGGCCGGTGCCGCCTCGACGGTCTCCCAGCCGTGCGCGCGCAGCGCCCGCACATACCCCTCCCACTGCTCGAAAGCCAGCCCGGTATCGACGGGGGCGCGCTCGATATGGGTGACCAGCCCCTCGGCGAGGCGCGGGCTCGGGCGTCGGATCAGGGCAATCCTGCTGGGCACGGGCGGTCTCCGGAGTGTTGAGGGGGTGGCGTTGAGAGGGCAGCGTCGAGAGGGCGGGCCGCGCCCATCATGACGGCCGTACACCGGAAGCGGAACCGAGTGCCGCACTGGCGTCCCGGAAACGGCCGGACCGCCGGATCGCCGCCGGATCGCCGCCGGATCGCCGGACCGCCGGACCGCCGTCGGGCTCGCCTCAGCGGGCGCGCAGGTAAGCGGCGGTGACGGACTTCGGGTGTTCCAGCAGCTCCTTCGGGGTGCCCTCGAAGACGATCTCACCGCCGTGTTTGCCCCCGTCGGGGCCGAGGTCGATCACCCAGTCCGCGCGCTTGACCACATCCATGTCGTGCTCGACGCAGATCACCGAGTTCCCCGAGTCGACCAGCCGGTCCAGCAACGCCACCAGCGTGTCCACATCCGCCATGTGCAGCCCGGTGGTCGGCTCGTCGAGGACGTACACACCGCCCGTGCGGTGCAACCGCGTGGCGAGTTTCACGCGTTGACGCTCGCCGCCGGACAGCGAGCTGAGCGGCCTGCCCAGCGTGAGATACGTCAGGCCGACGTCGGCGAGGGCCCGCAGCCTCCGCAGCAGCGTCCTGTCCTCGGAGAACGCGAAGAACTCCATGGCCGTCGCCGCCGTCATGTCCAGTACGTCCACGATGGAGCGGCCCTTCACCCGGTGCCGCAGCACATCGTCGTGGAAGCGCCGCCCCTCGCACGCCTGGCAGGTCGTGGTCACCGGATCCATGAACGCGAGGTCGGTGCAGATGATCCCGCGTCCCGCGCATTCCCCGCACGCACCCGAGGAGTTGAAGCTGAACAGTCCCGGCCGGACCCCGTTCTCCTTCGCGTAGATCGTACGGATGGTGTCCATGACACCGAGGTACGAGGCGGGCGTCGACCGCGACGAGGCGCTGATGGCGCCCTGGTCGATCACGATCGCCTCCGGGTACGCGGCCGTGAACACCTCGGACACCAGCGTCGACTTTCCGGAGCCCGCGACCCCGGTCACCGCCGTGAGGACCCCGGTCGGGAACCGTACGTCGATGCCCTTGAGGTTGTGCAGATCCGCGCCCGTGACCGGGAGTTGGCCGGTGGGGGAGCGGAACGACTCCTTCACGGGGGTACGGCGGCGCAGACAGCGGCCGGTGAGCGTATCGGCGCGGCGCAGCCCGTCCACCGGCCCCTCGTACACCACCCGGCCGCCGTCCGTGCCCGCCTTGGGGCCCATGTCGACCACATGGTCCGCGATCGCCATGACATCCGGGTCGTGCTCCACCACCAGCACCGTATTGCCCTTGTCGCGCAGCCGGACCAGCAGATCGTTCAGCCGGCCGACATCGCGCGGGTGCAGTCCCACGCTCGGCTCGTCGAAGACGAAGGTGAGGCCCGTCAGCGAACTCCCCAGGTGGCGCACCATTTTGAGCCGCTGCCCCTCACCGCCGGACAGCGTGGTGGTCTCCCGGTCCAGGCTGAGATAGCCGAGCCCGATCCCGACCAGTCGCTCCAGCCGTTCGCGCGCCGCGGCGGCGATCGGGGCCGCCACCGGGTCGTCGATCCGGCCCAGCACCTCGACCAGGTCGGCGACTTCCATGCGCGTGTGGTCGGCGATGGTGAGCCCGTCGATCCGGGTTGCGAGCGCGGCCTCGTTGAGCCGGGCCCCGCCGCACGCCTCGCACAGCCGCTCCTGGGTGAAGCGGGCCGCGGCCTCCCGGCGCTTCTCGGAGAGACCGGCGGTGTCACGCTTGAGGAAGAGCCGGGTGAAACGGTCCGCGATCCCCTCGAACCTCACGTCCACCGAGCCCGACCTCATGTTCACCCGGACGGTGAAGTCTCCTCCGTGCAAGAGGAGTTCGCGCTCCTCGTCGGTGTAGTCGCGCAGCGGCTTGGCCCGGTCGAAGTGGCCGGATTCGGCGTACAGGCTCCACTCCCAGCTGCCCACCGAGAGCCCGGGGAGCAGCAGCGCGCCCTCGTCGAGCGACCTGGACCAGTCGACGGCCCGGTCGGTGTCCAGTCGCACCACACGGCCCACGCCGTCGCAGACCTGGCACATCCCCGAGGGATCGTTGAAGGAGTACGCGGTCGCCGCACCGGCGCTCGGCGTGCCATGGCGGGAGAAGAGCACTCGGATCACGGAGTAGATGTCCGTCATCGTGCCGACGGTGGAGCGGACATTGCCGCCGACCGGCTTCTGGTCGACCACGACGGAGACGGCGAGATTGTCGATCGCGTCGACATGAGGGCGTTCGTGCTTGGGCAGCCGGTTTCTGATGAACGAGGTGAAGGTCTCGTTGAGCTGGCGCTGCGACTCCACGGCGATGGTGTCGAAGACGACCGAGGACTTGCCCGATCCCGACACTCCGGTGAAGACGGTGATCTTGCCCTTCGGGATGGCGAGGGAGACATCCCGGAGGTTGTTCTCACGGGCGCCCGAGATGGTGATGTTCTGAGGCATGGGCCGACGCTAACCAGGAAACCGGACATCTTCTGTCGGGTTTCCCGGTTGGCGTCGATCCTCCGGCGCTCGGCGGAGTCTCCGCCGACTCGCCGACTCGTCGACTCTCCGCTCGGCCGGTGGCGGCGCCGGTACTACGACGACCCGGGCGTCGCCTCCCGTACCTCCTCGGCGGTCGTGTCGCGCAACTCGCCGTCGAGCAGCAGCCAGCGGGTGATGCCGATCGACTCCAGGAACGGCACATCGTGGCTCGCCACGATCAGCGCACCCTCGTACGACTCCAGCGCGTCGGTGAGCCGGCGCACGCTCGCCATGTCCAGATTGTTCGTCGGCTCGTCCAGCATCAGCAACTGCGGTGCCGGTTCGGAGAGGAGCAGCGTGGCGAGCGAGGCACGGAAGCGCTCCCCGCCCGAGAGGGTCCCGGCCGGCTGGTCGGCCCGCGCGCCCCGGAACAGGAAGCGTGCCAGCCGCGCCCTGACCATGTTGTTCGTCGCGGCGGGAGCGAACCGCGCGACGTTCTCCACGACGCTCAGCGAGTCGTCGAGCACATCGAGCCGCTGGGGCAGGAAGCGCAGTGGCACATGGGCCAGCGCCTCGCCGGAGACCGGCTCCAGCTCCCCGGCGACCGTACGCAGCAGCGTCGTCTTGCCGGCTCCGTTCCGCCCCACGAGCGCGATCCGCTCGGGGCCGTGAATCGCGAACTCGCCCCTGGCCTCGGCTCCGTACCGCAGCCGCAGCTCGCGCAGCGTCAGTACGCTCCGGCCCGGATGGACCTTCGTGTACGGCAGTTCGACGCGGATCTCGTCGTCGTCGCGTACCGCCTCCACCGCGTCGTCCAGCCGCTCCTTCGCCTCGGTGAGCTTCTCGGTATGCATGATGCGGTGCTTGCCCGCCGATTCCTGGGCCGCCCTTTTACGGGCTCCCATCACGATCTTGGGCTCGCGCTTGCTCTCGAACATCTTCTGTCCGTACCGCTTGCGGCGGGCCAACTTGACCTGAGCTTCGGCCAGTTCACGCTTCTGTCGCTGTACGTCGGCCTCCGCGACCCGCACCATGCGCTCGGCCGCCTCCTGCTCCTGGGCCAGTGTTTCCTCGTACGCGGTGAAGTTGCCGCCGTACCACTTCACCTCGCCGTCGCGCAGGTCGGCGATCTGGTCGACCCGCTCCAGCAGTTCGCGGTCGTGGCTGACCACGACCATCACGCCTGACCAGGAGCCGACCGCCGTGTACAGCCGCCGCCGGGCGTGCAGATCGAGATTGTTGGTCGGCTCGTCCAGCAGCAGCACATCGGGCCTGGCCAGCAGCAGCGCGGCCAGCCGGAGCAGCACACACTCGCCGCCCGACACCTCGCCGATGGTCCGGTCGAGGCCGATGTGCCCGAGGCCGAGCTGATCGAGGGTGGCGACGGCACGCTCCTCGACATCCCAGTCGTCGCCGACGGCGGTGAAGTGCCGCTCGTTCGCGTCGCCCGCCTCGATGGCGTGCAGCGCGGCGCGGGCCGCGGCGATACCGAGCGCCTGATCCACCCGCAACCCGGTGTCGAGCACCACGGTCTGCGAGAGGTAGCCGACATCGCCGATGACCTTGATCTTCCCCTCGGTCGGGGTCAGTTCGCCCGCCATCAGGCGCAACAAGGTTGATTTACCTGATCCGTTGAGGCCGATCAGGCCGGTTCTGCCGGGACCGACGGTCAGTTGGAATCCGTCGAACACGCCCGTTCCGTCGGGCCAGGCGAAGGAGAGGGCAGTACAGCTGAGGTGACTCGGGGCAGTAGACATACGGATCTCCGGTTGCCGCGCGAAGAGCGCGAAGAGTGCGTGCAGAGGTGCAGGGCAACGGATGGAGACACCGCGATACGGACGGAGAGTCCCGGTCGGGGAGGACGGCTCGGCAGCCGAGGTCGCACACGAGCGCACAGGCGGAAACGCGGCTGTGCGAAACGGTGTCTCAGGACCTCAGACGAGCAACGTCCTACTCCAATTCGACGACAACAGGACTGTGGCACACCGTATGAGGGGCGCCGACGGTCGTCAACGCAATTAATGGCGCGAGGAGGAGCCAGTCAGGGGAGGGGGCGTCGCCTCAGCAGGCGTCGCGCAGCAGTTCGGCCAGGTCGTGGTCCAGATCCAGGTAGAGGTGCTCGCGGCCGGCCGGCACCAGGCCCTCGGAGCGCTCCAGGAAGTCCCGCAGCTCCCAGCTGCGCAGATGCACCATCGCGGTGCCCTCGGGGGCGTGGAACTCCACGACCGTACGGCCGTAGCCGAAGGGGCGGACTCGTACGTCGCCCACACCGATGGGCTCGGTCATGCCCCTGGCGAGCAGCTCGCGGGAGAACTCCCAGGTCACCTCGGTGCCCTCCAGCGTCGCCGGTGGCGGGAACGCCATACGTACGGCGAAGGGGTCCGCGCGGTCGTAGCGCAGCGTCGCGTGCACGGTATCGGCCCGGGGAACGGACGCGACCAGTCGGGCTTGAACAGCCTGCTCGATAACGGGTGACATGTCTGCTCCCCTTGATCTGGCCGAAGACGGATCGGAGGAGGGCCGGACTCGGTCGCCTCCTCAATGAGAAAGACGGCGGAGGACCCCGATCCGTGCTCCTGAACGGGGGTGAGTTGTATCACCTGTCCAGGGGGTAGCCGGATGGGCAGTCGGAGAGTCGATTTCGAGGCGGGTACTCCCCACCTGCCCCCGGCCTGCCCAGCAGGTGGATTTTTCCGCTCAGCCCGGCAGCTGCCGGCGGTACGGAGCGAGCGCGGGCGCCGTTTTCGTCGCGATGAACTCCGTGATCCGGTAGGCGCAGACTCCTCCGGTCACAAAGGGGTCGGAGGCCGTGATCCGCTCGATCTCCGCCCGGTCGTCCCCGACGGCGAGGATCACCCCGCCGTCACGCGGGTTCTTGCGGCCGGAGGCGATGAAGACACCGGACTCGTACTCCGCGTCCAGCCAGGCGACATGGGCGTCGAGCAACTCGTCGACGCGCTCGATGGGGCTGGTATAGGTCAATTCCAGTACGAACATGATCGCCAGGTTAGCCGTCGGCCCGCGAACGCCTGGGAGGTGGCGCTGCCACCACGTCCTCCGCCGGACAGGGCCCAGGGCCTCTCGTTTGGATCTTGCCGGGCTCGCGTGCCCCGGCACCGCGCCTCGCCGCGTTGTCGTCACTCCACGACTCCCCCACTGCCTCAAGGGCGTGGGAGGTGCCCCCGCCGCGTCGCCTCACTCCTCCGCCTTGCGATCCACGGCACCAGACCCCGCTCCCTGATCCGGCCTGATCCAAACGAAAGACCTTAGGCTGGTGATCATCATGGCGACGATCAGGACACCCGCGGACGAGACCGAGGCACGCGCTATCCAGGACGAGCTGCGCGGCCGTGTCGTGCTCGACGAACCGGGGCCGCCGGCCGGGACGGGTCTGGTGACCGGGGTGGACGTGGCGTACGACGACGAGCGGGACGTCGTCGCGGCGGCGGCCGTCGTGCTCGACGCCGCGACCCTCGCCGTCGTGGACGAGGCCACTGCCGTCGGCCGGGTCGCCTTCCCTTACGTACCCGGTCTGCTCGCCTTCCGGGAGATCCCGACGGTCCTGGCCGCCCTCGAATCGCTCACCTCGGCCCCCGGCCTCGTCGTCTGCGACGGCTACGGCCTGGCCCATCCGCGCCGGTTCGGGCTCGCCACTCATCTCGGCGTACTCACCGGGCTTCCGGTGATCGGCGTGGCGAAGAACCCGTTCATGTTCGGGTACGAGCAGCCGGGCGCCCGGCGTGGCGACTCTTCGCCATTGAGGGCCGACGACGGCGAGGAGGTCGGCCGGGCACTGCGCACGCAGGCGGGCGTCAAGCCGGTCTTCGTCTCCGTAGGCCACCGCATCGACCTCGCGACCGCCTGCGCCCACACCCTGAGGCTGGCCCCTGACTACCGCCTCCCGGAGTCCACCCGGCGGGCCGACTCCCTCTGCCGCCGGGCGCTGCGAGAGGCAACCGCTTAGGGCCTGTCGGCGATCCGTCCTCCCCCTCCGCAAGGCCCCGGCTTGGCATGTTTGGCAGCCCTGAAGCGCCAGGTCACACGCTGTCCCGGAGGTCGTCGAACGTCTGGATTTCGCATGCCGCAGCGTGATCGAATAGGGGATGACATCGTTCTGGACCGGCAATCGGGTACGCCTGCGCGGTATCGAGCCCGACGACTGGACCGCGCTCATGCGCTTCGCCGCTGACGAGGAGCGGTTGGGAGATGTGCTGCACCCACCCCGTTCCGCCGAGGGCTACCGTCTGCGGACGAAGGAGCAGGCCGCCGCCGAGTCCGACGGCGACTGCTTCCAGTTGGCAGTCGAGGCCGTCGACACGGGGCGCACAGTCGGTGCCGTCGGCTCGCACCACGCTGATCCACGTAACGGCTGGTTCGAGTACGGCGTCACGATAGGCGCTGATCACCGGCGCCAAGGCTACGCGGCGGAAGCCGCGGTGATGCTGCTGCGCTTCATGTTCGCCGAAAGGCGCTTCCACAAGTGCGGAGCGCGGATCTTCGCACACAACGAGGCATCACTCGCACTTCAGCGCCGACTCGGTTTCATCGAGGAGGGACGCCTCCGCGATCATGTGTTCTTCGCTGGCCGGCACCACGATCTCGTCATGATGGGCATGCTCGCCGACGAGTTCGCCCAACTGCACCCGTCGCGCGACGCGTGAGCCCGTCATCCGGGCCGGCCCGTTCGGTGTCGGGCGCGGCCCGGATCTGATCAGCGTTTTCGTGGCTCAGCCGCAGTCGGAGGTGATCGAGGCCACCCGGCGGCCGTCGAGTTCTTGGTTGCCGAAGCCGGCGACCTCCTGCTCGTCGCCTTGGAAGTACGGCCGGTCGTTGAGGCGGACGATGCAGCCGAAGTCGTCGAGGAGAGGGTTGTACGCGGACCGCGGGTGGATGGGCGGTTCGATGTCGTCCCGGTCGGGGAACCCGAAGCCCTCCTCTGTCACGTGCGCGTCCTCGGCGAAGAGCAGCCTGCCGGTTTGGTGCGGCCCCGACCACAGGCAGAAGTAGCCCTTCTTGCATGTCTTGGCGGCATGACCGGTGTCGGTCACGGGGGAGGCGGAAGCGGTGTTCACCGACAGACAGCCGATGACGGCCGCGACGGTGACAGCGAGACTGATGACGCGGTGATGCATGCTACCAGATGCTATCGATCGACTACAGAGAGTTCGAGGTTTTGAGCGGCATGTCCGCCGGACGGCGTGGCCTGTACGACCTTGACGCCAGCCCGCCACGACGTGCGCAGGACGGTGAAACGTGAGGTCACCATTGCCGCACGTCATATGGCAGGAAGCCAAGGAACAAGCTGAGTACCTGTACGGATACCGGCGGCCGGTCGTGATCGGCAGGCTGAATGTATGACGAACTATCGAGCCGCATCGAGAACGGCCCCCTTCCAGCCCTGTGAGTACCAGCCGCGCCGTCCCTCCTCGCCCCGCGAACGCGGCATGTCGACCGCGCTGTTGGTGTCCTCCGTCGTCGGCCTGATCTGGCTCGGCTCGATGATCTACACCATCGCCAACTGGGCCATGGCCTAACGCGCGTCCACGACCCGGAATCGGAGCCCCGCCGCCCGCAGCCGTGTCAGTAGCGCGTCCCCCATCGCCACCGCCGTGGTCACCTGGCCCGCGGTGTCCGGCAGGTCGTCGAACGCCAGACTGAGTACCGATTCGGCCAGCATCTTCGCCGACTCGTCGTAGCCGGGATCACCGCCCGAGACCTCGGTGAAGACCCGCCGCCCGCCGCCCGTGCCCACGAAGCGCACCGAGAACCAGCTCGCCCGCCTGCGCTCCTCGTCCGGGCCCGCGCCGGGCTCGTACCGTTTGAGCAACCAGTTCCGGGCCGCCGGGAGTTGCGCCACGGCCAGCCCCGTTCCCGCCGCCGCGGTGCCGCCCAGGGCGACCGGCAGCGTCTTCACCCCGGCGAAGTGCCGGTAGCGGAAGTCGGGACCGTACGGTGCCAGCGCCGCAGCGGAGCGCGCCACGATCTGTGGGTCGAGGGTCGGCAGCGGCAGCGCCCAGAGCCCGGTCTCCCGGCTGAAGTGCGGTGCGCCGAACGGCGCCCGGGTGCGTCGGCCGACCTGCCTCGGCTCGTACAACTGCCGCTCCTTCGCGGCCCGTAGACCCTGTGGGCCTCGGCTCATGACGGTCAGTACGGAGGCCAGTGTTCCGCCGGAGAAGAAGGCGTTGGAGCGTACGAAACCGTCCACGCACAGCGGTGCGTCCTGGGGGAGCTGCTGGACGGTGAGGTACACACCGAGGTCGCTGGGCACCGCGTCGAAGCCGCAGGCGTGCACGAGGCGCGCACCGGTCTCCCGGGCCCGTACGTCGTGGCGGAGATACATCCGGTCCAGGAACTCGGCCTCGCCGCACAGGTCCGCGTAGTCCGTTCCCGCCTCCGCGCAGGCCGCGACCAGCCCTTCGCCGTGCAACAGGTACGGTCCGACGGTCGACGCGATCACGCGGGCCGACTCGGCGAGGGCGCGCAGCGAGTCCGGTGAGTCCGTGTCGGCGTGCAGGACGGGGAGTGTGGCGCAGTCGGGGTCGATCGCGGTGAGCCGCTCCCGCAGACGTTCCAGCCGCTCCGGGTCGCGGCCCGCGATGGCCCAGCGGCAGTCCTGGGGCGCGTGGCCGGCGAGATACTCCGCAGTGAGTGTCCCGACGAAGCCCGTCGCTCCGAAGAGCACGATGTCGTACGGGCGTTGTGTGTCGTTCTTGCCGGTCATGGGCCCTCCACCGTCCGTTCCGTACATGTGTCCCGTGCGAGAGCTACCACGCCATCACGCGCCGGAACCTCATCGGGCACCGGAACCTCGTCACACCGGAACCTCACCGAGTCGCGGAACCTCATCAAGGCGCGGGACGGCATAGGCTCGACAGTGAACCAAGAGAACCAAGCGCCTGCTCGGTCCGAGGGGCCCGGAGTCCCGGACTCCGGGCCCCTCGGACCGAGCGGGACACATTCTTCACATCGCTGGTGTTGCACCAGTGGGTAACCGTGCTGGGGGATTGATGCCAACAAGTCAGGCGGCGGCGACAGGGAACGGTCCGCTGGCCGGGGTACGGGTGGTCGAGCTGGCCGGAATCGGGCCGGGGCCGTTCGCCGCCATGACGCTCGCCGACCTCGGTGCCGATGTCGTACGGGTCGACCGGCCGGGTGGCGCGGGACTCCGTATCGATCCGGCGCACGACCTGACCAACCGCAACAAGCGCTCCGTGCTGATCGACCTCAAGGCCGAGGACGGCGCTGCCCGCGTCCTGGACCTGGTGGAGCGCGCCGATGTGCTCATCGAGGGGTTCCGCCCCGGCGTCGCCGAGCGTCTCGGCATCGGCCCGCAGGAGTGCCTGGACCGCAATCCGCGGCTGGTGTACGGGCGGATGACCGGCTGGGGCCAGGACGGCCCGCTCGCCGAGCGCGCGGGGCACGACATCGGCTATATCGCGGTCACCGGCGCCCTCTCCATGATCGGCAAGGCCGACGAGCCGCCCGCCCTCCCGGCGAATCTGCTCGGTGATTACGCGGGCGGCGCGCTCTACCTCGTCATCGGCGTGCTCGCGGCGCTCCAGCACGCCCGTACGCCGGACGGCGCCGGGCAGGTTGTGGACGCGGCGATCGTCGACGGCACCGCGCATCTCACCACCATGATCCACGCCATGATGGGCGCGGGCGGCTGGCAGGACCGGCGGGGGGCCAACCTGCTCGACGGCGGCAGCCCGTTCTACGGCTCGTACGAGACCGCCGACGGCCAGTACATGGCGGTCGGCGCGCTGGAGCAGCGGTTCTACAACGAGTTCGTGGAGCTGCTGGGTATCGCCGACGAGCTTCCGGCGCGCAAGGACTTCGAGCGCTGGGACGAGTTGCGGGACGCGGTGGCCGCCCGGTTCAGGAGGAAGACCCGCCAGGAGTGGACGGCGGTCTTCGAGGGTTCCGACGCCTGCGTCGCTCCGGTGGTGTCACTGCGTGAGGCACCGGACCACCCGCATCTCGCGGCGCGTGGCACCTTCATCGACCACGCGGGGCTCACCCAGCCGGCGCCCGCGCCCCGGTTCTCCGCCACCCCCGGATCGGTGCGCCGACCGCCCGCGCGGCCGGGCGCGGACGGCGCGGAGATCGCCCGCGACTGGGACCTGCCCGCCGGCGGCTGGGTCGGGCCCGCAGGGGACGGGGGCCCCGCACGCGCCAAGGAGGGCAGCTGAGTTGGAGCTTCGGAGCCCGCGTACTCGAGTACCCGCGTACCCGAGTATCCGAGTACCCGGGGCGGCGCGTCCGGCCGACGGCTGGATCCGGACCATCGGTGGACGTACGGCCGGGAACATGACGGACGCCGCCGGCGGATCGCCGCGGTCGTGAACCGGGAACAGCCGTGAACCGGAAGTCGTCAACCCGAACAGCCGTCAACTCCCGTCAACCCGAACAGTCGTGAACCGCAATACCGGAATCGTTGAAAGGCAGTCGTCGTGAGTACCGAAGCGTTCGTCTACGACGCGATCCGCACCCCGCGCGGCCGAGGCAAGGCCAATGGCGCCCTGCATGGCACGAAGCCCATCGACCTGGTCGTCGGGCTGATCCATGAGCTGCGTGGCAGGTTCTCCGGGCTCGACCCGGCGGCGATCGACGACATCGTGCTCGGCGTGGTCAGCCCGCTCGGCGACCAGGGCTCGGACATCGCCCGTATCGCGGCGATCGCCGCCGGACTGCCCGACTCCGTCGCCGGCGTACAGGAGAACCGCTTCTGCGCGTCCGGTCTGGAAGCCGTCAACCTGGCCGCGGCCAAGATCCGTTCCGGCTGGGAGGACCTGATCCTCGCGGGCGGAGTCGAGTCGATGTCTCGGGTGCCGATGGGGTCCGACGGCGGCGCCTGGGCGATGGACCCGATGACCAGCTTCGCGACCGGCTTCGCCCCGCAGGGCATCGGCGCCGACCTGATCGCCACGCTCGGCGGCTTCGGTCGGCGCGCTGTGGACGAATTCGCCGCACTGTCCCAGGAACGGGCCGCCGTGGCCTGGAAGGAGGGCCGCTTCGCGCGGTCGGTCGTGCCGGTCCTCGACCGTAACGGGCTCACCGTCCTCGACCACGACGAGCACATGCGGCCCGGCACCACCGCCGACTCGCTCGCGGGCCTCAAGCCGTCGTTCGCCAGAATCGGCGAGGCGGGCGGCTTCGACGCCGTGGTCCTGCAGAAGTACCACTGGGTCGAGAAGATCGACCATGTCCACCACGCGGGCAACTCGTCCGGCATCGTGGACGGTGCCGCCCTCGTCGCGATCGGCTCCCAGGAGACCGGCGAGCGCTACGGACTCACGCCGCGCGCCCGGATCGTCTCCGCCGCGGTCTCCGGCTCCGAGCCGACCATCATGCTGACGGGACCCGCCCCCGCGAGCCGCAAGGCCCTCGCCAAGGCCGGACTGACCATCGACGACATCGACCTGGTCGAGATCAACGAAGCGTTCGCGGCGGTCGTCCTGCGCTTCGCCGAGGACATGGGACTCTCCCTGGACAAGGTCAACGTCAACGGTGGCGCCATCGCGCTCGGCCATCCGCTCGGGGCCACCGGAGCGATGATCCTCGGCACGCTCATCGATGAACTGGAGCGCCAGGACAAGCGGTACGGCCTCGCCACGCTCTGCGTCGGCGGCGGCATGGGCGTGGCCACCGTCGTGGAGCGTCTCTGACCGTCCCGCGTGCGCGACCGACGCGCACACCGCCCCACCGCCCCGCGACGGGCCCCGTCACCGCGTCTCCCCGTCACGGAGAACCCCGCCACCGGGCCTCCCTGTCACCGGTCTCCCCGCCACCGAGCCTCCACGCTACGGAATCCTCCCGATACGGAGCAGCAGCATGAGCGAATCCTCCACCCCGGCTTCCCCCGCCTCGGCTTCCCCCAATCCGTCTTCCTCCGCGATTCGCTGGGAACAGGACGGGACCGGTGTCGTCACCCTCGTCCTCGACGACCCCGACCAGTCCGCCAACACCATGAACCACGCGTTCCGGCAGGCCATCACGGCCGTCGCCGACCGCGCGGAGGCGGAGAAGGACACCATCCGCGGCATCATCGTCACGTCCGCCAAGAAGACCTTCTTCGCCGGCGGCGACCTCAAGGACATGATCGGACTCGGTCCCGAGGACGCCCGGCGGATCTTCGAGAGCGGTATGGCCGTCAAGCGCGCCCTGCGCCGCGTCGAGACTCTCGGCAAGCCCGTCGTCGCCGCCGTCAACGGCGCCGCGCTGGGCGGCGGTTACGAGATCGCCCTCGCCTGCCACCACCGCGTCGCCCTGGACGCGCCCGGCTCCAAGATCGGCCTGCCCGAGGTCACGCTGGGACTGCTGCCCGGGGGCGGCGGGGTGATCCGTACCGTACGGCTGATGGGCATCGCCGACGCGTTGCTCAAGGTCCTGCTCCAGGGCACCCAGTACACACCGCGGCGTGCGCTGGAGAACGGTCTGATCCATGAAGTCGCCGCCACCACGGACGAGATGCTCGACCGGGCCCGAGCCTTCATCGACGCCCACCCCGAGTCCTGGCAGCCGTGGGACGTCAAGGGCTACAAGATCCCCGGCGGGACCCCCTCCAGCCTGCCCGCTTTTCCGGCCAACTTGAAGAAGCAGATCGCGGGCGCTCCCTACCCGGCGCCCCGCAATATCCTGGCGACGGCCGTCGAAGGCTCGCAGGTCGACTTCGAGACCGCGCAGACCATCGAGGCCCGCTACTTCACCGAACTGGTCACCGGACAGACTGCCAAGAACATGATCCAGGCGTTCTTCTTCGACCTCCAGGCCGTCAACTCCGGTGCGGGCCGCCCCCAGAGCGTCGCCCCGCGCGAGGTCCGCAAGGTCGCGGTCCTCGGCGCCGGGATGATGGGCGCGGGCATCGCGTACTCCTGCGCGCGCGCCGGTCTCGACGTCGTCCTCAAGGACGTGTCCCAGGAGGCCGCCGACAGAGGGAAGGCGCACTCCGCGAAGCTCCTCGCCAAGGCGCTCTCCCGGGGACGTACGAGTGAGGCGGACCGGGACGCGCTGCTCGCCCGGATCACCCCGACCCCCGACGTCGCCGACCTCGCCGGGTGCGATGCCGTGATCGAGGCGGTCTTCGAGGACACCGCGCTCAAGCACAAGGTGTTCCAGGAGGTCCAGGACATCATCGAACCGGACGCGCTGCTCTGCTCCAACACCTCCACCCTGCCCATCACGGCGCTCGCCGAAGGCGTCTGGCGGCCCGCCGACTTCATCGGGCTGCACTTCTTCTCGCCCGTCGACAAGATGCCGCTGGTCGAGATCATCAAGGGCGAGCGGACCGGCGACGAGGCGCTCGCCCGCGCCTTCGACCTGGTGCGCCGGATCAGGAAGACCCCGATCGTGGTCAATGACTCGCGCGGTTTCTTCACCTCGCGCGTGATCGGGAAGTTCATCAACGAGGGCGTCGCGATGGTCGGTGAGGGCATCGACCCCGCGTCGGTCGAACAGGCCGCCGCGCAGGCCGGGTTCCCGGCCAAGGTGCTCTCGCTGACGGACGAGCTGACGCTGACACTTCCGCGCAGGATCCGCCATGAGACGAAGCGCGCGGTCGAGGAGGCCGGAGGCACCTGGACCGGTCACCCGTCGGACGCGGTGATCGACCGGATGGTGGACGAGTTCGGGCGTACGGGACGCGGGGGCGGCGCGGGATTCTACGAGTACGGAGAGGACGGCACCCGTACCCGCCTGTGGCCGGGCCTGCGGGAGCACTTCGGCCGGGCCGCCGAGGCTACTGAGGTCCCCTTCCTGGACATGAAGGAGCGGATGCTCTTCGTCGAGGCGCTGGATTCCGTGCGCTGCCTGGAGGAGAACGTCCTGACCTCGGTCGCCGACGCCAATATCGGCTCGGTCATGGGCATCGGCTTCCCGGCCTGGACGGGCGGTGTGCTCCAGTACATCAACGGGTACGAGGGCGGCCTGCCCGGCTTTGTCGCGCGCGCCCGGGAGCTGGCCGAGCGGTACGGCGAGCGGTTCGAGCCGCCCGCGCTGCTGGTCGGCAAGGCGGAGCGGGGCGAGACGTTCCGTGACACGTAGAAGCCCTGAGGCGTCACGCGCGAGAGGTGAACCGAAGCCCGACGGCCGGGCAGGGCCTGCGGTCGACTGAGGCCCGTGGTCAGGCCGAGGCCCGCCGTACCAGCATCGTCGGGGTGATCACCGAGGCCGGAGCCGGCGGGCCGGCGCCCTCGCGTTCCTGGTCGAGGCCCCGTAGCAACAGCCGTGCCATCAGCCGTCCCTGCCCCTCGATGTCCTGCTGGACGGTGGTCAGCGGAGGATCGGTCGCCTCGGCGACCGAGTCCATGTCGTCGAAGCCGACCAGCGCCACGTCACGGGGCACCGCACGGCCCCGCTCCTTGAGGACGCGCAGGGCGCCCGAGGCCATCAGATCGTTGGCGGCGAACACCGCGTCCAGATCGGGGCACCGGTCCAGCAGTTCCGCCATCGCCCGCGCCCCGCTCTCCTCCGTGAACGCGCCTTCTGCGATCAGCGTCGGATCCGCGTCCAGCAGGACGTCCCGGTAGCCGTCGAGCCGGTCGTTGGCCGACGTCTGGTCGCGCGGGCCGCCGATGTGCGCGATCCGCAGCCGACCGAGGTCACGCAGGTACTGGACGGCCTCGCGGGCGCCGCCCCGGTTGTCGGCGTCCACGTACGGCACGGCCTGGTGATCCGGCGCCACCGTCCAGCTCGGCCGGCCTCCGTACACCGTCGGCATCGCGGCCCGCCGGGTGATCGCGGGTATCGGGTCGTCGGTGTGCAGTGAGAAGGCGAGCGCGCCGTCGACATGGCCGCCCGCCAGATACCGGGCGATCCGCTCGTAGTCGCCGGGCCCTTCGACCAGCAGGAGCACCAACTGGGTGTCGTGCGCGGTCAGTTCCTTGCTGATGCCGCGGATCTGCTGGGAGAAGAACGGGTCGCTGAAGATCCGGATCTCCGGCTCCGCGATGATCACGGCGACGGCGCCGGTGCGCCGGGTGACCAGGGTGCGGGCCGCGTGGTTCGGTACGTACCCCAGCTCCTCGACCGCCCGCAGCACCTTGTCGACCAGCGGTCGGCGCACGCCCGCGCCGCCGTTGACGACCCGGGAGGCCGTGGCCCGTGAGACACCCGCGTGAGCCGCGACGGCTTCCAGGGTGGGGCGGGAACCAGGGGACGGCTCGGACACGGCGTGCGCTCCTCGTCGGCGGATGCTGCGGCAGGTACGACAGCGACGTGGGCGCGCGAGAGGCGGGCTGCCGAACGGCTATACCCTAATGCCCCCTCCCGACAAGGCCGGCCGCCGCTCCTCGACGCGCGCACATCGCCGCTCGCGGCACCGGACGAGTCATTCGAAAAGCCCCACGGTCGTGCTCGGCACGCGCGTACGCACATACGCGGGCTCACCGGGTTGCCGGAATTCCCCGGCATGCCCTGCCCCGTCGGCCGGAATCGTCCCGACTGTCCCCCGTACTCCGTCCGCCGGTCCCTCCCGCCTCCCGACTGCCCCCTTTTGCAGGGGAGTTGACCGAGGTACCTTCCGCCCCATGGAGATCCGTACGCGGAGTGCCCGCAGGTCGTACAGAACGCTGGTCGTGGCGGCCTCCGCCGCGCTGCTCGGGGTGTTGCTCACCCCGACGGGGGCGCAGGGCGCTGAACGGCGACAGGGCGTTCACCAGACGGTGGACAGACCCTCCGCGGCAGAGATCCGGAAGCCCCCCAAGCCCCCCAGGACCCGCGAGAGCCGCCCCGTCCACTCCTACGCCGACGCCATCCGCGAGTCCGTCTGGGTGGACACCGGACTCGACGGCGACGGGGACGGCAGGACCGACCGTGTCGCCGTCGACATCGTCCGCCCCGGCGAGCCCGCGGGGCAGGGCCGGAAGATCCCCGTGATCATGGACGCCAGCCCCTACTACTCCTGCTGCGGACGCGGCAACGAGAGTCAGAAGAAGACCTACGACGCGGACGGCGACCCGCTCTCCTTCCCCCTGCACTACGACAACTACTTCGTGCCGCGCGGCTACGCCTTCGTCGCCGTCGACCTGACCGGGACCAGTCGCTCCGACGGCTGTACCGATGTCGGCGGACGGTCCGACGTGCAGTCCGCCAAGGCCGTCGTCGACTGGCTGAACGGCCGCGCCCACGCCTACGCCGACCGCACCGGTACCGCCCGCGTGCAGGCCGACTGGACCACCGGTGCCACCGGCATGATCGGCAAGAGTTACGACGGGACCATCGCCAACGGGGTGGCCGCCACCGGCGTCGAGGGACTGAAGACCATCGTCCCGATCGCCGCGATCACTTCCTGGTACGACTACTACTTCGCCCAGGGCGCCCCCCTCTACGACTCCGGACCCGAATGGCTCTCGGACTACGTGGAGAGCCCCGGCGCCCGAGGCCGTTGCCAGGCGGTCCAGCAGCGCCTGATCGACGAGGCACCGCGCAGCGGCGACTGGACCGATCTGTGGAGCGAGCGCGACTACGTACGCGACGCGAGCAAGGTCAAGGCCAGCGTCTTCGCGATCCACGGCATGCAGGACCTCAACGTCCGTACCAAGCACCTCGGCCAGTGGTGGGACGCGCTCGCCGACGCGGGCGTGGAGCGCAAGATCTGGCTCTCCCAGACCGGCCATGTCGACCCGTTCGACTTCCGCCGCACCGACTGGGTGCCCACCCTGCACCGCTGGTTCGACCACTACCTCCTCGGATACGACAACGGCATCGACCGCGAACCCGTGGCGGACATCGAGCGCGCCCCCGACCAGTGGTCCACCGACCAGGTCTGGCCGCCGAGCGCCACCGACGCCACCACCCTGCGCCCCGGCAGGGGCGCGGCCCCCGGCGTCGGCACACTCGGGCAGACACCCGCCGCTCCCGGTACGACCGAGACCTTCACCGACGACCCGCGCCTCGGCGAGACCGACTGGGCCGCCGACATCGACCGGTCGACCCCCGCCAAGTCCGGTTTCCTCACCCGGCCGCTGAGCCGTGATCTGCGGCTGTCCGGCTCCTCCACGGTGACCGTCACCGCCACGCCGTCCACCTCGACCGCGCACCTCTCCGCGGTACTCGTCGACCTCGGCCCGGACACCATCCGCGACTACACCGCGTCGGGCGAAGGCATCACCACCCTCACCGGACGCACCTGCTGGGGCCCGAGCACCACCGCGGACAGCTCCTGCTACCTGGAGACCGCGGCCCGGACGGCCGACGTGGACCACACGGTCTTCAGCCGCGGCTGGGCCGACCTCGGCACCTACGCGTCGGCCGGCCACGGCCGCCCGCTCACCCCGGGCAAGCCCTATACCCTCACCATCGATCTCGCCGCGAGCGACCATGTCGTCCCGGCCGGCCACCGGCTCGCCCTGATCATCGGCGGCACCGACAAGGGCCTCATCGACCCCCCTTCCACCACCCCGGCCCTCACTCTCGACCTGGCCGGCACGTCCGCGAAGCTGCCGCTCGTCGGCGGCGCCGAGGCGTTCACCCGCGCCACGACCGGAGCGGCCCCACCGCACAGCGCACCCCGCGAGTCCCGTCCGAACGGCGTGGCCGAGCCGCGCCGGACACCTCCGATCCCGGGAGACCGCAGCCGATGACACCGCGCGTACGCACCCTCGTCCGCCTTCGAGTCGCCGTGCTGGCGGCGACCACCGTGGCCCTCGTCCTGCCCACGGCCGCCGTCTCGGCCGAGGCCGGTTCCACCACGGCCCGCACGGCCACCGGGCCGCGTACCGAATTCGAGACCAGCGACGGAGCGAACTGGACCAGCCAGCGCCAGGAACAGGAGTTCCTGGCCGCCGTCGACCGGGGGAGCGACCGCGCCTCGCTCTCCACCATCGGCGCCACCGCGCAGGGGCGCCCGCTCCAGCTCGTCGAACTCGGCGCCCGGCGCGCGCCCGCCACCGTACTGCTGGTGTGCAGCCAGCACGGCGACGAGCCGTCGGGCCGCGAGGCGTGTCTGACCACGGTCCGCGATCTCGCCTACGCCGAGGACCGCGAAACGCGGCGCTTCCTGGCCCGTACGAGCGTCCTTGTCGTCCCCACCGCCAACCCGGACGGACGGGCCGCCGACACCCGGGGCAACTCCGACGGCGTCGACATCAACCGCGACCACATCGCGCTCAAGACCGCCGAGGGCCGGGCCATGGCCGCCGTCATCCGCGACCGCGGCCCGGACGTCATCTACGACCTGCACGAGTACGGTGCGACCCCGCCGTACTACGACAAGGACCTGTTCGACCTCTGGCCACGCAATCTCAACACGGACGCCGATGTCCACGACGAGTCGCGGACCCTGTCGGAGCGGTACGTACGCCCCGCCGCGCGCGAGGGCGGCCACTCCATCGGTACGTACGGCATCTGGACCGACCCGGCGACCGGCGACCCCATCAAGCAGACCGCGGGCGACGGCCAGGAGCGCATCCTGCGCAACGCCTCGGGCGTCAAACACGCGATCGGCCTGCTCATCGAGAGCCGGGTCGACGCGCTCACCGACGCCGAGATCTCCGACGCGGCGCTGAACAACCGGCGCCGGGTGACCAGTCAACTCGACTCCCTGAAAGGCTTGTTCGCGTTCACCGACGAGCGCCGCGCACAGATCACGACCGCCACGGCCGCCGCCCGGCTGGCCGGGCTGAAGGACCGCGGCCCGGTCTATCTCGGCGGCGCGGACAACGACCCCGCGGCCCCCGGGGAGATCCTTCGGGACCCGTCGTGCGGCTACCGGCTCGACGCGGATCAGTACGGCGACGTCAAGGACGAACTCGCCCTGCACGGAGTGGTGTCCGTGCCACGCGGCAAGGGCGCCTTCGTACCGCTCCGCCAGTCGCAGCGCGCCCTGGTGCCGCTGCTGCTCGACGAGCGGGCGGAGTACCACCTGACCGCCGGGAGGCCAGCCGACTGCTGAGCCCCGCTCCCGGAGCGCCCGGCGGTCAGCCCACCGCCAGCCGGGCGGCCTCCTCCGCGCAGCCCCAGGCCACGGTGACCCCCGCGCCACCGTGTCCGTAGTTGTGCACCAGCCGGGCGCCCCCGGGCAGCGGTACGGCCTCCAGCCGGACCCGGGGGCGCACGGGGCGCAGCCCCACCCGGTGTTCCAGCACCCGCGCCCCCGCGAGCGCGGGGTGGATCCGGGCGCAGCGCGCCACGATGGCCTCCGCCTCCGCCGGATCGGGGCGCAGATCCCAGTTGTGCTCACTCGTCGTACCGCCGAGCAGCAGGCCGTACGGCTGCGGCATCACGTACGTCATGTCGGCGGAGCCCCGCAACGACATCACGAACCACTCGTCGATCCCCGGGTTCTCCACGATCACCACCTGCCCGCGCGCCGGATACAACGACGCGTCCGGCACCAGCTGCCGCGCGCCCATCCCGGTGCAGTTCACCACGACCGGCGCCTCGGCCGCGGGCTCGTCGAAGCCGATGGTGGCACGCCGCTCCACCGTGCCGCCCGCCGCGCGCAACCGCTCCTTCAGATACCGCAGATGGACGGGCATGTCGATCAACGGGACAGTGGCCCGCAACCCCTGGCCGACGCCGCCGGGCAGTTCATCCGCACGCGCCTCGCGCAACCCCTCGACCCGGGACGCCCAACTGCCCAGCTCCGCGGGCCCGGTGTCGGCCATCACGCCCGGGACGATACGCACTCCGGTCCTGTCCGGGTGTTCCGCGAACCGCTCGTACCTGCTCAGCGACTGTTCCATCCATACGCCGACCCGGTCCACGGGCTCGATGCGATACGGCCAGAAGAGCGCCCCCGCCACCGCGGATGTGGTCCGCCCCACCGGATCGCGGGTCCACAGCCCGACCCGGTGACCGCTCTCGGCGAGTACCAACGCCGTTGTCAGACCTATGACTCCGCCACCCAACACGAGCACATCGCTCTTCCTGCCGTTCATGTGCGGACCGTAGCGGAATCAGGGTTCCAAGGCGCATTCCGCTACCGAGGACAGGCCAGGTCGGCGCATTCCGCCGGACGGTGGCGTTCGCCGTCGCCCGGCGCACAATCCGGCGGGCTTCCTCCGAGCAGCACGAGGGCGTGTGGTGAACGTCCCGCCTGGCCTGCGGGCGGACGTCGCTGCTTCCGCCACACGCCCTAGAATCTGCGGTCTGATGACTGCCACCCTCGTAGCCAAAGATCTCGCCGCCGGCCACGGCGACCGCTCGCTCTTCTCCGGGCTCGACCTGGTCGTCGCGCCCGGTGACGTGATCGGACTCGTGGGTGCCAACGGCGCTGGGAAGTCCACGCTGCTCCGGCTGCTCGCCGGACTGGACACCCCCGAGGACGGGGCGCTCGGCCTCTCCCCGCCCACCGCCGAGGTCGGCCACCTTCCCCAGGAGCCGGAACGGCGCGCGGGGGAGACCGTACGGGACTTCCTCGGCCGTCGTACGGGCGTAACCGCCGCCCAGACCGCCCTGGACGAGGCCACCCAGGCACTCGTCGACGGCGCCCCGGGCTCCGACGACGCCTACGCCCTCGGCCTGGAGCGCTGGCTCAGCCTCGGCGGCGCCGACCTGGACGAACGGGCCGAGGAGATCGCCGCCTCGCTCGGCCTGACCGTCGGCCTCGACCAGCCCATGACCACCCTCTCCGGTGGCCAGGCCGCCCGCGCGAGTCTCGCCTCGCTCCTGCTCTCGCGGTACGACATCTTCCTCCTCGACGAGCCCACCAACGATCTCGACCTCGACGGCCTGGAACGCCTGGAGACCTTCGTCTGCGGCCTGCGGGCCGGCACGGTCGTCGTCAGCCACGACCGCGAGTTCCTGACCCGCACGGTGACCAAGGTGCTCGAACTCGACCTGGCCCAGCAGAAGATCACCCTGTTCGGCGGCGGCTACGAGGCGTACCTGGAGGAGCGGGAGACCGCACGGCGCCATGCCCGCGAGGAGTTCGAGGAGTACGCGGACAAGAAGGCGTCCCTGGAGACCCGGGCGCACACCCAGCGGTCCTGGATGGAGAAGGGCGTCAAGAACGCCCGGCGCAAGGCCACCGACAACGACAAGACCGGTCGCGGTCTGCGCACGGAATCCACCGAGAAACAGGCCGCCAAGGCCCGCCAGACCCAGCGCATGATCGAACGCCTCGATGTCGTCGAGGAACCGCGCAAGGAGTGGGAACTCCGGATGGAAATCGCCGCCGCGGACCGCTCGGGGGCCGTCGTGGCGACACTGGACGCCGCCGAGGTCAGCCGTGGCGGCTTCCACTTCGGCCCCGTCTCGCTCCAGATCGACCGGACCGACCGCGTCGCCATCACCGGCCCCAACGGCTCCGGCAAATCCACCCTGCTGGCCGCCCTCCTGGGCCGCCTCCCCCTGGACGCGGGCCTCGCGACCCTGGGTTCGGGCGTGGTCGTCGGCGAGGTCGACCAGGCCCGCGCCCTCTTCCACGGCCCGGAAACCCTGCTGGACGCCTTCCGCCCGGCCGTCCCCGACACCGAACCGGCCGAAATCCGCACCCTCCTCGCCAAATTCGGCCTGAAATCGGGCCACCTGCTGCGCCCCGCGACAACCCTCTCCCCGGGCGAACGCACCCGCGCGGCCCTCGCGCTCCTCCAGGGCCGAGGCGTCAACCTCCTGATCCTGGACGAGCCGACGAACCACCTGGATCTGCCGGCCATCGAACAACTGGAGTCCGCGCTGGACTCGTACGACGGCACACTGCTACTGGTGACCCACGACCGCCGGATGCTGAACGCGGTACACACGACGAGGCGCCTGGACGTGGACAACGGCAAGGTGACAGAGCGCTGACCACCGCCCCCCGCCGGACGGCACGGCGCACCCCGCAAGCCAGACCCCAAGCGAGACCGCAAGCCAGAGGCCTCAGCCCCGCCCCCGGCCCCCGCCTCCGCGCCCACCCCGCTCAGGATCCGTCAGCCCCGCCCGCCGCAACGCGTCAGCCATCGCACTGTTCGCCGGCGCGGGCGCACCCTGTCGCTTGGCGCCACCGCCGCCACCCGCACCGCCGCCACCGCCCGCGCCACCGCGGCCACCGCCACCCCCGGCCCCCTGCCGAGGCCGCGGAGGCCGACCGCCTCCGCCACCACCGGACCGCTCCCGCACCGCTCCCGCCGGCTTCGCCGGCCCCTCGTCGTCCAGCCTGAGCGTCAGCGAGATCCGCTTGCGCGGGATGTCGACGTCCATCACCTTCACCTTGACCACGTCACCCGGCTTCACCACTTCCCGGGGGTCCTTCACGAACGTCCTGGACATGGCCGAGACATGCACCAGGCCGTCCTGGTGGACGCCGACATCGACGAAGGCGCCGAACGCCGCGACGTTCGTGACGACACCCTCCAGCACCATCCCGGGGGACAGGTCGCCGATCTTCTCGACGCCGTCCTTGAACGTCGCCGTCTTGAAGGCGGGACGAGGGTCACGCCCCGGCTTCTCCAGCTCGCGAAGGATGTCCGTCACGGTCGGCAGGCCGAAGGAGTCGTTCACGAAATCCCCGGCCTTCAGGGACCGCAGCACCGCCGCGTTGCCGATCAGCGAAGCGACCTCGCCGCCGGTCGTCTTCACCATCGACCGCACCACCGGATACGCCTCGGGGTGCACACTCGACGCGTCCAGCGGGTCGTCCCCACCTCGGATACGCAGGAAGCCCGCGCACTGCTCGTACGCCTTCGGGCCGAGCCGGGCCACGTCCTTGAGCGCGCGTCGCGAGCGGAACGGCCCGTTGGTGTCGCGGTGGGTGACGATGTTCTCGGCGAGTCCGGTGCCGATGCCGGAGACGCGGGAGAGCAGGGGCGCGGACGCGGTGTTCACGTCGACTCCGACGCCGTTCACACAGTCTTCGACGACCGCGTCGAGCGAGCGCGACAGCTTCACCTCGGACAGATCGTGCTGATACTGGCCGACGCCGATGGACTTGGGGTCGATCTTCACCAACTCGGCGAGCGGGTCCTGGAGCCGGCGGGCGATGGAGACCGCGCCACGGATCGAAACGTCCAGGTCGGGCAGTTCCTGGGAGGCGAAGGCGGAGGCGGAGTACACGGAGGCGCCGGCCTCGGAGACCATCACCTTCGTGAGCTTCAGCTCGGGGTGCTTGGCGCACAGCTCCCCGGCGAGCTTGTCGGTCTCGCGGGACGCGGTGCCGTTGCCGATGGCGATCAGGTCGACGTCGTGGTCCTTCGCCAGCCGTGCCAGCTTCGCGAGCGACTCGTCCCACTTGTTCGCCGGGACGTGCGGATAGATCGTGTCGGTGGCGATGACCTTGCCGGTCGCGTCGACGACGGCGACCTTCACGCCCGTACGGAACCCGGGGTCGAGCCCGAGCGTGGCGCGGGTGCCGGCCGGAGCGGCCAGCAGGAGGTCGCGGAGGTTCGCGGCGAACACCCGTACCGCCTCGTCCTCGGCGGCCGTACGAAGGCGCAGCCGCAGGTCGATCCCGAGGTGCACCAGGACGCGGGTCCGCCAGGCCCACCGGACCGTGTCCGTGAGCCACTTGTCGCCGGGACGGCCGCGGTCGGCGATGTCGAAGCGCCGGGCGATCATGTTCTCGTACATGGTCGGACCGGGCTGCTCCGACGGCTCCTCGGGCTCCAGGACGAGGTCGAGGATGTCCTCCTTCTCACCGCGGAACATGGCGAGCACGCGGTGGGAGGGCAGCTCGGGGAAGGCCTCGGCGAAGTCGAAGTAGTCGGCGAACTTGGCGCCGGCCTCCTCCTTGCCGTCCCGTACCTTCGCGGCCAGCCGGCCACGCGTCCACATGCGCTCGCGCAGCTCACCGATCAGGTCGGCGTCCTCGGAGAACCGCTCGGTGAGGATGGCGCGGGCGCCTTCCAGCGCGGCGGCGGGATCCGCGACGCCCTTGTCCGTGTCGACGAACGCCGCTGCTGCCGCGAGCGGTTCCACCGAAGGGTCGCTCAACAGCCCCTGGGCGAGCGGCTCCAGGCCGGCCTCGCGGGCGATCTGTGCCTTCGTCCGCCGCTTGGGCTTGAACGGCAGGTAGATGTCCTCCAGCCGCGCCTTGGTGTCGGCGGCCCTGATCCGCCCCTCCAGGGCGTCGTCGAGCTTGCCCTGCTCGCGCACGGACTCCAGGATGGCGGTCCGCCGCTCCTCCAGTTCCCGCAGGTAACGCAGCCGCTCCTCGAGGGTGCGCAGCTGCGCGTCGTCGAGCATCTCGGTCGCTTCCTTGCGGTAGCGCGCGATGAACGGCACGGTCGATCCGCCGTCGAGCAGCTCGACGGCCGCCTTCACCTGCCGCTCCCGTACGCCGAGTTCCCCGGCGATCCTGCTTTCAATGGACGTCGTCACGATCACGCTCCGCTGTTCTGTGGTCCGCCGTCTGCATTGTGGCAGGTGGCGGTGACATCGGCGGGCGCAACCGGCCCCGAACGGTTCGGGGCCGGGGCCGGGGACGAGCCGGGGCCGGATCGGCCGGCGGCCCCCGGTGCGTCGGCGACCGGGCTCAGCGCTTGCCGATGAGGTCCGCCGGGAACGCCCCGTTCTCCCGTGCGGCCGCCAGGAAACCACCGGCGAGTTCGGTGAGACGGGCCACGCCGGCCTCACCCAGGTGTTCGTACGGCGCCTGGTCCAGCCGGTCGGTCTCGTCCTCCAGGTTCTTGCGCAGTTCCGTCCCGGACGCGGTCAGCTCGCCCTCGGCGTCCAGCAGTCCGCGCTCACGCAGCCGCTCCAGGGCCGCCTCCCACTCCTGCGGTGTCCAGCCCCGGCTGGCGAGGATCCACTTCGGCGACATGCCCCGGCCGCTCGCGGCGTGGCTGGCGAGTGCTTCGAGGGGGTCCAGCCGAGCGTTCAGCAGGGTGGTCAAGTGGCCGTCGCCGCGGTGCTCGCGCAGCAGTGTCGCGGCGTGCCAGAACGCCAGGTGCGGCGCCTCGGGCACCGGCAGGTCGGCGTTGGCGGCGTACAGCGGACGCGCCGGACGCTCGCACGCCTCGGTGGCCCGCAGCGCCAGTTCCGCCGCCTCCGCCAGCTCCTTGGAGGCTATGGCCTCCTCGCCCAGCAGCCGCCGCAGTACCGAGTCGACCGCGCGCAGCCGCGCCTCCAGGGCGTCCTGCGGCGAAATGGTGTCCCACACGTGGGGGACGTGGCGGGCCACGAGATCGTGATTGAAGTTGTAGAAGGTCGCGGTGACCGCACCCGCGCCGACCCGTCCCAGCGGTGCCGACCGGGCCGCGAAGTAGACGGTGCTCCGGTCCTCCACACCAATGTGCGCGAACTCGCGTCCGGGGTCGGGGGCGAAGTAGAAGGTCGAGTGGAGCGGGTTGACGACGGCGTGACATCGGCGTGCGGCTTGTTCGGGAAGAGTGGTCATGCCCGTACGTTACCGACTGGTTGGTACGCGCAACAGGGTGGGCCGATCAGGGCCTGTCCGGCGGATCTTCTCGGGTCCACGACGACGTGGTGACATCAGCCGCTGCCGCGCGGGCCGCACCTCGCCGCGTTGTCGGAGTCGTCCACGTACGTCCGGTTCCATCGACGATGCCGATCCTCCGCCTTGCGCGGCACGGCACCGGACGCCGCGGCCTGATCCGCGAAGACCCGTCGGACCGGCCCTGGGCAGGAAAGGAGGGGTATTCGTCATTGCGGCCATCGGCTCGCGGGCCGAGGATGGCTGTCATGACTGAGCGATTCGTGCTGGTCGTCCTCTTCGGCGGAGTCCAGAGCCTCGATGTGACGGGCCCTGTGGAGGTGTTCGCGGGCGTCGGTCTCGACGCCGGTGACCAGGACGCCTATCTGATCCGTACCGCCTCGCTCGACGGCGCTCCCGTACGGACCTCCAGCGGGCTCACGATCGTCCCCGACATGGCCCTCCCCGATGCTCCGGACCCGCACACGCTGATCGTGCCCGGGGGCCAGGGCAGCCGGGCGCCCGACCCGCAGTTGATCGACTGGCTGCGTGAGCGGGCGCCGCGCGCCCGACGGCTGGTCTCGGTCTGCACCGGCGCCCTGCTGCTGGCCGAGGCCGGACTGCTGGACGGACGCCGCGCGACGACTCACTGGGTCGCCACCGACCACCTGGCCAGGAACTATCCCGCCATTGACGTCGATCCGGACCCGATCTACGTACGGGACGGCCCGGTGTCCACTTCCGCCGGCGTCACCTCGGGAATCGATCTCGCGCTGGCCCTCGTCGAGGAGGACCTGGGCCGGGAGGTGGCCCTCGGCATCGCCCGCAGACTCGTGGTCTTCCTGCGACGCCCCGGCAACCAGGCCCAGTTCAGCGCCCAGCTCGCCGCGCAGACCGCGCAGCGCGAGCCGCTGCGCGAGGTGCAGAGCTGGATCAGTGAACATCCGGACGGCGATCTGTCGGTCGAGTCGCTGGCCGTCCGGGCCCGTCTCTCACCACGCCATTTCGCGCGGGCCTTCCGCGCGGAGACCGGCGCGACCCCGGGCCGCTACGTCGAGCACGTCCGGCTCGAACACGCCAGAAGGCTGCTGGAGGACAGCGTCGACGGGGTCGAGGAGATCTCGCGCGCCTGCGGCTACGGCACTCCGGAGGCCATGCGTCGCGCCTTCGTCAAGGCCCTCGGGACAGCCCCCGCCGAATACCGTCGCCGGTTCCGCCCGGGAGAGCGCTCCTCAGCCGTCCCTCTCCCGAAAGCCGTCCCCCTCCCCAAGGCCGTCCGACTCCCGCAGGCCACCCCGGCGCACGCGGACCACGCCCCGCCACCGTGACGCGCCCGCCCCGCACTCCTGTCGCGCCCCGGGGCGCAAGGCCCCCGGCCTCGCCTCTCGCCGCACGCCGGAACCCGTATCCCGCCCATCGAAAGGCACGGCCATGCAGATCGCCATCCTCCTCTTCGACGGCTTCACCGCGCTCGACGCCGTAGGCCCCTACCAGATGCTCTGCCGCCTCCCCGACGCCGAAACCCTCTTCGTCGCCGAGCGGACCGGTGCCTTCCCCGACGACTGCGGCGGTCTCTCGCTCGTCGCGGAGAGGACACTCGGTGAGGTCACCGCCCCGGACATCGTCGTGGTGCCCGGTGGCCCGGGACAGACGGGGCAGATGGGGAACGAGAAGCTTCTCGACTGGCTGCGCGCGGTGGATGTCACCACCACGTGGACCACCTCCGTCTGCACCGGGTCCCTGCTGCTCGCCGCCGCCGGACTGCTCCGTGGACGACGCGCCACGTCCCACTGGCTGGCCCTGGACTCGCTCCGGGAGTTCGGCGTCGAACCGACCGGTGAACGTGTGGTCACCGACGGCAAGTACCTGACGGCCGCCGGTGTTTCCTCCGGTATCGACATGGGGCTGACCCTGGCCGGTGTGCTCGCGGGCGACCGGTTCGCCCAGTCCGTACAGCTGATGACCGAGTACGACCCGCAGCCGCCGTACGACGCCGGATCGCCGGACAAGGCGCCCGCCGACCTGGTCGAGAAGCTGCGCGCGACGAGTCGTTTCTAGACGAGCCGTTTCCGAGCGGGGGATGGCGACCGGCCGCCACTCAGGGGCGGACGCCCCCGCCGAAGCGCGGCTCGCGGCGCTCCAGGAACGCGGTGATCCCCTCCGCGGTGTCGCCGCTGCCGCGCGCCCGCTCCGTCCAGTACGCGTCCCGCTCCCTCTCGTCCTCCTCGCCGTCGGTACCGCCGGAGAGGAACTCCTTGGCCGCGGCCTGGGTCGGCTGTGAGCGGGACACCAGGACCCGGGCGAACTCCGCGACCCGCTTCCCCAACTCCCCGTCCGGCAGCACCTCTTCGGCGAGCCCGGTCCGCAGCGCGTGCTCCGCGCCGATCAACTCGGCGGAGAACAGTAGGTATTTGGCGGTCGCGGGCCCCACGAGCGCGGCCAGCCGCCGGGTGGACGACGCCGGATAGACGATCCCGAGCCGCGCCGGAGTGACCCCGAACCACGCACTTTCCTCGGCGAACCGCAGGTCGCAGGCGACGGCCAACTGGCAGCCGCCACCCACGCAGTAGCCGCGTACGGACGCGATGGTCGGCTTGGGGAAAGCGGCCAGCGCCTCCTCGGCCGCCACCGCCAGAGCCCGCGCGTCCTCGCCCGGCTCCCGCAGCGAGGCGATGTCGGCGCCCGCGCAGAAGGTGTCGCCCTCGCCGGTCAGTACCAGCACGCGTACGGCGGGATCATCCGCCAGCCGCCCGAGCAGCGGCGGCAGTTCCCGCCACATCCGTGCCGTCATGGCGTTGCGTTTCTCGGGATGGCGCATCACCACGGTCGCGATGCCGTCGGCGGCGGTGTGCAACAGCTGTGGCTCCATGAGCCGGATGCTATCCCCGGCGAGCGCGGGCCCAAGAACCGGCGAGCGCGGGCCCCGAGTATCGGCGGGCGCGGGCCCAAGAACCGGTGAGCGAGGGCCCGATGCCCGGTGGCCAAGGCCCGAGTAGGGATGGCAGAAGGCCCGGGAACCGGCGTCCGACGGCCTGGCACGGGTGACCGAGGACCGAGAACCGGCGACCGAAGACTCACGCCCACGAGGACAGCCTCAAACGTTCCCGAACCGCCAGCGGAAGATCAGCGGCGACCGTGCCAAGGATGTGATCGCTCGGATGCGGTCGAACTCCACCAATAACGGTTGACTTCTGTTCAATGGCCCGGAGCCGACCAGCCGTTCCCAACACTCGACAGCCGATGGACCACACGGTCGACCGAGAGGATGGGTGCTGCGGGATGGAGAGCCTCGGGAGTGTTCCGGCCCGGCCGGGCCGGCCGCTGTCGTACGAGGGAGTGTGGCGGTTCACCGTTCCCGCCGTAGACGTCTCCGTGCCGCGGACCAGGCACGCCGTACGCGATCTGCTGAGACGACGGCGGGTGCCGGCCGGGGACGGCGTCGTCCAGGGGCTGCTGCTGATCGTCTCCGAGCTGGTCACCAATGCCGTGCAGCACGCTGTCCTGCTCTCGCCGGAGATCGGCGTCGAGGTCGCCGTCGGCGCGCAGTGGATCCGGGTGTCGGTCGAGGACGACCATCCCTACCGGCCCACGGCGCTGGAGAGGGACCATGCCCGGACGGGCGGGCGCGGGCTGCTGCTGGTCCGGGAGATCACCCACGAGGCCGGCGGCGGATTCGATGTCGAGCACACCGCCGCCGGCGGCAAGGTCATCTGGGCGGTGCTGCCCTTCACGCCTCCGCTGGTCCCCCCGCCCCCGCCTCGGGGAAAACTTCCCCCACCCGCCCGGGAGCCCGTCCGGGAGAGCGTCACCAGCCCAGAGCAGGTCCTGTGAGCTCTCTGATCGCCGGGCGTGCCGTGTCCAGGACGGTCATGAACCACGCCGAGAACGTGGCCTCGGCGTGCAGCTCGGCCAGTTCCGCCGAGGTGACGAACGCCGTCTCGCCGATCTCCTCCGGGTCGGGCCGCAGCGGCGACTGCGCCAGCCCGACGAAGAGGTGGTTGTACTCCTGCTCGACCAGCCCCGACTCGGGGTCCGGGTGGTTGTAGCGCACCGTGCCCGCCTCGGCGAGCAGCGAGGGCGAGATGCCCAGCTCCTCGTACGTACGGCGGGCCGCCGCGGCGAAGGGCGCCTCTTGGGGGTAGGGGTGCCCGCAGCAGGTGTTCGACCAGACGCCGGGGGAGTGGTACTTGCTCAGCGCACGGCGCTGGAGCAACAGCCGCCCCTGCTCGTCGAAGAGGAAGACGGAGAACGCCCGGTGCAGCTGCCCGGGTGGCTGATGAGCCGCGAGCTTCTCGGCGGTGCCGATGGTGTTGCCGTTCTCGTCGACCAGCTCCAGCATGATCTCTTCCTCTGCGCCGCTGGACTGCGCGCCGTTCGACGAGCTCTTCGCCGTAGTGATTGGTGTGGTCGGCATAACCATCCTTCGCTTCGGGCCTCGGCGCCCAAGTCTGCCGTACAAGACCTCCGTGTTGGCACTTCGGTCGTGTGGGCATGTCCGTTCGTTCCCTTCACCGCGCGGCGGTGAAGGGAACGTCGGGGCGATGGCCGCGGCCGGTCGGCGCCGATCAGGCACGGAGTCGGCTGGTCAGGCACGGGGGTCAATGGCAGAGCTTCGCCTCGTGCTCCGCGTGGCCGCTGGGCTCCAGCTGGAACGTGCAGTGTTCGACATCGAAGTGGTGGCCGAGACATCCCTGAAGGTCGTGGAGCATCTTTTCGTGCCCCACCGTGTCCAGCGCGTCCTGGTCCACCACCACATGTGCCGAGAGCACGGGCATGCCCGAGGTGATCGTCCAGGCGTGGAGGTCATGTACGTCGGCCACACCGGGCAGGGCGAGCATGTGTGCCCGGACCTCGCCCATGTCCACGTCCTTGGGGGCCGACTCCAGAAGGACGTTCAGCGTCTCGCGCAGCAGTTTGACCGTACGCGGAACGATCATGAGGCCGATCAGCAGGCCCGCGATCGGGTCGGCCGTCTGCCAGCCCGTGGCCAGGATGATCCCGGCCGACACCAGCACCGCGAGCGAGCCGAGTGTGTCCGCCAGCACCTCCAGGTACGCCCCGCGCACATTGAGGCTGTCCTTCTGCCCCTGTACCAGCAGGGAGAGGGAGATCAGATTGGCGAACATGCCGATGAGGGCGAAGACGATCGTCAGCCCGCTCCTCGTCTCGGGCGGCACGATGAAACGCTCGATCGCCTCGTACAGAAGGAAGCCGCCGACGCCGAGCAGCAGCACACAGTTGGCCAGCGCGGCGAGGATCTCGGCGCGCGCGAAGCCGAAGGTGCGGTTCTCGGTCGCGGGACGGGCGGCGAAGTGGATCGCCAGCAGCGCCATCCCGAGCCCCACCGCGTCCGTCGCCATGTGTGCCGCGTCGGCGATCAGGGCGAGGGAGTCGGCGGCGATACCGCCGATGATCTCCACCACCATCACGGACAGCGTGATCGACAGAGCGATCCGCAGCCGGCCCCGATGCGCCGCGGTGGCGGTACCCGCCGGCGGTCCGTGTGTGTGTCCGTGGTTGTGCCCTGCCCCCATGAAGACGCCTCCTGGCTGTCCGGAAGATCTGCCGACCACGCCAGTGAACTACGGGTGGGGGGTATAGGCAACACGGGACTGAACACCGTTGTCATGTGCCCTGACCTGCGGAAATGTCAGTACGTGGGGGCGCGGGCCCGGAGAGGGAAGGGAGCGCAGGTCAGAGCACACGTCGAAGCGTCGATCAGGTCATCCGACCGGTGTCGCCGGGTGGCGCAGCCGCCAGCCCTCCCAGGCGGACTCGACCATCTCGCGCACTCCGCGCGTCGCCGTCCAGCCCAGCTCCTCGGCGATCAGCTCCACCGAGGCGACGGCCCGCGCGGCATCACCGGCACGGCGCGCCTCGACCACCGGCTCCGAACGGTCGCCGGTGACATCCGCCACCAGATCGGCCAGCTCGCGTACCGAGACGCCCTCGCCGCGGCCGATGTTGACCGTGAGATCCCCGCCGGCCGCCGGGTCGGCCAGCCGCCGGGCGGCGGCGAGGTGCGCGTCGGCGAGATCCGCGACATGGATGTAGTCGCGCACGCAGGTGCCGTCCGGCGTCGGATAGTCGGCACCGAAGATCCGCGGCGCCTCGCCCCGGCTGATCCGGTCGAAGAACATCGGGATGATGTTGAACACTCCGATGTCGGACAGCTCGGGTTCCGCCGCGCCCGCCACATTGAAGTAGCGCAGACAGCCGGTGGCGATCGAGTGCGCCCGCCCGGTCGCCCGTACCAGCCACTCGCCCGCCAGCTTGGTCTCGCCGTACGGATTGATCGGTACGGCCGGGGTGTGCTCCGTGATCAACTCCACATCCGGCACTCCGTAGACGGCGGCGGAGGAGGAGAAGAGGAAGCGCCCGACTCCCGCCGCGACGACGGCCTCCAGGAGCACGGTCAGACCGTGCACGTTCTCCCGGTAGTACATGAGCGGCTGCTCGACGGACTGGCCGACCTGCTTCTTCCCCGCGAGGTGCACCACACCGGTGACTCCGTGCCCGCTGAGCGTACGGTCGATCAGCTCCCGGTCCAGCAGGGAGCCCCGTATCAGCGGGATGTCGGCGGGCAGCCGTTCGGCGACGCCGGTCGACAGGTCGTCGAGAACGACGACCCGCTCACCGGCCGCGGTCATGGACCGCGCCACGTGTGCCCCGATATAACCCGCACCGCCTGTGATCAGCCATGTCATCCCGCCACCATAGGTGCCCCGCGCGATGGGCGGACGACCCGCGAGGGCCTCGGGCTCCCCGGCCCCCTGAGGCATACCCGTGGTTTGTGGGGCGGGGCACCGATCGACAATGATGATCTCCACTTGGGCTTTCGCGGACCGGACCATGGCGTCCGGACCGTAAACGGTCGGTGAACTCGGCCTTCCAATCATCCGATAGCCTCTGCCGACGTGCCGCCGCCCGCACTCCGGGTCAAGTCGCCGCGCACCCAGCCCTGTCAGCGTCAAGGAGTGAGTTCGTCTGTCGACCGCCATCCTCACCGGTCCCCCGGTACCCGGATCGCCGCTCGACGGCCATCTGCGGTCGCTGGGTTTTGACGTACGTACCGCGCCTGACGCGGACGCGGCCCGGAGCCTGCTCGCCTCGGCCCCGGCGGCCGAACGCGTCGCCCTGGTCGACTCCCGCTTCGTCGGTCACGTCCACGCCCTGCGGCTGGCTCTGACCGACCCGCGCTTCCCGGCCGCCGCCGTGCCCGGCGCGCTCACCGCTCAGCCTGAGGCCCGCGCCGCCCTGCTGCGCGCCCTGACGGCCGTGACGGACGACGGCGCCCGGACGCAGGCCGAGGACGGCGCCCGGACACCGACCGATACCGCACACGAATCCGACCGGGCCTCCGCCACCGCCGTGGCTCCGTGCGAGCCGCTCGCCGACCGGGTCGCCACCGAGATCGACAGCGAGGGCACCGGCGTCACCCGGCCCGAGCTGGGTTCGCTCGTCGCCGCCGTACCGGCCGACGCGTCCGCCCGGGAACAGGCCGAGGCCGCCGTCGCCGCCGTGGACGACGAAGCCGTACGGCTGCGCTCCGCCGTGAAGGCCCGCGACGGCTTCTTCACCACCTACTGCATCAGCCCGTACTCCCGCTATCTCGCCCGCTGGTGCGCCCGGCGCGGGCTGACCCCCAACCAGGTCACCACCGCGTCGCTGGTCACCGCCCTGATAGCGGCGGCCTGCGCGGCCACCGGCACCCGCGGCGGATATGTCGCCGCCGGTCTGCTGCTGCTCTTCTCGTTCGTCCTGGACTGCACCGACGGGCAGCTCGCCCGCTACTCGCTCCAGTACTCCACGATGGGCGCCTGGCTGGACGCCACCTTCGACCGCGCCAAGGAGTACGCCTACTACGCGGGCCTCGCGCTCGGCGCCGCCCGGGGCGGTGACGACGTATGGGCGCTGGCGCTCGGCGCGATGGTCCTCCAGACCTGCCGCCATGTCGTCGACTTCTCCTTCAACGAGGCCAACGCCGACGCCACCGCGGCGAACGCCGCGGGCAAGGCGGTCGTCGGCACCCCCACCGCCGCGCTCTCCAGCCGGCTCGACAGCGTCGGCTGGACCGTGTGGGTCCGCCGCATGATCGTGCTGCCGATCGGCGAGCGCTGGGCGATGATCGCCGTGCTGACCGCCGTGACCACACCCCGGATCGTCTTCTACGCGCTGCTCGTCGGCTGCGCCTTCGCCGCCTGCTACACCACCGCGGGCCGCGTCCTGCGCTCGGTGACCCGCAAGGCCACCCGAACCGCACGGGCCGCCCAGGCCCTGGCCGACCTCGCCGACTCGGGACCGCTCGCCGGGGGCGTCGCCGCGCTGCTGCGCCGCCCGGCCCGGCGGCTCCCCGGCCCGCTGCCGTTCCTGATCGCGTTCGCCGGCGGCGCCGCGGTCGTCGCCACGGCGGCCTTCGCGCCGATCGACGGCCCCTGGCCCGTGGTCGCCGCCCTGGGATACGTCCTGACCTCGGGTCTCGCCGTCGCCCGCCCGCTGGGCGGTGCGCTCGACTGGCTCGTACCGCCGGTGTTCAGGGCCGCCGAATACGGCACCTTCCTGGTGCTCGCCGCCCGCTCCGAGGTGAACGGAGCCCTGCCGGCGGCTTTCGGGCTGGTGGCGGCCGTCGCCTACCATCACTACGACACGGTCTACCGCATTCGCGGCGGCACCGGTGCGCCGCCCCGCTGGCTCGTCCGGACGATCGGCGGACACGAGGGCCGCACGCTGGTGGTGACCGCACTCGCCGCCGTCCTCGTGACGCGCGGCAGCGACTTCCCCCTGGCTCTCACGGTGCTCGCGGCTGCCGTCGCGCTGGTCGTGCTCATGGAATCCATCCGGTTCTGGGTGTCCTCCGGAGCCCCCGCCGTACACGACGAAGGAGAACCCGCATGATCGGCCTCGTACTGGCCGCCGGTGCCGGACGGCGTCTGCGCCCCTACACCGACACCCTCCCGAAGGCCCTCGTGCCCGTGGACCCGGCGGGCGAGGGGACCACCACGGTCCTCGATCTGACGCTGGGCAACTTCGCCGAGGTCGGCCTGACCGAGGCCGCGATCGTCGTCGGCTACCGCAAGGAGGCCGTGTACGAGCGCAAGGCCGCCCTGGAGAAGACGTACGGCCTCAAGCTCACCCTGGTCGACAACGACAAGGCCGAGGAGTGGAACAACGCCTACTCGCTCTGGTGCGCGCGTGACGTCCTCGCTCAGGGCGTGATCCTCGCCAACGGCGACACCGTGCACCCGGTCACCGTCGAGAAGACCCTGCTCGCCGCCCGGGGCGAGGACCGGAAGATCATCCTCGCGCTCGACACGGTCAAGCAGCTGGCCGACGAGGAGATGAAGGTCATCACGGACGGCGCCCGGGGCGTGCGCCGGATCACCAAGCTGATGGACCCTGCCACCGCCACCGGTGAGTACATCGGGGTCACCCTGATCGAGGCCGGGGCCGCCGCGGACCTCGCCGACGCGCTGAAGACCACCTTCGAGCGGGACCCCGACCTCTACTACGAGGACGGCTACCAGGAGCTGGTGAACCGCGGCTTCACCCTCGACGTGGCCCCCATCGGCGACATCCCCTGGGTCGAGATCGACAACCACGACGACCTCGCGAAGGGCCGTGAGATCGCGTGCCAGTACTGACCCGGCTCATCCCGTCCCCGGTCGTCGTGGACATCAGCCGCGGCGCCCTGGACGATCTCGCCGGGCTCCTGGCCGACCAGCGGATCTCCGGCTCCGGCAAGCTGTCGATCGCCGTCAGCGGCGGCTCGGGCCAGGCGCTGCGCGAGAGGCTCGCGCCAGTGCTGCCCGAAGCCGACTGGTACCCCGTCGCCGACGGCACGATCGACTCGGCGGTCCAGCTCGCCGACGACATCAAGGGCAAGCGGTACGACGCCGTGGTCGGGCTCGGCGGCGGCAAGATCATCGACGTGGCGAAGTACGCGGCGGCCCGGGTCGGCCTGCCGATGGTGGCCGTCGCCACCAACCTCTCGCACGACGGCATCTGCTCGCCGGTGTCCATCCTGGACAACGACAACGGCCGGGGCTCCTACGGCGTCCCCACCCCGATCGCCATGGTCGTCGACCTCGCGGTCATCCGGGACGCGCCGGCCCGCTTCGTCCGCTCCGGCATCGGGGACGCCCTCTCCAACATCTCGGCGATCGCGGACTGGGAGCTGGCGCACCGGATCAACGGCGAGCCGGTCGACGGCCTGGCCGCAGCCATGGCCCGGACGGCCGGCGAGGCCGTGCTGCGTCACCCCGGCACGGTCGGCGACGACGAATTCCTCACCGTCCTCGCCGAGGCGCTGGTCCTCTCCGGTATCGCCATGTCGATCAGCGGGGACACCCGCCCCTCGTCCGGCGCCTGCCACGAGATCAGCCACGCCTTCGACCTGCTCCACCCCAAGCGGTCCGCGCTCCACGGCGAGCAGGTCGGCCTCGGCGCCGCCTTCGCCATGCATCTGCGCGGCGCCCACGAGGAATCACAGCTGTTCGCGGAGGTCCTGCGCCGGCACGGTCTGCCCGTGCTGCCCGAGGAGATCGGCTTCTCCGCCGACGAGTTCGTACGGGCTGTCGCCTACGCGCCGCAGACCCGCCCCGGCCGCTTCACCATTCTTGAGCACCTAGACCTGTCCACCGACCAGATCAGGGACGCGTACTCCGAATATGCCACGACCATCAGTAGCTGAACTCCGACCGGTTGTTCACCCGGAGGGAGTGAAGGACCGGCGCAGCGGAGAGCACTGGGCCGGGCGACTGTACATGCGGGAAATCTCGCTGCACATCGACCCGTACCTGGTGAACACCAAGATCACGCCGAACCAGCTCACCTACCTCATGGTGGTCGTGGGTGTCATCGGCGGTGCCACGCTGCTCGTGCCGGGACTCACCGGCGCGATCCTCGCGGTGGTGCTGTTCCAGATCTACCTGCTGCTCGACTGTGTCGACGGCGAGGTGGCCCGCTGGCGCAAGCAGACCTCCATCACCGGTGTCTATCTCGACCGGGTCGGCCACTACCTGTGCGAGGCCGCCCTCCTCGTCGGCTTCGGGGTGCGCGGCGCGGACGTCTTCCACCAGAACGGCACGTCCACGAACTGGCTGTGGGCCTTCCTCGGCACGATCGCCGCGCTCGGCGCCATCCTGATCAAGGCCGAGACCGACCTGGTCGACGTGGCCAGGGCGCGGAGCGGACTGCCGGCCGTCAAGGACGAGGCGTCCGCGCCCCGCTCCTCCGGCCTGGCCCTGGCCCGCCGGGCCGCCGCCGCGCTCAAGTTCCACCGGCTGGTCGGCGGTATCGAGGCCAGTCTCTTCATCCTCGTGGTCGCGATCGCCGACACAGTCCGGGGTGATCTGTTCTTCAGCCGTCTCGGTATCGCGGTCCTCGCCGCTATCGCCGTCCTCCAGACTCTGCTGCACCTGGTCTCCATCCTGGCGTCCAGCAGGCTGAAGTGAGTGAGGTGCGGCTCGGCGCGGTGATCATCACGATGGGTGACCGCCCCGGCGATCTGCGCCTCCTGCTCGACTCGGTCGCCAAGCAGGAGGGCGACCCGATCGAGGTCGTCGTGGTGGGGAACGGTGCCCCGGTGGGCGCCGTTCCCCCCGGGGTACGGACCGTCGAACTGCCCGAGAATCTCGGTATCCCCGGCGGGCGCAACGAGGGCATCGAGGCTTTCGGCCCGGCCGGCTCGGACGTGGACGTCCTGCTCTTCCTGGACGACGACGGCTCGCTGCCGAACACGGACACCGCCGAGCTGATCCGCGAGGCCTTCTCGGCCGACCCCGCACTCGGGATCGTCAGCTTCCGGATCACCGACCCGGAGACCGGACTCACCCAGCGACGGCATGTCCCGAGGCTGCGCGCCTCGGACCCCCTGCGGTCGTCCCGCGTGACGACCTTCCTCGGCGGCGCCAATGCCGTACGGACGAAAGTCCTGGCGCAGGTCGGCCCCCTGCCGGGCGACTTCTTCTACGCCCACGAGGAGACCGACCTGGCCTGGCGCGCCCTGGACGCCGGCTGGATGATCGACTACCGCGCCGACATGGTGCTCAACCACCCGACGATGCCCCCGTCCCGGCACGCGGTCTACCACCGCATGGTGGCCCGTAACCGGGTCTGGCTGGCCCGCCGTAATCTCCCCGCGCCCTTCGTCCCGCTCTATCTCGGGGTGTGGCTGCTGCTCACCCTGGTCCGGCGCCCCTCCGCGCCCGCGCTCAAGGCGTGGCTCGGCGGGTTCCGGGAAGGCTGGGCGACCCCCTGTGGTCCCCGTCACCCCATGAAGTGGCGTACGGTATGGCGGCTGACCCGGCTGGGCCGACCGCCTGTCATCTGACAAGCTCGGTTCTGAGAGCATCGGGCGTACTCCCGGGGCCGGGCCGTCCACGCCTGCGCCCGACCGGCTGCGCATCTTGAACACGAAAGTTTCAACTTGTGAGTGACACAACCCATGAGGGTGCGATCGCTGTGAGCACCCCTCCGTCGCCCGACGACGGTCTGCCGACGGCCGACCTCGCCGCCAAGTACGGCCTGTCGGTGAGCGGAGCCCGGCCAGGGCTGCGCGACTACGTCCGACAGCTGTGGGGCCGTCGGCACTTCATCCTGGCCTTCTCCCAGGCGAAGCTCACGGCCCAGTACAGCCAGGCGAAGCTGGGCCAGCTCTGGCAGGTGGCGACACCGCTGCTGAACGCGGCCGTCTACTACCTGATCTTCGGGCTGATCCTCCAGACCAAGCGGGGCATCCCCCAGGAGGTCTTCGTCCCGTTCCTGGTCACCGGGGTCTTCGTCTTCACCTTCACCCAGAGCTCGGTGATGGCCGGTGTCCGCGCCATCTCCGGCAACTTGGGCCTGGTGCGCGCCCTGCACTTCCCCCGGGCGTCGCTGCCGATCTCCTTCTCCCTCCAGCAGCTCCAGCAACTCCTGTACTCCATGGTCGTGCTGGTCAGCGTGGCGGTCATCTTCGGCAGTTACCCGACCCTGAGCTGGCTGCTGGTGCTGCCCGCGCTGGTGCTCCAGTTCCTGTTCAACACCGGTCTGGCGCTGATCATGGCGCGGTTGGGGAGCAAGACCCCCGACCTCGCCCAGCTGATGCCGTTCGTGATGCGTACCTGGATGTACGCCTCGGGCGTGATGTTCTCCATCCCGCTGATGCTCAAGGACAAGCCGGCCTGGATCTCCGACGTGCTCCAGTACAACCCGGCCGCGATCTACATGGACCTGGTCCGGTTCGCGCTGATCGACGGTTACGGCTCGGAGAACCTGCCCGCGCATGTCTGGCTCGTCGCGCTGGCGTGGGCCGTACTCGTGGCCGCCGTCGGATTCGTGTACTTCTGGAAGGCTGAGGAGCGGTACGGCCGTGGCTGAGGACAAGAATCAGGGACGCATCCCCACGGTCATCGCCGACGATGTGCACATCGTGTACCGCGTCAACGGCGGTGGCGGCGGCAGGGGCAGCGCCACCGCGGCGCTGAGCCGCATACTCCGGCGCGACAAGGGGGAGTCGCGGGGCGTACGCAAGGTCCACGCGGTACGGGGCGTGACCTTCACCGCGTACCGAGGCGAGGCGATCGGCCTGATCGGCACCAACGGTTCCGGCAAGTCGACGCTGCTGCGCGCCATCGCGGGTCTGCTGCCCGCGGAGAGCGGCAAGGTCTTCACCGACGGTCAGCCCTCGTTGCTGGGCGTCAACGCCGCGTTGATGAACGACCTGACCGGCGAACGCAATGTCATCCTCGGCGGCCTGGCCATGGGTATGACACGCGAGCAGATCCGCGAGCGTTACCAGTCGATCGTCGACTTCTCCGGCATCAACGAGAAGGGCGACTTCATCACGCTGCCGATGAGGACCTACTCCTCCGGTATGGCCGCCAGGCTCCGGTTCTCCATCGCCGCGGCGAAGGACCACGACGTCCTGATGATCGACGAGGCACTGGCCACCGGTGACCGCAAGTTCCAGATCCGCTCCGAGCAGCGGATCCGTGAACTGCGCAAGGAGGCAGGCACGGTCTTTCTGGTCAGTCACAGCAACAAGTCGATCAGGGACACCTGCGACCGGGTGCTGTGGCTGGAGAAGGGCGAGCTGCTGATGGACGGCCCGACCGACGAGGTCATCAAGGCGTACGAGAAGGAGACCGGCAAGTAGCCCCGGTCGTGGCCCCCGCCGGAACGATCCGGCGGGGGCTTTGCCGTGGGTCCTCGCGCGATCACCGGCGGCCGATCGTCAAGTATCGGTCAAGTCCGGTGCGCCGGGGGACGGTTGGCGCGTCATGCGATGTTCTCGTAATGCGCACAACACCCCGCAGTCTCTGGCCACCCTGCACAACGTAAGCTGTGGTGATGCTGATTCGCGGCACGTGAGGCGATCCCCCCTGGCAGTCCGCCTGCCCTACAGCCTCCGGTACTGGGGAGGGCGGGCGGCGTGTCCGAAAAGGGATGTATTGGATCGGCAGTGTAGAACGGGAGATGTGACGGCAATGACGGGAAATCTCCAGCTCCGCGAGGATTCCGCCGTCCCCGTGCCGGGTAGCACGCAGTGACGGGCGCCCCGCAGGTACGTTCCGACGAGTCCTCGCGCATGACGCTGGACAAGGCCGCGGACGAGAATTTCCCGGTCGCCCCTTTCTTCCTGCCGCGCGCCTGGCGCGATGATCTGATGGCCGTCTACGGCTACGCCCGACTCGTCGACGACATCGGCGACGGCGATCTCACCCCCGGCGGCGACGACGCCCGCCACCTGGGCGTCGATCCAGGACAGGCCGACGACCGTCTCGCCATGCTGGACGCCTTCGAGGCCGATCTGCATCGGGTCTTCGATCCGGCGGGACCCCCTCCCGGCCACCCTTTGCTGCGTGCGCTGACGCCGACCGTACGGCGCCGCTCGCTCACCCCCGAGCCGTTCCTCGGACTGATCGCGGCCAACCGCCAGGACCAGCTCGTACGGCGCTACGAGACCTACGACGATCTCCTCGCCTACTGCGAGCTGTCCGCCAACCCCGTCGGCCGTCTCGTCCTCCAGCTCACCGGCACCGCGAGCCCCGAGCGCGTCCGCCGCTCCGACGCGGTCTGCACGGCGCTCCAGATCGTCGAGCACCTCCAGGACGTGACCGAGGACCTCGGCCGTGACCGGGTCTATCTGCCGGCCGAGGACATGAAGCGGTTCCATGTCACCGAGGCCGAGCTGGCAGCTCCCACCGGGGGCGCGGCGGTGCGCTCCCTGATCGCCTACGAAGCCGAACGGGCCCGCCTGCTGCTGGACGAGGGCACCCTGCTGGTGGGCAGCGTCCACGGCAGGCTCCGGTTGCTCCTCGCCGGATTCGTGGCCGGAGGGCGCGCCGCCCTCGCTTCGATCGCGGCCGCCGGGCACGATGTGCTCCCCGGGCCGCCCAAACCCACCAAGGCACGTCTGCTGCGCGAAGTGGGAGCTGTCTTGCGAAGTGCGCACAGAGAGGGGTGAGCCGGAACGTGGAGGGACAGACGCCCATGTCCGCGCCGGTATCGGCGGCCTACAGCTACTGCGAGGCCGTCACCGGGCAGCAGGCCCGTAATTTCGCCTATGGCATCAGACTGCTGCCGACCGAGAAGCGGCAGGCATTGTCCGCGATGTACGCCCTCGCGCGGCGCGTGGACGACATCGGCGACGGCACGCTCGCGCCGGAGATCAAGCAGGCACGGCTCGACGAGACCCGCACCCTCCTGGACAGGGTCAGGGACGGCGGCGTGGACGAGGACGACACCGACCCCGTCGCGGTCGCGCTCGCGGACGCGGCACGCCGCTTCCCCATCCCGATCGGCGGACTCGACGAACTGATCGACGGCGTCCTGATGGACGTACGGGGCGACACCTACGAGACCTGGGACGACCTGAAGGTCTACTGCCGGTGTGTCGCGGGCGCCATCGGGCGGGTGTCGCTCGGGGTGTTCGGCACCGCGCCGGGCGTCCCGGGCGCGGAGCGCGCCTCCGAATACGCCGACACCCTGGGGCTCGCCCTCCAGCTGACCAATATCCTCAGGGACGTACGGGAGGACGCGGGCAACGGCCGTACGTACCTGCCCGCCGACGACCTCGCCAAGTTCGGCTGCTCCGACGGCTTCCACAGCGCCACCCCGCCCAAGGGCGCCGACTTCGCCGGTCTCGTGCACTTCGAGGTCCGCCGCGCCCGCGCGCTGTTCGCCGAGGGCCTGCGCCTGCTGCCCATGCTCGACCGGCGCAGCGGCGCCTGCACCGCCGCCATGGCCGGCATCTACCGCAGGCTGCTCGACCGCATCGAACGCGACCCCGAGGCCGTCCTGCGCGGCCGGGTCTCGCTGCCCGGACGGGAGAAGGCGTACGTCGCCGTGCGCGGGCTCTCCGGGCTCGACGCCCGGCAGATCTCCCGGCAGACCGTCAGGAGGCGCGGCTGATGCGGCCCGGCCCCCTCGCGACGATCACGGAAACGTCCGCGGACCTGGAACTCGCAACCTCGCGCCGCGACGACGCGTCCCTCACTGAGACGGTCACAGGGGGGCACGCATGACGACGGACGACGGCACGCGCTCCCGGCGCGCCGTAGTGGTGGGCGGAGGGCTCGCCGGGACCACCGCCGCCCTTCAGCTCGCCGACGCCGGACTGCGGGTGACGCTCCTCGAGGGGCGGCCGCGGCTCGGCGGTCTCGCCTTCTCGTTCCGCCGCGGCGACCTCACCGTCGACAACGGGCAGCATGTGTATCTGCGCTGCTGCACGGCGTACCGCTGGTTCCTGGACCGGGTGGACGGCGCCGCGCTCGCGCCGCTCCAGGACCGCCTCGACGTGCCCGTGCTCGACGTCGGCCGGGCACGGGGGCCGCGGCTGGGCAGGATCCGCCGCAACGGCCTGCCCGTACCGCTGCATCTCGCCGCCGGACTCGCCGCGTACCCGCATCTCTCGCTCGCCGAGCGCGCGTCCGTCGGGCGTGCGGCGCTCGCCCTGAAGCGGCTCGACCCGGCCGATCCCGCCCTGGACGGCATCGACTTCGCGACCTGGCTGGGCCGGCACGGGCAGTCGCCGCGGACCATCGAGGCGCTCTGGGACCTGGTCGGTGTGGCCACGCTCAACGCCACCGCGCCGCATGCCTCCATGGGGCTCGCCGCCATGGTCTTCAAGACCGGACTGCTGTCCGAGCCCGCCGCCGCCGACATCGGCTGGTCGCACGTCCCGCTCGGCGACCTGCACGACGACCTGGCGCGCAAAGCCCTCGACTCCGCCGGCGTACGCACCGAACTGCGGACCCGCGTCAGCTCCCTCTCCCGCGCCGAGGACGGCGGCTGGCACGTGGACGTGGACGGTGAGCGGCTCGACGCGGACACCGTCGTCCTCGCCGTACCCCAGCGCGAGACCCACGCCCTGCTGCCCCCGGGCGCGCTCGACGACCCCGACCGGCTGCTGGACATCGGCACCGCGCCGATCCTCAACGTCCATGTCGTGTACGGCCGGAAAGTGCTGCGGCGGCCCTTCTTCGCGGCACTCGGCAGCCCGGTCCAGTGGGTCTTCGACCGCACCGACGCCTCCGGGCTCACGCGGGGCCAGTATCTGGCGCTCTCCCAGTCGGCCGCCGAGGACGAGATCGACTCGCCCGTCTCCGAACTGCGCGAGCGCTACCTCCCCGAACTGGAACGCCTCCTGCCCGCCACCCGTGGCGCGGAGGTACGGGACTTCTTCGTCACCCGCGAACGGACGGCGACCTTCGCGCCCGCTCCCGGAGTGGGCCGGCTGCGCCCCACTGCCCGTACCCGCCTCCCCGGCCTCTTCCTGGCCGGCGCATGGACCGCCACCGGCTGGCCCGCGACCATGGAGGGCGCGGTGAGAAGCGGATTCAGCGCCGCGGGCGCCGCACTCTCCGAGATGGGCCACCGGCATGAACACCCCTTGCAGGAGGCGGCATGAGCCCGAGTACTGCACCGATGAGTACTGGAACAAGAGGAGAGACCGTGCCGACTGTGCCCCCCGCGAATCCGGCTGTCGACACCGCGGACGTCCACGAGTTGCTGGAGCGCGGGCGGGCCCTGTCGACGCCGGTGCTGCGCGCCGCCATCGACCGGCTCGCGACGCCCATGGACACCATCGCCGCCTACCACTTCGGCTGGATCGACGCCGAAGGACGGCCGTCCCACGGCGATGGCGGCAAGGCGGTACGCCCGGCGCTCGCGCTGCTCTCCGCGGAGGCGGCGGGCGCGGCCCCCGAGAAGGGGATCCCCGGCGCGGTCGCCGTGGAACTGGTCCACAATTTCTCGCTGCTGCACGACGACCTGATGGACGGTGACGAGCAGCGCCGCCACCGCGACACCGTCTGGAAGGTGCACGGCCCGGCTCAGGCGATCCTCGTCGGCGACGCCCTCTTCGCGCTCGCCAACGAGGTGCTGCTGGAGATCGGTACCCCGGAGGCGGGCCGCGCGACCCGCCGGCTGACCGCCGCCACCCGCAAGCTGATCGACGGCCAGGCGCAGGACATCTCCTACGAGCACCGCGAACGGGTCACCGTCGAGGAGTGTCTGGAGATGGAGGGCAACAAGACCGGCGCCCTGCTCGCCTGCGCCGTCTCCATCGGCGCCGTCCTCGGCGGCGCCGACGACCGTACGGCCGACACGCTGGAGTCGTACGGCCACCACCTCGGCCTCGCCTTCCAGGCCGTCGACGATCTGCTCGGCATCTGGGGCGACCCGGAGGCCACCGGCAAGCAGACCTGGAGCGACCTGCGCCAGCGCAAGAAGTCCCTGCCGGTCGTCGCCGCGCTCGACGCGGGCGGTCCGGCCTCGGAACGGCTCGGTGAGCTTCTCGCCGCCGATGCCAAGAGCAGTGATTTCGAGAGTTTCTCGGAGGAGGAGTTCGCCACCAGGGCGGCGCTGATCGAGGAGGCGGGCGGCCGGGAGTGGACCTCCCAGGAGGCCCGCAGGCAGCACACCATCGCGATCGAGGCCCTGGACGGCGTGGATATGTCGGAACAGGTCCGGGCGCAGCTCACCGCGCTCGCGGACTTCGTCGTCGTCCGAAAGAGATGATCACCATTCCCATATAACCGCAGTCGCCGTCCACAGCCTCAGGGCCTGTCCCGCGAACATCCGCCGGACGGGCCCCAGGGCGCCGGACGACGGAGACCCCAGGCACAGCAGAAGCACACCACTGCACGAAGGGGAAGCCATGACAGCGACGACCGACGGAAGCACCGGGGCCATGGGACCCCGCGCAGCCTCGGCCAGCGGACCGACCGATACGACGCCCGTCCTCGACGGTGACCTCCGGGTCGCCGCCGAGCGGGCCACCGCACGATCAGTCGAGCATCTGCTCGGCAGGCAGGACCCCCAGGGCTGGTGGAAGGGCGACCTGGCCACCAATGTGACGATGGACGCCGAGGACCTGCTGCTCCGTCAATTCCTCGGCGTCCAGGACACCCGTACCACCGAAGCCGCGGCCCTCTTCATCCGCGGCGAGCAGCGCCCGGACGGAACCTGGGCCACCTTCCACGGAGGCCCCGCCGAACTCTCCACCACCATCGAGGCGTACGTCGCTCTGCGGCTGGCCGGAGACCGCCCCGAGGAGCCGCACATGGCGCGCGCCTCCCGATGGGTGCGCGAGCAGGGGGGCATCGCCGGGAGCAGGGTCTTCACCCGGTTGTGGCTCGCCCTCTTCGGCTGGTGGAGATGGGACGACCTCCCCGAGCTGCCGCCCGAACTGATCTTCCTGCCCAAGTGGTTCCCGCTCAACATCTACGACTTCGGCTGCTGGGCGCGGCAGACGGTCGTACCGCTGACCATCGTCTCGGCGAAGCGGCCCGTACGGCCCGCTCCCTTCGCGCTCGACGAGCTGCACTCCGACGCGGCCGATCCGAACCCGGCCAAGGCGCCCGCGCCGCTGAGCAGTTGGAACGGCGTCTTCCAGCGCCTCGACAAGGCCCTGCACGCCTACCAGAAGATCGCACCACGAAGACTTCGCCGTGCCGCGATGAACGCGGCCGCGCGCTGGATCATCGAGCGGCAGGAGAACGACGGCTGCTGGGGCGGGATCCAGCCCCCCGCCGTCTACTCCGTGATCGCCCTGCACCTGCTCGGATACGACCTCGACCATCCGATCATGCGCGCCGGTCTCGAATCGCTGGACCGCTTCGCCATCTGGCGCGAGGACGGCGCCCGGATGATCGAAGCCTGTCAGTCCCCGGTCTGGGACACCTGCCTCGCCACCATCGCACTCGCCGACGCGGGCCTGAGCCCGGACCATCCGGCCCTGGTCAGAGCCGCCGACTGGATGCTCGGGGAGCAGATCGTCCGCCCCGGTGACTGGGACGTACGCAGGCCTGGACTCATCCCGGGCGGCTGGGCGTTCGAATTCGACAACGACAACTACCCGGACATCGACGATACAGCCGAGGTCATTCTCGCGCTGCGCCGGGTGGCCCATCCCGACCCCGAGCGACTCGACGCGGCCATCGAGCGCGGTGTCCGGTGGAACATGGGCATGCAGTCGCGGAACGGGGCCTGGGGCGCCTTCGACGCCGACAACACCAGTCCGTTCCCCAACCGGCTGCCCTTCTGCGACTTCGGCGAGGTCATCGACCCGCCGTCCGCCGATGTCACCGCGCACGTCGTCGAGATGCTCGCCTACGAGGGCAAGGCCCATCTCCCCGGCACCAGGCGGGGGATCGAATGGCTCCTCGCCGAACAGGAGCCCAACGGCGCCTGGTTCGGCCGCTGGGGAGTCAACTACGTATACGGCACAGGCGCGGTGGTACCCGCGCTCACCGCGGCCGGGCTGCCCCTCTCCCACCCCGCGATCCGCCGTGCGGTCTCCTGGCTCAAGTCGGTACAGAACGACGACGGAGGCTGGGGCGAGGACCTGCGCTCGTACCGCGAAGAGGCGTGGATCGGGCGCGGTGCCACCACCGCCTCCCAGACCGCCTGGGCGCTGCTCGGGCTGCTCGCCGCCGGGGAGCGGGACAGCAAGGCCGTCGAGCGGGGCGTCGCCTGGCTCGCCGGCGCCCAGCGGGCGGACGGCTCCTGGGACGAGCCGCACTTCACCGGTACCGGCTTCCCCTGGGACTTCTCCATCAACTACCACCTCTACCGGCAGGTCTTCCCGCTCACCGCGCTCGGCCGGTACGTCCACGGGGAGCCCGGTCCCCTCACCGCACGTGCGGGCAGCCGCAAGGGGGTCTGATGGGCCGGTCCCCGGCGCCGTCCGGTCCTTCGGCCCCGTTGCTGATCGCCTGCGCGCTGGGCATCGAGCGGCTCGCGCTGCGCGGCGGACGCGCGCGCGGCGACGCGGCGGGGCCGGTGACCGTCCTGCGTACGGGCATGGGCCCCAGGAACGCCGAGCGCGCCGTGACACGGGCGCTCGCCGAGCCCGGAGCCGGGGGCGCGCCCGTCATCGCGTCCGGATTCTGCGCCGGGCTCACCCCGGGGATGCATCCGGGTGACCTGATCGTCGCCGACGAGACCCGGGGCCCGGACGGCTCAACGCCCTGTACGGACACCGGGCTGCTCGTCGACGCGCTGAGGCGGGCCGTGCCGGGCCGCACCGTCCACACCGGTCCGCTGACCGGCTCCGACCACGTCGTACGCGGTCAGGAACGGGTCGGACTGCGTACCACCGGGGCGATCGCGGTGGACATGGAATCCGCCGCGACACTCCGGAGTGCTCTGCGCGCCGGGCCTCGCCCGGTTGCGGCCGTCCGGGTGGTCGTGGACGCTCCAGAGCATGAGCTCGTCCGTATTGGCACAGTGCGCGGTGGAATATCGGCTTTCCGTGTCCTCCGTGCCGTGCTACCAGCATTCTATGAATGGCACCGTTCTTCGCTGCTCCCCAGGAGGTGAGCTAGATGGCCATGCCGCTTCGTCAGACCATCAGGGTCGGGACGTACCTCTTCGAACAGAAGCTCCGCAAGCGTCAGAAGTTTCCACTGATTGTTGAGCTGGAACCTCTGTTCGCCTGCAATCTGAAATGTGAGGGCTGCGGAAAGATCCAGCACCCGGCCGGCGTTCTGAAGCAGCGCATGCCCGTGGCCCAGGCCGTCGGCGCGGTACTGGAATCGGGGGCGCCCATGGTCTCCATCGCCGGTGGCGAGCCGCTGATGCATCCTCAGATCGATGAGATCGTGAGGCAGTTGGTAGCACGGAAGAAGTACGTCTTCCTCTGCACCAATGCCGTGCTGCTGCGGAAGAAGATCGAGAAATTCACCCCGTCGCCGTACTTCGCCTTCGCCGTCCACATCGACGGGCTGCGGGAGCGCCATGACGAGTCCGTCGCGAAGGAAGGGGTGTTCGACGAGGCGGTGGCGGCCATCAAGGACGCCAAACGGCGCGGCTTCCGGGTGACCACCAATTCCACCTTCTTCAACACGGACACCCCCCAGACCATTGTCGAGGTGCTGAACTTCCTCAATGACGAGCTGAAGGTGGACGAGATGATGATCTCGCCCGCCTACGCCTACGAGAAGGCTCCCGACCAGGAGCACTTCCTGGGCGTCGAGCAGACCAGGGAACTGTTCAAGAAGGCGTTCTCCGGCGGCAACCGGGCGCGCTGGCGCCTCAACCACTCGCCGCTCTTCCTGGACTTCCTCGAAGGCAAGGCCGACTTCGCGTGCACGGCATGGGCCATCCCCAACTACTCGCTCTTCGGCTGGCAGCGCCCCTGCTATCTGATGAGCGACGGGTATGTGCCGACGTACCGGGAACTCATCGAGGACACCGACTGGGACAAGTACGGCCGCGGGAAGGACGAGCGCTGCGCCAACTGCATGGCGCACTGCGGCTACGAGCCGACCGCCGTCCTCGCCACGATGGGCTCGCTCAAGGAGTCCCTGCGTGCCGTACGCGAGACGGTCGCCGGAGCGAAGTGACCCCAGGGGCCCGGCCGATGGCGACGCGGCCGGGCCCCTGGGGCGGGTGAACGTAATCCGAGCCGAGCAGGATCTGAGAGGGGCCCGAGCGTGTCTGTCTTGGAGTACATCCGGGGACCGAGCGATCTCAAGGCGCTGACGACAGGCGAACTCGACGAACTGGCCGAGGACATCAGGGAGTTCCTGGTCCGGGCAGTGGCCAGAACCGGTGGTCATCTCGGGCCCAACCTGGGCGTGGTGGAACTGACCGTCGCGCTGCACCAGGCCTTCGACTCACCCGTCGACCGCATTCTGTGGGACACCGGCCACCAGAGCTATGTCCACAAACTCCTCACCGGCAGACAGGACTTCTCCAAGCTGCGCGGCAAGGGCGGCCTCGCCGGCTATCCCTCCCGCGAGGAGTCCGAGCACGACGTCATCGAGAACTCGCACGCCTCGACCGTGCTCGGCTGGGCCGACGGACTGGCCAAGGCCAGAGACGTACGCGGCCGGGACAACCACGTCGTCGCGGTCATCGGGGACGGGGCCCTGACCGGCGGTATGGCCTGGGAGGCCCTCAACAACATCGCCGCGGCCAAGGACCGTCCGCTGATCATCGTGGTCAACGACAACGAACGGTCCTACGGGCCGACAACAGGAGGACTGGCCGACCACCTCGCCACGTTGCGCACCACCGACGGCTACGAGAAGTTCCTGGCCTGGGGCAAGGACGTCCTCCAGCAGACGCCCGTCGTCGGACGGCCGCTGTACGGGTCGCTGCACGGCGCCAAGAAGGGGTTCAAGGACGCCTTCGCACCGCAGGGCATGTTCGAGGACCTCGGTCTCAAATACGTCGGGCCGGTGGACGGACACGACATCGCGGCCGTGGTGTCGGCGCTCGGCAAGGCGAAACGCTTCCACGGGCCCGTGCTCGTGCACTGTCTGACGCAGAAGGGCCGCGGCTACCCGCCGGCGCTTCAGGACGAGGCGGACCGCTTCCACACCGTCGGCGCGATGGATCCGCTGACCTGCGAGCCCCTCGTACCGGCCGCCGGTCCGTCCTGGACCTCGGTCTTCGGCGACGAGATCGTCGCGATCGGTCAGGAGCGGCCGGACGTCGTGGCGATCACGGCGGCGATGCTGCACCCCGTGGGACTCACGCGGTTCGCCGAACGCTTCCCCGACCGGATCTGGGATGTCGGCATCGCCGAGCAGCACGCGGCGGTCTCCGCCGCCGGACTCGCCACCGGCGGGCTGCATCCCGTCGTCGCCGTCTACGCCACCTTCCTGAACCGTGCCTTCGACCAGCTGCTGATGGATGTCGCCCTGCACCGGTGCGCGGTCACCTTCGTACTGGACCGGGCCGGGGTCACCGGCACCGACGGGCCGTCCCACAACGGCATGTGGGACATGTCGGTCCTGCAGTGCGTGCCGGGCCTGCGCATCGCCGCGCCACGCGACGCCGGACAGCTGCGGGCCCAGCTGCGCGAGGCCGTGGACGTGGACGACGCGCCGACCGTCGTGCGTTATCCCAAGGAGTCGGCGGGGACAACCGTCCCGGCCGTGGGGCGCGTGGGCGGGATGGACGTCCTGCACCGCGCGGATGACGCGGACGTGCTGCTCGTATCGGTGGGGGCCCTCGCGACCGTCTGTCTCTCGGCGGCGGAGCTGCTCGCGGGCGCCGGTATCCGCTGCACCGTGGTCGACCCGCGCTGGGTCAAGCCCGTCGACGAACAGCTCGCGCCGCTCGCCGCCTCGCACCGTCTGGTCGCGGTCGCCGAGGACAACAGCCGCAGCGGCGGGGTGGGTTCGGCCGTCGGCCGCTCGCTGCGGGACGCGGGGGTGGACGTACCCCTGCGGACGTACGGCATTCCCGAGCAGTTCCTGGCCCATGCCAAACGGAGCGAGGTGCTGGCCGACATCGGCCTCACTCCGGTGGAGATCGCGGGGCAGATCGGCGCCGCACTCGCACACAAGGAGAACAGGCAATGACCAAGCCCATGGAGCCCCCTCGGGCCAAGGAGTCCGAGGGGCCCGGCCGGCTCGGGGAGCCGGCGAGCTTCGACCTCGGCCGGCTGCTCGCGGAGCGCGGCGCCGAGCGCTACGAGCTGCACACCAAGCACCTCAACCACCAGCTCCCGCGCATGCTGCACACCATCGGCTTCGACCGGGTCTACGAGCGGGCCGAGGGCGCCTACTTCTGGGACGCCGACGGCAACGACTATCTGGACATGCTGGCGGGCTTCGGTGTGATGGGTCTGGGCCGGCACCACCCCGTCGTACGCAAGGCGCTCCACGACGTCCTCGACGCCTCGCTCGCCGACCTCACCCGCTTCGACTGCCAGCCACTGCCCGGACTGCTCGCCGAGCGGCTGCTGGTCCACAGCCCGCATCTGGACCGGGTGTTCTTCGGGAACAGTGGTACGGAAGCGGTCGAGACGGCCCTGAAATTCGCCCGGTACGCGACCGGGAGAACAAGGATCCTGTACTGCTCGCACGCCTTCCACGGACTGACCACCGGCTCGCTGTCGGTCAACGGCGAGGACGGCTTCCGGGACGGGTTCGCGCCGCTGCTGCCCGACACCGCGATCGGACTCGGCGATCTCGACGCGCTGGAGAGGGAGTTGAAGCGCGGCGATGTCGCCGGGTTCGTCATCGAGCCGATCCAGGGCAAGGGGGTGCACGAGAGCCCGCCCGGCTTTCTGCGCCGGGCTCAGGAACTGCTCCACCGGCACAAGGCGTTGCTCATCGCGGACGAGGTGCAGACCGGCCTCGGCAGGACCGGCGACTTCTACGCGTACCAGCACGAGGAGGGCGTGGAGCCGGATCTCGTCTGTGTGGCGAAGGCGCTCTCCGGCGGTTATGTGCCCGTCGGCGCGACCCTCGGCAAGGACTGGATCTTCAAGAAGGTCTACTCCTCGATGGACCGGGTGCTGGTCCACTCGGCGAGCTTCGGATCCAACGCCCAGGCCATGGCGGCGGGCCTGGCCGTCCTGTCGGTGATGGAGAACGAGAAGACCGTCGCCAACGCGCGGGTGACCGGCGATCTGCTCAGGTCGCGGCTGGCCGCGCTGGTGGACCGCTACGAGCTGCTGCACGAGGTACGGGGCCGGGGCCTGATGATCGGCATCGAGTTCGGCCGGCCGAACTCGATCAAGCTGCGCAGCCGTTGGACGATGCTCCAGGCGGCGCGCAAGGGGCTCTTCGCCCAGATGGTGGTCGTACCCCTGCTCCAGAAGCACCGCATCCTCACCCAGGTCTCCGGCGACCATCTGGAGGTGATCAAGCTGATTCCGCCGCTGACCATCGGCGAACAGGAGGTCGAGCGTTTCGTGGACGCCTTCACGGCGGTCATGGACGATGCTCACGGAGGCGGCGGGCTGATGTGGGACTTCGGCAGGACACTGGTGAAGCAGGCTGTGGCCAACCGCTAGCGGGGATCCGCGGGTCCGCGGGGATCCGCGGGTCTTTTTGCCCCTGGGGTAAGAAACTTGCCCCAGGGGAAAGATCCTGGCGCAATGGGGGTATGACCACTCTTCCCGGTGGAGAGGCAGCCGACGAGCTGCCCGGACAGCTGCCCGATGTCGCGCCACGCCTGCGCGAGCTGCGCCGCAGCCGTCGGCTCACTCTGGAGGCCGCCGCCCGGCGGGCGGGGCTTTCCCCGGCTCACCTGTCCCGCCTGGAGACGGGCCGCCGCCAGCCGTCCCTGCCGATGCTGCTGGGCCTGGCCCGCATCTACGGTACGACCATCTCCGAACTGCTCGGTGAGACGCCGCCGGAGCGCGAACCCATCGTCCGGGCCGGCCGGACGGAGCCCGTCGAGGCCGGTGGCTGGACATACCACCAGGCGGGCGGGCCGGGTCGGGCCATGCAGCCCCTGCGGCTCCAGGTGCCGTACGGGGTACAGGGCGACCTCGTCCGCGTACACCCCGGTGAGGAATGGCTCTATGTCCTCGACGGGCGGCTGCGGCTGAATCTCGGGGACGCCGTGCATCTGCTCGATCAAGGGGACAGCGCGCACTTCGACTCGCTCACCCCGCACCGGATCGCGGCGGACGGACCCGACGGGACCGAGCTGCTTTTTGTCCACACCTTGCTGCAGAGCCCCGCCGCCGAGCTGTGCTTCGGCAGCGGGGCTCTTCGCAGCTGATCTTCCGGAGAAAGGCCTGTCACCATGACGGACAACGCGGACGACGTACTCGATTCAGGACGCTCGGCTCAAGGGCCGGCCGAGGCGGTGGGGCGCCCGGAGCAGGTGATGGATGAGGAGAAGTCGTTTCCCCGGGGGCTGGTCATCAGGCTCTTCGCCTATCTGGTGGCCGGCCATCTCTTCGCGGGCTTCCTCTATCTGCTCTTCACCGTGGGAGCGGAGGGCCGCTGATCCGGATCTTCGCGGGCCCGGACGTGCCTCACGGCTCGGTGAGGGTCAGCCTTCGTCGAGGAGGCGGGCGCGCAGCCGCTCACGGGTCTCCGGGGCGAGCCCCAGCCCCTCGGACAGATAGCGGTCGGTGCCGCCCCAGATCTTCTCGATGGTCTCGAAGGCCGCGGCGAGGTACTCGGCGCGGGCGTCGAAGAGCGGGCCGAGCAGCTCCATCACCTCCGGCGAGGTCCCCGCGGGTGACGTGTCGCTGCGGACGATCCGGTAACGGCGGTGTGGATCGTTCGACTTCAGGTAGTCCGCCTCGATCGCCTCGGGCTCGACGCCGACCGCCAGCAGGGACACCGCGACGGAGAGCCCCGCCCGGTCCTTGCCCGCCGCGCAGTGCATGAGAGCGGGGACGCTGTCCTCGGCGAGAGCGTGCAGGACACGGCTGTGCTCGGCGGTGCGGTCCGCGATGATCGAGCGGTACGAGTTGGTCATCCGGGCGGCGGCCTTGCCCTCGGCGAGGATCGAGTGCAGCTGCTCCAGGTCGCCGTGCCGGATCATCCGCCAGAACTCGGCGCCGTCGGCCGGGTCGGAGAGCGGGATGTTCACATGGCGTACGCCCGCCAGTTCCACATCCGCGCCGTCCAGCTTCAGATCGGCGGAGTTGCGGAAGTCGAAGATCGTGTGCAGGCCGAGGGTGGAGAGGAAGGCCGAGTCGGTCGCGGTGGCGTTCGCGAGATGGCCACTGCGGAAGAGTGTGCCGTACCGCACCTGCCGGCCGTCCGTGGTCGGAAGTCCGCCCACATCCCGGAAGTTGCGCACTCCGGTCAGCTCGGGCTCCGTCGACGGGACCCGCGGCACCTTCTGCGTCACGGCCTGCTCCTCCGTGTCCGCCGTCGGCGCTGCTCGCCGACGACACCGAATCCTGACCCTAGCTTCCTGACCGTATGACTTCCTGACTCTATGACATCTGTACCAGGGGTAATCGGTTCAATGGCGGGATTCGGATGTGCCGGTCGGTGATGGTCAGGGCGACTGGAGTTCACCCATATCCCGATCTGTCCGTATTGGTAAATTCCGCACAACATGCCCCACTCGTGGGGGAGATGACCCCCTACTCGTGAGCAGGATCATATCTGTGACGTTCCGTGGTGGCGCCGTGAATGCGAATTGCCGTGTCACACGGGCGGGGAAGATCGGTAATCCACGCAGTGTCACCGGCGGGCACGGGTAATGACGCAGCGCGTTCGGCCGCCGGGAAAGATCTGCTTGTTACGGCCGTCCGACTCGCTTACGTTCACTTTCAATCCGAGCGGAACGCCGAATCCTGCCGCCGCCCGGAATTCTTATCCACCCATCCACGCGTGGCAGGAGCGGGGGACCCAGGTAGTACGCCGTTCCGTAGCCACGGACGGCTTGGGGTTAAGTCGCGTGCCAGACGCGGCCGGGCATCTCCAGCCCGAACCCGACAGCTCACCTCGTAGGCGCCGGAGAGGAATTCGCCATGCCCGCGAAGGGTAAGCACCGCCGTCCCAAGGCCAACCCGATCTCACGCGGATTCATCGCCGCCGGTACGGGCGGCGCGGCCATCGCGCTCCCGCTCATCGGTGCCACCGGCGCGCACGCCGCTGAAAAGGCCGCGCCGGCCCCCGCGTCCACCCCCGAGAACACCGCCCGCAATGTCTCCGCCGTGCAGGCGCAGGGGGGCGCGAAGCAGGCCGCGACCCAGGTCTCGAAGACGTACGCCGTGGTCTCCGGCGACTACCTGTCCAAGATCGCCAACGAGCACAAGGTCAGCGGTGGCTGGCAGAAGCTGTACGACGACAACCGGTCGGTGGTCGGTGACGACCCGTCGATGATCCACCCCGGTCTGAAGCTGACCATCGGCGCGAAGTCCGCCGGCGGTGGCTCGGAGGCCCCGGCCAAGGCCGAGGCCCCGGCCAAGTCCTCCAGCGGATCCACCGCGAAGTCCTCGGGATCCGGGGCCGTCGAGCGCAAGGCTCCGGCCACCAACGCCGGCTCGCAGAGCAGCGGTTCGGACTTCGCCAAGCCCGTCGACGCGCCCGTCACCACCCAGTACCGCGCGTCCGGCGGCAGCTGGTCCAGCGGTTACCACACCGGCGTGGACTTCTCGGCGTCCTCGGGCAGCACCGTCAAGGCCGTCGGCGCGGGCACCGTCGTCTCGGCCGGCTGGGGCGGTTCGTACGGCAACGAGGTCGTCATCAGACACGACGACGGCAAGTACTCGCAGTACGGTCACCTGTCCTCCCTCGCCGTCTCCCCTGGCCAGAGTGTCGGCGAGGGCCAGCAGATAGGCCTCTCCGGCGCCACCGGCAACGTCACGGGACCGCACCTGCACTTCGAGATCCGCACCGGTCCGGACTACGGGTCGGACATCGACCCGCTGTCCTTCCTGCGCCAGCACGGCGTCAACGTCTGACCCGGTAGGTCATTCGCCTCTCCGCGCCTCCGCGTCTTCGTATTCTTCGCGCGGGCGTGCGCTGCCCGGCACCTTCGGTGCCGGGCAGCGTCTGTTGTCGCTATTCCCGCTTGGTCGAAAATTGACCGATGGTGTATCTCACCCCACGTCAACCCCTCCTTACGGTCGCGTAGGTCACATCTCCGGGTGGAGGATGTCCTGCTGTGGCAAACGACGATTCGAGAACAAGAAACAGTGGCGTATTCGGGTCGTACACGGCGCTCGGTGACAGCTTCACGGAGGGCGTGGGAGATCCAGGGCCCGACGGGGCCTTCGTCGGCTGGGCGGACCGGCTCGCGGTGCTGCTCGCCGACCAATTGCCGGACCCGGGAAAGGCCGCCGACACCGTTCACGGTGATTTCCGGTACGCGAATCTCGCCGTACGCGGCCGACTCCTCGACCAGATCGTGGCGGAGCAGATACCGAGGGCGAGGGAACTCGCCCCGGACCTGGTGACGTTCTGTGCCGGCGGGAACGACATCATCCGGCCCGGCACCGACCCCGACGATGTCGCCGAGCGCTTCGAGCGGGCCGTCGCCGACCTCACCAACAGCGTCGGCACGGTCATGCTCACCACCGGCTTCGACACCCGCGGCGTACCGGTGCTGAGCCACCTGCGCGGCAGAATCGCCACGTTCACCGCCCATACGCGGTCCATCGCCGACCGTTACAACTGCCCGGTGCTCGACCTCTGGTCGCTGAAGTCCGTCCAGGACAGGCGGGCCTGGGACGGCGACCGGCTGCACATGTCGCCCGAGGGACACACCCGAGTGGCGCTGCGCGCCGCCCAGGTGCTCGGCGTCGATGTGCCGGCCGATCCGGATCAGGTATGGCCGCCCGAGGCGCCGCGCGGCACGTTGGAGGTGCGGCGCGACGACATCCACTGGGCACGCGAGTATCTGGTGCCCTGGATCGGGCGCCGCCTGCGCGGCGAATCGTCCGGCGACCACATGGAGGCCAAGCGGCCCGACCTGCTGCCGTTGGAACACTCACGGGGGTGAGCGGTCACGAGGGGGAGAGGGCGCGATGGGGCGCCCTACGCTCCTGTCGCCCCCGCCGGGATCCGCTCCAGCACCCCTCCGGCGAACACGTCGTACAACGGCAGCGTCTCCAGATGCACATAGCCGATATGGCAGTCGCACACCGCCAGCGGGCAGGCCCGTGGGGCGAGCGTCCGCCGGTACGATCCGTCGTACAGGTTGCCCAGCTCGGCGGGGACGAAGTGGCAGCGCCGTACCGTACCTTCGCCGTCCACCGAGATCACCGACTCGCCCGTCCGGCAGGGCAGACCGGCCGAGCGGTGCGGCTGGCGGCTGTACGGGAACAGCGGATCGAGTCCGGTCCAGCGGGCGGCCTCCTCGTCCGTATAGGTGTGCCCCTCGGCCGCGTTGATCCACAGATAGATGTGCTCGGGCAGTTCGGCACGGAGCCGGCGGGCGTGCTCCAGGTGCTCGGAGAGGCCGACAATCCCCACGCTGAACCGGATGCCCCGGTCCGCCAGCTCCCGGCACTTCGCGAGGAACCGGTCGTACGGGGTCTGCCCCGGGTGGTACGTGCACCACAGGGCCAGGGTCCCGGGATCGGCGTCGGCCAGCCAGTCGGTGCGGCAGCTCAGATTCGTCTGGATGGCCACCCGGCGGATGTGCGGCAGCTGGGACAATTCCGTGAGCGCCCGCCGGTACCAGGAGCGGACCAGGCCCTCGCCCCAGGGGGTGAACAGCACCGACAGCCGGTCGTCCGTCCGCTCCGACGCCCAGTGGGCGAAGCGCTCCAGGGCGTCCCGGTCGGCGCGCAGTTGGTCGCGGCTGTCACGCCGCTTGGCGAACGGGCAGTACGGACAGTCGTAGTCGCAGGAAGCGAGCGGGCCGCGGTAGAGGATCGTCAGGTCCACGGGCCACTCACTTCACTTCGTACGCGGCCATCGCGGCCCGTACGGCGGGGGAGAAGAGCGCGGGGCCCAGTGCGTCCGAATGCGCCAGCCCCTCGGGGGAGAGCCGTAGCAGGCCGGGGCCCGCGCTCTCGTCCAGCCAGCCCAGCGCGGCGAACCGCGCCAGCTCGGCCGGGAAGTCCTCGGCGGGGCCGGTCGTGAAGCGCTCGCGGTAGTCGGCCACGTCCATGCCCTGCGCCTGGAGGAGCGACTGGAGGAGATGCCGGCGGCGCGCCTCGTCGCCGTCGATGTGGCGGCCCACTTCCGCGCGGGAGAAGTCCTCCGTCGTCGTGTAGGTGTCGATGATGGTCCGTATCTCGCGCATGTCGACGGCGTAGTCGAAGGAGTAGTGCAGAGCGGAGGTGTACGAGCGGGCCCCGCAGCCCAGGCCGATCATGCCGTCGGTCTGGCAGGCGTAGTCATCCCCGCCGGATTCCTGGGACGGGGCGTCCGGACGGCGGAACATCCGCATGGACACCTGCTCGTAGCCGTGGGAGAGCAGGTGATCGCGGCCTTGCCGGTAGAGCCGCAGCCGCTGGGCGTCCCAGGCGGCGTCGCTGCCCGCCGCGAGTCGTCCGAGGCCGGTGAGCGGGCGTATGTACAGCGGATAGAGGTAGAGCTCCTCGGGCCGCCAGGTGAGCGCGGCGTCCAGGGAGTGGCGCCAGGTCTCCTCGGTCTGGCCGTCGATGCCGTAGATGAGGTCGATGTTGAGGACCGGGATCCGGGCATCGCGTATGCGGCCGAGAGCGGCCTCGACCTCGGCCCGGCGCTGCGGGCGTACAGCGGCCTTCGCCTCCGTGTCGACGAAGCTCTGGACGCCGATGCTCAGGCGGGTGGCGCCCCGGTCGGCGAGCACGGCCAGTCGGTCGGCGGTGGCCGTCGCGGGGGAGGTCTCGACGGAGAGCGGGATGTCCCGCAGATCGGCGCCCATCCGCTTCTCGGCGATGTCGCACAGCCGGTCCAGCTCACCGGCGTCGAGGAAGGTGGGGGTGCCGCCGCCGAAGGCCGCGGCGGCGAACCGTACGGGGCCGGTGTCGCCGAGCGCGTCACGTACGGCGGTCGCCTGCCGGTCGAGGGCATCGAGGTAACGCGTCGTCAGCTCGTCGGGGGCGCCGATCCGGGTGAACAGATTGCAGAAGCCGCAGCGGACCTCGCAGAACGGTATGTGCAGATAGAGGGAGAGGGCGTCCTTCCACTCGTCCGCCCACAACTCGTCCAGCGCCGGGCGGTCCTCCAGCGGGCGGTAGGCCGTCTTGTGCGGGTAGGCGTAGACATAACTCTCGTACGGGCGTGGTGTTGTGGTGCCGCTTGCGGCTGTGGTGCCGGTGACTGTGGTGCCGGCGGTGTCTGTGCTCATCGGGTGGCCCCAGGTTCCAGGAAGAAATGGGCGTACGGCACGGTCCAGACGACCTCGTGGCCCAGGCGGTGACCGCTCCAGCCGTCGTCGCCGTAGGCGGTGCCGTGGTCGGAACAGACAATGGTGAAGCAGCGGCGACGGCTGCTCGCGGCGGCGAAGAGGCGGCCGATGTGGCGGTCGATATGGGTGAGCGCGGCGGCGTGTGTGGCCCGCGTGTCGCCCGTCTCCCGGGTGGCGCCGGGCAGATGGAACCAGTTGGGCTGGTGCAGCGCGGACACATTGACGAAGAGGAACAGCCGCTGTTCGGACGGCAGACCGGCGATGACCCGCTCCGCGCGGCCGATCTGCTCCTCGAAGGAGGTCGGCGAGGTCACACCGAACTCCGGTTCCCAGTGGCTCTCCTGGAACATCCCCGGCAGTACCGAGCCGAGCGCGCCCCGCTGGTTGAAGAAGCCGACTCCGCCGATGCACACCGTGCGGTAGCCGGCCGCCGCGAGGCCCGAGACGAGGTCCGGGGTGTCGTACACGAACGTCCCGTCTGCCGTTGTCTCGCTTCCTCCGAAGCGGGCGGCGAACAGCCTCGGATGCGGGCCCGGAGAGGCGGGGGTCGGCAGGAAACCGGCGAAGATCGCCTGGTGCGAGGCATAGGTGAAGCTGCCGGGGGCATGCCGCTTCTCCCAGCGGCCCCCCGGCAGATGGCGGGCGAGATGCGGGAGCCGCCCGGCGTCGGCGAGCTCCTGCGCCACGTCGAAGCGCAGGGTGTCGAGAGTGACGAGCAGCAGGTCGTCCTGCCCTACGACCCCGTTCATGTCCGGTGTGTTCATGGTCAGTGTGTTCCTGTCCGGTGTCCCCGTCGTGCCAGGTGACCTCGTGCCAGGTGACCTCGTGCCGGGGGCCCTCATGCCAGGTGGCCGCACGGTGACGCCACGGCTGTCGCACGGGTGGCGCGCCTCGGCGGGGCGGCGAGCTGTGCCGCGTATGTGTCCAGACCTTCGGCGTCGCCGCCCGGCAGCCCGGTGAGGCCGGGCAGCAGGTCGCCGAAGGCGTTGACCTCGCAGACCGTGAACCGCCGCCAGTTCGAGGCCGGCAGCAGATCGACGCCCACGCAGTGGGTCCCGGGGAAGCAGGCGGCCGCCTTCTCACAGATGGCGAGAGCCGTGGCCCAGCTGCCACCGGCCGCCCGGATCGCGGCGCGGACGGCGTCGAGATCCGCCCGGGTGCCACCGAGGTGGAGGTTGGTCATGGGGGACCCACTGGTCCGTACGACCACGTGGGTGGCCCTGCCCGCGACGACCACCACCCGCAGATCGGCGGACCGGCCTTCCCATGTCGACTTGGGTATCCACTGCTCGATGTGCAGTCCGTCGGGCGCGAGGGTGTCCACGATCGCGGCCACTTCGCGCTCCGTCGTGTAGCGGCGCACCCGCAGCGAGTTGAACAGGCGCCCTTGCCCGTCGCGTTCGACGGACGTGGTGGCACGGACCCGTCCGGGGCCCGCCGTCTCGACGGCGAGGACTCCGGACGCCGACGAACCATGGGCGATCTTGACGAACGCCCGGCTCAGCCCGGCACCGGCCATCAGGGCCCGTACGTCGTCCCAGCCGGACACGGCCGGGGAGCCGGCGCCCGAGGTGGGCGACGCGGGAACCCGTACCCCCGCCGCGTCCAGCACGCCGTGGCAGAGCCGCTTGTCGAAGAGCACCGCCAACTCGTCCGGGGCGTCGAGCAGATCGGCCCCCACGGCGGACGCCGCCTGGCCCAGACCCCGGACCGCGCTGGTGAACCGCTCGTACCAGAGGCCCGTTCCCTCGACTCGGGTGAGGTCGTCCGCGCCGCGCAGCAGTTTCTCCACCTCCGGGTCCTCGCCCGGTGAGTCGATCCGTACGGTCTCACCAGCCCTCAACTCGGCCCGGCCGCCCAGCACATCGAGCCATGACACCTCACGGGCCGGGGGCAGCCCGGCGGCCCGCACGGCGTCCTGGAACAGGGTCACGCGGCGGTTGCCGGGAATGCCGACCACGGTCAGGCCGGCATCGGTGGTGCTCGGGTGAGGCAGCATCATCTACTCCGCTACCGCGGTGTAGCGATGTTCCGTGCCGTCGTCAGCGATGTCCGCGTCCTCGGTCTCGGAGAGGTCGACCTCCACGCCGGTCGTGCCGAGTATGGCCAGGATCCGGTCCCGCATCCCTTCGCTCAGGAAGTTGTGGTGCAGGTCGAGCTTCTTGAGGTGGGTGAGCGGCTGACCGCCGAGAAGCGCCTCCGCGCCCTCGTCGCCGAGGGTGCCCATGGAGAGGTCGAGAGTCTCCAGACGGGCCACGACGGGGGCGCCGGCCACCGCGGTCGCTATCTCGTCCTGGATGTCGCTGTTGTGCAACGCCAGATGCCGCAGCCGGGGAAGCCGTGAACCGGCCAGGATGGGAGCGAGATCGGCCACGCTGGTGGTCGCGCCGTACCAGGACGTGCCGAGCCAGAGGTCCAGTTCCTCCAGCGCGGGCAGGTCGCTGGCTCCGACGTTCCGCACGATCTCGGCGTCCAGGCCACCGGTCTCGATGGTGAGCGAGCGCAGTCGCTCATGCCGGACGGCGGGGAATTCCAGGTGCTGACCGCCCCGGAGACCGAACTCGAGCAGCGCCGGGAAGGCGTCGAGCAGCGGGGTCACCAGCCCCTGGTTGATCCAGGAGATCTCACACTGCATGGAGTCGATGTCGCCCACGAACAGGGCGCGCAGCGCGGGCAGTTGGTCGCGCGCCGCGACAATCGCCTCGATCACCTCGGCGGGTCCCGAATCGTAGACATCACTCCACGCCCCCACGATCAGTGCCCGGACCTCGGTGGTGTCCACCGTCTCGGTGAACCGGGCGAACTCCTGCTCCCACTCCACCTCGGAGTCATACGCTTCGACCGAGACACGCCACGCCACGGAGGAGGGAGCGGGGAGCTCCGCCTTCGTCTCGGCGTCGGGAAAGTCGAACACGGGCAGGCCGTACAGCTCCTGCATGAAGTCGTCGTCAATGGCCATCGTGGGTGCTCCCGATTGCGGTGAAGCGGAGATCGGCTGATGTGGCAGCAGTTCTACCAAGTGCCACTGACAATGCCCGTCGCCGGGAGGTCTCTCCGAGCGCCGGGGCCGATTGTCAGACCCTCCCCGTAGCGTCTTTCACAGGTCGGCGCACTCGGCGCCGCCCGTCGAGGGGAGAGCCATGTTCCGGCAGGGAGACGTACTGATCGTGCCCGTCGCGCAGGAGACGGTGCCGGCGCCATTCACGGACGCCGCAGCCGTGTCCGGTGAGCCGAGGGACGCGCGTGGCCGACTGGTCCTGGCGCTCGGTGAGGTCACCGGCCATGCCCACGCGGTGACCGGGCCGGGACGGCTGATCCGGGAACAGGGCGGCGACCTGTCGGCGCCGATGTTCCTCCATCTCCCGGACGGCGGACGGGTGGTGCACGAGGAGCACGCGGCGATACCGCTGCCCAAGGGGTGGTTCCGGGTGGTGCGCCAGCGTGAGTACATCCCGGGCGCGGTCCGCGTCGTCGCGGACTGAGCACACGGCGCGTGCGGACACATGGTCCGCACGGGTACGCGGGTCGCGCGGACGCGCGGATCCGGCGGACCGCGGCGGCGCGGCCGGCCGCGGTACGGAGAGACAGCCGACACGGCTGACAGGGGACGGGGCTTCGGACATGAATGACGTGGACAAGTGGCGGGCTGTCGCGGCGGCGACGGGAGGGACGGACCGGCTTGCCGCCGAGCGAGGGGTGCGACTCGCCTACCGCAGGGCGGGGTTGGCGGAGCCGGAGCGGTTCGTCTGGGCCGGCTCACCGCTGGCCGGCGCGCGGGCGGCGCGGGCGATCGCAGGCGCCGGCCGGTCGGTGCGCGACGAGGTACGTACGCGCCCCTGGGCGGAGGAACGGCGCCGGGTGCATGACGCGTTGGGTCCGCTCGGCTGGGCCGAGCACTGGAGCGTGACCGGTGCGCGGCTCTGGGACATCACCCGGGCACTCACCGAACGGATACGTGCCGGAGTGATGGAGGCCTTCGCGGAGGAGGAGCCCGCAGAGGCGGCCGGGATACGCATGGTGCTGCTCGACGCGGTCTTCGGACAGCACGACGCGGCCTGGCTCGCCGCCTTCGACGGCCACAGCGAGCGTCTCGAAGGACTCGCCGAAGTGGCGCTGCACGCCGGCTGGTGGTGGCCGTACGAACACGCCGTGGTGATCTGCGAGCGTCCCGTGGCGCTCCATCGCGACGAGGCGGGCCGCCTCGACCGGGGGGACGGCCCCGCGCTCGCCTATGCGGACGGCTTCGCGCTGTACGCGTGGCGCGGCATGCCGGTCCCCGCCGGGTTCCTCGACGAGCTGCCGTCGCTGACCCCCGAGCGGATACGCGACGAGGCCAACGCCGAGCTGCGCCGGGTGATGCTGGAGTACTACGGCTACGACCGCTACTTGAGCGAGTCGGGCGCCAAGTCCGTCCACGACGACGAGACCGGCGTCCTGTGGAAGATCGAGATGCGGGGGGACGAGGACATCTCGATGGTCGAGGTCGTCAACTCCACACCGGAGCCGGACGGCACCCACCGCACGTACTGGCTGCGGGTGCCGCCCACGACACGGACGGCGAGGCAGGGAGTTGCCTGGACCTTCGGGCTCGAGGCGGAGGAGTACGAACCGGCGCGCCAGACCTGACGGGTGTGAAGAACGGCCCGACGGTCCGGTCGGAGTGTCTCGATTTGCCGGTCCGAACGGCTCGCAGGTCGGACCGGCTCGTCGGTCCGTACGGTTTGCCGGTCCGTATGGCTCGACTGCCCGATCCGCGAGGTCCGCCACGTCCGCCAGGTCCGGGCCGGGCCCCGGACCTCAGCCCACGAGCAGGTCGTCCGGTGCGATCAGTGCCGTGCTGCCCTCGCCCGTACAGGCATAGGCACCCGCCACCGCGCCGAGCCGGGCGCACTCCTCCAGGTCCCGGCCCGCCAGCCGTCCGTACAGGAAACCGCAGACGTACGCGTCACCCGCACCGTTGGAGTCCACCACCGGCGTGGGCGGGACGGTCGCCGGGACCGGGCGAGGGGTGCGGCTGCCCTCGCGGCTCATCAGATACGAGCCGCCCGCGCCCGCCGTCGCGATCACCGCTTCGGCACGGCCCTCGCGCAGGATCTCCCGCATCACCGAGGCGATCCGCTCGCTCGCCCCGGCCGCGCTGAGGAACACCAGGTCGGAGCGGAGCGCGAACTCCCTGTGGTACTCGGAGAGACCGTCCCAGTCGTGCAGATCGGTCGAGACGGGGACGCCGAGCGCCTCGATGTCGTCGTAGAGGAAGCGGGTGAAGTTGGTGATCGACAGATGAACATGACGGGACCGCTGGAGATGGGGCAGGTAGAAGTCGCGCGGCATCCGCAGATCGTCCGGGTCCCGGGCGTCGTGGAAGGACATGCGGCGGCCCGTCTTCTCGACCAGATTGACCGCGCGCCGGGTACCGGCGGGGGAGATCAGCGCCTGGAAGTCCACACCGCCCGCCGTGAGCCGTTCGCGGACCTGGTTCCCGGTCCAGTCGTCGCCTATGTAGTCGAGGAACTTGACGTCCAGGCCAAGGGCCCGGCAGCCGAGGGCCACATTGCCACCGGTGTGCCCCGGCGATTCACGGATCGGCCCCACGCTGACCGCGTCGGCCAGTGGAACCGGCAGCGAGTCGACCCGGACGACGGTATCCACCCCGCTGCCTCCGACGACCAGCACATCGTGATGGAGCTGATCGGTCTGCTGCTGCGTCACAATCTCCCTTTCGGTTCCGGACACCTTCGCGTGCCGCCCAGTATGGCCAACGTGACGCCTCCCGCTTCCCGGTTTCGGCGGGCCGGGTCAGGGCCCGTCGGGCTCCGTGGGACCGGGGCCCGGCTCATGGGCGGGGCCGAGGCCCAGTTCCTGGGCGAGTGCCTCGTCCAGCCACCGCAGCATCGTGTCGCGCTCCAGCGCGCCTGCGTACGACGTCATCTGGACCGCGAGACCGTCCAGCAGCGCGGTGAGCCGCCAGGCCGCCCCCGACGGGTCCGTACAGCGGAATTCGCCCGCCGCCGCGCCTTCCGCGATGACATCGGCGAGAGCCGCCTTCCACCGCTGGTCGAGAGCGCGGACCGGTTCGCGCAGCGCCGGTTCGCGCAGGGCGGCCGCCCATCCCTCGATCCACAGCGTCCAGCCCTTCGCGTCGCCGGTCGGCGCGTACCAGCGGACCGCGCCACGCAGCCGTGCCAGGGCGGTGCCGCGACGGCCGAGCAGTACGTGAAGACGGGCCAGATCGTCCCGCGCGGCATGCGCGAAGGCGGCGGCGACCAGCTTTTCCTTCGTCTCGAAGTGATAGAGCACCAGGGCGTTGCTGACGCCGAGCACGGCGGCGACATCGGAGATCCGCAGGGCCGCCACGCCCCGTGCCTCGATCTGTCCGACGGCGGCGCGCAACAGGTCGTCGCGTCGTTCCGCCACGCTGAGTCGAACTCTCGCCACGCGGTCACCCTACCGAAGCCGCACTGACTCACCGGAGCCGCATTGCCTCGATCGAGGTCGTCCGCCCGTTCCGCACGGACCCCTGAGACCTCAGCCGGCTCAGGGCGACTACAGGACGTGACTTTGAGCGGGTGTTAGCCTGCGTTTCCACGTTCAAGTGCCGTTGTTTCAGCCGCTGCGACGCTGCTTCGTGACGCGTGTGATGTGGGGAAGGTCGCCGGAGGGGCATGCCGCACCAGGGACACGAGGGTTGCCGGGGCAGTGCTGAGTGAAGAGGCGGGGATGTACGCCGAGGAGCGCCAGCAGACGATCCTTGAAGTGGTGAGGCGAACGGGCAGGGTCCGGGTGGCCGGCCTGGCCTCCCGATTCGACATCACCACCGAGACGGTGCGCCGCGACCTGACACTACTCGAACAGCGGGGCCTGCTGCGCAGAGTGCACGGCGGAGCCATCCCGGTGGACACGGGACCGGGGGCCAAAAAGAAGCCCCGGACCGACAAGCCGGCCGTCTCGGAGCGACGGCGCATCGCCCAGGCCGCGTTGGCTCACCTCCCCGAGGACGGCGCGGTGTTCCTCGACGGCGGGCGAACAGTGGATGAATTCGTGGAGCTCATTCCCGTCGACCGTCAACTCACCGTGGTGACCAATGCCATCGACGCGGCACTGCGCCTCACCGACAAGAACGGCGTCACCGTGATGCTGGTCGGCGGCCGGATCAAGTCCCGTCCGTTCGCCGCGGTCGACGACTGGGCCATGCGCCTGCTGAGCGAGATCCGTGTCGACGTCGCCTTCCTGGCGCCCGGCGGAGTGTCCCTCGCACGTGGCCTGACCACCTCGGATCCCTCCGAGGCCATGGTCAAGCGAGCGGCGATCTCGGCGGCCGGACGCACTGTCGTACTGGCCGATCACAGCACGGTCGGGCGGGATCATTTCGCCCGGTTCGGCGACCTTGCCGATATCGACACACTGATTACGGATGACCGGGTCGACTCCTGTCTGGCCAGGCGCATCGGGCGAGCGGGCCCGCGTGTGCTGACCGTCTGAAGCGGTACGATCGTCACCCAAGTGATCACCTCCGTTTGCCGTGTCGGGTCATTTGGTCCCCACCCTCGTCACCGCAGCAATGAGGAGTCACGGTGGCCGCTCGCAGTGGTCCGCAATTCGAACCGGACGTGGAACTGGCGGGTCGTGACTGGGAGTTGTCCCTCCTGGCGGAGCGTGCCCGCGGTGCGGCCCTCGGCGAGGGCCAGGCCGTCCTGCTGCGCGGCCCCGCGGGCATCGGCAAGACCCAGCTCGTCTCCGCCGCTCTCGCCGGCCTCGGCTCCGTCGCCAGGACCGTACTGACCGCCAAATGTCCGCAGAGCGGCTCGGCCGCCTACGGGACCGTCCGCGACCTGTTCGGGCCGCTGCGGCTCACCGAGGACGGGGCCGAGGACTCCCCGTTGCTCAGCGGCAGCGCGCGCCTCGCGCTGCCCGTCCTGCGGCCGGACCGTGAGGAGGACGCCGGCCCCACCGACACGTACGCCGTCATGCACGGCCTGCACTGGCTCACCGCCGGACTCAGCGCCGACGGCCTGGTGGTGCTCGCGATCGACGACGTCCAGTGGTGCGACGAGACCTCGCTGCGCTGGCTCGCCTTCCTCCTGCGCCGTGCCGAGGACCTGCCCCTCATGGTGGTGATGACCCAGCGCACCGGCCACGACGAGCCCCGCCCCGAACTCCTCGACGAGATCGGCGACCTCCTCGGCTGTGTGACCCTCGACCTGCCGCCGCTCTGCGCCGAGGCCGTCGCCGCCATGCTGCGTTCGGCCTTCGACACCGAACCGGACCCGGACTTCGCCCGCAAATGCCACGAGATCACCGGCGGCAACCCCTTCCTCGTACGACGGGTGGTCACCCGGCTGCGCGGCGACCACGTGCCGCCCGGAGCCGAGCAGGTGGCGCTGCTCGACGAACTCGGCCGCGACGCCGTGGCCCGTACCCTGCTCGACCGTCTCCCGCAGGACGCGTACGCGGTCGCCAAGGCGATAGCGGTACTCGGCGGCGAGAGCGTGGAGATGATCGCCGCGCTCGCCGGGACCCAGCCCGGCCCGGCCGGCGCGGCGGTCGAAGCACTCAGGGCGGGCGAACTCCTGGCCGACGACCGGCTCGACTACGCCCACGATCTCCTCCGGGGCGCGGTGCTCGACGCGACCGCCGCCGAGGAGGAGATCGCCCTGCGCGAACGGGCCGCCCGGCTCCTCAACGACTCCGGCCGCCCCGCCGAGGACGCCGCCGTCCAACTGATGCTGCTGCCCGGCGAACCGGCACCCTGGATGGTCGGGGCGCTGCGCGCCGCCGCGGCCAGCGCGGAACACCGGGGCGCGCCCGCCGTCGCGGCCCACTACCTCTCCCAGGCCCTCAAGCACGACCCGGATGATGTCGCTCTGCTCACCGAGTCGGCCCGGACATGTGCCCAGAGCGACCCGTGGACGGCGCTGGAGCAGCTGGAACGAGCCCTCGCCCTGGTACCCGACCCCCGTGCCCGCGTCCCGCTCGCCGTGCAGTACGCGCTGACCTCGCTGGGCGTGCAGAACTCCCTGCGCGCCTTCGAACTGGTGGAAGAGGTACTGGAGGCGATCGAAGCGGAGACCGGAGAGAACCCGACCCCCGCGGACCGCGCGCTGCGCACCCTCGTCGAGTCCGTCTACCTGATCTCCGGCATCGACGAGAAGGCCACCCTGGGCGCGGTCAAGCGGCGCTTTCGCGACTACGTCCCCCCGCAGGGCGACACCGCCGAGGAACGCCAACTCCTCGCGATGCTCTCCTCGCTCGGCACCCTGGACGGCAGGCCCGCCACCGAGGTCGCGGCGCAGGCGGAGAAGGTCCTGCGCATCGGTGACGTCGCCCTCGGCGGATGGACGCTCCTCGGCGCCAGCCTGTCGCTCTACCTCGCCGACGACATCGATCCCGCGCTGAACGCGCTCACCACCCTGCTGGAGCACGCGCGAAGCCGCGGCGAGGCATGGACGTGCACGCTCGCCGCCAGCACCCGCGCCGAGGTCCACCGGTGGACGGGCAACGTGGGAGAGGCGCTCTCCGACGCCCAGTTCTCCTTCGACCTCACGCTCCAGGAGTCCTGGGCCCCCAACGTGGTCCTGCCCCAGGCCGCGCTGGCATCGGCGCTCGTCCGGCGCGGCGAGCCCGAACGGGCCCAGGAAGTCCTCGACGTGGTCACCCGGCCGCGCCTCGACCACTTCACCGTCGAATACCACTGGTACCTGATGGCACGGGCGCGGGTCCGGACCGCGCTCGGCGACCGCGAGCGCGGGCTCATCCACCTCTACCGCTGCCGTGACAGCCTCGCGGAGGCGGGCATCGGCAACCCCGTGCTCGCCCCGTGGTGGTTCGACGCCGCGGAGGCGCTCGCCGGACTCGGCCGCCACCACGAAGGGCTGGACATCCTCGAAGGCGTCGAGGAGCGCGTACACCGCTGGGGTACGAAACGGGCGGCGGGGATGCTCGGCATGGCCCGTGGTGTGCTGACCCGGGGCGACGCGGGGATCGAACTGCTCACCGAGGCCGTCAACACCCTCGCGGACTCGCCGGGCAAACTGGAACAGGCCAGGGCCGAGTACCTGCTCGGCCGCAGGCTCTACCGGCGGGGCGACGCCGACGGCGCGCGGGACCGGCTGCGCCGCTCGATCGACCTGTCCGTGCTGTGCCGGGACAAGCTGCAACTCGACCAGTCGCTGCCCGCGCTCACCGAGGCGGGCGGCCGACTGCGCAGCGGCACCGCCTCACCCGCGGACGCGTTGAGCGGCAGCGAGCGCCGCGTCGTGGAACAGGTACTCGCCGGGGCGACCAACCGGGAGATCGCCGAGTCCCTCTTCCTCACCCAGCGGACCGTCGAGTTCCACCTCACCAGCGTGTACCGGAAGCTGGGCATCCGGGGCAGGCAGGAGTTGGCCGACGTACTGTCACAGACGTAGCGTCCCCTTGATAAGGGCTTGAGGAAAAAGAATCCTCATTGGGTCCGTTTGCGCTCGATAAGCATGTATCAATGCGCGTTGCGATTCCCGCAACCTCAAGAAAAGCTCAACGTTACCGTCAGGGGGCCACATCGTCACCTGCGGAGTTGTAACCTCCGTTGTCACCACTTCAATACAACTCACTGACCCGAGTGATACGAGAGGTGTGCATGCGGAATTGTCGCGCGCGTTTCACGGACGCGGCGCACTCTGCCGGTGCCCTCGCCATCCGTACGGCTTCCCGGCAGGTGTCGCGATGAGCCTCGCACCCCCGGTGGCCGCCGACGAACTCGTCGGCCGGGCAAGCGTCCTGGCCGCGCTCGGCGACATGATCGAGACCCTGGAGGGCGGCGCGTCGGGTCTGGCCGGCGTGACGGGCCCGATGGGCATCGGACGCAGCGCCGTACTGAACCGGGTCGCCACCCTGGCCCGCGCCCGGGGGCTGGCAGCCGGACTCGCCCGCTGCTCGCCCGTCGAATCGGACATTCCCTACGCTGCGGTGACCCAGCTCTTCGCCGGGCTCCGCCCGCCGACCCGGGTACTCGAACTGACCACGGCCTGTTTGCGGGACGGCCGCCTCGCCGCATCGGTGCCACGGCTGTGCGACGAGTTCCTGGCTCTCGCCGCCGAGCGGCCGCTGCTGCTCGCCGTGGACGACCTGCAATGGGCCGACCCCTGGTCGCTGCGCTGGTTCGCCGCCATGACCCGGCGCATGCACCACTCCCCGGTCCTGCTCGTCGGATCCAGCCACGGCCCGCTCGCCGGCCACCTCGGCGAGGACCACCTCCTGGACGACGCGGGCTTCTCCACGGCGCGTGAATTCCCGCTGACCCCCCTGTCCGCGGCGGAGACCCGCCAGCTGCTGGAGAACCTGAGCGGACGCGAGACCGAGGACTCCGTGGCCGAGGCGGCCGCCGACGCGACATCGGGCCGGCCGGCCGTACTACGGGCCGTCGCCGACCGCTTCATCGCCCTGAACCTGCCGCTGGACGCCGCGGCAATCCCGCGTCTGACCACGGTCGCCGAGGCGGCCTGGCCGGCGCGCGCCGAGCGTGCCGTACGAGGCCTGCCGACCGACGCGCTCGCACTGCTGCGGATACTGGCCGCCGTCGGCGACGACTTCGCATTCGAGATCTCCGCCGCGCTCGCCGGACTCCATGGGGCCGGCGCGGACACCGCCCTCGAAACCCTCCTCGTCGCGGGCCTCGCGGTCGACCCCGGCGCGCCCCGGCCCGCCTCCCCGCGTCTCGCCGCCGACGTGCTCGCGGCCATGGACTCCACCGAGCGGGATGCCCTGTACCTACGGGCGGCCGATCTCGGCCGGAAGGCCGGCGCCAAGGCCGTCGCCGTCGCCGACCTCCTCGGCGCCGCGCCCGTCTCGGGCCTGCCCTGGGCCGGCAAGGCACTCGGCGAGGCATCCGCGCACCGGCTGCGGCAGGGCAGGACGGTTGCCGCGGCCACCGACCTGCGCCGCGCCCTGCGCGAGCCGATGGACGACGCGGACCGCGCCAGGGTCCTCACCCGGCTCGCGGCCATCGAGGTCGTCAACGCGCCTCAGGCCAGCGACGGAAGGCTCCGCCAGGTCCTCGTACGGTACGCGAGCGCGGACGCGTGGCCGTCCGTGCTGCGGGCGGCCGACCTGCTGCTCGGACGCGGCGACGCCGAGACCGCCCGGCGCGTGCTCTCCGAGCTGTACCAGGCGTCGGCCGGTTCCCTCGACGCGGCCCAGCTCTCTCCGCTGAGCGCCCTCGGCCGGCTCGCGCAGGAGGAGGTCGGCACCCGCCCGGAGATCCCCGTCGCGCCGCTGCCGGCCCCCGCTGCCCGCCCTGCCGACGCTGCCCAGGCCGCGGTCCTCGCCTGGCAGTTGGCCACCCAGGCCGAGGAGCGCGAACGCGTACGGAAACTGGCCACGGCCGCCCTCGACGCGCACACCGAAGTCCCCTTGATGTGCCGTATCGCGGCATCCCGCGCGCTGCTGTGCGCCGTCGACGTCGAACCGGCCCTGCGCGGTTTCGACTCCGTGGTGGCCGACGCCCGCCGACAGCACGCCCGAGCCATCACCGCCCGAGCGCTGCTCCACCGCGGGGGCGCGGCGATCCGCCGGAGCCGCCCCGAGGAGGGGCTGCGGGACCTGGCCACCGCCCTGCGGGAACTGCCCTTCGACTCCTGGCATCCGTCGCTGGCCGCGAAGTTCGTGGCGTTCGACATCATGGGCAAGATCCGCTGCGGCCAACTCGAACAGGCGCGGCAGGTCGCCGCCCGCCCGCTCCCCGACGTCGCCGACCAGGGCATCGGCTGGGCCTACCTGCTCTACGCCAGGGCCGAACTCCGGCTGGTCACCGGCGACCCCGAGCGCGCCCTGGTCTACCTGGAGGAGTGCGGCCGGCTGTTGCGCGCCCGCCGGTGGAAGAACCCGATGCTGCTGCCCTGGCGGAGCACGGCCGCAGTGGCGCACCGTACGCTCGGCGCCTCCGACAGGGCCGCCCGGCTGGTCGCCGAGGAACACGCCGTACTGGAGCGCTGGGGCACCGGCGAGGCCGTCGAGCGGATGTGCGGCCGCACCATGGAGAAGCTGGCCGAACTCGGTGTGGACATCACTCTGAACACCCAACGCCGGTCGGAGAAACCGGAGCCCTCCGCGCTCGACGCGCTGCCCGAGCCCGAGCGGGACGTGGCCCGGCTCGCCCTTCGCGGCCGGCTCAACAGGGAGATCGCCGGGCGGCTCGACATCGCCACCCGTACGGTCGAGCTGCGGCTGAGCAAGGTCTACCGCAAGCTCGGAATCAAGGGCAGGGCAGAGCTGGTGGCCCGGTTCGCGCCCGCCGACCGGGAGGCGTGAGGCCGTGCTGCTGGAACGCGAACCCGAGCTGACCGTGGTGCGCAAGGCCGTACTGGAGGTCGAGTCCGGCCAGGGCGCGCTGCTGCTGATCGACGGCCAGCCGGGCACGGGTACCACGGCGCTGCTGCGTGAACTCGTGGCGACCGGCGAGGAGACCGGCGCGCGCGTGCTGCGCTGCGGCGGGGCGCGGAGCGAGCGACGCCTCCCGCTCGGTGTCGTGCGCCAGCTCGTACTGCCCCTGCTCGCCTCGGAAAAGGACCTGATCCCCGCCGCCTCGCGGGAGATGCTCGCCCCGGTGTCCGGCGGGGCCGGTCTCGACCCCGGCGAGGACATCGGCATCGACATGCTCGTATCGGTCCTGCACGGACTGCACACGGCGCTGGCCGAACTCGCCGCGACGCGCACCGTGCTGCTCGTTGTCGACGACCTCCACCGCGTCGACGAGGCATCGCTGCGCGCGCTGGCCTTCCTGGCGGCCCGGCTGGACGGCATGCGGCTGCTCATCGGGGCGGTACTCCAGGAGGGAACGGGTACCCGGAGTCCTATGATCCGGGAAATCGAGTGCGTGGCCACTCGGCGTCTGCACGCGCGGGCACTGTCCGCCGAGGCGACGGCGACGCTGGTCACGACCCGGTTCGGCGACACCTGCGCACCCGAGTTCGCGGACGCCTGCCACGAACTCACCGGCGGCAGGCCGAAGGAACTGCGCGTCCTGCTCGACCGCGCCCTGGCGCAGCGGCTGCGCGGCCGGGCGGCGGAGGTGCCACGGATCCGCGCCCTCGGTGGCACGTTCCGGCGCGAACGGTTGCTCTTCCTGCTGCGCCGCGACCCTGCCGCCGACACCTTCGCGAAAGCGGTGGTGGTGCTGGCCGATCATGCCACCGAGGATCTGGTCGCGCGGCTGAGTGGACTGAGCCGCGACGAGTGTGCCGCCGCGCGGGCGGTACTGCGGCAGGCCGGTCTGCTGAGCGGTACCGGCAGGCCCGAGGCGTGCGACCCCACGATGGCCCGTGTCATCGAGGAATCCCTGAGCGCGGAGGAGAGTTCGCGGCTGTACCGCGCCGCCGCCGTACTGCTGGAGGAGAGCGGGGCCGCCCCGGAGGCGATCGCCGCCCAGCTGCTGCACGTCGACAGGTTGCGCGACTGCTGGGAGATCGATCAGCTCAGAGCGGCCGCGGTGGCGGCGCGCAGACGTGGCGCGTGGGGGGTGGCCGTGCGTTATCTGCGCCGGGCCCTCCAGGACCTGCCGGCCGAGGGCCGTGAACGGGCCGATGTGCTGGTGGAGTTGGCCGCCGTGGAACTGGTGACCTTGCCGGACTCGGCCGTCCGGCACCTCGCGCAGGCCGCACGCCTGATGCCGGACCACCGCAGCCGTGCCGAGGTGCTGTCCTGGGCCCCGCTGCACATGACGGGCGGCGGCCCACTCGCCGGCCTCATCCACGACGTCTTCGGCCGCTTCGGTGAAGTCGCCGCGCCGCACGGGTACGACCGGGACATGGCCCTGAGGCTGGAGGCCCGCTCGCGCTTCGCGCGGTTCGAGGACCCCGACGCACTGACGTCGGCGATGAAGCGGCTCGCGGAACTCGGCGGGGGCGCCGCCCCGGTCGGCTGGGAAGGCTGCGCCGAGCGGGAACTGCGTGTGGTGCTGCTTCAGTCCGCGGCACTCACCGGCCGGCTCGGCAGCGTCGAGGTCGTACGGATGGCCCGCAAGCTCCTCGACCACGAGCCGACCAACAGTGACCAGATGAGCGCGTCGTTGCAGATGCTGCCGTGGATACTGCTCGCCGCCGACGCGGGTGACGCGGTCTCGTCCTGGCTCGACGCCGCACTCACCCATGTCCGGCGGCAGGGAAAGCCTGAGCTCACCGCGGTGGTCGAGGCGCAGCGGAGCGTGGTGCTGCTCGGCCGCGGGCATGTCGCCAAGGCGCGGGAATGCGCGCTGCTCGGCTTCACGCTGGCCGAACGGGACCGGCCCGAGACGAAACGGATGGCCTCGATCGCGCTCGGCACGGTCGCCCTCGAACTCCAGGACTTCTCGCTGATCAACCGGGTTCTGGCGGCGATTGGTCCCGGCACCGACCTGGCGGCGGTCGGCTCGGGCACCGACCTGTCGACGGTCATGCTGCGGCGGAATCTTCGGGGGGACCTGGCCGCGGCACGTGGCGATCTGCCCGCGGCACTGGCGCAGTTCCTGGACTGCGGCCGGCTGCTGGACCGGGCCGGGTGGCGCAACCCGGCGACGTCGCGGTGGCTGGTGTCGGCGGCGCTGCTCCACCACCGGTTGGGCGAGGCCGTCGAGGCGATCGAGTTGAGCGAGGAGCTTCACCGGCGGGCACTGGCCTGGGGCGCGCCGACCATGCTCGGCCGCGCGCTGCGGGTCAGGGGAATGGTGACCGACGGGCCACGCGGCGTGGAGTCACTGCGGCAGGCGGCCGAGGTGCTGCGGGACGTGGACAGCCGGCAGGAGTTTTCGCGGACCCTGATCGTTCTCGGGAAGCGTGTGCAGAAGGAGACTCCGGTGGAGGGCGACCGGCTGCTCGCCCGAGGCCGTCGGCTGGCCCGGCAGTTGCGTACGTCCGCTCCGGGGGAGTGGGCCGGAGGCCTGGTCAGGGCGGTGACGCCGGCGTCGGCCGCGGTCGCCAGGTCGGTACTGACCAGCGCCGAGGCCACCGTTGCCGAACTCGCCGCGCGTGGTCGCAGCAATCAGGAGATCGCGGGCGAGCTGGACATCACCAGACGTGCGGTGGAAAAGCACCTTACCGGTTGTTATCGAAAACTCGACGTCGGCGGCCGTGCGGAGCTTGCCGAGGCGCTTGGAGTTCACCATCGCGGTGAATGACCGACATGCGCGGGAATAGTTTTTTACATTTCTTTCCCGAACCGCGGTCCGCCGGTTGAGCGTGGCCCCGACGGGGACTCCGTAATCCTTTTCGTGATGTTGGAACGTGTGAGGTCATGTTGGATCTTACGCGGGGTTACGTCTGCGTGGTTGCGACGTTAACTTTTTGGGTCCCCCGCGCCAGAAACCGTAAAGCCCCAGGTCAGACAGTCCGCACCGTACCGAACCGCGCTGTACCGAACCGTTGAGTGCGGGCACCGCAGACTTAAGCGGATTGAGTTCCCGAGCGACTTCCTGCCCTTGACATGTGTTTTGGCATTCATAGACTACTGAGTAAGAAAACAAAATTTCACATCGGGGGCGGAATTCGCTATCGGATCGTCAACTCAAGCGGACTTGAGAGAAATGGTCGACTATCCCGTGAGTAACACTGGTCTCGTCTCTAAAGAGATTATCCCGACTCAGCTGCAGGACCGTTGCACGGAGCAGTATCGCGATATCTACTGGTCGCTCTTCGAGCAATCCGGTATATGCATGGCGAATCTGGACCTCGAACTGCGGGTGCTGGAAGCGAACCGTTTGTTCACCCAGCAGTTCGGGCGGACCTCCAACAACGTTCACGGACAGAACATCTGTGATTTTCTGCACCCCAGCGTGCAGGGCAAAGTGAAGAATGAGTTCATCCGTCTGACCGACGGCCAGAATCCGCGCTTCGCGGACCAGATCGTCGCGATGGGTGCCAAGGACTCGGTCTTCCTGGGTGAGATGACCGGCATAGCGGTGCGCGGGAGCGCCGGCCGGGTCGGCACCATCATGGTCCTGGTCAAGCCGGAGGCGTCGGAGACCGGCCCGCAGATGGTGGTCGGCCGCCGGAAGCTCTTCAGCCCCGTCCACGCGCGGATCCTCGAAGGCGTGGCCGCCGGCGAGTCGACGGTCCAGCTGGCGGCGAAGCTCTTCCTCAGCCGCGGTGGGGTCGAGTACCACGTGACCTCCCTGCTGCGGAAACTCAAGGTCACCAACAGGCCCGCGCTGATCTCGAAAGGCTATTCCATGGGCGTTTTCGCCGTCGGCCAGTGGCCGCCCCGGGTTCGCCCCGAATACGTGTCCTCGTAACTTCCGACGCCGAACGAGGTAACTTCCGACGCCGAACGAGCCGGTACACCGATCGAGTTGGTATGTGGAACGCGTCGATACCCGAACGGACCGGTACGTGGATGGGGCCGGTACGGGGAACGGGGCGGTACGTGGAACGGGGCGGTACGCGGATCGGGCCGGTACTCACAGAGCCGAACGAGGACAAGAGATTCGTGCTGATCGAACGCGCGCAGGAAATCGAGGCCATCCAGCGGGCGCTCGACCGTACCCGCCACGGGGAAGGTGCCCTGGTGGCCGTGTCGGGTCCCTTCGGATCCGGCAGGTCGGCGCTGCTGCGCGAACTGGGCGGCCGCACCCATCCGTCCGGGCCGGTCGTCCTCCGCGCGGGGGGCGCCCGCTCCGAGAGCGACATCCCGTTGGGGGTCGCCCGGCAATTGCTGCACGGTATGTGTCCGGCTGCGGACGCCGCCCCGGCGTCCGAGGCCACGGAGCGCGCGGACCACGTGGAGCGTACGGATCGTGCGGATCACGTGGATCGCCTGGGCCGTACGGATCGCCTGGATCGTGGCGAGGGACTGCGACTGCGGGACGTCGTGCTCGGCCTGGCCGCGACTCGGCCCCTGCTGATGCTCGTCGACGACCTGCGCTGGGCCGACGTACCCTCACTGCGCTGGCTCGCGCTGATCGGCGAGAAGGTGGCGGAGACACCGATCGTGATCGTGGTCGTGGCACCGCATCCGGCCGACCCGGCCGCCGCGTCCCCGCCGCTGCGAGACCTCCTCGCCCGTGTCACCGACCACGTGCCTCTCGGACCGCTGTCCCCGGACGGCATATCCGCCATGATCGCGCACTGCCTGGACAGCTCACACGGTGAACACGGTGGTCACGGTGAACTCGACGGCTTCCATGGCGGATTCGACGGTTCGCACGGTGAACCCGACGGCGCACACGGTGAACTCGTACGGGCCTGCGCCGAGGCCTGCGGCGGCAGGCCCTTGTTCCTCGCCGCCGTCCTGCGCGAAATCCGCCGTTCCCGGCGGCGCCCCTGGCCCGGGGAAGCCCGGACCGCGCGCCCCGCCTCCATCGGCGGCCACGCGGTCCGCGCCCTGGCCGAACTGGACCCGGCGGCCCACCGGATCGCCGTCGCGCTGGCCGTCCTCGGCCCACGTACCGACACCTCCCAACTGTTCACCCTCGCCGGGCTCTCCGCACCGGACGGCACCACCGCCCTGGCCGCGCTCGCCTCCGCGGGACTGCTCGCCGACGACCCGGCCCCGCACTTCGCCGACGACCCGGCCCCACGCTTTGCCCACGATGTCATCGGCACCGCCGTCGAGAACTCCCTCGACGCGGCGGCCGGAGCGCACTGGCACACCAAGGCCGCGCGCGCCCTGCACGCGGCGGGCGGACCTCCCGTGGACGTGGCGAGACACGTGCTGGCCGCGGGCAACCCACCCGACGACTGGGAGATCTGCGTCCTGCGCGCCGCGGCACGGACACACCTGGCGAACTCCAACCCCGCCCTGGCCAGGAAATACCTGTTACAGGCTCTGCTCGGCGTCGACCACCACGGACCGGATCGCGCCGAACTCCTCGTGGAACTCGCCGGAGCCGAGTGGACCATCGCCCCCGTCAGCGGTGTGCGGCACCTGGTCCACGCCCTGCCCGATCTGCCCACACCCGCCGACCGCGCCCGCCGGATCGCCCGCCTCCCCGTACTCGCCTGGGAGTCGCCACCCGGTGGGCTCGGCACCCAACTCTCCGATACGGCAAAGGCATTGGGGGACCCGGCACTGCTCGACGGCGAGAGCCGCGCATCCGCACTCGCCCTCGACGTACGCATGGACTTCGCGAACCTCGGCCGCATCCGTCCCTTCACCGAGACCGTCCGCGCCTTCCGCCGCGAGGGCCGGCACCTCGATCCTCGAACAGGTCCCGACCGGGACCGCGCCGCACTTCTCGCCTACGCGGGCATGCTCGCCGGAACGGACTCCGCCACCGTCGGCGAGCTGGCCCGCCGAGCCGTCCTCGCCGCACCCCCGGCCGTCGACGACCTGCACACCGCCCTCCCGCTCGCCGCGCGGGCGATGCTCGCCGCCGACCTGCTCGACGAGGCCGACGCCTGGCTCGCCGCCGTGACGGTCACGGCCCGCCTGTCCGGCGGTGAACGGGGCACCGACGCGCTGACCGCCGACGCCGAGCGCGCGTTCGCGCTGGTACGGCGCGGCCGGCACGCCGAAGCCGCGCTCCTGGCGGCCCGTACACTGCGACACGCCGACCCCGAACTCGCCTCCGTCACCGGACGCTGCTGCGAGGCACTGGCCCTGACCATCGCCAACGGCGGCTCGGCAGACATCGCGCACGGCCCGCTCGCCCAGTACCGGGCCCTGGACGACTCGCTGCTCGCCCCCTGGCTCGGGCACGCGGTCGACGGGGTGCTCGCCTCGCTGGCCGGCGACACCGCCGCCGCCCTTGAACACACACTCGAAGCCGGGCGCGAGCACGAACTCATGGGCTGGACGAACCCCGCCGTGCTGCCCTGGCGCTCCTGGGCGGCACGGTTCCAATACCGGCTCGGCAGGCCCGACCTCGCCCAGGACCTGATCGTGCGCGAGTACGAACAGGCGATGGCCTGGGGCGCCCCCAGTGTCGTCGGCCGCCTGCTGCGGGTCTGGGCCGGCATGACCGAGGGCGAGCCCGGCGTCGAGCTGGCGCTGCGCGCAGTGGAGGTGCTGGACGGTTCCGCCGACCGGCTGGAGACCGCGAAGGCGCATCTGCTGCTCGGGCTCAGGCTGTTCGCCGGGGACCGTACCGCCGCCGTCGAACGCAGCGCCGGCAACGAGCCGCGGTCGAAGACCAGCGACGCCGCGCACGGCCGCGTCCGGACCAACAGCGCCCTGGCCAGCTCCGCCGCCGCCCGGCTGACCCCCAGGGAGCGCCGGATCGCCGTCCTGGTGGCCGCCGGGCAGGGAAACCTGAGTATCGCCACGGAACTCGGAGTCAGCGTGCGAGCCGTGGAGAAGCACCTGACCAACGTCTACCGAAAGCTCGGTGTGACGGGCCGCACCCAGCTCTCCGAACTGGCCCTCCTCGCGGACTTGGCCGGCCGGGAGAACGAGAGCGATGTGGCCGTCTGACCAACCGTCGGGGGGCCGAACAACACACGGGCCGATCCGGGCACGGGCCACAACAGGCGCGATCTCACCGGGGCGGGCCGAAACAGCTGCGCGCCGAAGCCGACGTCCATACGGAACGGACCAACCAGGGACCGGAGTTCTAGGGATTTTCCCGTCAATGCCCCACGACACTCGATCCTCGGTCCGTGCTACCCAAGCGCGATTCGCTATGCCCCTGTTTCGCATCCGGGCCGTCGACCTGAGACGGCGCGGAGTGAACACCGCCCCGGCCACCGCTGTGGAGATGAGCTGAGATGGACAACGAACAGAGGCTCAGGGATTACCTCAAGCGGGCCACCGCTGATCTGCGGCAGAGCCGCCAGCGGGTGCGGGAACTTGAGGCCTCGGCCCAGGAGCCGATCGCCATCGTCGGTATGTCCTGCCGCTATCCGGGCGGAGTGGCCGGTCCGGAAGACCTCTGGCGCCTGGTCGCCGACGGCGAACACGGCATCGGGGACTTCCCCGCAGACCGGGGCTGGGACCCCGAATCGCTCGCCTCCTCGTCCACCACCGCCGGTGGTTTCCTCCACGACGCGACGGACTTCGACGCGGACTTCTTCGGCATCTCGCCACGTGAGGCCATCGCCATGGACCCGCAGCAGCGTGTGCTGCTGGAGTCGGCCTGGGAGGCCGTCGAACAGGCCGGTGTCGACCCCGCGTCCCTCCGGGGCAGCGAAACCGGTGTGTTCGTAGGGGCGATGGCCCAGGACTACCGGGTGGGCGGCGCCGAGGCGACCCATGGCTTCCAGCTCACCGGGAACTCCGGCAGTGTGCTCTCCGGCCGGATCGCCTACACCTTCGGCTTCACCGGCCCCGCGCTCACCATCGACACGGCCTGCTCGTCCTCCCTCGTCGCCCTGCACCTTGCCGAGCAGGCGCTGCGGGCCGGAGAATGCACACTCGCCCTGGCCGGCGGCGTGACCGTCATGTCCAGCCCGGCGACCTTCGTCGAGATGAGCCGCCAGGGCGGCCTGTCCGGCGACGGGATCTGCCGGTCCTTCGCCGAATCCGCCGACGGCACCGGCTGGGCCGAGGGCGTCGGCGTACTCGTCCTCGAACGTCTCTCGGACGCCCGGCACAACGGACACCCCGTCCTCGCGGTGGTGCGCGGAACCGCGGTCAACCAGGACGGCGCCTCCAACGGTCTGACCGCCCCGAACGGCCCGTCCCAGCAACAGGTCATCCAGCAGGCCCTGATCAACGCGCGGCTGTCCAGCGACCAGATCGACGCCGTCGAGGCCCACGGTACGGCCACCACTCTGGGCGATCCGGTCGAAGCGCAGGCGCTGCTGGCGACATACGGCCGCAACCGCGACGCGAACCGGCCGCTGCTGCTGGGCTCGGTCAAGTCGAACCTCAGTCACACCCAGGCGGCGGCAGGCGTCGCCGGCGTGATCAAGATGGTCATGGCGATGCGGCACGGCACCGTGCCGCGCACGCTGCACGTGGACGCCCCGTCCTCCCATGTGGACTGGTCCCAGGGCTCGGTGCGCCTGGCCACCGAGAACGCCGCCTGGCCGTCGACGGGTGAGCCGCGGCGGGCGGCCGTGTCGTCGTTCGGGATCAGCGGCACCAACGCACATGTGATCATCGAGCAGGCGACGGATCCCGAGCCGATCCGGCAGGCCGAGGCGGCGATGCCCGACGACGCGGAGAGCCCGGCGCCGGGACAGCCGCGAGAAACGGTCCGCGATCTGGTGCCCTCCAGCGTGCCCGTGTTGCTCTCCGGCCGTACGCCCGACGCCCTGCGCGCACAGGCCGCGCGCCTGCTGAACGCCGTGAACGCGAAGGCCTCGGCCGTTGGTACGGATTTGAGTGTCCTCGACACCGCCTACTCGCTCGCCACTTCCCGGTCGGCCTTCGAACACCGTGCCGCCTTCTCGGTCTCCGACGTCGACGAGATCATCACCGGTCTGACCGCGCTGTCCACGGGAGAGCAGACGTCGGGACTCGCCCAGGGCGCGATCGACGCGGCCCGCGGGGCGGACGGCGCGGGGGCGTTGGCGTTTCTGTTCAGTGGTCAGGGTGCTCAGCGGCTGGGTATGGGGCGGGAGTTGTACGGTCGGTTCCCGGTGTTCGCGGAGGCGCTGGACGCGGTCTTCGCGGAGCTGGAGCCGTTGGGCGGGGACAGGCTGCGTGGGGTGATCTGGGGTGAGGACCCGGAACTTCTCAGTGAGACCGGGTTTGCTCAGCCGGCGTTGTTCGCGGTGGAGGTGGCTCTGTTCCGGCTGCTGGAGTCCCTTGGTGTTGCTCCGGACTATGTGGGTGGGCATTCGATCGGTGAGGTGGCCGCTGCGCATGTCGCGGGTGTGCTGTCGCTTGCGGACGCGTGCCGTTTGGTGGTGGCTCGTGCGCAGTTGATGCAGGCGTTGCCGTCGGGTGGGGCGATGGTGGCTGTGCAGGGCGCGGAGGATGAGGTTCTGCCGCTGTTGTCCGATCGGGTGTCGATCGCCGCGGTCAACGGGCCTGCCTCGGTGGTGGTGTCCGGTGATGAGGGGGCGGTTCTGGAGGTCGCCGCTCGGCTGGGGGAGCTGGGTCGGAAGACGTCTCGGTTGCGGGTGTCGCATGCGTTCCATTCGGCGTTGATGGATGGGATGCTGGACGATTTCCGTGCTGTGGTGTCGGGGTTGGAGTTCCGTGCGCCGTCGATTCCGGTGGTGTCCAACCTGACGGGTGCTCTGGCCACGGCTGATGAGTTGTGTGTGCCTGAGTACTGGGTGCGGCATGTGCGGGAGACGGTGCGGTTCGCCGATGGTGTGCGGGCGTTGTCCGATGCGGGTGTTCGTACATTCCTGGAGTTGGGTCCGGATGGTGTGCTGTCGGCGTTGGTCCGGGAGTCGGTGTCGGACGAGGCCGTGGTCGTGGCCGTGCCCGTGCTGCGTAAGGACCGTGGCGAGGAGACGGCGGCCGTTTCGGCGCTTGCCCGCCTGCATGTGACGGGCGTGGCCGTGGACTGGCCGGCCTTCTTCGCGGGCACCGGAGCGCGACGCGTGGATCTGCCTACGTACGCCTTCCAGCGTCGGCGGTACTGGCCCGCCACCTTGGCCGCAGCAGGAGACATTCGAGCCGCGGGGTTGGCGTCGGCGGATCATCCTTTGTTGGGTGCGGCTGTGGCGTTGGCTGATTCGGATGGGGCGGTGTTCGCGGGTCGGTTGTCGTTGGGTTCGCACGGGTGGCTGGCTGATCACGTGGTGATGGGCCGGGTGTTGGTGCCGGGTACGGCGTTTGTGGAGTTGGCGATCCGTGCGGGTGATGAGGTCGGGTGTGGTCGGGTCGAGGAGTTGACGCTGGCGGCGCCGTTGGTTCTGTCCGAGCGGGATGCGGTGCGGATTCAGGTGTTTGTCGGGGCGCCTGATGTTTCCGGGCTTCGGTCGGTGAAGGTGTATTCGCGGTCGGATGGTTCCGAGGAGTTGCCGTGGAGTCTGCATGCGGTGGGTGTGCTGGCTCCGGCGGGGGATGAGCGTCCGGGAGCGCTGCCGGGAGTGACGTTTGACGCGTCGGTGTGGCCGCCGGCCGGGGCTGAGCCGGTCGATCTCGGCGACTTCTACGGGGCTCGGGCCGAGGCGGGGTTCGTGTACGGCCCGGTGTTCCAGGGGCTACGGGCGGCATGGCGACGCGGGGACGAGCTCTTCGCCGAGGTGGCCCTACCTGACGGCGTGGGCACGGAGGGCTTCGGGGTGCATCCCGCGTTGCTGGACGCCGTCCTGCACGCCGCCGCGGTCGCAGGCGGAGAGCCGGACGACGGTCTGCCTTTTGCCTGGGAGGGCGTGTCTCTGCACGCGTCGGGGGCGACGGCCGTACGTGCGCGGCTTTCGTACGGTGAGCGGGGTGGGGTGTCGATCGCGGTTGTGGACGTGGTGGGTCGTCCGGTGGCGTCGGTCGAGTTGTTGGTCACGCGTCCGTTCGCGGTTGATCAGCTCGGGGGCGGTCAGGTTCTGGGGCGGGATTCGCTGTTCCGGGTGGAGTGGGTTCCGGTGTCCGGGGCGGGGGATGTCGCGGGGTTGGCGGGGTCCGGTGTTGCGGTGGTCGGGCCGGGTGAGGCGTTGGCGGAAGCGTTGCGGGAGGCGGGTGTTGAGGCTCGGGTCTGGGCGGATCTGGGTGGGTTGGCTGCGGGTGAGGAGCCGGTGGCCGGTGTGGTGCTGGCGGTGGTTTCGGGGGATTCGTCGGCGGCCGGTGGCGTGGTGGATGCGGCGCATGGTGTGGCGTCGCGGGTTTTGGGATTGGTGCAGGGGTGGTTGGCGGGGGAGCGGTTTGCCGGTTCCCGGTTGGTTGTGGTGGTGCGTGGTGACGTTGAGGGGCCTGTCGCTGGTGTGGTGCGTGGGCTGTTGAGGTCGGCGCAGTCGGAGCATCCGGGGCGGTTCGGTCTGCTGGAGTTGGAGAGCGGGGACTGCTCGGGTTCGGTGCTGTGGGAGGCGTTGGCTGTCGGGGAGTCTGAGATGGCTGTCCGTGAGGGGCGGCTTGTGGCTCCTCGGTTGGCCCGGGTTTCGGTGCCCGATGTGGTGGGGCCGGTGTGGGGCGGTTCTGGGACGGTTCTGGTTACGGGTGGTACGGGTGGTTTGGGTGCGGTGGTGGCCCGGCATCTGGTGGTTGAGCATGGTGTGCGGGATCTGTTGTTGGTGTCCCGGCGGGGGCTGGATGCTCCGGGGGCACGGGAGTTGGTGGCTGAGCTTGGCGAGCTGGGCGCTGATGCCGGTGTGGTGGCGTGTGATGTGGCCGACCGTGAGGCGTTGGCTGGGGTTTTCGCTGAGTATGACGTTTCGGCTGTGGTGCATGCGGCGGGTGTGTTGGATGACGGTCTTGTCGGGTCGTTGACGCCGGAGCGGTTGGATGGTGTGTTGCGTCCGAAGGTGGATGCGGGTTGGTATTTGCATGAGTTGACGCGGGATGCTGGCCTGTCGGCGTTTGTGGTGTTTTCGTCGGCTGCGGGTACGTTGGGCAGTGTTGGTCAGGCGAATTATGCGGCGGCGAATGGGTTCCTTGACGCGTTGGTGGAGTTCCGGCGTGGGCTGGGTTTGCCGGGTGTGTCGTTGGCGTGGGGTCCGTGGGAGCAGGCGGACGGCATGCTCGGCGAGTTGTCGACGGTCGAGCGTGAGCGCATGTCGCGCGCTGGTATGCCGCCACTGTCGGTCGAGCAGGGGACAGCTCTGTTCGACGCGGCCATCGGCGCAGATGAGCCGGTGGTACTGCCCGCGCGCTTGGACCTCGCAGCCTTCCGCTCCGGCTCTGGTGATGAGGTGCCTCCACTCCTGCGCGGTCTGGTGCGGGCCCGCCGTACGGTCGGCCCGGCCGGTGCGAACGGTCTCGTGCGGCGACTGGCGGGGCTCGACGAGGTCGAGCAGCGTGAGGTTCTGCTCGACCTGGTACGTAGCCAGGTCGCCTTGGTGCTCGGCCACCAGGGCGCGACTGCGGTGGATGCGAATAGGACGTTCCGAGACCTGGGCTTCGACTCACTGACTGCGGTGGAGTTGCGGAACGGACTGGGCACGGCGACGGGGCTGCGGCTTCCGGCGACGCTGGTGTTCGACTACCCGACTGTTCAGGTGCTCGCCGATCACCTGTTGGACCAGGTGCTGGGCGCCGGGGCCGCTGCACCTGTGCCGGTGGCTGTGTTGCCGCCGGTGGCGGACGATCCGGTGGTGATTGTGGGGATGGCGTGCCGGTATCCGGGTGGGGTGTCGTCTCCTGATCAGTTGTGGGATCTGGTGTCCGGCGGGGTGGATGCCGTCTCGGAGGTTCCCGCTGAGCGTGGTTGGGATCTGGAGTTGTCGACGCGTGCGGGTGGGTTCCTGCACGATGCTGCGGAGTTTGATCCTGAGTTCTTCGGGATGAGTCCGCGTGAGGCGTTGGCGACGGATGCGCAGCAGCGCCTGTTGCTGGAGACGGTGTGGGAGGCCGTCGAGCGTTCGGGTATCGACCCGGTGTCGTTGCGGGGAAGCCAGACCGGTGTTTTCGCCGGTGTGATGTACGGCGATTACGGGACGTTGTTGTCGGGGCGCGAGTTCGACGGGCTGCGGGGCAGCGGCAGTGCGCCGAGTGTGGCGTCGGGTCGGGTGGCGTACACGTTGGGCCTGGAGGGTCCGACGGTCACGATTGATACGGCGTGTTCGTCGTCGCTGGTGGCGATGCACTTGGCGGCGCAGGCACTGCGTGCGGGTGAGTGCTCTCTCGCCTTGGCCGGCGGTGTGACGGTGATGTCGACTCCGACGACCTTTGTGGAGTTCGATCGTCAGGGTGGGTTGTCGGCTGATGGCCGGTGCAAGGCGTTTTCGGATGCGGCTGATGGTGTGGGCTGGGGTGAGGGCGTGGGGATGCTCTTGCTGGAGCGGTT
>NZ_JBIUTF010000003.1:918094-1094945 GCF_044741745.1 Streptomyces sp. NPDC088116 | reverse complement strand
CCCCGCGGAGCGGGTAAGAGCCTGCTGCGCAGGCTCCAAGCGAAAGTGCCCCGCGTTGCGGGGCACGAACCGATCCGCGTAGCGGATCGAGCCTCGCGTAGCGAGGCTCTTGCCGGCAAGCCGGCGGTTGGGATCCGCGTTGCGGATCCCAACAAAGTGAAGTGCCCTGCGTTGCAGGGCACTTGTCGAGTCCGCGTTGCGAACTCGACTGGGCAGGTCCGCTTCGCTCCCCTGCCTTGGCCCCGCAAGCGGGGCCTGCTGGCTACAGAATGGGGTGGGGATGTTGTGTGCCGGGGTGGCATTCGGCATGATCGTGTCCATGGCCGCTTCTATTATGCGCTTACGGTTCACGGACTTCCTTGCTGATCCTGATGACCCTGATGTCATGCGTCGAGCCTTGGATATGGAGGCAGATGTGATGACGTTTGAAGGTGTGTCAGTAACTTTCTGGTTGGCGGGGGTTGAGGTCTGCAGTTATCCCGTTGAAGTCTTGGTTTCGGTGGAAACTCAAGGGGCTCTTGCCTCTGTGGATTCACGTAAGTACACGGTGGAGGGTGTGCGGCAGCATCACCCCAAGGCGTATCAGAGATGGTCGCCGGAGGACGACGAGCGCCTGTTGGACATGCGTGACACAGGAAGCACCGTCAAGGAGTTGGCGGAGCGCTTTGGGCGTCAGCCCAGTGCGATCCGGTCGCGGATCGACAAGCTGGGTTCGGAGGGTGAAGTTTCTGGAGTGACACCTCCGGTCTCTCAACAGCCAGATGTGCCTCCTTTTTGACAGCTGCTCATAGCAATTGGCCGCAGGACTCCAGGTGCGAACGGCATGGGTGGCTCGTGCTTCCTTCTTGAAAAATTTTCGTTAGATCCGGTTCTTCGTTGTGTCCCCCTTTGGAGGCGGGGCGTGCTGCACTGTCGCTCCACTCTTTGTTGAAGAGTGGAGCGTACACGTGGTGGGTGTAACTGCACGGGAAGCAAGTCGCATAACTCGAGCGATTCAGCGCCGGTAAAGAGTTGAGCCGCTGAACCTCGTGTAGGACACGGCGTAAGTACCGTTACGTGGGCCTATCCGCAGGCCCTTCCGGGTGCCTCATAGGACTCTCTTACTGATCGATGCGTGCCGAAGATCATCTACCAGACGAATCACCGGTCTTGGGCACGAGGCGCGGCAGGTGGTGATGCTGGATGCGGTCGTCTGGCAGGTGGTGCGTGCTCAGACGCTCAAGTCCTTCGGCTCGCAGGTCGGTCGGCGTCTGTTTCCGGATCTATGAGGCTGGGGCGGTTGGTGCCCGACGGTGGCGGCGTGTGGAAAGGGCGGCGCGGATTCGTTTCGGCATGGTCATGGTGGCCTTGCGGTCGCAGCAACGCGTACTCCTGCGCTGCGTTGGCAGTCGCCGGCTCTGTTGGTGGTGGGTGGCCGGGACGACGAAGGCTCCGGGCCCCGGCGGGGTTTGTAAGGCGTCAGATCATGAGCAGGAGTCGCGTGTGTGCTATGAGCTTCCGGTTCACGCTGGTGCTCTGGACGAAGATCGTGAAGTCGTCGTTGTGGTCCGGTGTGACGCGCACTTCCACGTCCGGCAGGCCGAGCAGGGCTCGGGCCTCGGGGCCCGTGTACACCCGGTCCGTCTTCTTTTCCAGCACCGCGATCTGCTTCTTGGCCTGGATCTTCTCCGACTTGCTCAGCTGGTAGAACGCACCACCGGTACGGTAGGTGTGCCCGCATTCGATGACCCAGTCCCGGATCGCTGCGTCACGCGCTACCGGAATCAGCTGGTACTCCGACGAATTGGCTGGGGTGAGACCGGCTGCCTTGACGGTGTCCTTGTTGACGGCTTCCGCACCTGCGGAGAACACCGTCCGCGATCCCCGGATGCCCTGAGCGCGGCCCACCATGAATTTCTCGGTTGCCTGGCGGATGACCTGCCCGGCCTCCTCCAGACCTTGGGTGCTCGTGGCGTCCCAGATGGCGATGTTTTCTTTCGGGAAACCGCACCGCATGGCCTCGTGCTTGCCCATCTGGTCCGGTACAAGGACGGCCAGCGTCCAGTTGTCCTTCTGTGTCTCGATCATTTTGGCCACGGCCTGAACCAGTTCACGCGGATCCCTGGTAGGGGCGTCCGGGCAGCGGTGACTTGCGTTCTCCTGCCCGTCGGTGAGTACGAACGTCAGGAAGCTGTGGTCGCCGTACAGTTGAGCTGTCTGCGCCAGCTCCCGTTGTGACTTCAGTGCGGCCGCCAGCAGTGCCGTCATTCCGCCGACCCGATAGAGCTGCTTCAGCGACGGCATTCGCAGCACGTCCTTGTCGTAGATGACGCACTCTGCCTTGTCTGCGAAGACGTACACCGTGACCCGGGTTTCCTGGTCCAGTTCCCTCGATCGGCGGGCGAGATAGGCGATCTGTTGGTCGGCGACTTCGACGACCTTGCGGTTCAGGTGCGACATGGACGAGCTGGCGTCCAGTACGAGAGCAACGTGATTGATGTAGTTCTGGTTTCCGGACATGGCAGCTCTCTCTCTTTCCGACGTGATGCTCCTACCGTCTCACCCGCCACTGACAATCGATCTTGGCTCCCGGGCTGGGTGAAGAGTCCGGGAGCCATGGTCGGGTCCGGCAGCGTGTCCGTGACGGCCGCCGTCTCGGGGAAGACGACCGCATCCCGCCCCGCTTGCCCGTCAACTATCCAGTTCAGCGTCGGGGTTAGTGTCTGCGGCCCGGTGTATACGGCACGCGGCCAGGCTTCTTCCCGCTCTCCGTACAGGGCTTGCCCTCAGCACCGGATCACCACCGCATGAGCCGGCGCGTACGCTCTCTCCGGTTCGCCGCTGCCCGCAAACTGCGCGCCGTATCACCCCGGCCCACGGCCGTACCGCCGTTGCGCTGGGGCCCGCCTCCGGAGCGCCATGCGGGTTCAGGTGCTCCAGTGCCTGGTTGGCGTCCGCGTCCAGCTGCCACCGCCTGTGCGGGGCTCGTACCGTACTCTCCGTACCGTCGCTGCACCGTCAGGGCAGCTTCAGGAGCGTCGGGATGGGACACCCTGGTACGCCTGCGCGACAACGTGAAGGGCGGGAATCCGATCGATCCGCGGGACGTCGGCCTCACGGTCCTGGTCGATCTCCGTAATCGTCTCACCCGCTTGGCGCGACCGGCACGGTCGTCGCTGTCGACGTAATCGAGGTCGAGCTGCTGTCCAACCGGCGACAGCGGCTCGGCGACAGGTGCCACGAACTAGCGGCTATGCCCTGCCTGTCGTGTGCCCGCTCTGCGGCAAAGCGTACGACGACGTGAGAACGGGGTGGATACGTACGGCGTGGGGCTTCTACGAGGCGATCGCCCAGGGCGGTGAACCCGCTGGCATGCGCGTGCGCGGACTGCTCTGCGGTGGGGGCATGCGTCGTGCCGGTCCGGACGGCTGGCGACTGCCTCGGCGTCCGGTTCGCCAAGGTTGTAGCGGAACGCGACGGCCGGGCCGCAGGGGACTGTGTGGTCACTTCAGGTCAGGTCCCCGCCGGTGTGCGGAGAACAGGAGCCCGGCGCCGGCTCTCCGGTGAAGGCGGCTGCTACGCGAGGGCTGCTGGAGGAGCGTCTTCGGCGGTCCAGTCGCCGTCGAACAGTGCGGCGACCAAGCGGGCTTGTTCGTCGGGGAGTTGGCCGGCCCGGTGCTTGGTGCGGGCCTTGGCGAGCCAGGCGCCGATCCTGACGGTGTCGCCGTCGGCGCGGATGTCTTCGCGGGCGGTGGGGGCGCGGCCTTCGCGGTGGAGGAAGAGTTCAAGGAGTTGGATGGTCTGTTCGAAGGTGCGGCGGGTGCGGTGTGTGGGGGCGAGTGGGTTGTTGTGGGGGTTCAGGCCGAGGGTGGTCATCAGGTAGTGCTGGCCGGGGTGGAGGGTATGCCAGGTGGTGAGCTGGCGGTGCAGCCAGGAGCCGATCTTCACGCCGGCGAGAAGGGTGTCGCGGGTGAGGGTTGTCGGGTCGGCGCCGTCGGCGAGATGGGCGCGGAGCAGGTGGTACTTGCGGTGCCAGTCGGCTCCGTGGGGCAGGCGCCAGTCGGGGTCCAGCGTGGTCAGGGCATGGGCGCGGGCGGTGTCGAGTCTGTTCTTGGCCGCGAGATGGCGCTGTTCGGCGAGCCAGGCGCCGATCTGGCTGGTGGCTGGTGCGGCGAGGTGGCCGTGGGTGCGGTGGTAGTCGTGGGCGGCGGTGAGGCGGGCGCGCCAGGCGGCCGGTGTGGTGGGTGTCGCGCATGGTGGTGATGAAGCGGCCGAGTTCAAAGCCGACGGTGTCGGTGTGGTCGGTGGGGATGTCGAGGTGGCCGTGGAGGTCGTGGAATGCCTGGGCGGCGGCGAGGCCTTCGCGGCGGGAGCGTGAGACGGGTCCGCGAGGGTTGAAGGAGATGAGGTCCATGGCGCGGGCGATGCGTTCGGGGTGGATGGTGAAGTCGAAGTGCCAGCGGTGCTGGATGATGCGGCTGGTCTCTGTGGGCAGTCGGTTGGCCTTGTTGGGGAGGCGCTCCAGGATGCGGTGGTCGTGGCTGGCCAGGGCGGTGGTGATCGCCCAGACGGGTTCGTAGGCGGTGCCGAGGATGTTCTCGGGGTTGTCGCCCGGCGGGATGCAGACGGGGATGATGAGGCTGGCGGTCTTGCCGGAGACGTCCAGGCGCAGGGCGCGGCCGAGGCCTTGGACGCAGCGGGTGATGCTGCTGGTGGGGTCGGCGAAGACGACGGCGTCGACGCTGGGGATGTCGATGCCTTCGGCGATCACTTTGGCGTTGGTGAGGATCGCGCGGGGGGCGGTGGCGAAGCGAGCGAAGATGTCTGAGCGCTCGTCGGCAGTGTGGTCGCCGTGGACGATGAACACGTCGGGGTCGAGTCCGGGGTAGCAGTGCGGGTCGGCTTTGTGGAGACGGCGCAGGGTGTGGGGTAGTTCGCGGGTGAAACGGATGGAGTCTTCGACGAGGTGGAAGAAGACCAGGACCCGGCGCATGGAGTGCTTGGCCATGGCGTTCAGGACGGCGAGGTGCAGAGCGGTGGTGCGTAGCGCGTTCTCGGGCTCCGTGTCGGCTGTGGGCGTGCCGGGGACGGGAAGGTTGAGAAGGGCGCGGAGTTCGGTGTCGGTGATGGTGGGGACCACGATGCGGTAGTCCGCGGCAATGCCGTCGGCGATTGCTTGTGCCAGGGGATACTCGAAGATTTTCTTTCCGTAGACGGCCTCGTTGTCCATGCTGTTCGCGGTGGCATCGGCGTCCGGCTTGGGGGTGGTCTGCGGTCGGTGGCGGGCCGTGCTGGCGGAGTTGGCGAGGTCGGGGGCGGCGAAGCTGCGCGGGGTGGCGGTCATGTAGAGGCGACGGTCGGCGCGGATCCGCGTTGCGTCGTTGATCATGGCCCATTTCTTGTCCGCCCGGCCTGCGATGCGGTGTGCTTCGTCCATGATTGCGAGGTCGAACGGCGGCACTTGGTAGGTGGTGTGCTGAGTATCCTCGATCTTGTCCAGTGAGTTGTAGGTGGAAATCACTGTCAGGGCGGGGAGTTGGTCGTCCTTCTCTCCCACGGCCGACATGAGCGCGGCTAGTGCTTGGGGGCTGCTCGCGGAGCCGACTCTGCGGGTGGCGAGTGCGTCGTGTGCGGCGGTGTCCATCGAGGACACGATCACCATGTGCTCGTGATGGCCGTCGCGGCGCCATGCGAGCGCGGTTTGTGCGGCCAGGTCCAGTGTGGGGACGACGATCAGGATCAGTCTCGCCGCCAGCTCGTCGGCGGCCCGAATCGATAGCAGGGTCTTTCCCGTGCCTGTGGCCGCCACGTACAGGGCTCGGGTGTGCGGGCGGCGCACGTGCCGGACAGTGGCCCGCAGTCCTCGTTCCTGGTCCGGGCGCAGCGTGGGGCGGCCTGGAGGACGGGTTGTGGGGTGCTCGAGCGGTGTGACCATGCCGGACATCATGGCGCAGCGCGCTGACGGTTGTGCAGCGGCAGCGGATGTGCCGTGGTTGTCCCTCCTGTGGGTGTTTTCCGTTGGCTTTTCCTTGGGTCGGTGCCTCTTGGGGACCATGGGTATGGGGGCGTCGCGCGGTGGGCGGGACGAGCTGGAATGAGGTGTTCAGTTTCTTCTGGGCCCGCTTCCCGGTGGATGGGAATGTCTGTCACGTCTGGGCTCGTTCGTCCATGGCCGGGGGGGTGGGCGGGGGCGTGTGGGCGGGGTGAAAGAGCCGCCGAGGTGTCAGGCGGATCCCGCTGTTCACCGCACTCCCCGACTCGTTGCGCTGAATGTCCGGCTGCCATAGGGAGCCGGACGTTCACTGGACTGTCGCGTCGGCTGGGCCGCGTGTCGGCGTGTCCAGTGGAGGCGGTGGTGTTCTGTGAACTGCCCGAGCGTCAAATGATCAGCGAGGGGCGTGTGGCCCGTTTCTGTCTGGCCAGCCCGGATCGGGGCAGAGGTGGCTATCTATGTGTCTGTATGGGCTGTGGTTTTCATCGTTCCGACGTACAGCAACGTTATGGAGCCTGGCCGCGGTGGCTGCAAACCCATGTGTGCAGCGGAAGGCGGCCGAGACGCGGTGCACACCGTATGACGATGCCGTGCTGGTGATGTGTGCTGTCGGGGGCGAACTGCTCGGGTGTTTGCCGGGGTTGACGTGCCGTGGGGCTGTCGATGTCTGAACGCTCTGTGTGCTGGTTTGTGGATCGGCCGATCCGGCCGGCGTGCGGCCCTGGCCGAAGCCGATCGTCACGTCCTCGGCAGTAATCTCGACCGCAGGAACCCAGAATCGCGTGCCCATGATCGGGGCGACGGTCTCGATGCCTGTGAAGACGCTCGCTGTACGCGAGTTCACCGCTCCAACACTCCGACAGATTCGAATCTACGAGTCAAGGGTGACGGCTACTCGTCCGGCCGGTCAGGACCCACTCGCGCTGTCAGACTCCCGGGAAGGAACACGCCGGTGGGGCGTGGGCGAGGCAGCAGCGAGGCAGAATTGGGCGGGACGGAACACGGTATGACCGGTCATATCTCTCCGGGCAGAGGGCCGGACATGACAAACCACGGCGACGCGGGAGCTCTGCCAGCGCTGTGCTGGAGTCCGCGCCCGGTCGCTTCGGCCGGGATCACCGGTCGGAATTGGCCAGCAGGCCGGTCAGGTAGACCGTGATCGAACGTTCGAGCGTCGCGGCGAAGGGTGTACGGAGGAAGACGAGACTCGGATCGTTGGCGTAGGCGGCACGCACGGCCTCCGCCGGATGGCTGTGCGTCCACAACGCTCCGACGAGAACGATCGTCATGCCGGCCGCTTCGGCGGCCTTTCGGTCGCCGAGCTCGGGCAGGATCTCCTGCAGCATGCCTGCCAGACCGGTGAGACCGTCGTGGGCCCCCTGCTTGTATCTCGCGGCCACCTCGGCGGAGACATTGTGCTCGAGGATGCCGGTCTGGGCGCTGAGCAGTTCGCAGAGCATCTCCCGGGATGCGAACGATGTGGCCAGGCCTGATGCCACCGACTCGGCTCTCGTGATCGCGGAACCTGTCCGGTCGACGCTGGCGGGGAGCTGATCGACCACCTCTGCCAGGAAATCGCGGGTCAGGCTCTCCAGGAGGTCCAGCAGGACCGCCTCTCGCGATTCGAAGTAGCGCATGACGTTGGACTTCGCCAGTCCCACGCGGCGGCTGAGCTCGTTGAGGCTCACGGCTGAGACCGGCATCTCGCTGAGCATGGTCGCCGCTGTCTCCAGGATGCTCCGGCGGCGTACTTCGCGCTGCTCCTCGTTTCTGGCGCGCTGGAACGTGTTCATGTCCACATGCTACAGACCGCCGGTCCCTTGTGTAGAGACCGAAGGTCTCTTATGCTCTAAGCCCGCCGGTCTGTTAGGCGGGACGGAAACCGCCGGTCGCTCTGGACGGGCCTCCGCCCCGAGCCTCACCGCTTCACAGCGCCGGCGCGCTGGGACACGACTCGCAAGGAACGGCAATGACGAAAAAAGCAGCCCCGGTCACCGGTGCCTTCTCAGGCATCGGCGAAGCCGCCGCTCTCAGCTCCAGAGGGCCGGCTTCATCGCCTACGGCGCGGCCCGCCGCACCGACCGGATGAACGGCCTGGCGGCGTCAGGCGTGCGAACGCTCTCACTCGACGTCACCGGTGTGACCTCGGTCAGCAACGCGATCGCCGGGGTCATCGCGGCCCAGGGCCGCATCGACGTCCTCGTCAACAACGCGGGCTACGGCCTGTACGGCGCGCTGGAGGACGTTCCCATGGAAGAGGCCCGCGCGCAGATCGAGGTGAATGTGTTCACACTGGCGCGGCCGACCCGGCTGGTCCTGCCGCACATGCGCGCCCAGCGAAGCGGCACCATCGTGAACATCAGCTCGATGGGCGGCCGATTCGTCACTCCCCATGGGGGCCTGTTACCACGCCGGCAAGTACACCGTCGAAGGCCTCAGCGACGCGCTGCGCCTGGAACTCAAGCGGTTCGGCATCGACGTCGTACTCATCGAGCCCGGCTCCATCCAGACCGACTGGGGTGCGATCGCGGCCGGCAAGCTGCGTGCCGCCTCCTCCCCCGGACCGTACGGCGAGCAGGCCGACGCGAGTGCCACGTCCCTTGAGTGAAGCTCACAGCCCGGCACCCGCACGGCCTCACCCGCCACTGTCATCGGCAAGGCCGTGGCCAAGGCGGCCGCGCACCCGCTACCACCTCGGTTTCGGAGCGCGCCCCCTCATTTACCTCAGCCGGCTGCTGCCGGACCGCGCCTTCGACGCGCTCGTCAAACGCCCGTCCGGCGTGCCGGCGTGAAAGCCCCCCGCTCCGAAGCCGACTCCGAAGAGAAGGAAAGACCATGACTGAGTCCACCACCCCGCGGCCCAAGGCCCTGATCGTCCTGTCGTCGGCACGCGTGCTCCCGCTGAGCGAACCCGCCGGCCACCCCGGGATACCGACCGGGTTCTTCCTCGTCGAACTCGCCGCCGTGATGGCGGAGTTCGAGAGGGACTACGACTTCATCCTGGCCACGCCGGACGGCCGGCTGCCGCAGCTCGACGTCAACGGACTCGCTCTCAACTTCCAGGCCGGCGGAAACCTCGGTACCGCCACCGCCCGCACCACCATTCAGAGCGGAGTCCAGAGGTTCGGCCCCGAGAAGCTGCGCGAGAAGAACCCGGACCTCCTCAAGCGCCGTGAGAGCGAACTCGCCCTCGCCCACCGGCTTCTGGGCCGCATCCCGGTCTCCGAACCGCTCCCCAGGACGGACGCGGAAGCCATCTCCGTCCGGGACGATGCCGTCGCCGGCTTCGACGCACTGCCGCAGCGCCAGTACCTGTCCATCCCTCAGCTGATCCAGCGGCACCGCGATCCCGCATCCGGCTTCTCGCTGGCGGACCTGGCCTTCGTGCACATGCCCGGCGGACACGCCCCGATGGTCGACTTCAACGACAACCCCTGGATGGGGGAACTGCTCCACACACTGCGCGAGACCGACATCCCGATCTCCCTCATCTGCCACGCCCCCGTCGCCCTCACCTCGGCGCGCCACCGGATCGACGGCGATGGGAAGGTCACGACCGATCCCGACCACGCCTTCAAGGGCGCACGGATCACCACCGTCCCCAAGTACGGCGAAAAGGCGATGCTCGGATTCCAGTACCCCAAGGTGCCCGGCGAACGCACCCGCCTGACCTACTACATCGACGAGGCACTCAAGGACGCCGGATACGACGTCAACCTCACCCTCAACCCCTCGGCCGCCAAGGTGGTCTGGGACGCCGGCCACTGCCTGCTGACCGGCAACGGACCCCAAGCCGTGGATGAGCAGGCTGCCCGCCTGGCCGAGATCGTGCGCGGCCGGGCGCGCGACTCCTTGTCACGCACGCACTAGACGTACCCGGCCCCCGCATTGGTAGCTGTCGGCCGGCGGACAGTCGCGCCATAAGAGCGCGCCATACCTGGCCGTGACGGTCACGACCGAATCCCCCGACGGGTGACGAGCCGGCCTCAACGGCCGGACTCGCCAGGCGAGGGCACGGAAGTCACCGCGGACCAGAACCCGTCACGAGAGGAAAAACGGTGCACACAAGGAACCGGGTCCACGGAACCGGGTCCACGGACACAGGGCAATGGCCCCTTGCCGGACTCGCCACCGCAGGCTCCGGTGGAACGCCTGCTGCGGCCAACACCACAAGCAGCCACGCACACACCGCTTCGCAGGAGGCATCGCAGCCCGGTCCGGGCACCGGACCGGGCTTCCCCACATTCGTCCGCATACCCGCCGACCAGGCGGCACCCGAGAGCCCAGCAGGAACGGCGGTACACCGTCGGGCCCATCGAGACCCGCGGGCACAAGCACAGCTACGAGGTGCAGCTCAGCCGCAAGGGCATCACACGGATCTCCATCACGGATGAAGAGAGCGGGGCGTACACGCTGGAGCAGAAGGTGTTCAAGCCCACCAGTTCAGCGCGTCTGCCGGCAAGCTCGATGTCCGGATGCCGAACGTCATCACTGTGCGGCCCGCTCGACGCCATGCACCTGAAGGCGGAACTGCCTCAGGGCAAGGGGACCCTGGACCTCAAGCTGAAGGCCCTCGGTCCCACGCTGTACAACAACGGTACGGGCCTGTTCCCCTTCCTCGACGAAACCAGCCACCACCACTACTCGCTCCCCAACCTGCAGACCACCGGCACCCTCACACTGGACGGCTCGACCAAGCACGTCACCGGCACCTCCTGGCCCGACCGCCAATGGGGCAACTGGAACTGGGACACGCTGCACAAGTGGACCTGCACCACGTCGTCTCGGTCAATCCGCTCGCCCCGCATACCACCCACTTCGAAACCAGCCCCACGACCGGCCAGCGCTACGCCCGCAAGTGGACCGTCACAATCCCCAGCCTGAACACCAAGCCGGCGGTGCCCGCCAAACCCGTCCCCCAGGAAATCCAGGCCAACCACCCGTTCACACCAGGAATCAACGAGGCCGACTCATCGGTGCGCGGCACCTACCAGGAGCAACCGGTCACCGGCGACGCCCACGTCGAGCAGTTCGGGGCACTGCCTCCCCCAGCCGGACACCCCCGGGTCGCATCCCCGGGTCGCATCCCCGGGTCGCATCCCGCAAGCGTGAACCCGGGCCGTTTTCGGATGCGGGTGGATGTCCACCCGCATCCGAACCGGCCCACCCGCCGACGGAATGCCCGACGGCCATCGGGCTGAACCGCGTCGTTCCTACGGCGACATCGACCGCACCGACACCAACGTCCTTCCTCACCACGGGATTCGGAGCCGGACCCTGCAGATCGAACAGACCGCCCGACGCGACACCAGCTGCCTCGCCGTCCAAAGCCGTGCACCGACTGCCATGACACGTCGATGAGACCGCCGAAGCCAACGCCCCGGCCGTTCGATCCCCCTGGAGTCCAGACCACAAGAACAGAGAACATCATGAACACCATCCCCGCACTTCGAGCACTGGACCGGCGGCCACCCGATGCCGCCCCGCCTCGGGCCGCCACCTGGACTCCACCAGCCCCCACGACGGCGAACTCGTACTCCGCATTGCCAACGGCTCCGCCGAGGACGTCGAACAGGCCGTCCCCGCCGCCCACCAAGCCCAGACGACATGGCGACGGACGACCACCACAGAACGCTCCCGGATCCTCAAACCCATTGCGGCCAGCACACGGAAGAGCATCGACCGGCTCGTCGAGCTGGAATACGCAGAAGCCAGCAAACTCCCCGCGCCCGCCCGCCGGAACTCCACGTCACCGCCGACCACTTCGACTACTACGCCTCCGTCGTGCGCACCCTCGCCGACGACACGACGGCCAAGGCCCCAGAACCCAACCCACACCCCGCTCGTCACCCATCAGCACCCACACGATCTGCACCGTCGACGGCACCCAGAACACCAGGTCCAGCCCCAGCCACGGCATCCATTGACCCTGTCGGTCCTCAGACGTGTTTTGAAAGTCTGGGCAGCCGTTAGTCAGTGGTTCGTGACAGCGATACGGTGCGTGGGCGATGGGCTCGAACATCCACAGGGCGTCCATCGGGATCGCGAGCTGTCATCGTCCACTGCGTGGGCAGTGTCGCGATCTGTCCGACCGGCCACCCGGCACCCAGGATTTGCTCGCGAACCTCACACAGCTGCGCGTATGTTCCCACACGCAGCCCCCATCCCGCATTGCTGAGGGGATCGAGATCAGTGGTGGGGGCGGTAGCGGTTTCGACGATCATCAGGTGGTCATCCCCGCCGACATCGATGACTGCGATCCGAGGCTCGGAATGGGTTGCAGCGCGCTCGAATGCAAGCGCCGCTCCGAGCAAGTCCGTGTAGTACGCCACGAGCCGGTCGAGGTCGGTCGTGGACAGCGTCAGATGGTTGATTCCGAAGAGATCGGGCATGCGCGTCAACTGTAGTCCAGCCGCTGAACTGCACCTGCGGCGCGATTGAGATGTGGTCACAGTGCCTGGCGTACCAAGGTGAGTTGGATGGTGGCTTCGTAGCGGATGGTGAATTTCTCGTAGCGTGTCGCGACGCCTCGCGCCTGCTTGAGGAGCCCTGTCCGGCACTCGGCTTTATGTCTGGCCTTGTATTGCTCACGGTCGAAGCCGGGCGGGCGGCCACCGGTCGAACCTCGGCATCTGCGGTGTCCGGCCTGGTCACGTCTCTCCGCAATGGTGTGCGGGATCTGCCGGCGGCGCAGGCACTCACGGATTCTTCGAGACGAGTAGGCGCGGTCGGCGAGGACGTGAGCGGGTCGGGCGCGCGGATGTCCGCCGCCGATCCACGGAACGCGGATGCGGTCCATGACCTCGGTGAACACCGGGGCATCCGCCCGCTGTCCAGCAGTGACCACAACAGCCAGAACGTGAAAGGAGGCGCCGACAGCAAGGTGAATCTTGGTGGTCGGGCCGCCGCGCGAGCGGCCGAGTGCCGGGTCGTCCGGCTCAGCCGCCAGGCCGCCAGGCCGTCCGGACTCGTCCGGACTCGATCGGCAGCCCCCTTTTTTTGCGAGCGCCGGCGGCGTGTTGATGGGCTCGACATGTCGTGGAATCGACCGACACCTCCCACTCTATGTGTCCGGCAGCATCGGCCTTGACCTGCAGCTTCTTCAATATTCTGGCCCCTGCGCCGTCGATCTGCCAGCGACGGAACAGGGTGTATGCCGTCTCCCACGGACCGTACCGCTCAGGTATGCCTCGCCAGGGCGAGCCAGTGCGAGCACGCCACCAGATCCCGTCGAAGACCTGCCGACGCCCCCTGCGAAACGAGTACGGCCACACCCGCCACCGGAACGCACGAGTGTTGCAGGGCGCACGGGACCGGCACGCCCGGACGGCGAGGACACTGGCAGTGGTCATCCTCAGTCAACGGTCGTTGGGGCCCAGCAGCGTGGCGGCCGCGGCGATGAAGGCGGTGGAATCTTCCTTGGCCGCATGCCGCCGGGCGTCCAGCTCGGTCTGACCGACGGCCTTGCGCAGTGCGTACGTGGCATCCGCGGCCTGTTGGGCGGGGCCGGCCAGCTCGGGGACCAGGACCTGAAGGCGAAGGTGGGGCGCGGTGATTGCCGCCCGGGTGTCGTGGGACCTCGTCTGGGCCTCCAGCTGATGCTCGGTGCCTGCCTCGGTCAGGGCCAGACGCTCCCGGTGGAAGAGCACCGAGCGGTGCGCGTCCAGGGCTGCCGCGAAGTCGGTTACGGCGCCGAGCTGGTCCTGGCGGTGGCTGTCGGCGCGTTCCTCGGCGCGTGCCGTACGTGCCGATCGGTGCTGGAGGAGTCCGGCGGTCAGGGCACCGGCGAGGGTACCGAGTACGGCAACGATCGAAGGCCATATGGACATCAGGTGTTGAGTCCTCTCGAGTGGTCGGTTTCGGTGGTGAGGTCGTCGGACGGCGAGGTACGCGGCGGCGCCTTCGGTGTCGGGATTACGCCTGCGGCGCTCCGGACCTGCCCCTGGCGGTCAGTTTGCTGCCGGGGGCAGAGATCAGGAGTCCGGGGCCATGATCACCTTGCTCCGAGCCGACCAGGACACGAGACGGCCGCAAGCAGGTACCGGCGCGCTCCCAGAACTCAGCAACATGTCTCTTGTCCGATGCCGCCCAGGAATCCAGCGCCGCGAAGCCGGATGATCCGGTGTGTCGCGAAGCGCTCTTGTACGCGTCGGAGTTGTGGCTCACGTTGAGCGGGTAGTGACGGATCAGCGGCACGGCGTGGTTCCAGGGGTGGGGGGATCGGCTCTTGTCGAACGGACGGGTGCGGCTCAGTGGCGGGACAGCATGGCAGACCGGTTTCCGGCGCCGGACGACAGGTCGTCCGGATCTGAGTGCGATGGACATCGCGACGATCCGCCGTTCGCTGAACGGCACGCTCACCGAACTGCAGCGTGCGATCGATCGCTTTGACGTGGCCAAGGCGACGCAGCTGTTCGCGTGGGCCCGGCATCAGACATCCCAGGCTCCACCGCGCGAGACCCCGGAGCAGCGGGCCCGGCTGAAGGGTCTCAAGGAGGTGCTGGGCTCGCGCCGGTGGCAGGAGGAGGAGCGGCGCCTGGCCGCGCAGGAGGTGCTGGCCGCGCAGGAGGTGCGCCCGCAGCCGATCGAGGCTCCGCCTGTGCCGCGCCAGAGGCGCAAGAAGCGGTCGGCCTCCGAGCAGGCTCGTCGTACCGCCGAGGACGGTGTGGTCCTCCGACACGCCTCGTGTCCTCCTTCCGGACCCGGTGCGGCCTCCGGTGAGGGCGGCGCCGCCCGCACCGGAGGCCGCACGATGCTCCGCCCGAGTCCCCGCGGAAGTGCGTCTGTTTCCTGGGAACGGTCAGCCGGGGTTTCCGGAGGCAGGACGGCTCACGGAACTCGCGACCGACCTGCGGCCGTTGCTGGAGCAGACCACTCGGGCCGGGGCCACCATCACGTGGTCGGCGGTCCGCAAGCGCCTGCCCGCCCTTCCGCGTCTGCACCGTGATGACGAGAGCGTCCTGTTGTGGCACGTCGACGACGACCGCGATCGGAGTGAGCCGCTGCTGTCGGCCCTGGTCACGGTCGGCGACCGGCAGATGCACCCGCGGTTCCCCGCCATCGCCGGACAACTCGGTGTTTCCCCCCGGACGCGCACCGGCGCAGCAGCGCTCCACCTGGAACTACGAGGTACTGAAGGCGCACCGGCACCGGCGTCACCGTCGCTGATGCCAGGCCGGGTCCGGGCAGGTTGGGATGAGGTCAGCTGCGGCTGGAGGTGTGCGCCGAGGTATCCGCCGAGATTTGCGTCCCGCGGCTTCGCCCACTCCCGTAAAGTCCGTGGCTGACTGCTCCGTCAGGGCCGAGCACCGTTGACCAGGAGAGGACCCTTGGACGCCGAAGCCACCTCCGACTCCCTCACGCAGGTCCCCGGAACGGGACGAGCCGTCCCCGAGGCCGAGCCCGAACTCGTGCGGCAGTGGCGGTCGGAGGGCGGTGAACTGCTCGAGCTGCTGTCCCGGGTGCGCGAGCGGCTCGGCGGTGTCGCCGCGTTCCGCGTCGGGGCGGCCCCCACCGTTCTCGTCACCGACCCGGGGGCCGTACAGCATGTACTCGCCCGGCACCCGGACCGGTACGTCAAGCGCTCCCATCGCGCCCGACTGCTGATCGGTGACGGAGTCCTCTCCGCCACCGGTGCGGCCTGGAAGTCCCAACGCCGCCTGCTGCAGTCCCAGTTCACCGGTCCCGGCATGCGCCGCTACGAACACCGGATCACCGAGGCCGCCCGGACCACCGCCGGACGCTGGGACGGTTACGCCCGTACCGGACAGACCTTCGACGTCGGGCGCGAGATGCGCCGCTTCGCCCTGGACGCGATCTGGCGCTCCCTCACCGGACACCCCCTGGACGACGGGACCGAGCGCGAACTGGACGCCGTGGCCGCCGTGGCGACCGCCCTCCCCACGCTGCCCGCCGACGTGACCGATGCCCAAGACGCCGTCGCCGCCGATCTCGCCCGGATCGACGCGGTCGCCCGGCACGCCGTCGAGGCCGCCCGCAGCGGGGCGGCCGGTCCCGACGGGCCCGGCCTTCTGCACGTTCTGACCGACGCCGCCGCCGAGCGCCCCGAGTACACCGACCGGCTGATCCGCGACGAGATGGTCACGCTGCTGGTGGCCGGGCACGAGACCACCGCCACCACCCTGACCTGGCTCTATCTGCTCCTCGACCGGCACCCCGGCGCCCGCGAACAAGCCCTCGCCACCGGCGGCGAGGGCTCGGAGCAGCGTCGCCAGGCCGTTCAGGCCCTGGTCCACGAGACACTCCGGCTCTACCCGTCCGCCTGGATCCTGCCGCGTCACGCCACCGAGGACGACACCCTCGCCGGGTACACCGTCGAGGCGGGGACCGACATCCTGGTCTGCCCGTACCTCACGCACCGCGACCCCGGACTGTGGCCGGACCCGGAGCACTTCGGCCCCGAGCGCTTCACCGCCCCCGACGGCCGGCCCGCCCACCCGGGAGCCTACTTCCCCTTCGGTATCGGTCCCCGCGCCTGCCTCGGTCTCCAGTTCGCGCTCCGCGAATCGACCGTCCTCCTTGAACACCTGCTGCCGGCCCACACCCTGGCCTTCTCCGCCACCCCGACGAAAACGCTGTTCGGCATCACGGTCCGCCCCGACGGCCCCACTCCCGCCACCTCGGTACGTCCACGTACCTGAAGCGAGCGTGCCGGTCAGACCCTCACGGCAGACTGTCCGGCCACGACTGCATGAGGGGAACGGGCACACCCTCCATAACAAAACCGGACCAGTAGAAGGGACGTGGTTCCTCCGCGCCTCAGAAGCTGTTTTCGACCGAGGCACGGAGGTCCTCGGCCAAGCTCCGGCCGGCCGTCAACATCCCTGTCCATGCGTCCCGGCCTCCCGGCCGCCACCGACAACACGGGCTTTCCCCGCGGCCCCTTGGGCTTGCCCGCGCCGCGGGTGGGAAGGCTCACCCCGGTCAGGCACGCACACGCGAGAGCCGGCCACCGGCCTTCTGCTCGGGCACGGCCTGGTCCTGCCCCTGGCGCTCGCGGTCGACCTGCTGATCGGCCGCTACGGCCCGGTCCTCGCACGAGTCACACAAGGACAGGTGCCACCGCGCTCCCGGCTTCGGCTACGCCACAGCTGCCTTCCACCGGTCCTCGGCCAACTTCATCCCGCACAAGGCGCAGGCGGGGCGACGGGCCCCACCCTCAGCCGCCTTCTGCTCGGCCGCCCGCCGCAGCTGTGCCTTGCACTCCCCCTGGCGGACCTTGAACTCCTCTTGCTCGCGAGGAGCATCGGCGGCTTCGCGGCGCGGGCTGCCGATCGCCTCCAGAAGGAGCTGCATGTCGTCGCGACCGAAGCTGAAGTGCGCGCACCGAGCGCGGTCGTGCGCTTCGGATACGCGCCGGCGCGCACCGTCCGGCCCCGCCACTGCGCACCGGCGCGTATCGGCGCGGCGCGTGCCGCACCGTGGCGGATGCGACGCATCCCCGGTGCGTCTCGCGTGCGCTCAGCGGCGGCCCTCCCGCCCAGGGTCGGGCCGGGCTGTTGCGGCGCGGCGCGTGCCGCACCGTGGCGGATGCGACGCATCCCCGGTGCGTCTCGCGTGCGCTCAGCGGCGGCTTTCCCGCCCAGGGTGCGCGGCGGGCTCTGCTGCGGACCGTGCGCCCGCCGGTCGTCCTCACACGGTGCGGGAATGTCCTCCCGGTCGGCGTACGTCTTCGTTCTTACGCGGACTCCGCCGCCGGCCTTCGTGGAGGCGTTCTGCATGTGGCGCAGCTGCTCGGCGGTGAAGTCCAGGGCTCCACATCCGTACGCGACGCCTTCGGGGCCCGCAGCCCCGTCAACTCGATCGTCGGCCGGGGCTCGTCCTGCGGCTCCGGGCGGCCGGGATCGGTGTCCTGGCCCGCGAGCAACAGTCCGGGCATCGCCACGTGCTGGTGCGCGGCGACCTCGTCCTGCGGCCCGGCACGACGGTCGCGGTGTCCAGCTCCTCCCGAACCACCGCACCGGCGCGGACGGCACAGTGACAGCGCAGCGGGACGCGCGGCATCAGGGCGGGATGCCCTGGGCGGGGAAGCGAACAATATGAACGCAATGACCAACGGGTAGTCCCCACACACGGTGCTTCCTAACATCCCGGATCGCAGCGCAATTTCGCGCAGCGCATCCTCAGGAGCCGCTCCTTGAACACCCTTGACATGCCCGTACCGGCTCGTCGACGACTCTCGGCCCATCGCTGCCGTCCGGCAGTGCTGGCCGTCGGGCTCGCCGTAACACTCCTCGGTACGCTCGGCAACGCCCCCGTGCCGCAGGCACAGACCACACAGCCCACACAGCCCGCGGCAACCACCTGCCCGCCCAATCTGGCCGGGAAAGCGAAGTGCTATACCGGCCAGGACAGCAACGGGGCGTACTACACGGTGGCCGTTCCGGCCCGCTGGAACGGATCCCTCGTCGTACACGCACACGGAGGCCCCGATCTCGGCGACTCCTCGGACCCGTCCCGCAGCACCGACGATCTGGAGCGCTGGGCGGTGATGGTCGACGAGGGATACGCCTGGGCCGCCTCCTCCTACCGCCGCGGTGGCTACGGGACTCGGATGGCCGCCGCCGACACCGACAACGTGCGCCGCCTGTTCGTCTCGGAGTTCGGCAAGCCGAAGCGGACCTATGTGCACGGCCAGTCCTGGGGCGGCAACGTCGCCGCCAAGGTCGCGGAGACCTACGGAGCACGGCCTGGTGCCTACGACGGCGCGCTGCTGACGAACGGCGTCCTCGGCGGCGGCTCGCGCGGCTACGACTACCGTGCCGACCTACGAGTGGTCTACCAGTACTACTGCCGCAATCACCCCCGGCCCACCGAGCCGCAGTACCCGCTGTGGCAGGGGCTGCGCGCGGACTCCACCCTGACGAGCAACGGACTCCGTGCCCGCCTGCGGGAGTGCACCGGGTACGACTCCGACCCCGGGGACCGGACCGCGCTGCAGCAGCGCAACCTCGACGACGTCCTCGCCGTCACTCACATCCCGGAGCGCTCGCTCGAGTCACATCTGCAGTTCTCCACCTTCACCTTCCGGGACATCGTCTCCAGCCGGCTCGGCGGCCGCAACCCCTTCAGCAACCAGGGCGTGCGGTACACGGGTTCTCACGACGACAAAGCGCTCAACGCGGGTGTCGAGCGGTTCTCGGCCGACCCCACCGCGCGTCGCGATCTCTCCTACGACAGCGACCTCACCGGCAAGGTCTCCATCCCGGTCCTCACCCTGCACGCGGCCGGCGACCCGACGGCCTTCGTCGAGCACGAGGCGGCCTACCGCGCCACTCTTCAGGGCGCCGGCAGGAACGGCAACCTCGTCCAGACCTTCACGAAAGAGACCGAACACAGCGCGCTGAGCGACTCCGAGTACGCCAACTCCCTTGCGGCTCTGAACACCTGGGTACGCGACGGACACAAACCGACCCCGCGCTCGGTCGCAGCCTCCTGCGAAGACTTCGACCAAAGCTACGGCAGCGGGTGTTTCTACGACCCGGCCTTCCACCCCGCGCCGTACGCCTCGCGGATCCTGCCCCGGCCCGGCGGCCTCGCCTGGCCCGCCATGACCGCGACACAGGAACGGGCGTGGAGCCGGATCGACGGCGTGGGGATCGCCCCCTGACCGTTTCCAAAGGCCCCCCGGCCATCCACGTCACGGTCCAACGCCCCACGGACCACGCACGGGGCAGAGACCGGCCACCCCCGAACCTCTGCGAAAACACTCGCCGGACTGGCGGCACGGTAGGGACCCGCGACTTCGGAGATCCGTGACGTGCATTCGCTCCCGTACCGGCTGCGTAGTTCCCGAGCTGACAAGCAGGTCACCTGCCCGCAGAGCAAGGTGAGCCACCGCTGGTCGACGCCGCCCTCCTCGTGTCCTACGCCGACGCCGAGTTCTCCCCGGACGACTGCCGCCAGTACCCGGTGAACGCCACCTCCACCCACACCAACACCCCGAAGCCCCCCCTTCCCCCGCCCCGCGGCCGGGCCGGGATGGGCGGCGTTCGTCTGTCCCGCGCGCATCTGCCTCGCGTGCGGGACAGATGCCACCCTGCTCGATCACCCCTTGACCACACTCCGCTCACCGCAGCCCGTGGTATCCGATTTAACCCTTGACCACACCTTGACCACGGCATTCGTCCGTGGCCGACACCACACCGCCCGAACCTTGTTCAGCGGGCGGGACGCGTGCTGGACGGCGAGGCACCGCGACGCCAGTCCGAGGGCTTCTGGACGCGGTAGGTCTCGCCACTCCCGATCCGGGCCCTGTTCCGGGCGAACTCCCTCTCGGCGGCCGACATCTGCCGGGGCCCGCAGCCGGAGTGTCCCCCAGCCCCCGGTCACCTTCGTGACGCCCTCACCCTTGGCGTAGCCCTTGAAACAGGCCGGCCAGGTGCCCGGGTACCCGGCCCGGAGCGAGCCGCGCGGCAGCGGCAGCGCCTTCTTCACCGCGGCCTTCGCCGCGGCCGGCTTCCCGCCGCCCGCCTTCTTCACCGCCTGCACCCGCTTGATCGCCTCGCGCTGCGTCTTGCCGGGCCGCTTCTTCGGCTGCTGGCCACGCACCGCCTTGGCAGCCTTCTGTGCCAGGGGCTGTCCCACGAGCGGATCGTAGAACCCCCACCCGGCGGTCGCGCCGCACCACGCGCGCACCACACCGGGAGCCGGCGGCGCACCGGTGCACACCAGGCGACGCAGCGCGATGAGTTGTGCACGATGCACCGCACACCCCCACCGGGCGGTGCACACCACGATGCACACCACACCACGATGCGCACCATCGACACAGCGTGAGCGCACCCGAGTTGAAGACCAGAGGGAGAACTCTCCCGCCGATACACAGCATCACGCACACATAAGAGGACGATGCGGGCCGTAGCGAACGCGGATCAGAAGCGATGCAGGCGGTAACGAGGCCGGACAAGAGGTGCGCGCCAGGTGCAGTGAACTCCCGGCGACCGGTGCGGCCCACCGCACCGGCTCCGCACACCATCACCCTGCGTGTACACACCGGGAACGCCGTACACCCCGGCGATGCGCACCGGTGCGGCGGCCACGAGTGAACGACACCGCCCGTGCCCGCACTGGTACGCACGATGCGGTACACCGTCATCAGCGGCACGCACGATGCGGTACACCGTCATCGGCGGCACGCACGATGCGGTACACCGGCGACAGCCAAGCACACACCGCCGACGACGGAGCAGAAGGGACCCGACGACAAGGCATCCTCAAAAAGTTTCTCGAAGGCTGCTCCCGGGGCACAGACCACCCGTCGATGGCCGCCCACCACCACAAAAACGGAATACCCGCCCCCGCTCCACAAAACGCGAGCATCAATCCACGACAGCAAGCTAAGCGACTCCGCCACCCTTAGTTCGACAGAAGGAGTCTTCACCGCCCTTTCTCAAGCAGACAGTGAGCGTCAGCCTCTCCCCTTCCGGGATGTTTATAGATTCCGACTCGCAAGTGTTGACCCCTGCGGCGACGACCGTCTTCCAGAGCGGACCGTCATGACGACGCAGGTAGGCCACTGCCGAGTACCCGTCTGCCTGCGCATCGCAGACCTGCGTTAGATCACCATTGGCCACAAACGAGCCCGCGCCACCGGAATTGTCATCCGTAGTGTATACGTTCACTATATTCGTCCCCGCCCATGCATTTCCACTCGACAGCATGAGAAGCCCGGCGGCGACAGCGCCAGTTAAGGCGAATCTACGCTTCATGAATTACTGATCCCCCCAGAATACGCGAGACACGGAAACTCCGCGCCACGCATGACAATAAGCGACTCCCTTCATCCTTGGCAAGGAATTTAAGCTTCTAGTAGGGCTTGGTCATGTGCGGTCCGTGACGGCGTGTCTTCTTGATCGGTCGTGTCGTTGATCGAGTGTGCTGGGTGAGGAGTTGGCCGCGGTCCGGTCTGATCTGGAGGACTTCGCGGCGGAGATCTTCGAGCCGTTCGCGCGGGCGGGTCAGCGGCGGCGGGGCGGGGCCTGCTGCTGGAGGGCGGGCGCAAGTCGGTGGAGCCGATGGCGCCCGGCTGGGCGAGGACGGGAACCGGCAGGCCCTGGCCCATTTCGTCACCTCCAGCCCGTGGGACGCGGCGCATGTGCGGGCCCGTCTGGCCTGGCGCATACAGCCGGTCATCAGACCCACCGCGCTGGTCATCGATGACACCGGGTTCCTCAAGGACGGAGACGCGTCGGCGTGCGTGATCCGGCAGTACACCGGCACCGCGGACAAGGTCACCAACTGCCAGGCCGGGGTTTCGCTGCACCTGGCTTCCAACAGCGCCTCGGCGGCGGTCAACTGGCGTCTGTTCCTGCTTGGGAGCTGGGATCCCGCCTCGCCGAAAGCTGATCCGGCCAAGGTGGCCCGTCGCGACAAGTGCGCTATTCCTGCCCAGATGGGGCACGTCGAGAAGTGGCAGCCGGCCCTCGACATGATCGACGAGACGCGGTCCTGGGGCATCGAGGTGCCCCAGGACATCGCCGACGGCGGCTACGGGGACACCGCCGCCTTCCGGCTCGGCCTGGAAGAACGCGGTCTCGACTACGCAGTGGGCATCTCGACCACAACCACCGCGCAAGCGGAAACACCGGATTCAAGCGCATGTATTCGCGCTTCGTGGCCCTGCGGATCCGGCCCGCCGGACGTGAGATCCGCAAGGCCACAGCAGGCCCCGAGCTTCCGGTCCGCCGGCTGCTGGCCGAATGGCCCGCCGACCAGGACGAGCCCGTGCAGTTCTGGCTCTCCAACCTGCCCGAGACCACCCCGCTGCCCGTTCTCGTGCGCACCGCGAAGCTCCGCTGGCGCATCGAGAACGACTACCGCGAGATGGAACAAGCCCTCGGCCTGGCCCACTTCGAAGGCCGAACCTGCCAGGCTGGCACCACCACGTCACCCTCGTCCCGGTCGCCCACGCCTTCTGCACCCTGCAGCGACTGAACCGATCCCCAAAAGAGACGGCTTCGGCCTGAGCCTCTACCGAGTCGTCCGCGAGCTGAAGACACTTCTCGCGACCTGGACCAGCACCTGCCCCACCTGACACCGCGACATGCCGGACCCCGCACCAACATGACCAAGCCCTGCCAGGGCCTGTCTCCAGTCGTGATCATGCGGGATGGAGGATCCCGCTGATGCAGCGTTCCGCCGAGTGCCGGTCACGGTAGAGCTCAGAGCCGTGGATGCTCCGCAGCCGGGTATTGTCCCAGTTCAGATGCGCGGTGATTATTGAGGCACCCGTCGGCCGACCGGTCGGAGGGCGACCGACCTGCCGACCCACAAGGGACGCTCCGTGCGCAAGCTCGTGTACTACATTGCCGTTACCCTCGACGGTTTCATCGCCGGGCCCGACGGCGCCAACCCCACAGGACCTGACGGCTTCTGGCCGGTCCCCGATGACTATGTGCGGCACCTGGCCGCCGAGTACCCCGAGACCCTGCCCGCCCCGGCCAGGGAGGCACTGTCCATCACCGCAGAGGGCACACACTTCGACACCGTCCTTGAGGGACGCAAGTCGTACGAGATCGGCCTGGACGCCGGTATCACGGACGCCTACCCGCACCTGCGGCACCTGGTGTTCTCCACCACCCTGGTCGAGAGCCCCGACCCGGCCGTGGAGTTGGTCACTGGCGACCCAGTGGCGAAGGTTCGGGAGCTGAAGCAGGAGGACGGCAAGGACATCTGGCTGATCGGCGGTGGCAAGTTGGCGGGCGCCCTGTACGGCGAGATCGACCAGCTCATTGTCAAACTGGGCCCGCTGACCACCGGCACCGGCGTCCCCCTCTTCGGCCGCACGGCCGCCTTCGACCCGCGCGTCTGGAACCTCACGGACCACACCATCCTGGACAGCGGGGCGGCTTTCCTCACCTACAACCGTGCCTGAAGACCGGCCCGTTCCAGGTGTGATCAAGGTGTGGGACGTCACTCACCAGCGGGGCAGGTCAGCCGGCAGAGATCTCAGGCGTGGCGCGTAGGGAACTTGCGGACGACGAGTGGAAGTTGATCGGGCCGTTCCTGCCGATAGGCAGGTTCGGCCGTGGCCCTCAGCCTGGAGCTGGGCGACGGCGGCGTCGACGTAGGCGGTGATGGTGTCGGCGCGCAGGCAGTACTGGTCGAGTTCACCAGGTCCACAGCGGTCAGAGCCGCCCCCAGAATCTCGCGGTGGGCGCGCGCCCGCTCACTGATATTTCCGGCGGCGGTGCAGCAGGCGCCGTCGCTCTCCTCCGGACTCGCGTTCATCCGGGTGCCCAGGTCGAGTTCACGGCCGGCCGCGCCGGCGAGGGGCAGATCGACGGCCGCCCCAGCGCTGTGCGGCGCGATTTCCGGAGGTGACACGTACCGGCCGGCGGCTGAGCGAATCTGCGCCGAGGGCCAGTGCGGGTGGGCGGCCCCGGAGCCCGGCGGCATACTCCACGAAGTACCGCTGCTGGACCGAGGGAAGCCGGTATCCCTCGACCACGAGCAGCCGCAACCACCGTGGCAGCGACTCCTGGGCCTTGATGAGACGGTCGACAAACCCCTCGCGGATGAGACCGAAGGTTCCCGTCTGGTCTTCCTTGCGCGTATCGACCAGCAAAGAGCCGTCGGCCCGGACATCCACCAGGCGCTCTCCGCACTCCTCCACCGGCACGGCGGCAACCCTCGGATCCGACATCAGAACGATCTCCGTCATACGCCGATCATCTCCGTCATACGCCGATCATCTCCGGCGCTTCGGCTTACGCGAAGCGCGCGAGTCCGGTGCTCTAGCACTCGGACAGATTCGAACGTACGAGTCAAGGGTGACGGTCACTCGTCCGGCCGGTCAGGGCCATTTCGCGCTGTCAGACTCCCGGGAGGGAACGCGCCGGTGGGGCGTGGGCGAGGCAGCAGCAGCGAGGCAGAGTGGGCGGGACCGAGCACGGTACGACCGGTCATACCGCTCCAGGCAGGGGCCGGGCGTGACAGACCATGGCGTCCCGCGCGCACGCGCGGTGACAGAGGACCGGCAGGACGGGCGACAGTACGGTGACGGACCCGGCGAGCAGCAGCGGGACGAGGGGGCGGCGCGTGCGGGGCCGCGGCACGTGGCCTGCGTGATGGACGGCAACGGCCGCTGGGCACAGCGCCGTTCACTTCCCCGCAGCGCAGGCCACCGGGCCGCGGAGGCCGCCGTCATCGACGTCATCGAGGCGGCCCGGGGCTCCGGCGTGGAGTGGCTCAGCCTGTACGCCTTCTCCACCGAGAACTGGAACCGCCCAGGCACCGAGGTCGAATTCCTGATGCGTCTGGTGCGCCGGGCCGTGCGCAAGCACGCACCACTGCTCCTCGCGCGCGGCATCCGCTGCCGTTTCCTCGGCGTCACCGACCCACGCATCCCCCGCGAACTGGCCCGAGACCTCCACGACTTGGCGGCACTGACCACCGACAACCAGGGGATGACACTCACCGTCGCCTTCGACCACGGCGGGCGCCGGGACATCGTCGAGGCCGCAAGGTCACTGATCCGCAGCGGAACACCCGCCGACGAGCTGACCGAGCAACTCTTCGCGGACCACCTCCCTTTCCCCGACACTCCCGACGTAGACCTGGCCATCCGCACCTCCGGTGAACAGCGCATCTCCAACTTCATGCTCTGGCAGGTCGCCTACGCCGAGTGGGTCTTCCCCGAAGTGCTCTGGCCGGACTTCCGGGCTCCCGACTTCCTCGCCTGCCTGCACACCTACCGGCGCCGTGACCGCCGCTTCGGCGGCATACCCGCCCGGACGAACGGAGACCCGTCATGACCACCGACACCACGCAAACAGCCGACGAGGCATCTCTGTTCGGCCCGAAATCGCAGTTCAGCGCCTTCTTCGACGACCCGCGCTGGGCCCTGGCCATAATCCGCGCCACCGTACTGGAGGCCGCTCACCCACAGATCGGCGCCGCCCTCGTCGACAACTCGACCTTCGTCGCCCACCCCTGGCGCCGGCTGCGCAACACCTTCCTCAGCATGCGGCGCATGTTCGGCACCGACCCAGCGGTACGCGAACGGGAGGCCGCCCGACTCAACCGGCTGCACGCCCGCATGAGCGGCTCCGACCCCCGCGGCCGCGCCTACGACGCTATGGACCGCGCCACCCGCGCCTGGGTGGTCGCCACCCTCTTCGAGAGCGCCGTCACCATGTGCCGGCTGAGTGGCCAGCCGCTCGGCCAGGACACGATGGAGCGGATGTACGCCGAGTACCGCGCGTTCCTCGCCGCGCTCGACGGCGACGCCGCGGAACTCCCCGAGGACCTGAACGACTTCTGGCGATACTTCGACCGGGTCGTCGAAAACGAGCTGGAGAACACCGAGGCGGCCCGCGTCATCCTCTACCGGCTCTTCGACCACCTGCCCGCCCCCGCGCTGCTCGACGGCGCGCCGACGCTGTGGGCGGCCGGCCGCGCCGTGGCCGGTCCGCTCCTCGGCGCGATCACCGTCGCCTCGCTCCCCGAGTCCTACCGGCGCCGGGCCGGCCTGCCCGAGATGCCTGGCGCGCCAGCCCTCATGCAGGGCGCCTACCACGCCGCCGGGCTCGCCCGATTCCTGCCCGAGGGCTGGATCAACGCCGAAAGCATTATCGAAGCCCTCTCACTCCCGCCCGACAGCGACGACCCCCGCGCCCGCACCGTAACCGCCCTGCGCGCCCGTATGAAGCAGGCATCGGCCCTGCTCCGCCTCCTCACACCACTGAGCGCCAATACCTACCCCGACCCGGCACCCTCGGCGAGCACAGAAGAGAACCGACGCCCGGCGCAGGAGTTCTTCCTCCGAGTGCTGGACCAGACCGGCGACGGCCACCTCGACTGGCCCGACCTCGCCGCCATGGCACGCGAACTCTCCACCCGCCTCGACCTGGACGAACCCCAGGAGACCCGGCTCTACGACGCCTTCGCCGCCTGGTGGCGCGAGCTCCAGGCCGCCCTCGACACGGACGGCGACGGCCGCGTCAGCGCCGAGGAGTACGCCACCGGCGTCCCCTCTCTCGCCGGACCCGCGCTCATCCGCGTCGCCGAGGTCCTCTTCGACGCCACCGACAAGGACCGCAACGGGAGCATCGACGCGGACGAATACCGAACCCTCTTCCGCACCGCCTTCCACCACGACCTCACCACCATGCACGGCGCCTACGGCCGGAGCGCCTTCGTGGGCGACTTCCTCTCCTTCATGGCGGGCCGTCGCACGGGCACCCCGTACGACCCCCTCCTCACCGACGCCTAAGCGAAGTGCCGTTGGACGAGGGCACTGAAGAGGTCATCCGGATTCAGATCCGTGAAGTGGACGAGTCGGCGATCCGGGTGGGCCGCGGTGGCTCGGTCGCCCGCGCTGGGCGGTCGCTCGGGAAGATGCTGGACACCGTACGGCCGGTGGCGGAGTACTTCGTCGGAAGGTTCCGGGAACTCGCCGTGCCGCCTGACGAGATGGCCCTGGAGTTCGGGATCTCGCTGTCTGCGGGGGCGGACGTCGTCATCGCCAGCACGGCGACCGCGACCAATTTCACTGTGAGTCTCAGCTGGAGCCGCCGTGAGTGGTGGCACTGGGACGAAGGTTGCGTCATCACTGCCTGAGCGGCCACGGGCTAGGACTGTTTCAGTGGATTGTGGGGTTGGGCTGCTGTGCTCTCGGTCCCTACTGTGTGCTGAGGTCCGGCGGATGCTCCGTGGCCGCCCGGTGCCGGGGCATCCGCAAGGGAAAGTGGGGGAACCGCTCATGAGTCTTCGCGTCTATCTGGACAGTGCCCGACAACCTCGCATGCCGGACGGGTCGGCGGGTGAATGGGCCGGTTTCTTCGACGGGGCGGCCGAACTGGAGGCCAAGAACTGGCCGCCGCTGCTGTGGTGGGCGATGTTCGGCCCCGGAGACCTCCTGGAAGCGAGGATCGCCGACACCCAGGACACCGGCACCGACGAGCACACGGAGCTACTGAGCCAGTGGGGCGAGGCCACCTACCCGTACCTGGTGGTCGACCAGCAGACTGCGCTGTCGCGCCTGCGCGCCCGGCAACCCGCTCTGACCAGCCGGGTCGGCCCGGGATTCTCGCCCGTCTTCGACGCGTTCGCCGCACTCGTCGACACCCGGTTCGGTCCGTACGTGCTGCTGCGGACGGAGGCGTTGGCCCATGACGGTGAAGGTGACATGCGCCTGCTGTTCACTGAGACCTTGGCCGACCTGACCCGTATCGACACCGGCCACACCACCGCCCCGGGTGGGCCGATCGACGGGCTGATCGCCGATTTCGAGCGATGGCAGCACATGGACCCGACCTGGCTGCTGGCCGGTGCCGGCGACGGATGGCCGACCGTCGCACTGCGGGAGCAGTTCCCCGCCACCCCGAGCCATCGGCCGTCCGGCCGGAGGGCCGCACGGTCCAACACACTGGACTGGATGTTGGGCGTTCTCGCCGCGATCTTCGGCATCGGCGCGTACTGGCTCAGCGAGAGCCTCTGGCTGGCCGCTCTCGCCTTCACCGTGGTCCCCGCCACACTGGCGACACACCTCATACGACGCCGGCACAGGAGACCGCGAAACCCCTCCCCGGGCAGTGGTTGAACGCGGGCGTCAGCGGGACGCCGCCGCGAATCCCTGGCTGAGGCACCGAACCGGGGAAACGCGCAGGGGACCGAACCTACGGCACGCGCGCGTTCCGGAATTCTGGAACACGCGGCCACGTGCCCCATCGGGCAAGACCGATCCTGAAGAGTTCGGCCAGTCGCGCGGGCGGCCCCGACGGCACGGCCGACTGCGCGGACGGCCAACGCTGATCGCCGGACGGGACCGGCCTCGAGCAGGCCGATGAGTGCTGGCGGTGATCGAGCACGCGGCGGCCTGGGACACCGCGACGCTGGTCGAGTTCAAGACCGCCGACTCCTCTTTCGCCGCCGGATTCAGAACACACTCCCTGACCGACAACCATCAGATGGTCCGCCGCCTCTCCTGCCCATCACCCTGCCCGCCAGCCCCATCCCAGCGGAGTGAGCCGATCCGACCGTACGAACGGCGGGCGCGCGGCGCGCTGCCCTCCGTCAGGTTTGCGAGCGGTACACGACAGTCCGTAACCCCGTCACGCCCGTGTGTAAAGAGGCATGCCCCATGGCCCGACCACGACCGAGTGCCCGGCAGCCGCCGGCCTGTCAGACCTTGCGCCTAGGCTGTCGTGGAGATTCGATCAAGGAGTTCGGCAGTGCGAATAGAGCGTCACCAGGTGGACGGGGCCGCCGTGTCAGCGGCGCGTGAGGACTTCACCCACCGCATCGGAGGCCGGGTGCGGTCCATGTCGAAGGCCGGACGTATGACCACCTACGAGTGGCAATACATCGCCGAGGAGTTCCTCGACTACCTGGGGGCGCTCTCCGTCGAGACACCCGACCTCGCGACGGCGGAGGCCCAGGCGGCGCTGAAGGACGCCTCGGAGGCCGCGGCCGGCGCCGTCGCCTACGCGGCGTACCACCCGCACCGCAGCTTCCAGGTCTTCCTGAACTACGTGAACTTCGGCATGAGCTACGACCCGGGCGAGGACGCCCCCGCGGAGAGCGTCACGCCCGGGAAATGGATCGACGCGCTCTGCATGACGGTCCTCAGGGACAAGGCCAGGTTCCACGGCGATGCCTTCCTCTTCGCCCGGGGGAAGTTCGTCGCGCACGCGCAGGGCACGCCCGCCGGGGAACTCGCCACGGGGCTGGCGGCCGTGGTCCTGGACGACACTGGCGACGAAGAGGAGTACCCGCCGAGCGCGCAGGCCAAGCTCACCGCCGTCGACGCGGCCCTGGACCGCGTCCGTATCCGCGCCCAGGAGAGCGGCGAGCCCGTCCTGGACCGCCCGGACAGCGCCGCGCTGCGCACGTTGCGCGCTCTGGCCGCCGAAGACCGGGAAGCCTTCGACGCCGCGCTGGCCGACCTCCTGGTCGGGTACGTTGCCGCGCACGGCCCCGCGGCCTCCCCCAAGACTCTTCTGCCGCTCGTCCCCATCGCCCTTTCCGCGTTCGCCTACCGGTCTCTGGGCTGGGCGCCCGCCGTCCACACCGAGTACCTGCCGCACGCGCTGGTCACCGGCTTCGAGACGCGAGGTCCCCGTGTCTCGGCATTCGGCCGGAACCGGCGGCCGGACGCGGTCGCCGCGCTCGCCGCGGGCTTGCTGGTGGTGGAACGGCCGCCCTGCGAGCGGACCGTGGACACGCGGGTCACGGCCCTGTACGAGGAATCCCTCCAGGAGGCGTTCACCTCTGTCGGCGGAGAACCTCCCGCCGTCTGGCGGCTCGGCAGAGCCATGGGTGATCAGGAGCGTCTCTTCAAGTGGCGGGCGGGGAACCCCGGCAGTGTCACCGACACACAGCGCGCGACCCTCAGGCTGGCCTCCCAGATGGGGGCGGCCTTGTTCCACATCGGCCTCGCGGAACCGGGCACCCGGGCCGAGGTGAGCGTCGACGGACGCATGCTCTGCTACCCGGCCGACCGGGGCAGGGAGATCGGCGCCGGCAACTGGCAGCGGGCCGTCGCCTTCGCCCTGATCACCGGCGCACGTGAGGACCTCGCCCCCCTCATCCTCACCGGCCCCGCCTTCGCCGGCCCGGACGGCTCCGCCTTCAGCGCGTACCGCGAAGCCCTCCACGCCTACCTGAAGTGCGCCGATCCCGAAGCGGCCGCGCAGCGGGCGTTGGAGCAGGCGGAGAGGGCCAAGGACTGGGGCTTCGCCATGCCGCCGGCCGTGCTGCTGTCGCAACTGGTGGAGGGCGACGAGGAGAGCTTCAACCTGGCCCTGGCCGACGCGCTCGAAGCGCACCGCGATTACTACCGGGTCGCCGACCGCGCCGACGATCCGGACGCTTCCGTCAACCTCGACATCCTCGCCCTGGCGTGCCACGCCCGTCGCCGCGGCTGGGCGATCCGCGTCGAATCCCCCTACCTTCCGCAGGACCTCCTGCGGGCCGCCGAACCCCTCTAAAAGGCGTATCCGGCCGCCCGCACGAAAGCGCCGGCCCCTGAGTCCGTGCCACGCCTGGACTGGGTGTTCGGCGGCGGGCGGGCGAAGACCAGGGTGCGGTAGCCGTCACTCTCCGGACCTGGTGGTGTCTCATGAGACACCACCAGTCAGGCTGTGGGCCGGACGCACACCGAGTTTCCAGGGGCAGGCCGCGCGCGCATGACCGGAACTGGTCCACGGACATGCCGTAGGCACCGCCCGACGGCCCTGCGACCGCTCACCGTCACCGTGGGACTCGACCGCGCCCTCGAAGGCGGGCTCGGCTCACGGTCCGCGCCAGAGGTTGGCGAAGGCCGCGTTCTCGATGGTCCGCCTCTGGCGTACGGCCTCCAGCTCCATCACGGCGTCGTGGACAGCGGCCAGCACGGTCGTCACCGCCTCGTCATCGAGGCCGGGCTCGTCGTCGGATCGTTCGTCGTCGGATCGTTCGTCGTCGATGCCCACGACCGAGGCGAGGGCGGCCAGGACGGGTTCCTTCTCTTTCCAGCGGTCGGCCGCACGGCGGCGCGCGGGCGTATCGACCGGTTCCACGCGTTCCGAGCCGAAGGACAACCGGCCGCTTCGCTGCGGCTTCAGCTCACCGTTCTCCTCCAGGGCGGCCTGGTACGCGGCCGAGAGGTCTCGGCCCCGGCGCCACAGCCAGTCCTCGATCCGCTCGTAGGGCGCCTGCCGAGTGAGCCCTGCCGCAGCCTCGCCCATGAACCGATCGTCCAGCGTCGGCTGTCCACCCGGCACGATGCGGTCGCCGTCCACGGCGACCGCCCCCGCACCGATGAGATCGATCAGCTCTGCCCCCGCGAGTGCGAGGGACAGATCGCCCTGTCCCACGGAATGCTTCAGGTCCATGGCGATGATGAACAGGTCTTTCGCCGTGGTCATGATCGGCTCCCCTCGGAGACATCGACAAAGGTGCGTCCCCACCAACCGGGCCCGCGTCCGAGGCCGGCCCGGCGGCGGGGTGACTCTCACGATCAGTATCGCCCCGCCCGCGTGGCCGAAGCCCTTGCGCACGGCGGCGGGACTTTCTGCCGACGCCGCAGAACGGCGGGTCCTCGCTGAACCGGCGGGTCCCCGCTGTTCTGGACGCGCTCACGCCCGCTCCTTAAAGGATCACGCGTGGCTGAGGATGACCACCAAGGCGGCGGCCTCGGCGAGAACCTGGACGGCGAGCGCCGCCTGGCGCACCCGCACGGCCGGCGCCACCAGTGCGACGAGGAGCGCCACCGCACCGAGGCCGGCGCTCCACTCGAACAGCCAGCCGGGCAGTCCCGGGGCGCACTGCTCGCCGTAGGTCAGGCACCGGGAGGCCCGCTCCGAGGCCAGCGTCAGGATGCCGGTCGCCACGGCCGCCGGCACGAACAGGAAGGCGGCCACGGAGGCCCACAACCGGGTGCGGTCCCTCGGCGACGGGGACTGCACCGGGCGAGCGGACACGGAAGTTGATGCGTTCATGTCCTCATCCCATACGGGCGGCCGGCGCCGCACAGCCGCCAGGTTACTCAGATCCAGCTGGGGTGCAGGTCCTCATTCGTGAGTAGCCGGTTCCAGTTTCGGCCCAGAGTGGGCTGCTGGACTGTCGAGAGGCGACACTTTGTGGGCATGATCCGGTGCTGGTCCAGGACCGGTTCAGTCTCCGAGGCGGTGTGCGAGGTGGAGCAGGTCTGGCAGGTGCAGCACCCGTCCGTCGAATCCGGGGAGGGGCACGTGGAGTGGCTGGGTCCAGCGGGCGGGGATCGTGTCCAGTCCGTAGTAAGCGCCCGCTATGCCTCCGGTGACCGCGGCGACGGTATCCGTGTCACCGCCGAGGTCGATGGCCGCGCGTATCGCGTCTTGGAAGCTGGTGGTGGTGCGCAGGGCCCAGACGGCGGAGCCCAGACAGGGCCAGACGGCACCGTTGAACTCGGTCGCCTGATCGGGATGCCAGTCAGGCGCGAGAACTATGGCGTAACGGCCACGGTGGTCGGGGTGGATGAGGGCCAGGATGTCCGGGAGCGCGGTGAGGGGGTCGGTGTCTTCGAGCGTGACGCGGATGAGTTCGTGGAAGATGGCGGTGCCTTCCCAGGCGGCACGGTCGCCGTGGGTGAGGGCGGCGATGCGGCGCGCCGCGTCCATGGTGGCCTCTCGGCCGGCAGACGCGAAGTAGACCGCGGAGGTCGCGGCCCGCATCAAGGAGCCGTTTCCCGCAGCTCGCTGGTTGACCTGGAAATGGGTTGCGGCGGCGAGGTCCCAGGGCATGCCGTTGGTCAGGACGTCTTCGGTCTGCAAGCCGATGTCCTTGGGGTCCGAGGCGGCCCATCGCCGGAACCGGGCGAAGACGTCCGGCAGGTCCAGTCCGCCCCGCTCGAGCAGGGACTCCGCGACCAGCACGGCCATCTGCGTATCGTCGGTGGCCTCGCCCGGGTCCCAGCCACCGCCTCCGCTCATCTCACCGCCGCCACCAGGCACGGGGAACCGCGCGGAGAACGCCCCCTGGGGGCCGAACTCAAACGGGCCTCCCAGCGCATCACCCACCGCTGAACCGACGATCACACCGGCGGTCCGCTGAATCCGCTTCATTCACGCAGGCTATCCGTGCCGCGTAGTAGGCCTCCGGTGTATTCCAGCTGGAAAGGTGTTCAGCGGTAAGGGCTCCAGCGGCCGAAGCGGGCCACCAGCCTCCGTGCCGCGTTCTGATCCAGCCCGAGGGCGGCGGCTGCCTGTTCGGTGGTCGCGTCCTGCCGGGCATCGTGGGCCGGCCAGTAGCCGGTCTCCACGGCGGTTACCTCCAGTCGGCGGGCTGCTCGCAGCGCTGCCAGCGGTGAGGTCTTCGCGAGCTTCCCGATCTCTTCTTCCACCTGGGCCAGGAGAGCGGTGAATGTCTCCGGCAGAGGAATGGCGGACATCTCTACCTGATCGGTGTGCTCATCCCACTCCTGGCAGCATGCGTCCGGCGCTGCCAAACCCGCGTCGAGCAGTTTCTGTTCGCCGATCTCGTCCCAGTCGAGTCGGTGCTCTGTGCCGGTCCAGCCACAGGAACACACCGCGCGCAGCGCGGCCGCCCGAGGTCCGTGCGCCAGGCGCCCGTCGTAGAAGCTCCACTGCGAGACCGATCGTCCGCCCCCACCGGAACTCATTGCCAGGAAGACGGGGTCCGGAACGGTGCCGTCGGCCAGGAGCACACCGACCGCGCCCTCGTGCGATGCACCGAACTCCTCCGTCGTCCAGGTCTCCCGCTCACCCATGGCACCCGCCCTTCCAACCGCTTCACCTGTGCCGAACGCGCCCCGGATCCGGGGCGCCGGAGACGACGATGCCGCAGTCCAGGGGGCGGCACTACCAGAATCACCAAAGCGGTGACGGTCAAAGCACGCTCGTCGTCGACGCCCGCCGTACGACCTCGATGTCCGGGTGGTACAGGCCGGCAGTCACGCATTTCCGCCGAGCGGGTGTCACAGCGCCTTACGCGGCTCTGGCGGCACTGAGTCGAGGCGGTATGACGAAGCGTCCCGCCCCATCCTCGGGTTCTGAATCGCCGTTCTGGCTTTACGGACAGTGGGCCGCCGCAGTTGATCATCCGAGAGGCCTGCCGAGCGGCTGCCTTCCTCGAGTGAAAAACACCTCAGATGAACCGTGCGTTCCCGCGTACCGTCCTGGTTGGCGCTCGGGAAAGGCGAGGAGGACTGGCCCGAGTCCCTGGCCCACGACGTAACGGTGGCGAAGCCTCGGACGCCGTCCGAGCGTCCTGTTACGTCGGATAGACCGGTGACCTGGAGGATTGCGTGTCCAGCCTGACTGGCAGAACTGCGGTGACCGCCTGCCGGGCGGCCGCCGAGTAGCCGGCGAGTCTTCCACTCGATGAACGGTCGCACGACCGTTCCCCGATCACTTACGCAAAGCGACCGACAACCTGAGAACGATCAGGTCAGCCAGCAGGGCGGGTGGCGACGCGCCAGGACCGGGGCCGGCGGATGTACTGCCGGTCAAGGAAGCCCTGGGGGCAGTTGGGTTCCGGGGCTGCCGGAATGGAGCTGGCGGCAGGCGGGCGCCGATGCGTTCGAGGTTGACCACGATGGCGGTAAGGATGTGCTGGACGTGGGCCTTCTCTTCGCTGCGGTAGCGGCACTGCCGCAGGCTGTGGCCGTTGACGAACTCGTTGATGGTGCCCTCGATGGCGGCCCGTAATGAGGAGCGCGAGAGCCATTCCTGGGGCTGCTGCTCGGTCCGGGACTCGAACTGGATGTCGGAGGAGTTCGCGGGGCAGGAAAGACACTCTCCGGGCGTCGGCGCGGGTGAGGCGCTCTTCACCAGGCACTGGCCGCGGTCGTCCGGGGAGAAAACCTACGTCGACGTAGCGCACGAGGGACGGCGGTGTCGACCACCGGCGGCTCACCTCGCCCAGCGTTTCCGGCTGTCAGTTGAAGATGTCCAGGAGGTCCAGCCTGGAGCCTGCGTCGTCGGCGGGGCGGGGCCGCATCGGGAGCGGATCCGGGTAGGTCTCCGCTGCGGCCCTCGCGCGGACGATGTCGGGCCCACCGCACGCCGCGACCGCGAAGGCGCCGAAAACCTTGGCGAACGCGGCCGGGTCGCGGAACTCCACGCCGAACGCCCGGCCGTCCCGCAGTGGCACCCACACCACCCGGTCGAACCGTGTCCATTCCAGCACCGGCTGGTCGTCCGCGGTTGACTGCCCCTCCAGCCACAGCCGCGCCACGTGCAGCAGGTTCACCTTCTCCATCGGCAGCCGCTTGCGCCGCACCCGCAGTTCACGCGCCGTCAGCTCGACGCGCTGGTCCTTCTTCGGGTACCAGACGACGCCGATACCGAGCGGCACCCACAGCAGGATCCCGATCATCGGCCAGACCAGAGCGTCGCCCCATGACCGGAGCAGCCCGCCGTCCAGCAGGTACAGGACCCCGAAGACCAGAACCCACTTCGCCGTCATCCGCCAGAATCCGCTGCCCTGCCGGTACAGGACCCGTCGCTTCCCCGTCATCGCCATGCCCGCAGGCTATCCGCCGCCCCGCAGCTCACCGTAGACGCCCTTCGCCACCGTGGGGGGCGGGTGGCGTCACCCACGGCACCCGTCGATACGCCTCGCCCTGATCCGCGGGCGTGCTGACGTCACCGGCTACGGCGGCGGCCAGTAGGCATCACACGGCGTCTGGACCTCGAAGTCCTGACCCGGATTCCAGGAGCCGCATCTCTGCGCCTCGCACCGGGCACGTGTGCACTTTCGCCAGCGGGACCAGCAAGACCGGGGAGCCCGCACTCTCAGCGCAGTTGCTCGGCCAGTCCGACGATGATGCCCTCCGGGCCGCGGAGGTAGCAGAGCAGATAGCTGTCCTCGAACCGGGCGATCTCGCCGACGAGTTCGGCGCCATGAGGGCGCAAGCGGGCAACGGTGTCCTCGATGTCGTCGACGGCGAACATGACGCGGTGCGTGCCCAGAGTGTTGTGCGGCCGGTTGCGCGGTCCGGCGCTGATCGCCGCGGGACTGCGGTACTTCGCCAGCTCGAGCCGGCTGTGACCGTCCGGGGTCCGGACCATCGCGATGTCACAGCGGACGCCGTCGAGTCCGGTGCACTGGTCCGCGAAGAGGCCCTCGACCTCCGCCCTGCCCTCCAGCTCCATACCGAGTTCCACGAAGAACGCGATGGCGGCATCCATGTCCTCGACGACGATGCCGACGTTGTCCATCCGCTGAATCGCCATGCTGGTTTCTCCTTCTTACTCGTACGGCCGGTGGTGGCCGCTGATGTCCCTGGGACGGAGCCGGTGGCACGTTCTCGACGTCGACGACGCGCTCTCCGCCAAACCACCAGCCAGCGCACCGGCCCTCCGAGCACGGAAAACGGACAAACTTACTCGGCATGCCCATCATGATAAGCACCTTCGGATTCCAAGATCCTCGACAGCGTCAGGCACGGATCCGGAGTGCAGGGGGTGTGCCGTTCTCCCGCGTTGAGCTCGTGCTCCTGGCGCTCGAGTGTGCGCGGTGCGGCACGTGCTGCGAGTGCTTCTGCTCGGTGTCGTACCAGCCCATCGGGTGCACGGGATGCGGCAGCAGCGACGGCAGTTGCTGCTGCGGAGAGGCGGCCGGTGGGTCGTAATGCACAGGCGTGAGCGCCAGGCACTTACCGTGACAGGGACACGGTGACGCCTGGCCGAGCGGGCCCTACTCCGTGATGTACATGGTGTCGCGGAGGACTCCAGCAACGGGTTATTGGATCAGGTCGGTGTGCGAATGGAACTCCGGGCAGACGTAGAGCTGCAGGTGATTGGCATCGGATGACGTCGGCAGCGGTTCGCCAGAACAGCGCGGTCGGAGGCTTGTATTCCGGCGAGCGCTCGAAGGGACACCACAGCACCTGGAGCAGATCGGTCCGTCCGGGCAGTCGCAGCAGGGGTACGTCACGTGCGTACAGCTGGGCGACGGGCAGCAGGGGTGCGGGCGGACTTTCGTGCCACTTGTCGCAGTACGGCCACGACTCTCTGGCAGGCCACAGCAGCGGCCCTCCGACCGAACTGCCGTACGGCGACGGAGAACCAGGGCGGGGATGCAACCGGAGCGCCGGGCTCGCCAATGGGCCCAGTTGAGGGAAGACCGCGGCGACGTCGAGTCCGCGCCGAACTTCACGGCCTGGGCGTGCCCGGCGAGTTCGGGCGCGGCCGCGGTGAGGATGGAGTCGAACTGGGTGAGGGGAGGGAACGCGCTCGCATCCGAAGCGAGAAGGGCGTCCGCTGAGGCGGGCGCGCCAGCGGGTAAGTCATTCGCCGGGGAAGGCCAACCGCCCGTCACCGTGGCCTCATTTTGGCGACTTGAGCATCTCAAGAAGGATGCGCTGCAGATCGGTGCGGTCCTGCGGGGTAATCCTCGCCAGCCTGCGGTCGAATTCCGCCGCGAGCGCCGAGAGTGCGCGGTCCCGCGCCGCCTCGCCCTCGGCAGTCAGGATGAGCCGATGCCGCCGCAGGTCCTCGTCGTCGATCTCGCGCCGCAGGAACCCCTTTGCGACGAGGTTGCGGACGTAGACCGTCACGCTCGCTTTCGGGATCATCAGCGCCGCCGCGAGTTCGGCAGGGTACGGCGAAGCGGCCGCCTCGGCCAGCACGAAGAACTCCTTCGTCTCCAGCCCAAGCTCGGCCAGTTCAGCGCTGCAGGCATCCATCACGACGCTCAGCAGACGCTGGTTCAGCGTCCACAGCTGCGCCCCGTCAACCGCCACGCAAGCTCCTCCATCCGCCCAGGTGGTACAGTTCTGAATTAGTTCCAAACTGTACCAGAGGGCATTTCGTACTGGACAGTTATGGAACAAATGCCTACGCGAAAGGCGCCATCAGATGCTTCAGCACATCACGATCCCGCGCGGACCGGTCGATCTCGCAGCCGACCTCTACCTGCCCGACAGCACCGACAAAGCGTCGCCACTGCGCGCCGTGGTGCTCTCCACGCCCGGCAGCAGCGTGAAGGAACAGATCGGCGCCACCTACGCATCCCGCCTCGCCACCGGCGGCATCGCGGCGCTCGTGTTCGACCCCGCCCATCAAGGTCAGAGCGGCGGAGAGCCCCGCGACCTCGAAGACCCCTACCGCCGCGGCGAAGACATCTCCTACGCGATCGACGCGCTCACCACGACCCCCGGCATCGCCCCGGAACGCATCGGCGTCCTCGGCATCTGCGCCGGCGGAGGCTACGCCGTGCACACCGCCCGCACGGACCACCGCATCAAGGCGGTCGGCACGGTCGTCCCCGGCAACATGGGCACCTCGTTCCGCGGGTTCCAGCCGGACGGCGCGGCGGCCGCGCTCGACACCATGGCCGACGCGCGCATCGAAGAGGCCCGCTCCGGCGAGCCGGCCCGCGTGAACTGGCTGCCCGACACCCTGGAGGAAGCCACAGCAGCCGGGCTGACCGATATCGACACGACCCAGGCAATCACCTACTACCGCACCGAGCGGGGCAGGAACGAACACTCCACGAACCGCCGCCTCTCGCGCGGCGACTCGCTATTGCTGGGCTACGACGCGTATCACCTGGTCGACCAGCTCATGACCCAACCGCTACAGGTCATCCTCGCCGGACGCACCGGCAACACCGGCTCCTACGAGTCCGGCATGCAGTTGTGGAAGCTGGCACCCAACCCGGTCGACCTCATGGTGATCGACGGCGCCGGCCACTACGAGATGTACGACGAGCCCGAGTACGTCGACGCCGCCGTCGACCGGCTCGTCAACTTTTACTTCAACCACCTGTAAACCATCCAACCCGGTGAACCTATGCGGTCACGGCACTGGACAAGGATCCCAGGAGTTCGATGGAGGGTGTCGTGACGACGACCGACGGCGGGAACGGCGAGGCGCCGCTGCTCCCCGGGGCGGTGCGGGCCGTCCCGTACTCCTGGGCCACCGGCTTCGGCTGGCCGCCTAATACCGCGGAGAGCCCGGAGAACCTCGCGCTCGCCCGCGCGGTACTGGAGGCCTGCCTCCCGGAGGGACCCCTCGCCGCGCCGGAGCCGCCTCCCGAGGTCCGCGCGAAGGACCTCTGCGAGGGGGAGGCCCTGCCCGACTGGGTCGAGGCCCGATGCGTGCTGCGGGCCCTCATGCCGTACGCGCGCGACGTGACCCGGGAGCGGATGGCCGAGGCCGAGGCGCGGTGCGCGCGGACGGGGCTGGACACCACGGACTTCACGGCCCGCTGGACCCGCCGCATCCGCGCCTGGATCGCGCAAGAGGTCATGCGCTGGTGCGGCCTGATGGTCGACGACACCACGGCACTCGCCCCCTGGGCGATCGACCTCGCGGAACGGTACGCGCGCCGGGGCATGGCCGCGGAACAGGCCGTATGGCTGCTCCGTCTCACCCCCGAAGTACCGGGCAGCCACGAGGCGCTGGCCCGGCTGGCACACGACGAGGAACTGCCGGCCGCGGTACGGGAGCTGGCCGCAGAGGCAAACGCCGGGACTACGCCCGAGAACTGAGACGGCCAGGCCGTGAGGGTCCTCGGCTGGGGTCGTCTCCTCACACGGATTCGTTACCGGCCTGAAGACCGGACTCACCGCGCGCCAGAACGTGCCCGCCGTACGCGACTTCCTCGACAGCACCGGTAGGCCGTCGCCAGTCCTCACCTCGGAAGCCGGCTCGGCAACACACGGCGGCAGCAGGCACAGTGGCCTCATGAGTGAACAAGGGCCGGCCCACGACGGAACGATCGCACGCGAAGGCGCACTGGTGGACCGAGTACCGGCAGCGTTCACCCCCGTCGTCGACGCCGCCCGCACTCAGATCGCCGAGACATTCGACAGCGCCCGGCTGCACAGCGCCTACATCTACGGCAGCATCCCGCGCGGCACCGCCATCCCCGCAGTCTCCGACCTCGACCTCCAACTCGCCCTCCACCACGAGCCCACCGAAGGCGACCGCGCCGACGCCACAGCGATCGAGACCGCACTCGACCAAGCGTTCCCCCAGATCGACGGCGCCGGGGTCCTGCTGACCAGCACGCGCGCTCTGCTCAGCGACCTCGAACGCCACGACGCCGGATTCTTCATCGCCTGCCTGTGCACCCCGCTGCTCGGCCCCGACCTCGCCGAACAACTCCCCCCCGCTACCACCCCACCACCCAGCTCGCCCGCGAAACGAACGGCGACCTCGCCCTCGCACGAAACGCTGGCGCACCCGAGCCGCCGAAACCACCACGGACACCGACCGCCGCACCCTCAGCCGCACCGTCGCCCGCCGCATCGTGCGCACAGGATTCACCCTGATCATGCCCCGCTGGGGCGGCTGGACCAGCGACCTCAACGGAGTGGCTCGTGAGCCTGTGGCCTGCGCGTTCGATCCGTTGGACTGAGGCATTGCCACGCAGGCCATCGGCCTGGCACTACGCGGGCACCGCTTCACCGGGACCGACTCGGCCCCCGCACGCGCTGCCCGTGAGGCCGCCCGCCGGGCGTCAGCGCGGCCTTCGTGCCCCACAGCGGGCCTTGGACGCGCCGGTGATGAACCCTGTCTTCGCGGCCATCAAATCGTGCTCCCGTGTTCCTCGGTGCCGGTTGGTGTAGGCGCTCCCCAACTGCGCTGAGTGGTCGGGGAGTTCGCGGGGATGACGGCCAGACCGTCGACCTCGATGAGCCATTCGGGCCGTCCGAGTGCCTGGACGCCGATGAGCGTGCTGGCCGTACGGGGCCAGTCGCCGCCGAAGGCCCGTCGGCCCGCCGCGAAGATCGGCTCGACCAGTTCGGGGCGGTGCCCCACGACGTGGATGGTGTTCTTCAACAGGTCACGTGGGCCGCAACCGACCGCAGTCAGTGCGGCGGCGACGTTACGGAACGCCTGCTCGGCCTGGGCGGCGTGATCGCCTTCGCCGACGAGTCTGCCCTCGGTGTCCAGGGCGATCTGTCCTGCGATCGCGACGACGGCTCCCGAGCGGACGATCGCGAGATGGTGGTAGAGCTCGCCGAACGGAGGGGCCAGCGCGGGCGGGTCGACATGCTCGATCACGGTCGTGTCCTCTCGTAGGGGGCGCAGTCGGGCAGCGTGAGGCCGATCGGCAGCCGGATCTGGTCGGCCGGCGGCAGCTCGCCGAGCGGCAGCGCTCCCGCCGTCGCCCTGCCCGATCCGCTGGATTTGGGTGATCCACGACCGCAGCCGCTCCTCGTGCGCCCGCAGCCCGGCGACGACGTCCCCCTCCGCCCCGGCCCACCGGCCTCACTCAGGCCCGCCTGGGCGACCACGTCGCACCCGCAGCCGCGGAGGTCGATCAGCTGCCCGTCGGCGCGGCGCGCCGAAGCCGGCTCGACGACCCTGACCTGTGCTCCGTACCGCGCCGGCCCGTGCGTGAGCGCCATGCCTGCGGCCCCGGCGCCGGAGATCAGCGCCTTGACTCCGGTCATCTTTCCCCACCTCCCATGTTGGTCACTGACCAAGTTGCATGTTCAGTGAAATTGGTCAGCGACCAAAAGTCAACCCGGGATGCTGTCTGGAAACGGCGGCGAGGGTTGCTCCGCGACGGACTGGCTACAGCCTCGCAACGGCCCACCCGCTGCCCGGACCGGCTGAGGATTGCGAGCAAGGGCGGGAGCGTACAGACACGTCCCGCGTCGGAGGCGTACGGGCAAAGGCGCGAGAGGGTCACCTGCTTGTGTGGGCGTCCTCCGCTGCGGCCGGCGGGGCCATGTCGGGCGCATCGGGCGAGCCAGGTGTGTCCGGTCGGGTCCGTGCCCGCGTGTGGGTACGGGCGTGGTTCTGTACACCGGAGAGGGTTTCGTGCGGCCCCAGCCCTGAAGGGTGACGGCAGACGGCCCTCGCATAGGCACCGATCAGGGTCAGGCAGCCGGCCAGGAGGAACAGCAGGACGATCCCCGTGCTGGTCGTCAGGACGTAGGACACCGCCCGGTAGCCCATCACGCCCGTCATCTCGAGCAGCGCGGAGGTGTTGGTAGGTGAGCCGGAGCGGTCGACAAGGACCGGACCGACGGTGAGTCCCGCGACCGCAGCAGAAGGGGCCGCTCCCCCGATGACTACCAGTGGGGGACTGAGCACCACGGCGCGAAGTGCGAATTGGGCGAGGCTCGGGCGTCCGCCCTCCGCCGTGGCCAGCCGCAGCAGCAGCAGGTGCTTGCCCGGCGTCGCGCCGGTCCGCCACGGGATGACGACAAACCACAGTGCGAAGACGGCCGGCGGCACCCAGAGCACCGCCCCCGCTTCGGGCACAACCGCTGAGATTCCGGCGACAACACCGATCAGCAGCTGGACACCTGTCACATCCACCAGCAGCGCGACCAAGCGGCGACCGATGGGCACCCGGCCGACGGCCAATGCGCGGTCGTCCAGGGCGTCCAGGGCAGGCAGCACCCGTACCAGAGGCCCGGCTACCACCCATCCCAAGGCGGCACCCGCCGTATTGACGATGAGATCGTCGACGGCGAAGAGGCGGTAGGGGCACTCGTAGAGGCCCCACAACCCGCTGTACTGGGTCAGTTCGAAGAACAGCGATCCCGCACACCCGGCCGCCGTGGCCGCGCTGAGGCCGCGGCGGAAGTGGATCCGTACGAGCGCCCCGAGCGGCAGCAGCAGGATCAGGTTGAACACGGTCTGCCAGAAGGCCGAGTTGTGCAGGATCAACGCGTCGAGGGTGACGCGGTGGTGTGCCTCCTTCCAGATGTCGGAGAATGCGACACCCGGTGTGAGCTGGGGTTCGGCGAAGGTTGGAAACGCCTTGCAGACGTTCACTGACGACTTCGGCAGCGGCACGATCGTCATACAGAAGGCGGTCAGCGCGCAGTACACACCGCCGTACAGCGACAGCACCCGCCAGCGGGTCATCACGCCGTGCCGCCGGTAGAGGACGATCGCCGTCGGCACGAACATCAGGAGAGCCAGCACGGGAAAGAGCAGCGCGGCCGTACGGATCGGCAGCAGGTATGCGTCCGTCATGCCGACCGTGCCGCAATCAGCCGCCCTACGGGGGCGAGCGAGCGGCCGCGGCCGGCCGGCGCGGCGGGAGGCCCCTCGCCGAACACGGTCACCGTCTCACGCGCCGCGGCGCACAGACAGCTCTTCGTCAGCGGGTACCCGGTGGTGGTTCTCACAGCAGTCTCCGGCCAGTTGGCGAGGAAGTGGTCGATGCGTCACGGAAGTGCAGCCGGCCGGCCGTGAACCCCTTCGACGCGACACGCCCAGGGCGGCAGCTCGCAGTAGCCGCGCCTCGGCGGACGATTCGACATCATTCTCGAATGCAAAGGTCAGCCCGCCCCTCACCCGCAGGGACCGAACCCGGACCCGCCGGAAGTACCATCCCGGGCGCGGCGTCATCCTCTGGACGGACACCCGCCCGCCCAGCGACCGCCAGGGGGCATGTCAGGGCAGCGGGGTGCGGTGCAAAGTGACGAGCAGGTACCAGTACCCGCTGCGCGATCTTCGGGTGTCGGACGCCCGGTTCCGTCGGGGTTACGGTGTCTCCGTTCGAGTGCCCCGGGCCTGTGCGGGAAATCCGGGCGCAGCCGGCGCACAGGAAATCCCGCGGGATTGATGGTGCGGGGATCCACCTGCTGCGGGGGCTTCTTCGAGCCGGCGGAGTCGATGGGTGCTCGCGACCGGCCTCGCTCTGACGGGCTTGCACCGGAACGTCGGTAATCCCTATTTCAGCCAGTTTAAGTCTGGTTCGCGCCGGTTACGGCGCATCGCGGTTCATGGGTTGTCCGGCGGGACAGCGGTATGGACCATACGAGGACCAGGTCCTGTCCGGCCGATCTTTGCCGGGCCCGGGGGGGGGGGGGGGGGGGGGCGCCCCGCCCCCCCCCCCCCCCCCCCCGCCCCGGGCTGATCCGACAAGATCGACGGGACAGGACCTGGCTCGTGAAGACGGGCGCGCACGCGCAGCAGAATCCAGGGGGGTTTCAGCGGTGGCTTTTCTTGTTTACAGCATCCTCACCGACCCGGCTCCGCTCCAGGTGTCGGAAGCGGGCGGAACGTCCAAGGGAGCGGTTTACATCGTCGTCTCCAACCCGAAGGACCAGGACATGGCCTGGGTTTCCCTCACGGTACGTGTGCCCTTCGGGCAACAGGAGGATGCCCTGACGTCCGATCCGAAGGCGATCACGGCTCGGGTCCTGCCGGACAAGGCGAGGAAGCCGGGGGAAGAGCCGCTGACCAACTGGGACGCCACGACAGGTGTCTTCACCGTGACCCCCCAGCCCACCACGTACCTCAAGGCGAGCGGTTCCATGATCCTGGCGCTGGAGGGCTTCCCGGTCTCCAGCACGCCGGGGCCGGTCCTGCTGCAGGTGACAGAGACGGTGTGGAATGGTCCGTGGAAGCAGGACTCCCCCGTGATGCTGAGCCTGCTGAAGCAGGCTCCCAAGGCGCCGCGCAACTTCCGTCCGAAGCAGTCTCTGGTGGCCGCGGGCAAGAGCGTCGTCCTGCGGTGGGAGGGATCCGACACCTTCACCTATCAGGTCCATGGACCGGACGGCCCCTCAAAAAACGCCCCGCACAGGGTCGGGACCGGCTGGGAGTGGACCCCGGCGGCGGGCGAGGAGCCGATACGGGACGCCACCTACACCCTGACAGCCGCCTCGTCACCGCAGCAGCAGCCGCCGGAGTACATCCTCACCACCACCGTCCATCTGCGCAGCCCCGAGTTCGAGAGCGTCACCGCCACCAACGGACTCCACACCCCGTGGGCCGAGGGCACCACGGACAAGGGGCGGATCACCTTCACCGCACAAGGCGCACAGATCCACAACGACTCCAACGCGCCTGGCACCATCACGGCCGCCAAGGCCGACGTCGACAGCGTCATCACCGAGTCGGTGCAAGGCCGCGGCGAGGACGCCGGCTGGATCCAGTTCCCGCCCACCGGGATCACGGTCGGTCATGGCGCGGGAAGCGACTTGGGTACCGTCACGGCTGACAAGGTCAGCGCCGCGAACGGCGTGAACACCCCGTGGGTCGGCGACCGCGACGGCGGCAAGGGCTGGGCCGAGTTCCCGCAGTCCGGCGTGAACGTGCGCAAGGACGGAAAGCAGGCGTGGGGCACCGTCGCCGGCGACAGGGCGGATATGAACGGCATCAACACCGCGTGGGTGCAGGGCCGCACAGCCGACGACGGATGGATCGCCTTCCCATCCGCCGGGCTGAACGTGTACCAAGGCGCCGGAAACCATCAGTGGGGAACCGTCGCAGCCGCCAAGGCAGACCTGGACGACCTGGTCACCCGCCGGGCCCAGGTCGAAGAACGCCTCACCCTCCAGGGCGGCCTGACGATCGACAACGTGCTGGAGACGCAGGACGGTCCGCCCCGCCTGGTCGTCCACGGCCGACTGGACGCCGAGGGCGAGGTGAACGCCGCCGGGAACGTCGTCGCCGGAGGTGACCTCACCGTCAACGGCGATCTGCGGCCGATGCGGAATCTGGTGGTCGGGGGTGCGGTCCACGCGGGCGACCTGACAGTCAGGGGCAAGCTCACCACCGAGGACAACCAGTTCAAACTCGTCGTGCACGGGGAGTCGCAGTTCGAGGGGAAGGTGAACGCCGACGGGCACCTGTCAGTCCGCAACGGCGGCGACTGGCTCATGCACACCAAAGACGGCCAGATATCGGTCAACGGCGGCCTGCGCGTCCAGGAGGACTCGCTGTTCATCGGGAAGGTGAACGCCAACGGGCACTTGTCGGTCCGCAACGGGACTGACTGGCTCATGCACGTCAACGACGACCAGGTGGCGATCCAGGGCAACCTGCGCGTCCACGGCGCATTCCGCTCCGACAGCTAAGGGCTGTCCCGTAATCCCTGGTGGATCAGCGTGCGGCGTCAGATGCAGTGCATCGCAAGGCGGAGGGGCGTCCGCACACTGGATGTATGTGGACGTTCCGACAACGCGGCGAGGCGCCGTAGCTGTCGTCGTGCGCCCGCCGGGGATTGCGGAGGGTGCCTTGGTGGCGATGGGACACCGGTCTGCTGGGCGCGGTCGGATTCGTTGATCACGGGGCGGCTGTGGGGGATCACGAGAGGCTTCCTCGGCGGCTGTCGGTCGAGGGCGGGCCTTGTAGCCAGCGTTGGACGTCACGCGGGCCGCGGAGCCTGATGACCTGGACTCCCAGGCCGGCCGGCCCTCGCCGCGGACCGCCCGGAGCCAAGACGCTACGGCAGCGCCTGCTGTGGCCGTCCGAAGTCATCGCCCGTCACCCGGCACTGGAAGATGGGGTTCACACCTCCGGTCCCCCGCATGCGGAAGGCGGCACTGATCGGGCGCATGCCGCCGGGGTGTTGGGAGGTGCCGGTCAGGTATTCCCAGACACGGACGCGCGGTCCTTCGCGGCATTCCCGGACGCCTTCGTGAGGTCGACTTCGCCGTCCGCGCCAACAAACTGCCCCGGCGACCGGGCCCTTTCCACCGCGCCCTGGAATCCCTTACCGTCGCCTTCGTCACCTCTCGCTGAAGGAGACCTCCCGTGTCCGAGCAGCCTGAACTCGTCCTGGACCCCACCGGATCCGACCGTTACGCCGAGCACCAGGCCCTGCGTGCTCGCGGCCCGGCCGCCCGGGTGGACATCCTCGGCGTGACCGCCTGGTCCGTCTCCGACCCCCAGCTCCTCAAAGACCTCCTCACCAGCCCGGCGGTCTCCAAGGATGCCCGCGCCCACTGGCCTGCCTACGACGACGCCGTCGCCCATTGGCCGCTCGCCCTGTGGATCTCGGTGAAGAACATGTTCACCGCGTATGGCGGTGACCACCGCAGGCTGCGCCGCATGATCGCCCCCGCGCTCAGCGCCCGCCGTATTCAGCCCCTGCAATCCGTCATCGAAGCGTTCGTCATCGCGATTCTCGACGGCCTCGACTCCCTGCCTGCCGGGGAGATCGCCGACTTGCGTGAAAAACTCGCCTACCCGCTGCCGATCGCCGTGATCGGTCAGCTCATGGGCGTTCCCGACGATCAGCGTGGCGCGTTCCGCGCTATGGTCGACGGCGTCTTCGACACCACCCTCACCGCCGAGCAGGCCACGGCGAACACGGCCACTCTGCATCAGGCCCTGGACCGACTGATCGCGGGCAAGCGCGCCGAGCCCAGCGACGACATGACCTCTCTGCTCATCGCCGCCCGCGACGACGAAGGCGACGGCGACGCCCTCGCGGACGAGGAATTACGCGACACACTGCTGCTGATGATCAGCGCCGGGTACGAGACCACTGTCAACGTCATCGACCAGGCCATCACCGCCCTGCTGACCGACCGCCGCCACCTCGGACACCTCCGGGACGGCCGCGCCACCTGGAGCGACATCGTCGAGGAGACCCTGCGGCACGAACCCGCCATCGCTCACCTCCCGTTGCGCTACGCGCTCGAGGACATTCCCCTGGCCGGCGGTCAGACCATCGCCAAGGGCGAGGCGATCCTCGCCTCCTACGCCGCAGCCAACCGCCACCCCGACTGGCATGGCGAGTCCGCCGACCACTTCGACGTCACCCGGACATCGAAAGAACACCTCGCCTTCGGTCACGGCGTGCACTTCTGCCTCGGCGCGCCCCTCGCCCGCCTCGAAGTCGCCACCGCACTCAAGATGCTGTTCGAACGGTTCCCCGACATCGAACTCGCCCTTCCCGCCGCCGATCTGACACCGGTCCCCTCCCTGATCAGCAACGGCCACCAGACCCTCCCCGTACGGCTGCGGCCTGCTGCCTGACGTTCCACACGCCAAGGCCAGTGTGAGGATGCACCGGCACGCGGCGCGGGCAGCTGATCTGCGTCTTCCCAGGCTGCGACAGGCCGCGACGTACAGCCCACGTACTCCCCATCGCCACCCCCGTTTCGATCACGCGCGCGGCGAACTCGTAGCAGTTCATCTGAAACTCAAGCTCGCGCACCGTACGCAGCCGGGAGTCGCGGGCCTTGCGGTGGTCGGCTTGTCGGTGGACGCGCCGGGGTCTCGTAGGCCAGCGGGGTGCTGCTGATGGAGACCGTCCGCAAGGCCGGGCTGGACACGGCGATATCGACGGCGTCGGCACCGCGGCGCAAGCCGCGGGCGGTGCATGACTCCGGCAAGGTCCTGGTGGACTCGCGCCGGCGGTGGCCCTGGGCGGGGCTGCCTGTCGGACGTGGCGGTGGTTCAACCGAGCCCGCGCTGCTCGGGCCGGTGGCCTCCGGCCCCACCGTCTCCTGACGGATGGACACCCTGACCGGGGCTGGCCCCCGTGCGCTGACTGCGATGCGCCGAAGGCCGCGAACGCGTGTGGAAGCCGGCCGGGCCCGAAGCCGCACCCATGAATCTCCTCAACTGGCCCACCAGGCAGGGATGGTGGCTGCCCTACTCGGTCGGAATGACGATCGACTATCGACGCCTTCTCTGACGGTACGGTCGGTCGACCTCAAGACCATCGCCGAACTGGGGATGGTCGTCTGCTGCGGGGGCCTGTTCACCCAGATCCACCCGCACTTGGAACAGGTGGGGCCGGCCCGGGGTCCTTTCGGGCCCCAGGCCGTAGATCTATTGGACTGGAACACAGACCAGCCTCAGGAATGCGGCGGTCGAATCACGGTGACGGTCAGGCATCTCCCGCCTTGACGGCGGCAACCTCACGCATTTCCGAGATCTTGCCGTCGGTGAGGGAGAAGATCACCATTACGCGGAGTTCCTGTCGGGCGGCTTCTCCGGTGGTGACGTCAACTTCGTGGTCTCGCGCGCAGATCAGGATGTCGTACTCGATGACAACTTCATCTCCCGACTCCAGGTACTTGTAGTACGGCTCGCGGATCTCCACCTTGTCGTATCGCTGGGGAAAGGCTTCGAAGTGCTTCCGCAAGGCCTCGATGCCAACCGCCGTGACTCGGCCATAGGTGATGATCCGTCCGTCATCTGCCCAGAAGCGGTGAATCTCGTCGAGGGTGCTGTGCTTCTCGGCGTCGCACAGGCCGGAGACCCACGTATACATGTCGTGGAAGAAATCCCGATAACGCACAGTCGCGTTCATGGCCGGAGGGTGATCCTTTCGTGCCCGGAAATAACGCTGGGTTCCTGTCGGGCGGCTTCGTGAAGAACGGCGGTCAACTCTCATGCACGGGGCTCGGGCCGAAACTCGCCCGGGTCATCGACAGGTTCCGGCCAGAGCCCTGCTGCCGACTTCCCCGCTCTCGCGGGTCCGGGTCAGACGCGCAGCAGCAGCTTCCCCGCCGTGCGTCGCCCTTGCAGGTCCTCGTGGGCCCGCCGAGCCTCTGCCAACGGGTACTCATGGCCGACTCTGATGTTCAGCGTGCCGTCCAGGACCGCGCCGAAGACCGCGCTCGCGTGATGGTCCAGTTCCGCGCGAGTGTCGATGTAGTGATAGAGCGACGGCCGGGTGAGGTACAGCGAACCACCGGCGTTGAGCCACTGCGGATCGAGCGGTGGCACCGGGCCACTGGCCGCCCCGAAGAGCACCATCGTCCCCCGCTTCTTCAGGCTGGCCAGACTCGCGTTGAACGTGGTCCTGCCGACGCCGTCGTAGACGACAGGGACCCCTAGCCCATCGGTCAGCGCATGCACCTCGGCGGCCAGGTCCTGGCTCCGGTCGTACCGGATCACCTCGGCGGCGCCGGCACCCCTGGCCAGTTCGGCCTTCTCCTCGGTGGACACCGTGCCGATCACCCGAGCGCCGCGTCGGGCGGCCATCTGGGTGAGGAGCAGGCCAACGCCGCCGGCAGCCGCGTGCACCAGGATCGACTCGCCCGGGGCCACCGGGTAGGTGGAGTCCACCAGGAAATGGGCTGTCATGCCCTGCAACAGTGCGCCGACGGCGAGTTCGTCAGGGATTCCGTCGGGAACGCGCACCGCACGGCGGGCGGGCACGGCCACCAGTTCGGCGTAGCTGTTCTGCGCGTCGCACCAGGCGACGCGGTCCCCGGCGGCGAAGCCGGTCACGTCCGGGCCTACTTCTATGACGGTGCCGATGCCCTCGGTGCCGAGTCCGAACGGCGGGGCCTTCGGGTAGACGCCGGAACGGAAGTAGGTGTCAACGTAGTTCACCCCCGCCAGGGCGACCGAGACCAGCAACTCGCCGCTGCTGGGAGCCGGGTCATGGGTCTCCACGAACTCGATGACCTCGGGACCGCCAGGTTGTCTCACTCGTACGGCACGCATACGTCCTCCTCAGGGGGTAGTCGGCGGCTCACCGAGCCACCGGATCAGGCACGTTCCGTCCCACCGTGATCGAGCCGTGGCTCGAAACCACCGAAGCGCGGACCGGCCTTCCGAGAACCAGCTCAAGGGCCTCGGCCAGCGGAGCCGTGTCGGTACCGTCGATGGCGGAGGCACGCCAGGCGACGTGACCATCCGGGCGGACAAGCACGGCGCCGCTGGCGGAGATGCCGTACGTTTCGAGGAAATCGCCATCGGTGTCGGTGAGGTCGGCGTCCCGCCCGATGGTGCGGCCGATGATCGGCACGTCCGTGCCGTCGGCCATCACGGCCGCGGCGTCAGTCCACGCTCGCCCTTCCGGCCCGGCCAGAACGACGAATCGCGAGTGCAGGAGATCGATACTCGACATCCGGACGCCGTGATCGTCGAGCCACACATGCGGCGCACGACAACCGGGCACCGCGGTGGGCGTGTACACGGTCTGACTGGGGGCCGGCGGGACCGAACCATCGCCGACAATCGCGCGGGAGGCATAAGCGAAACCCAGTTCGGCGCCTTCCTGACGAATGTGTGCGTTCTCGGCGTCGATTGCCTTCGTGACAGCCGGTTGGTCCTCGGCGAGGGCCGAGGAGATGATGCGCTTGAGTGTGTCGTTGTTTCCCATCGACCAGTCGGCGTTCTGTTGCGCCACCGGCCGGCGTTCGGCCTCGTAGGTGTCCAGCAATGACGGGTCGGCGTACCCACGCAGCACCAGTCCGAGCTTCCACGCGAGGTTGTGGGCGTCCTGAATCCCGGTGTTCATGCCGAGCCCGCCGGTATGCGGCAGCAGGTGTGCGGCGTCGCCCGCGAGGAAGACACGGCCCTGCCGGTAGGACTGCGCGATCTGGGCACTCACTCGCCAGACCGCCACGTTGATCAGGTTCAGGTCGAGGTCCGAGTAGCCGACAGCCTTTCGGATGATGCGGAGGGCCTCCTCGTTCGACGGCGCCGCCGGCCGGGTCTCCGTCGGCGGCAGGACCCTGAACGTCAGCCACCGGTCCGTTCGGTCGACCACGGAAAAGGCAACGACGTCATCGGCATCAATCGCGTAGATGCCGATGCCGGGGCGCTCACGGTAGGCCTCCCACAGACGGGGGTCCGTGCTCTTCCAGTACATCCCGAGCCAGTAGCCAAGCAGCGGGTTGCCCTCGATCTCGATTCCCAGTCGCTGACGCACCATGCTCATCGCGCCGTCGGCGCCGATCAGGTAGCGGCTGCGCGTTTGATGGATTTCGCCAGTGCGCAGATCGCGAATGGTGGTCTGCACGCCGGTCGCGTTCTCCTCGAAGTCCACGACCTCGGCCTGTAGGCGCACCTCGGCCGACTCCCTGGCACGCAACCGCAGTTCATCTTCGATGATGTCCTGCGGAACCAAGAGCCGCGGCATCGGGCTCGGCACATCGGACCCGTCGTCCGTGACCGTCCGGCCGTACTCGTAACCGAGCAGTGTTCCGCGTCGGTAGGAGAAGGAGAAATCCTCCGAAGGCAACGCGTTGCGGCGGATGACGTCCTCCATGCCCCATTGACGCATCAGTTCGGCCGTTCGGGGGTTGACGCCACGGGCTCGCGGGTGATCGCTCGTCGCTTCGCGCCGGTCGACCGCCAGGCAGGACACACCCAGGCGACCGAGCTGCACGGCAAGACTCAGGCCGACGGCTCCGGCCCCCACGATGACGACGTCTTTTTCGATTACGCCCATCTCATCGATCTCCATCTCAAAAGGCTTCTTGTTCGCTGCACAAGAACCGTACCGCGACTCTTGGTCGCTGCACAAGAACAGCCTGCGGGCACCACCGCGACCACGCGGGGAGTGCGCCCGACAGGCACGGCCTCCGCACACCGGCCGGCGTGCGCCCCTGCGTCGCGGATCCGGCAATCGGGAGCCCGACGGGGTCGATGCGCACAGCCCGCCCACACGGGTTGACATCTTGGTCGCCGACCAAGTTCACTGGACTCGTTGGTCATCGATCAAGAGGCGACAGCAGTCCGAGCCCCTGCGCGTCGATCTCGGGCTCCAGGCGCAGCACGTGGGGTCGGCGGCCGATAGGCGGCAGTGGCGCTCCATACGTGGTGCGTTTGTCTCCGCGGGGAACTTTTCGACCTTTCGGAACAACTCGATCCCCTACCGCGAGCACACGCACGATGCCCAGTGCGTCGAGGGGGGACCGGATCGCCACATCGAAATCGAAGGCCTCGCCTTTCAGCAGATCCGTCCTGATCAGTCAAGTCGTCAGAGATTCACCCCAGGAGAAAAGACATGCCGAAGACATGGTTCATCACCGGAGCCTCGAAGGGATTCGGCCGGGAATGGGCGGAAGCCGCGCTCGAACGTGGCGACCGGGTCGCCACGACCAGCCGCTCCGAATCCGCCTTCGAAGACCTGGTCGAGAAGTACGGCGACGCGGTCCTGCCGCTGCAACTCGACCTTGCCGACCGCGCGGCGGTGTTCAATACCGTGCAGCAGGCGATCGACAAGTTCGGCGGTCTTGACATCGTCATCAACAATGCAGGTTATGGCCTGTTCGGCATGATCGAGGAAGTGAGCGAGCAGCAGGCCCGCGACCAGATGGAGGCCAATCTGTTCGGCGCACTGTGGGTCACCCAGGCGGTACTGCCGCACCTGCGCGCCCGCGGATCCGGCCACATCATCCAGGTGTCCTCCATCGCGGGCGTCTTGTCACTGCCCGGTCTCGGCATCTACCACGCGTCCAAGTTCGCCCTGGAAGGCTTCACCGCGAGCCTCGCCGCCGAGGTGAAGGATTTCGGCATCAAGGTCACCCTGATCGAGCCGGGCGGGTACGCCACCGACTGGGCGGGGCCTTCCGCAGTGCAGTCCGAGCGTCTTCCTGCGTATGACGATTTCCGTGCGGGCATGACGCGGATATCCGCACGGCGCGGCGATCCGAGTGCGACGCGGGCGGCGATTCTTACGGTGGTCGATGCGGAGCAGCCGCCCTTGCGGATCTTTTTCGGTCAAGGGCCGCTGGAGGCGATCACCAAGGAGTACGAGGCGCGGCTCGACGAGTGGCAGCGTTGGGACAACGTGTCCAAGATCGCGTTCGGGTCCTGAGGCACGACGGCGCTTACGAGGACGTGGGCCGGATTCTCGATGACTCCGCCCACCGCCCGCACATGGGACGGGAGCGTCCCCACCCCCGTTTGTCCGGGGTGGGGACGCTCCCGTCCTCGCTCCCCCGCCCTCGCTCCCCCGTCGCCGGACAATCCAGTGCCGCAGCGAGCTCGTCGATGGATGCCTCGCCGAGACCGGCCTCACCTTGGCGAGACATCGCGCCGGCAAGGTCAGGGAGCGGGTCGGCCCCACACCTTCAGCTCTCTGAACGGCTTCGCGGTTTGGTCGTCGGAGCCGATTGAAGGATCTGCTCGATTCCGAAATTGAAGCGCTCGTTGTAATCGATGGAAATGTAGTCCTCCAGCACCGAATGAAGACCTGGGAAGTTCTGCTCATTCACCGATTCCCGCAGGCGATCGTGGAGCGCGGTCGGTGTCGCCTGCTCCTCTTGAACGAGGCCGAGCGTGAAATAGAAAAGACTCCAGGATGTCCATGCGGCCGACTCCCGCGTGGGACAACCGTCGAAGAGAACGGTCACCAGGCGGTCGGAAAAGGCCAACGTGTTCGGTTCGACGGGAAAAGTTCCAGCGACGATCAAGGCGCCGTCCCGGTGTCCGAGCATTGCCTGCCGCAAGCGGCCGAGCAATTCTGCCACTTGCTCGCGCCACCCGCCATGCAGGTTTTCCAGGTCAACCTCACCCATGATGGATTCCGCCATCAGGTCAAGCAGCCGATCCTTCGTCCGGATGTGCCACATGACCGTATTCATCCTGACATCGAGTTCGGCCGCTATCGCCCGAGTGGACAGTTTGGCAATGCCGTCTCTTTGCAGGACATCGAATGCGGCCCTGACAACACGATCGAGCGTGATGCCGACCTTGGTTCGAGCAGCGGCGGCTTGTTTCTTGGTCACCGATCAATTCTACCTGGGTCGCCATCGTCGTGCGATCCAACCATGGCAGAGCTTCGACATGGGCGGCGGCGGCCTCCAGAACGCCGGTGGGTCCACAGCCACGCGCACGTCGCGTATTCGCGCACTTGTGTCACAGATCGTCGACAGCGCAACCGAACGGACGGGATCTCCTCTCTTGCAGAGCGCACCGACAGCCCCAGCCCGCACCCGCCGAGGAGACCATCCGCCATGCCCGAGACATCCACTTCCGCGATCCGGCGCCTTCGCGGCCGGGCCACGGGACTCGCCGTGGCCGGTACGGCACTCGTCCTCGCCGCCCCGATCCCGGCGACGGCCGCGGCCGGCCAGGCCCGTGCCGCCTCGGCCGACCCGGTCTCCGTCATGTCCTACACCACCAAGGAGCGCCAGGAAGCCCTCGCCTACTGGACTCCCGCCCGTATAAAGGCCGTCGGGAAGTCCGTGGACCTCGGTCCGACCGGACCGAAGGCCAAGCCGTGGAAGGGCACCGCGTTGAAGACCGTGGGGCGGCTCTTCTTCGTCAACGCGAACGGCGCCGACACCTGGTGCACGGCCACAGCCGTGAACAGCGCCAACCGCTCCACCGTGATGACCGCGGCACACTGCGTGCGCCGGGGCTCCTCCCCCGGGAACACCAACTTCTCGATGGTGTTCGTCCCCGGCCACAACAAGGGCAGTAAGCCGTACGGCGCGTTCGCGGTCCGCACCGCCGCGACCCCGCACAGCTGGGAGACGGAGTCCACCGACGATCTGTCCGCGCTGGTCGTCGACGCCGACGCGAGCGGACGCAAGCTCACCGACGTCGTGGGCGGCCAGGACATCGCGTTCAACCGTCCCGTCGGCGGCACCATCTCCTCCTTCGGCTACTCCGCCACCCGCCCGCAGCTCGGCGAGGAACTCCTCCACTGCGTCGGTACGGCGAAGAAGCAGAGCGGCCTGCAGGCCATCCCCTGCGACATGAGCGGCGGCTCCAGCGGCGGCCCGTGGCTGGCCGACTTCAACGCCACCACGGGCAAAGGCACCCTGGTCTCGGTCAACAGTTCGCTGGACTCCCTGACACCGACCGAGATGCAGGGAGAAGTGCTGGGAGCCACGGCCGAGCAGGTGTACGACCGGGCCCAACACGGCTGACGCAGGGACGCGGGTGCCGACTGGGTCCTGTCCGGTCGGCACTCCGCCCGGTGAGGCCGAGCAACAGGGCAACATGAACCCGCATCGAAGCGGCCCCCTTGAGGACCTCACGCACTGGCGCGTGCCACCGCCGGGCTCGTCCAGGCCATCCGGCGGAGTGAGGCGAAGGGGCATGTGACCTTCGACCGCGTCCATGCCGCAGCCGTGGTGGCGAAGCGAGCTCTGCAGCGGCTTCCGAGGCCGCTTCTCCGCCAAGTCCCGCTGCCGCGCCACATGCGACGGCACCGGGGCAGACCCGCCGTACGCCGTGAGCGCGTGCCCCAGGGGGTTGCTATCCGCCGGCGGTCTTCGGCTCGCTCATCCGGCGGGCGGCCTCGACGACTGCCGAGCGGTGCAGGGCCAGCCGCTGGGGCGACCAGGATTGGCTGACCTCCTCGGGGGCGGTGCCCTCCGCGGCCCAGAACCACGCCTGCGCAGCGGCGAGAACCATCGTCAGGAGATCGACGGGCTCCATCTCCTCGGCGACCTCGCCACGTCGCTGCGCGTCGGCCACTTCGGCGGTCTTACGTTGGAAGGCGTCCTGTTCGAGTCCGATGACGGAGGGGCGCTCCAGCAGTTTCCACAGGCGCAGGCGCATCAGGTCCGGCCGGGCGATGAGGTGGTCGAAGATCGCACCTGCGTATCCGGGCAGGTCATCGACGCCGAACGGCACCGACTCGGCGCCCGCCCTCAGTGCCCGTCGCAGGACCTCGTCGAACAGTTGCTCTTTGTTGCCGAAGTAGACGTAGATCAGCCGCTTGTTCGCCCCCGCGGCCTCCGCGATCCGGTCCACCCGGGCACCGGCGATGCCGTGGGCGGCGAATTCGGTGAAGGCGGCGTCGAGCAGCCGGGTCTTGGTGGCGCTGGAGTCCCGTGGCATGCCTGCCATCCTAACAAGTAACTATCTAGTTATTGACATGACCGAACCAGCAGACCTAAGGTATGTATCTATCCAGTTAGTTACGGACCAAGGAAACCCTGATGGAACACCTCGCACGGGGCAGCCACGGCCTGACAGTCGCAGCCCAGGGCCTCGGCCGCACGGGCATGAGCGCGTTCCACCGGGCCGCCGGCGTCGTCAACGGCGACCGCCACGCACCCGAGCCGATGGGGACGCTCAACGGCTGAGAGAGGGCGGACACGCCGTCCCGGGTGCGACCCGGCCGTGCCCTACGACCAACACTCGTCGCCGGGGCGCCGAACACGATCGACAAGTCAGCCGCACACATTGCGGCCCACCATTCTCACCAGTGCAGGAGACCCACCTCATGTCCGTACCTCAGACCTCTCACCCGTTCGGGGCAAGCACCACCGCCGCCGAGGTAATCGACGGTGTCGACCTGCACGGCCGCCGGGCCGTGGTGACCGGAGCCAGTTCCGGAATCGGCGTGGAGACGGCCCGAGCGCTCGCCTCGGCGGGCGCGGACGTCACCCTGGCCGTGCGGGACACCGACGCGGGGGCCCGCGTGGCGGCGCGCCTGAAGGCAGAACTGCCTTCCACATCAGGACAGTTGACAGTCGGGCAGCTCGACCTGGCCGACCGGTCGACGGTCGCGGCGTTCGTGACGGCCTGGCGCGGCCCGTTGGACATCCTGGTCAACAATGCCGGAGTGATGGCCCCGCCGGAACTCATCCGCACACCTGACGGCCGGGAGACGCAGTTCGCCGTCAACCACCTGGGCCATTTCGCCCTCACCGTCGGCCTCCACTCGGCACTCACAGCGGCGGAGGGCGCGCGGATCGTCTCGGTGAGTTCCATCGGCCACCTCTTCTCGCCGGTCGTCTTCGACGACCTGGACTACCGTTTCCGCCCCTACGACCCATGGACCTCCTACGGACAGTCGAAGAGCGCGAACATCCTGTTCGCCGTCGCTGCCGCCGAGCGATGGGCCGACGACGGCATCACGGCCAACGCTCTGATGCCGGGCAACGTCGGCGGGACGTCCCTGGCCCGGCACATGGACCCGCAGCAGGTGACCGACTTCCTCGCCTCGGGCGACATCGCGTTGCCACCGCAGAAGTCTGTGGCGCAGGGCGCCGCGACCTCGGTGCTGTTGGCCGCCTCGCCGACGGTGGAGGGCATCACGGGCCGCTATTTCGAGGACTGTGCGCAGTCCGAGCCCGTCGCCGAACGAGCCGGTGCCGTCACCGGCGTCGCGCCGTACGCGCTGGACCGGGACAACGCGGCCCGGCTGTGGGCCCTGTCCGAGACTCTCGTCCGATAGCGATCGAGGGATCGGGGTGCCTCCCGGGCCTCCGGGGGCCGTTCATGTTCGTGTACGGCTCATGCTCTCCGCCGGCCTCCCTTGCGGGATCGGGGCCGGCAGGGAGCAGCTGGGCGCTGTCATGGACGGGGGTGGCCGTCATGGTGCGTGGTCGCGCCCGTCCTGTGGGGCGAAGGCTTCCAGGGCGTCTGTGTCGGTGGCGCGAGCGTGCAGGAAGTAGTCGGCCCACTCGGTGATTTCGGGGTACGACGAATTCCGGCTGACCCGGGCCACGGCGGCCTCGATGTCGAAGTTCGTGGTTCGCAGTTCGACACCCGGACCCACGATCGCCCAGTGCGCTCCGGTTCTCCCGTAAGGCATCCCGACACTCCCGGGGTTGATCACCAGTCGGCCGTGCGCGAGACGGACGAACGGCATGTGGGTGTGGCCACAGACCACGGTACGGATGTCGGTGGCGAGTCCGCCGAAGACTTCCTTCCAGCGGTCGAGTCGGGAGTCGACCAGGACGACCTCCGCGTCGTCACGGGGGGTGGCATGGCAGAACAGCACGTTCCCCAGGCCACGCACGGGCAGCGAGAGCGATCGTGGCAACGAGCCGAGAAGGTCGAGATGGTCCTCGCTGAGCTGCTCGGCCGCCCAGGGTGCGATCGGGTCGGGGATCGTGTCGCGTTGCCCACGGCGGTATTCGACGAGTTCCCGGTCAGCGTTGCCACTGATCCAGAGGGCACGGTCGCCGAGACCGGTCAACAGGTCGAGAACCTCGGTCGGTTGCGGGCCGGCGGTGATGTCGCCGGTGAGTACGATGCGATCGGCGGTGGCGACGTCCGGTTCGGAGAGTACGGCCTCCAAGGCCGGCAGGACTGCGTGGATGTCCGACAGAACGGCTACGCGGTTCAGCATGGTTCCCACGGTAGGTCTTGGCGCAGGGTGCTTCCGCGGTGTGCGGGAGTCCTGGGCACGAGGGCTGTCGCTACTCGGTGCGGCGCCTCAGCTCGGGGAGGGCCTCCTCGACGAGCGCCCGTGCCTCGGTCACCGTTGCGGCCGGCGACTTCGTACTCTCGCCGGGCGCCCCCAGCAAGCCGCGGACTCGCGGGCCGAAACCGGTCGGCGCCCCGGCATCGTCTCGGCGACAGCGAGCGCGCCCTTCTCGTTGAGGCACCAACGCCGGTCCTCGGCGAACATCGCCTGCACCAGAACGCCCACGGCCCGGGACAGGCAGAGCGATACGTAGAGCGTGTCCGCCCGGTCCGCGCCCTTCGCCGCGGCGTCGACGAGGAACTCCGCCTCCCAGGCCCCCGCCGTCAACGCCTCGCGCAGCGGCTCGGGGTAGGTCGTGGTCCGGCGCCGAAGGTCCGTCAGTTCGCCGCTCGGGTCGGTCAGCACCTGGCCGAGCGCCACCTCGCCCGCGTAGCACGGCGACCAGAACCCGAGCGGATGCCCCGCTTGCACGCCCACCTCGTACCGGCCCGCGCGGCAGTCCGCCCACACCCGCTCGACCCGGTCCAGGTCCCGCAGGATCCAGTCCACCGGCGCGCCGTCGGCCCGTAGCCACGCACCACCGTTCACCCAGGGCCCCCAGTCACCCGGGCCGGCCACCTCCACCTCGTCTCCGGCCAACGCGCGCAACGCGGCGAGATCGAGCCCGCCACGGTGGTAGACGCCCAGATCCCAGTCCGATTCCGGCCGGTGCTCTCCGCGTGCCCGGCTGCCGCCGAGCATCACTCCGACCACGCCGGGCACCTCGGCCAGGCTGTCGGCCATGTTCTCGATGATCATCCGCACGGGGCGAGTCTGGCAGTCGCCGACGCGTCGGGCCGGCCGCGTGTCAGCCACAGGCGGTGTGACCGAGCGCCCCAACCGGCCACTGGGCAGTCGAGTTGGCCGCGTCGCCCGGTAGCCCACGGGCACCGTCGCGTGCGTGGCCGTCGCCAGGAAGGGGTGCGCTCCGACGGTCGGTCATTTCCGTTCTGTCGTGTTCGGGCGACCGCTCAGCCCTGACGTGGAGGTTTCCGGCCGGCCGCGGCCAGTTCTCTCCTCACCCGGGCTCGGTCGAGGCACCACGCGCCCAGAGCCACCAGTACGGCCGCCCCGACCGCGTACGCCGGCAGCCACAGGGGCGTCGTCGACAGGCAGTCGGCCACCGCATCCGGGCGCAACGCGCCTCGACTTGGCGCCATGCCGGAACCGCCCGGGATCCCCGACCGGTTGGCGGGGATCCCCGACCACCACGACGATCGGGTCCCTCACCGCTGTTCGGTGACCTACAGGTCGAAGTCGAGGTGCTGTAGGTCGGTGAAGCGGACCTCCTCCAGGCTCCCGGCCCGGCGGCCGTCGTCCTGGAAGTAGACCTCCTTGAGGGCTTCGGCGGCGATCTTCCGGAGGTCCTCGTCGCCCACGCCCCGGGCCTGGGCGTCGAAGAGGCGGGCGGCGTGGTGCGGGGGCAGGGCGACGGTGAGGTGGCGGATCCGGTCCTGGTCGGTGGTGCCGATGGGGGCGGTGTAGCCGAGCCGGGCGCGGGTGTCGATGACGATGCCCCCGGTGGCCGCCGCGTTCTGCTTGGCCTTCTCCCTGATCCGTGGCTGCCACCGGGCCTTCACCTCGCGCTCCAGGCGCGCGGCGAGGTCCGGGCGAGGCTTCCTGATCTGGTCCTTCACGTACCGCTCCACGGTGCGCTGGGACACCCGCAGAAGCTGAGCGACGGCCTTCGTGCCCTTGAACTGCCTGACCAGGTACCGCATCTGCGCGCCGGCCGACTTCGGGATCGGGCGGGTGAACGCCTTCTGCACCGCCTTGTCCAGGCTGTCCCCGAACATGCTCATCGCGCGCTACTCTCCGTCGTCCTTGTTGGTGACCTGCCCGTCCCTGATGTAGCGGGCGAGGTTGAGCTCCGGAGCCTCGAACTGCTCGCGCACGCCCTCGCCCCACAGGGTGGTCTGGGTGCCCTCGTGCTTGACCATCCCGGGGCTGACGCCGATCCGCCAGCCGCCCGGAAGCGGCTTGCCCTCCCGGTAGGGCAGGAAGTCGAGCGGCGAGGGGCCGCCGGCCGCGTACACGGCGCAGTCCGAGAGGATCGCGACCGGGTACTGCCCGGTGAACGCCGCGTGCTTGACCAGCTTGCGGTGCATGTTGATCCGCGTGCGGGCGATGACGGCGAAGCGGATGTCCGGGCGCCAGGTGGGCCGGGACAGGGCCCGCCACGGCTCGCCGGGGCGCCAGCCCTCGCCCCGGGGCCGTTCGCGCAACTTGCCGATGCCGTGCTTCATCGTCGCCTTGATCGCGTCCACGACGATCGCCAGTTCCGGGTCGCGCTCGCGGTAGCCGGCCCGCGCCGCGAGGAACTCCCGCGGCGCCAGGTCCGCGCCCACGCCCAGATCGGCCATCGTGTCGATGTAGGCATCGCGCAGCCGGTTGTACCAGCCGTCCAGGTAGCGGCCGTTGTCGTAGCGGACATACGCCTCGCTCGGCGTGACGTCGTAGCCGAGCTCCACCGCGTAGGCGACGGTCGGCGTCGCGTACCAGGCCGGACCCTCGGGCCGCTCGCCCTTCGGCGTGAACGGGCTGGGCAGAAGCGATCCGTCCAGCTCCACCCATTCCTTGCCCTGCTTCACCCGGGACAGGTCGACGTGACTCAGGTCGACCAGCCAGGAGCCGGGCAGCTTCGGATCGAACACCGGTTCCTTGACGTGCGTTGGCGCGCCGAGGCCGACGATCAGTCCGTTCGCCCCGGCGGCGAACGCCATGTTCACGTCGATGCCCACCAGGTGCGGGCGCAGACATTCCTCGTCGGTGAGGGGACGCGCCCAGTCGTACGCCTCCTCCGCCAGGACCTCCGCCGGGGTACGGCGGTGGAAGCGCGGCAGGTCCTTGAGGAGCGGGTGTCCGTCGGGGGCCTCGCACGGCGCGCAGTCCACGGGGTCCTTGCCCAGAGAGCCCGGGTTGTGCTCGGAGTGCCGCCTGCCCGTACCGTCCGGCTCGCTCGCCCTGGTCGGCGGGTGCAGCGCGGTCATCAGTTCCAGGCCGGTCACTGCGGTGGATCCGCGCGGTGTCATCACCCGGGTCGCGTACACCCCCAGGAGCCGGGCCAGTTCTGCCGGCGGCAGCCGCCCCGCGTCGCCCCAGTCGCGGCTGGCGAGCGCCTGCCACGACGGGATGCACAGTTGTACGCAGGAGCGCTCCGCTCCCTGCGCCGGGCGGTAGATCCGGGCCCACGGCCCGAACCCGCGCTTGGTCAGTTTCCAGTCCGCGCGCACCAGTTGTGCGATGACCTTGTGGTCCGCAGGGAGCCGCCCGGCGAGTTGCTCGTCCGCGGTGAGGTGGAGCGGCAGCCCGTAACGGTCGCACGCTGCCTCGGTGAATACGAGCAGCGGGTCCGCGTCCTTCCCCGGCCCGCTCAGCTTGGGCGCGCCCAGCTTCGCCTCGGACAGGGTCCAGTCGACCAGAGCGGGAATCGACTTGGCGGGCACGTCCAGGACCAGACCGCCGACGCAGTACGCGGAGACCTTCCCGTCGGCGACGTCGACGACCGCGAGCGGGCCGTTCTCGAAGCGCGGGTCGACGGCGGCCGGGGCCGCGGGCCTCGTCGCGGCCTTCTTGGCACCGGGACGCCGCGACGTCCACGACGGCCTGGCCGGGGCCGCCGGACGGGACGCGGTGGAGCGTACAGAGCGCTGCGGGGTGTTCTGTCCAGCGGCCGTGGTCGCATCGCCCGGCGCCGGACCTGTGGGCGGTGTTCGCGCGTCGGCGGGCTCGGTCTCGCGCGGCGCGGGCGCGGCGGGCGCCTCGGGCGCCGCCGTGTCCTCGCCGGGTGCCGCAGCGTGAGGCGGGGGACCTGCCGGAGCCTGCGGCGGCTGGGGAGCGACGGCGATCTTCGCAGCCGTGGTGACGTTTTCGACGTCCTCCCCCCTCCGGGCCTGGGAGGCGGGGTAAAGCTCGGCGAGTTGCCTGAGCAGACGTGCGTACGCCTCGCGCTCCGGGGGCCTCGGTTCCGTCTTGCCACTCTCCCAGCCGCTGACGGTCGCGCGCCGCACCTTCAGTGCACCGGCCACCTGTTCCAGCGTCAGTCCGTGCGCGGCACGCAGCCGCTTGCGCTCCGCGGGCGGCGGCAGCGGGGACGCGGACGCGATCAACGCGTCGACCGCGTCGAACAGTTCCGACATGGAACACCTCCTCCCCTCACCGTACCGTGAAACAGGCATCTCACGTATGAATCACGCACATTGTGCGTACCCATTGCGTACGTTCGAATCTCGACGCGTGACCGGACGGTCGACTCGTACTGCGGCAGGAGTGCATACGCGCCCGTCCAGGGGAGCCGCCTGCCGCAAGAAAGAGGCGGTACGGGCCATGAGGCCGCTGTCGGCGACGCCGCACTCGAAGTTGGCGGAGGATTCGGCCACGAGCGGTGCGGCCGCGTTGTTGCTGGGTGCGGGCCGGACCAGCCCCCGCCCCGGTCTCACCAGGCCACGTTCGCCGCTACCGCTCCCTGACGGTGAAGTCGGCCACGGACACAGCCGCCTCGGCCTGCCTGGGCACAGCGGCGGCCGCCCTCAGCGTCTCGAAGGCGGCCGCCGTCGGGCTGGCCGGTTCGGCCTGGTAGACCACCAGTTGCTGATGCGACGCCCCGTTGACCGTGAAAGCCGCGAACTTGATGTGCAGGTCTCCGACCAGGGGGTGCTTGAGATGCTTGCCTTCCTGGGACTTGCTCTTGACTTCGTGCATGCGCCAGATCTCGGCGAACTCCTCGCTCTGGGCGGACAGTTCCGCCACGACCTCGGCGATGCGGGCCGACTCGGGATCATGGCCGTAGGCTGCCCTGATCTCGGCGACACAGGAGTGCGCGGCCCGCTCCCATTCCTGGTAGAAGTCGCGCCCCGCCGGGTCGACGAACACCATGCGGGCGAGGTTGTCGAACTGGTCGAACCCGCTGTGCAGAGCCGTGGCAAGGGAGTTGCCCGCCATGATGTCGAGGGCCGGGCCGACCACGAAGGCCGGCGTGTGCTCCCATCCGTCCATCAGCTGCAACAACTGTTGCCCGACGTCCGTGCCACCCCAGTCGCGTGGGCGCTGGGAGGCGGTGAGGCAGAGGCGGTTGAGATGGTCGGTGGCCTGTGCGTCCAGTTTCAGCGCTTGCGCCACGGCGTCGAGCACCTGCGGGGACGGACTGTTCTCGCGCCCCTGTTCCAGCCTGATGTAGTAGTCGGAACTGACCCCGGCGAGCAGCGCGACTTCCTCTCTGCGCAGTCCCGGCACCCGGCGTCGCCCGTGTTCGGGGAGACCGACGTCGTACGGCTTCAAGGCTTCTCGGCGGGCTCTGAGGAAATCACCCAAAGGCGTCCCTTTACTCATAGTGCAATACTAGAGGGTTCTCGGTCGATGAGAAGTGGTGGTCGAGTGGCATGGCTCCACGTCGCACGCCTTTCACACAGAGTAGTTCGCGGGGCTTGAGCAGTGGGATTTTCCGGGCCGTGTGACTCCCTCCTCCTTCGTTTCCCGCACATCCGAGGTGCGGCATTCCTGGGTGCAATGCACCCACCGTCGTCAGAACTCTTCCAGGCGTTGTCCGCCTAACCTCGGCAGTATGTGCAGCGATACGCGCCCTGACCCGGCAGAAGGGCTGGGTCGGTTCCTCCGCTTCCACAGGGACCGCCTCAGCCCCGCGGGCGCGGGACTGCCCAGTGCCGGACGGCGACGAGTGCCCGGCTTGCGACGCGACGAGGTCGCGGCGCTCGCGGGTGTCAGCCCGAGCTACTACAGCCGACTCGAGCAGGGCCGGGAAATCAGCCCCTCGCTCCGGGTACTGGAGGCCTTGGCCCGTGTGCTGCGGCTCGGGGAAGCGGACAAGCGGGAACTCTTCCGGCTGGCCCGGCCGGCGACCCGCCGTACGAAGTCCCCCTTCCGGGTCGAGCGTGTCCGCCCGCACCTGCGGCAACTGATCGAAAGCTGGACCGGGACGCCGGCCTTCGTCCTCGGGCACGCGCAGGATCTGCTGGTCGCCAACGCCTTGGCCAATGCTCTCTACCGTGATTTCGCGCAACGCGACAACGTACTGCGCATGCTCTTCCTGGACCCCGCGGCGAAGGCCTTCTACAGAAACGCGGAGCGGGCCAGGCTTCGCGCGGTCGCCGGCCTTCAGCAAACTGCCGCGAGCGCCCCCGAGGATCCCCGCGTGCTGGAGCTGGTCGGCGAACTGTCGGTGCGCAGCCGCGAGTTCCGTTCCCTGTGGGCACGCGAGTACGCCCGGGTCCCGGCCTACGACGTCAAGCAGGTGCACCACTCCGGCGTGGGAGAGCTGGAGTTACGGCATGAGGTCCTCGACATCCGCAGTGCTCCGGGACAGCAACTCGTGGTCCTGCACGCCGAGCCCGGCTCCCCCTCCGCCGACGGCCTGGCCCTGCTGGGCTCCATCGGCGCGCCCGAAGTGCCTCACCAGCAGGATCCCGCACACGACGCCTGAGCCGGAGGGCCGCAGGAAGACCGTCTTCGCCGGGACACGCCCGCGCCCCGGCAGGACGCGCGGGCGGGAAGAACCGAGCCGTTACCGCGCATTCCTTTCGACGGCGCCCAGAATTCGGTCCATAAGGTCAATGAAAAGGCGCACCTCGCCGAGGAGCGTCGGAGTTCACGGCTCGGTGCCCGGCACTTCGCCCGGACACAGGCATGACAGGGAGCGACCCGTCGCGGTTCGGGCATGCCTTCGCCGTACGAGGTTGTCGCCATGACGAGGTCATTGACATGCGGGTTTTCCGGGCCCGCCTCGTTTCCTGGGTGTGGGACTCCCAGGAAAAGCGCGGCCTTCATAGCGCCGAAGCCGACAGGCACACTCACATACGGCAACAGGAAATCCCCGAAAAGGGGAAGCAACGAAAGAGGTTTTCCCCATGGCTACGTGGTTTGTCACCGGTGCCTCCCGCGGAATCGGTGCCGAAATCGCCCGCGCCACTCTGGCCGGCGGTCACAACGTCGTCGTCGCCGTCCGAAACCCGGAACGCGTGCCGGCCGATCTGAAGAACTCCGACCGGGTCTTCGCTGTCGCCCTGGACGTCACGGACAACGACAGCATCCCGCAGGCGGTCGAGGCCGCCGTGGACCGGTTCGGTGGCATCGACGTCCTGGTCAACAACGCCGGCCGCGGCTTGCTCGGCGCGTTGGAGGAGATCACCGACGCGGAGGCCCGGTCGCTGTTCGACCTCAATGTCTTCGGCCTGATCAACGTCACCCGCGCCGTACTGCCCGTCATGCGCGAGCAGGGATCGGGCCGGCTGGTGCACATCGGCTCCCGGTCGGGATTCGAGGGGGAGCCCGGTGTCAGCCTGTACTGCGCGTCGAAGTTCGCCGTCGCCGGCATCAGCGAGGCGCTCTCCGCCGAGATGGCCCCGTTCGGGATCCAGTCGATGGTGGTCGAGCCGGGAGTCTTCCGCACCGACTTCCTCGACGCCAGCTCCCTGTCGGTCGCCGCGAACCGTATCGCCGACTATGACGACACTCCCGCGCACGTGACGCTGGACTGGATCGACCGGGCCAACCACGCGCAGCTCGGCGACCCGGTCAAGGGCGCCGCCCTCATCGTCGAGGTCGCTTCCACCGAGAAGCTGCCCACGCACCTCTACCTCGGGCGCGACACCATCGAGCGGCTCGAGGTCAAGCACCAGCAGACGCAGGACGATCTCGCTCCGTGGCGCGAGAAGTCCGCCGCCACCGCACACGGCGACGCCGCCTGACGCAACCGCCGGGCGCCATCGTGTTCGGCGCCCGCGGCCTTCTCGGGGCGATGCCCGGCCGGGCGGGAGGACCTGGCCCGTCCGGGCATCGCCCCGATCCCCCTCTCCCCGCCTCCCGTTCAAAGAGCTCTCCCCCACCTTCCGATCGAAGAGATTGAGGTTTCGTGATGTCTGCTGTTCTGCTCACCGGCACTCCCCTCGCCGGCCGTGTCGCTGTCGTCTCCGGCGCCTCCAGCGGCATGGGTGCCGTCACCGCCGAACGCCTCGCCGGGCTCGGCGCCACGGTGGTCGTGCTGGCCCGGCGCAAGGAGCGCCTCGACAGCCTGGTCGAGAACATCGAGGCCGCCGGTGGCACCGCGCTCGCCCTGGCCGTCGATGTCACCGACCGCGACGCCGTCCAAGCCGCCGCCCAGCAGGTCGCCGAACGCTTCGGCAAGGCCGACCTCGTGTTCAACAACGCCGGCGTCCAGCTCATCTCCGGTATCGAGGAGCTGAAGGTCGACGAATGGCAGCGCCAGATCGACCTCAACATCACCGGCCTGATGAACGTCATCTCCGCGTTCCTCCCCCACCTGACGGACTCCGCCGCCCAGGGCAGGCCCGCCGACCTGATCAACACCTCGTCCATCGCGGCCACCCGCATCCTTGCGAAGTTCTCCGTCTACTCCGGCACCAAGGCCTACATCAGCCACCTCACCCGGCTGCTCCGCGTCGAACTCGGTCCCAAGATGGTCCGCGTCGCCACCATCGAACCCGGCATGGTCGACACCGAACTCCCCGACCACGTCACCGACCCGGACGCCTCCAAGCTGATGGCCGACCTCATCCACGACATCGATGTCCTCCAGAGCGCCGACATCGCCGAGACCGTCGCCTTCATGGCCGCCGTGCCGCGCCACGTCAACCTCACCGAGATCACCATCCTGCCCACCGCCCAGGCCATCTGAAGTCCGTCCCGTCATGGCGGGGGAGAACAGCGCTCGGCTGTTCCTCCCCCGCCATGACGCGTCGGCGCGGAGACGGACCTCCCTCACCGACCGTGCCAGGATCACCGGCAGTGCGCCCGAGGCCGTATCGCGGACTTCACCGCGGGCGGCCTGCGTGTGTGTCGAGCACATGGGTGCGCGAGGCGTTGACCTCGCCGCGCAGTGCGGGGAGGTTCACGTCGAGGACCTGGCCGTTCCACTTGCGGGGCCGGCCGTTGACGAGGACGGCGGTGATGTTGCGTGCGTCGGAGCCCAGCACGAGGGTGCCGACGGGGTCGTTGAGGGGCATGTTGTTGAGGTCCTCGGCCTGGACGACCAGCAGGTCGGCCTTCTTGCCCGGGGTGAGGGAGCCGGTGACGTCGCCGAGGCCGTTGGTGCGCGCGCCCTGGAGTGTGGCGAAGTCCAGGACGTCGTGCGTGGTGATACGGGAGAGAGCACCGCCGGTTGCGTAGGCGGCGTTGACCGCACGCATCCGCTGGATCGCGAGCAGGGCGCGCATCTGCGTGAACATGTCGCTGGCGAGGGCGACTTCGACGTCGATGCTCAGGCCGGGGCGAATACCGGCGGCGAGCGCCTCGTCCACCGCGGGGATCGCTGTTTCCAGACCGATCTGCGCGTCCGAGGTGGGCGCCAGGGCGACCGTCGTGCCGGACTCCCCCATCGCCTTCCATGCCTCGGCGGTCAGGCCGGTGGCGTGGATCAGGGTGACATCGGGGCCGAGGATGCCGTTCCTCTCCCAGGACAACACGGCCTCCGACGAAGTTGCGCCGAAGACCGCGTCGACGCTGACACCGATCCCCAGGTCGGCCGCGGTGCGGGCGAGTTCAGGGCCGTAGGCGAGGGCGGGGCCGGCGATCTCGTCGGTGGCCAGTGCCGCCAGGCGGAGGGTGAGCAGTTGGTCGTCACCGCTGAAGTACTCGTCCTTGAGGCGGGTAAGATCGGCGGGCCACTGACGGTCCCACTCCCCGAAGTGCGGTCCCATCGAGGCGTGCACCCCGCGGATACCGGTGTCCCGCAGGGCCTCGATCGCCGCGTCGGAGTGCTCGCGGGTACGGGAGTTGTGCGAGAAGTCGAGCATGGTGGTGATGCCGCTGTCGATCGCGGTCAGCGCCGCCAGTCTGGTACCGATGTACATGTCCTCGGGCCGGTAGACGGTGGCGTAGCCGGCCAGGGTCGCCATCACGTAGCCGCCGAGGTCGTCGACATCGGGCATGATCCGGCGCAGCTGGGCCTCCCAGGCGTGCCGGTGGGTGTCGACGAGGCCGGGGGCCAGGATCGTTCCGGAGGCGTCGATGGTCACCGCTCCGTCCGCGGTCAGGTTCGGGCCGATCGCGGCGATGGCCTCGCCCTCGACGAGCAGGTCGCTGTTGCGCAGGATGCCCACGGCCGGGTCCATCGTGACGATGGTGGCGCCGGTGAACAGGATGCGTCGACGTGGGTCGGTGGACTGGCGTCGCAGTAGCTCCAGAAGTCCGGCGCCGGTGGTGTCGTCGGTGTTCATGGCGGGCCTTTCGGGTGGAGTCGAGACCGGGCCGAACTGCTTTCGGCGGCCAAGGCGGTTCTGGTCCAAGACTCGATCCGTGCCCGCGCGGGAACCAGGCCGCGGTTTCCCTAGGTGCGGCGCACCCATGGCCCGCCCGCGGTTCGTCTTCGCTCCGACTGGCCGACGCCCGGTCTCGGACGGGCCGTTCGTCACGGTCTTCTTAGACGGACCTCCTGCGCATCGAGCACTTCCTGAACGGTGCGCAGGACGATGTCGTCGATACGGTCGGCGTCACGCAGGTCCGTGAGTGTGTCCCGCTTGATCCGAAGCAGGGCGAGTTCGAGGCGCCGCACGCTCTCGCGGCGCCGTGCGGAGCCGGGAGCGGGGACCGTACGCTCCTCGATGTCCTGAACCATGCGGAGGGTGTCCGCCTCGGGGACCCCGAACCGCCGCGCCAACCCCGGCAGCGCGGCCAAGGCGGCACTGCTCATGTGGCGCCGGGCGAGGCCGACTTCCGCGGCCTCGCCGTCGTCCTCGGGGAAGCCGGCCCGGCGGACCACTGTCGGCAGCGTGGGACCGAGGAACGCGAGGGTGACGACGATGACGACGGTCGTGATGAACACGACGGCGTCGCGTTGTCCGACGGCATGCCCCTCGGCGCTCACGGCGGGCACGGTCAGCGCCGCGGCGAGTGAGATGGCTCCGCGCATCCCCGCCCACGCCAGTGGCAGTCGCTGAGGGGCGGTGATGCGCCGCTCACGCTGCTGGGAGCGCCGGTCCAGCAACCTGACCAGGTAGGGAACCGAGTAGAACCACAGCAGCCGTGTCCCGATCACGGCGACGCATACCGCGACCGCGGCGACCGTCGCCCGCACCAGGGAGACCGAGGTCAACGCCCCGACCGCGCCGGGCAGTTGCATACCGACGAGGATGAACAGAGCGCTGTTGAGCAGGTGGCTGGCCACTTCCCAGAAGGCGACGGCCTGGATGCGGGCGTCGGAACCGATGACGCGAGGGCCGAACCGGGTGGTCACGAGGCCGCAGGTGACGACGGCGAGGACGCCGGACACGTGCAGGAGTTCGGCGGGCAGGTAGGCGAGGAAGGGGGTGGCGACGCTCAGCACACTGTGGAGCAGCGGCTCGGGCAGCCGGCGCCTGACCGGGATCAGGAGCAGGGCGACCGCGGCACCGATCAGGATTCCGCCGGCGTAGGACTCGACGAGGGCGAGGGCCGTACCGGACCAGGAGAAGGGTTGCTCGTCGGTGACGACCTCGATGGTCACGGCGAGCAGCACCAGAGCGGTCCCGTCGTTCAGCAGGCTCTCGGTGCGCAGCACCGTCAGGATGCGGCGTGGCATGGCCTTGGCCACGGCCGCGACGGCCGCGGCGTCGGTGGGAGCCAGGACCGCGCCGAGTACGAAGGCGATGGGCCAGCCGTAGCCCCACGCGTGGGCCACGGCGGCGACGGCGACGGCCGTGGCCAGGACCAGCCCGGTGGACTGCAGGGCGATGCTGCGGAAGTTGGAGCGGATCTCGCGCACCGAGGAGGTCAGTGCCTCCCAGTACAGCAGGGCCGGCAGAAAGAGGAACAGTACGACCTCGGGGGACAGCGTGAACGAGGCGAAGGACGGGGTCAGCCCCACGAGGCAGCCCGCGCCGAGCAGCAGCAGGGGTTCACTCAGGCCGGTACGGCGCGAGAGCCGGCCCGTCGCCAGGACACCGACGGCGACGACAACGATCAGTTCCAGGCTCTCCATGTCGGTTACCTCTGCTGTGCGTACGGCCGGACACTCGAGCGGCCTTCACGGTGACGTAGGCGATCGGATACGAGGAACCCGGGGCGGGCAGGGGGCCGCGGCAGACGTGGAGGAGCCCCGTACAGGGGACGGAGAGGTTTCCACACCGGCGGCGGGCCCGCCCTCGTGCCGGGCCCGGCGCTGACTACCGCGAGGTCATCGGCCGGTCGGCGTCCTCCCGATGGAGGACGAGGTGCTCGTGGAAGAGCACGCCGTCCCGGACGTCGCCGGTGGCGGTGAAGCCGGTGTCGTCGACGTAGTCGATGTGGTTGCCGGTGACGGTGTAGCTGCCGGTGTAGGCGCTCCGCCGGTTGCCACGGGCCTCGTCGTAACGGCCGTCCGGGAGAAGCTCCTGACGGATGTGGCCGTCTGCCGTCACCCACATGCCGACGAAGGGGTGCGGTGTCGCGTTCGTGTTCATGGCTCCACGGTCGCGCCCCGACGTACGCGGGACCAGGCCACGATGTTCTCAGGAACCGCGTTCCTGGGAGTCCGGCACCCACCCACGGCTCCGGCGTCCGCGACGGGCGCCGCGCTGCCGTGTCTGCGGGCGGCCGGCGGTGTGGCGGCATGCGCATCCGCGTCGGTGATCGCACCAGGCCGGGCGGTCCGGCTCACGCGACACCGCACACCCATGCCCCGGTCGAGGAACGCGGCGGCCGACGTCTCTGCGACGCCGGACCGCCGGGGCCGACCGCGGTGGCTCAGCGGGCGGCGGCCAGGGCCTCGAAGTCGGGGACCAGCGCCGCGGGCGACGGAAGGGCCTCGATCTCGGCGCGCAGGGCGACGGCCGCCTTTCGCAGACCGTCGTCGTTCAGCAGAGTGTCGAGCAGATCACCGTCCACGGCGTCGGCGGTGGCGCGCAGGGCGAAGCCCGACGCCTCGGCCACGGCGGCGTTCTCGAAGTGGTCGGCGCCCTGCGGAAGGATCAGTTGCGGGGTGCCGACGGATGCGGCCGTCATCATCGTCCCCGAACCGCCGTGGTGGATGATGGCGTCGGAGGCTTCCAGCAACTGGGCGAGCGGAACCCACGGCAGCGGCCGTACGTTCGGCGGCAGCGTGCCGAGCGGCGCGAGGTCGGCGCCGCCGATGGCGAGCAGGAACTCCGCGTCGACCGCCGCCGCGTGCTCGATCAGCCGGACGATGGACCGTACGCCGTCCATCTCCGTCAACACCGTGCCGAGCGTGACCGCGACCCGCCGCCGTTCTCCGCCCCGGCCACCGGCCAGGTCCGCCGGGACCACGCCGGCGCCGTTGAACGGGACGTATCGGACTCGCCAGCCGGTGCCGTCGCCGCCGAGCGAGGCCGGCACCACGTCGAGGACGGTACGGTCGGCCGGTGCGGTCACTCCGTGGGCCCGGTAGTCGTCGGCCAACTCGGCAGCCATCAGACCGGCCGGCGCCGGCCCGGATGTGACACCGAAGTTGTGCACCACGGTGGGGATCCCCAGCGCCGCCGCGACGAGCGGGGCGCCGGCATGGAACGCGTCGTGCACGAGGATGTCCGGGCGCCACGCCTCGGCCAGCCGCAGCAGACCGGGGACCGCGGTCCTGCCGTGCCGGACGAAGCCGCGCACCGCGATCCGCATCCTCTCCTCCCGGGGCTGCCCCTCGTCCACGTACGGGACGGGGCCGTCGAACTCCTGGCGGAAGGCGTCCATGAGCGTCGATCCGTCACCCACCTCGACCGCGGGAAGCCCGGCCGGCCGCAACAGGTCGACCGGAGGCAAGGCACCGAACAGGACGTCGTGCCCGGCCGAACGCAGCGCCTGGGCGGTGGGAATCATCGGGAAAAGGTGACCGGCCTGACCAGGGCCGGCGAACAACACTCGCACCGTGGTGTGCTCCTCGCTCAACTCGCCCGTATACGCCTTCGTATAGGTACTCCGAGGACGAGAATGCCACGGGGAGGGGAAGTACCTGCGCGAGGCCGGCCTCATCCGGCAGCACGACGCCGGCACTCTTCGCGTCAACACACTGCGCAAGGACGACCTCGACCGGCGCTTCCCCCACCTGATGGACCTGGTCATCAAAGAAGGCGCCGACCACCTGATCCTCGCAGCGGACACCGAAAGTACCTGACGCCCACTCAGCGTGGTGGCGCATTCCGCCTTCGGCCGCGGACCGGTCGGCGCCCCTTCCGCACACCGGTCCGCCGGCCTGGCGGCGCAGTGGTGCGCTACGGAGTGTTCAGGGTGTACCGGACGGTCTGGGCCTGGATGGCCCCGTCCCGAAAGACGAACGTGTCCACACCGTCATCCACCCTGGCCGTGGGACCGGCAGCCGACCACTCCAGGAGGAGGACGCCGTCGGCGAACTGCGGCTTCAAGTCCCAGTCGGCATCGGGGAGATCGGCCAGGAGCCTGCCGATACCCCGCTTGACCCCTTCCCGACCCCGCAGGATGCCGTCCGGGGTGATGAGGACGGCGTCCTGCGCGTAGTTGCCACTGATGAGGTCCAGGTCGCCGGTGCCGAGCCGGCGGCCGTGGTCCTCGAAGATCTCCTGGGGTGTACGAGTCATCATCGTGCTCCTGCTCTGCTTCACTCTCCGGACATTGCGCTTGCGCAAGCGCAATAGACTCTACAGCAATATTTGCAGGCGCTAGGTAATATTCGGCCGAGGCAGCCGCCATCGACCCGAGGACCTGGTGGAGCGCAAGCCGTTCACGCCCCGCAGCACGTGACAGTCGTCGGCCTCGGCATCAAAAGGGCGGCGCGGGCGCAGTCGACGCGATCGCGTTCAGCGACCGACGCGCCGCCCGGCTCACGTGTCGTAGTGGCGGACGTCGTCGCGGTATTCGCGCGCCCGCGCCTGGACCAGCGGGGGCAGTTCACCGGCGGCCAGGTCCGCGAACGTGGTCTTCTCCAGCACCTGTCGCAGACTCGTCCGCACCGCGCGCCACACATCCGGGAGCACGGCCGCCGCTCCCGGGTACTCCAGACCGCTCAGGCCCACGTCGCGCACATTGGCCAGCGGGCCGTCCACCGCGCGGATCGCGTCGGCGAGGGTGATCTCCTTCGCCGGACGCGCCAGAAGGTATCCCCCCTCCGGGCCCCGCACGCTGCGCACCAGGTGAGCCAAGCGCAGCTCTCGCAGGATGCCGAAGAGGAAACGCAAGGGAATGTCCTGGCGGGTCGCCACCTGCTCGGCAGTCAGAGGAGAGCCCTCCGCAGCCGCCAATTCGGCCATCGCACGGACGGCGTAGTCCGACTTGGCTGTGATCCGCACCACGGCAACGTATCACGCACGTCCGGGTCACCGGCCGGGCCCCATACCACCGACTCGGGCGCGGAACCAGTGTCGGCAAGAGGTCCTCAGTGTTTTCTCACCAGTTCACATTGTTTATTGAATTGGTGAACTTAGTTGAGTACGGTACCGCGTGCGTGAGCGTCACATCCATCTACGGCCTCCAGGGCCGCACGGCGGGCGAGCCCACCGCGCACCCGCGCGGGGGCGCACACGGAGCATCCGTTCCGGCTCGGCCGTCGGCTCCGGGGAGGGCAGGAGGCATCACATGGCATCGCCAGGGCCGTGTACACCGTCAGAGCCGGGTAAGAAGATCATCGCCGTGGTGGGGGCGGGTGCCGCCGGTGCGCTGGTGGCGATCCAGCTCTGCGAGACCGCCGCACGCCGCCGAATACCCTTTGAACTCCTGCTGATCGACCCGGCCCCGGAGGCAGGTCGCGGCACCGCCTATTCCACCCTCGATCCGCGCCACCGCCTCAATGTGCCCGCGGGAAACATGAGTTGTTACCCCGACGATCCGGCGCACTTCGTGCGGTGGCTGTGCCACCACGGTGAACCGGGCGTGCGGAGCACCGACTTCGCGGAGCGCTACCGCTACGGCGCCTACCTCGCCGACACCCTCGGACGAGCCATCATGGCGGCGCAGGGTGTCGTCACCGTCCGCCGGCTGCGCACCCGGGCCACCGGCTGCAACTGGACCACCAGCCCCGGCGGGGAGACGTCGGCCCGGCTGGAACTCGCCGACGGGCGCACCGTCGTCGCCCATCGCGTGGTGCTGGCGACCGGACCCACAGGCGCGAGCGCCGAGTGGGCGCCGCCGGGCCTGCGCGGCAACGACCGCTTCATCGCCGACCCTTGGGCGCCGGGCGCGCTGGAGGCCGCGCTGCGTCCGGGGCGCAAGGAGGACGTACTCCTCGTGGGTACGGGGCTGACCTCGGTGGACATCGCCCTGCTGCTCGACCGTCCCGGCCGCGCGGTGCACGCCGTGTCCCGTGGCGGAAGGCTGCCGCAGGCGCACGCGGTGAACCCGCTGCCCGCCGCCGCGTGCGAGACGCCGCTCCACGGCCTGTCCCTGACCGGGCTGCGGGCCGCGGTACGCCGGCACATCGGCGGAGTCATGCGTACCCACGGCGACTGGCGGCCCGCGGTGGACGGGCTGCGTCCGGTCACGACCGAGATATGGGCAGCGATGTCCGCCATGGAACGAACCGAGTTCGTGAAGCGGGACGGTTCCCTGTGGAACACCCACCGCCACCGCATGCCCCCGGCCACCGCGGAGGCGGTGGGGCGCATGCGCCGCACCCGGCGGATGCGGACGTACCAGGGGCAGCTCACTTCCGCATCGGTGCGGCCCGACGGGTCGTTGACGGTCTCCCTCACCACCGGCGACGGCCCGCGAACGCTGTCCGTGGGCTGGGTGGTGGACTGTACGGGGCCGGGCCTGCGGCTGTCCGACACGGCCGACCCGCTGTGGCGAAGCCTGCTCGACCAGGGCGCCGCGGTGCTCGGCCCGCTGAACATGGGGGTCTCCACCGACCACGGACGGCTGCGGGGTGCCGACGGCCGCGCCACGCGCGCCCTGTGGACCCTCGGCGCTCCCCGGCGCGGCGAGTTGTGGGAGACGACCGCCATCCCGGAGATCCGTGTACAGGCCGCCGCCGTCGCCGAGGACGCCCTCGGCCCGTGGACCGCCCCCGCCCCCGCCTTCACCACCGCCGGCGGCCGCGCCCGGCGCCCAACGCGTCGGCCCGCGGACGCCTCGGGTTTCCCGCTCAGCACCCACGCGGCCGCAGCGGCCGCCTACCGCCTGGGAACGGACCGGCTGCTGAAGGTCCGGGCCGGGGCCCCGCAGGCGTTCCGCCGCGCCGCGGCGCTCGACCCCGGATTCGCCCTCGCCCACGCGGCGCTCGCGCTCGTCGGGCATGAGTGCGGGGCGGATGTCGACGTCTCGCGCGCACTGGCCGACGCCCGGCGCGCGGTGCGCGAGCGGGCCGACGACTACGAACGCTCCTTCGTGGACGTCGTCTCCCGCCGTGTCCTGCACACGCCCGCGGACGGTGACGCCGCCCTGCTGCGCCACTTGGAGGACTACCCGGGTGATGTGCTGGCGCTCGCCGTCGCGGTGCCCACCATCGCCTTCTCCGGTCTGAGCGATCTCGACGGCACCGCGGCGCTCCGCGTGCTCGAGCGGACCGCTCCGGCCCACGGGGGCAGGTGGTTCCACACCTCGCTGCTCGCGTTCATGCGCCAGGAGGAGGGGCGTTACGACGAAGCCGGGGCCCTGGCCACGCAGGCCCTGGCCGACGAACCCGCCTCCGGGCACGCGATGCACGCGCTGGCCCATGTGCACTACGAGCGCGGCGACCACGAGGCGGGCCGTGAGCGACTCGAGCGATGGCTGGCCCATCAGGGCCGGGGCGGGACACACCGGGCGCACTTCTCCTGGCACGCCGCCCTGCACGAACTCGCCCTCGGGGACAAGGCGGCGGTCCGCCGCCGGTGGGCGGAGCAGCTGTCTCCCGGGAAGGTGCACGGGGTCCGTGCGCTGGTCGACTCCGGTTCCCTACTGTGGCGGGCCCGGCTGGCGGGCGCGTGGCAGGGCCCGTTCCCGATCGGCGACATCCTGGACACGGCTCCCTCGGACGTCCTGGAGCGTCCGGCCAACGCGTTCGTCGCCCTGCACGCCGCCATCGCCTTCACGGCCGCGGGCGACCTGCCGGGGCTGCGGCGACTGCGGGTCCACGCCCTGCGCGCGGACGAGGTGCAACGGAGCGTCATCGCCCCGTTGTGCGTGGCGTTCGAAGACATCCTCGAAGAGCACTGGACCGAGGCGGCACAGGGATTGGAGCGCCTCCTGCCGCGGCTCCCGAGCGTCGGCGGCAGCGCCGCGCAGCGCGAGATCGTCGAGGAGACCCTGCTGTACGCACTCGTCTCCGCCGACCGCTACGACGCGGCCCGGGATCGTCTGGAAGAGCGGCTGGACCGGCGTTCCTCCCCCCAGGACCGGCGACGGCTGGCCGCCCTCTCGCTCTGACCACCGGGCGACCCGGCCCCGGAGCCGTCCGATGTCCCCGGTGCCCCGCGCCGTCGCGCGGGCACCGGGGCCCGACGCCGGGCCGGGCCCCCTGCCGCCATCGACACGCACGCCGCCGCGTGTCGGTCGAAGCGTCCGCGCTCCTCGACGTATGCGCTGTCCTGCCCTCTGGATCCCCGCCCCGCCGCCGGTTACCGTCCTGGGGTGTCCGACTCCGGCTTCGCTCCTCGTTCGCCCGCGTTCCTCGCCGATCCCTACCCGGCCTACGCCGAGCTGCGGGGCCGTGGCCGGGTGCTCTACTACGAGCCGAGTGATCAGTGGCTCGTGCCGCACCACGCGGACGTGTCGGCGTTGTTGCGGGACCGGCGGCTCGGACGTTCTTACGAACACCGCTTCACGCACGAGGAGTTCGGGAAGAGCGCCCCTGAGCCCGGCCATGAGCCGTTCCACGAGCTGAACGACCACGGGATGCTGGAGCTGGAACCGCCGGACCACACCCGTATCCGGCGTCTGGTGTCGAAGGCGTTCACCGCGCGTACGGTCGAACGGCTCAAGCCGTATGTACGGCGGCTGGCGGCCGAGTTGGCGGGCCGGCTCGTGGAGCAGGGCGGGGGTGATCTGCTGACGGCCGTCGCCGAGCCGCTGCCGGTCGCCGTCATCGCCGAAATGCTGGGTGTCCCCGAGGCGGACCGGCCGTTGCTGCGACCGTGGTCGGCGGCGATCTGCGCGATGTACGAGCTGAACCCGCGGGAGGAGACGGCCCGCCGCGCGGTCACCGCGTCGCGGGAATTCTCCGCGTATCTGCGTGAACTCATCGCCGTACGGCGGGAGAAGCCCGGCGAGGACCTGATCTCGGGGCTGATCGCCGCCGTCGACGGGGGCGAGAAGCTGACCGGGGCGGAAATGGTCGCCACTTGCGCGCTGCTGCTCAACGCCGGACACGAGGCGACGGTCAACGCCACGGTCAACGGCTGGCACGCGCTGTTCCGTCATCCCGGGCAGCTCGCCGCACTGCGTGCGGACCGGGCCCTGCTGCCCACGGCTGTCGAGGAGTTGCTGCGCTTCGACACACCGCTCCAGCTGTTCGAACGGTGGGTCCTCGACGAGATCGAGATCGGTGGGACGACCGTCCCGCGCGGATCCGAGGTCGCCCTGCTCTTCGGCTCCGCCAACCACGATCCGTCGGCCTTCGCCACCCCGGACGTCCTGGATCTGGCCCGCCGCGACAACCCGCACATCTCCTTCAGCGCGGGCATCCACTACTGCATCGGTGCCCCACTGGCCCGTATCGAACTGACCGCGTCCATGGAAGCGCTGCTGGACCTGGCCCCGGGGCTGAGCCCGGCCGCCGAGCCGGTCCGCAAACCGAACTTCGTGATCCGGGGGCTGGAAGCACTGCCGGTCGTGGTGTGAGAGGGAATGGATCCGTGTCCGCCCTCCAGCGGGACCCTCGTAACGGAGGTCCCCCGGCGCGGGAGGCCGGGAGGCCGGAGGCTCCGCGGGTGTACGCGGCCCACGCGGCGACCGCCGTCAGCGCCACCCGGCCCAGCGCGGCACACGGTTTCCGTACAGCACAGCTTTCCGGCCCGCGTCGGCTTGCCCTGGAGCGCGCTCCCATTCGTAGCCTCCGACGCATGAACACAGAACAGCACAGGCTCGGATCCGGATTCGGCGCCCGGTCCACGACAGACGACGTCCTGCACGGCATCGACCTCTCCGGGAAGCTCGCGATCGTCACCGGCGGCCACTCGGGCCTCGGCCTGGAGACCACCCGCGCGCTGGCCGGCGCCGGAGCGCGGGTGGTCGTACCGGCACGGCGGCGCGCGGCCGCCCAGGAGGCGGTCGACGGTATCGACGGCGTGGAGGTGGACGACCTCGACCTCGCCGATCTGGGCAGCGTGCGCTCCTTCGCCGAGCGGTTCCTCGCCTCGGAGCGCGATGTCGACCTGCTCATCAACAACGCGGGCATCATGGCCTGCCCCGAGACCCGTGTCGGCGCCGGGCTGGAGGCACAGTTCGCCACCAACCACCTCGGCCATTACGCACTCGCCAACCGGCTCTGGCCGGCGCTCGCGCGCGGCGGGGCCCGCGTCGTCTCGGTGTCCTCCAACGGCCACCAGCTCTCCGGCATCCGCTGGGACGATGTCCAGTTCGAGCGTGGCTACGACAAGTGGCAGGCCTACGGCCAGGCGAAGACGGCCAACGCGCTGTTCGCCGTACAACTCGACGCGCTCGGCCGGGATTCCGGAGTCCGGGCCTTCTCGCTGCATCCCGGTGTCATCCTCACCTCCCTGGGCCGCCATGTGCCCAGGGAGGAGATGATCGCCGCCGGCTGGATCGACGAGAACGGCAACCCGATGGACCCCACGATCAAGACGCCCGCACAGGGCGCCGCGACCCATGTCTGGGCGGCGACCTCCCCACATCTGGCGGGCAGGGGCGGTGTCTACTGCGAGGACTGCGACATCGCGGAACGCACCACGGGCGACGCCGTGTTGACGAGCGGCGTGCGCGACTGGGCGACCGACCCCGAAGAGGCCGCCCGTCTGTGGGCGCTCTCCGCCCAGCTCACCGGCGTCGACGCCTTCAGCACCACCACCTGACCCGACCGGCCCAACCGGCTGTCCCACCCGATCCCCCGCCATCACCATCTGGTACGGGTCACCGAGGCGCGGGCGAGGGCCAGGTGCGCCGTTTGGGGCGGGGGCGGTCGTAGCTGCCCGCACGGCTCGTGCGAAGGCGCAGCGCCACCAGCGACTCGGCGAGCTTGACGGCCGCGGCGACGCCGTCGACGACCGGCATGCCCAGCCGGTCCCCCAGGGTGCGCTGGAGCCCGGTCATGCCCGCGCAGCCGAGCACGAGCACCTCGGCGCCCGCGTCCCGGGCACGCTCGGCGGCGGCGAGGAATGCCCGCGTGGTGCGCTCCTCGTCGCCGAGGTCCAGTACCCCGAGGCCGGTGCCGACCACGGCGGCGCAGTGCGCGGCGACGCCGGCGGTGTGCAGGCTGTCCTCGATCTGGCCGCGGGTCCGGTCGAGGGTGGTGACCACCCCGTACCGCCGCCCCAGCAGACAGGCCAGGTGGGCGGCGGCCTCCGTGATGTCGACGACGGGCACGTCGAGGAGTTCGCGGGCACCCTCGCGGCCGTGCTCGCCGAACCCGGCCATGACCACGGCGTCGTACGGCTCCTGGTATCGGTGCAAGGCCTCGAGGACGGCCGCCGCGGACAGATGGCTGTCGAGCCAGCCCTCCGCGGATTCGGGCCCCCAGGTGGGGGTGAGTCCGATGACGGTGGTGTCCGCGCCGGCCGCCGCTCGGGCGCCCCGTACGATCTCGTCGGTCATGGCGCGGGTCGTGTTGCAGTTGGTGACGACGATCCGCACCCCGATCAGGCCTCCGCCGTTTCGTCGGCGACGGCCTGGGTTTCGTCGGCGAGGGCCTGCGCGCGTTCGGCCCGGCAGAGTGCCGAGTAGAGGGCGGCGGCCGCGACCGTGCCGATGAACCACGAGTACGGCGCGATGTCACCGAAGTACGGTACGAGCGCGAACATGGCGGCGACGAGGGCCGTCGGCAGGAACGCCCAGAGGGCCTTGGGGTTGAAGCCCTTGCGGTAGTAGTAGCGGGACTCCGGCCGTGCGTCGAAGAGCTGGCCGACGTCGACGCGGCCACGCTTCACCCAGTAGTAGTCGACGATGATCACGCCGAACAGCGGGCCGAGGAAGGCGCCGAGACCACCGAGGAAGTAGTTGACGACATCGGGGTTGGAGTAGAGGTTCCAGGGGGTGACGAGCAGCGCGGCGACCGTGCTGATCATTCCGCCGGTCCTGAAGGTGATCTTCTGCGGCCAGACATTGGCCAGGTCGTACGCGGGTGAGACGAAGTTGGCGACGATGTTGACGCCCATGGTGGCGATGGCGAAGGTGAGTGCGCCCAGCACCAGTACCCATGTGTTGCCGACCTTCGCGACAAGCAGGGCGGGGTCGGTGATCGCCTCCCCGAAGACCTCGATGGACCCGGCCGTGACGATAACGGAAACGATGACGAACGCCGTCGAGTTGATGGGCAGGCCCCAGAAGTTGCCGCGTTTGACGGTGCGGTAGTCGGGCGCGAAGCGTGAGAAGTCGCAGAAGTTGAGCATGAGCGTCCCGTAGGTCGCGAGAATCAGACCGATCGCGCCGAACCACTGGCGGAACTGCTCCCCGGTGGAGACCGGGTTCGGCGTGGACGTGAGCGATATCGTCCAGCCGGCCTTGGAGAGGATCCACACGGCGAGCACGATCATCACCAGCCAGATCGCTGGACCGCAGAAGTCCTGGAACTTGCGGACCGATTCCATGCCGCGGCTGATGATGAGCGCCTGGACGACCCAGAGAACGAGGAACGAGGTCCAGCCGAGGGCGTCGAGTCCGAGGAAGGAGTGCTCCGTCCAGGAGACCAGGTCCGGTATCGCCGCGAGCAGCATCACATTGACGGCGACGGAAGCCAGATAGGTCTGTATTCCGTACCACATGATGGCGATGACGGCGCGGATCAGGGCGGGGATGTTGGCGCCCCAGACACCGAAGCTGATGCGGCTGACCACGGGGAAGGGGACGCCGTGCCGTTGGCCGACGCGGCCCATCAGGTTCATCCCGGCGTAGATGAGGACGAAGCCGACGAGGAGGGAGGTGAATATCTGCCAGACGTTCATGCCGAGCACCAGGAGCCCGGCGGCGAAGGTGTAGTTGCCGAGGTTGTGGACGTCGGACATCCACAGCGCGAAGAGGTCGAAGACCTTCCATTTACGCGTGGTGGCGGGAGCCAGGTCTTCGTTGGTGAGCCGGGGATCGGGAGCGGACACGGTGGTGCCGACGGCTTCGGCACGGTCTGCGAGGGACACGGAGGAGCCTCCCGGTGAGGGGACGGAGAACGGCGCGCTCGGGCGGGGCGGTTGTACGGCACGGCTCGGCGGCACGCCGAGTTTGTTTGGTATACCAAGCGCGCAATCATGCTCCGCCTTCCGAGCACCGCACGCCATGTCCCGGCCGTTACGGCTCGGTAAAACACCCGCCGAGTCGGGGATCATGGGAGACATGACCACCGCCGAACCTCTGGGGGCCGTACGCGAGCGCGTGCTCGCCACACTGCGGCAGGACATCATCGCCGGGCTGCTGCGCCCCGGTGACCGGCTCGTCGAACGCGAACTCGCCGACCGCTTCGGGGTTTCCCGGGTCCCGGTGCGCGAGGCCATCCGGGCGCTGGTCGCCGAAGGCTTCGTCCTGTTCGAGACCCCGCGCCGTACGGTGGTGCGCCGGCTCACCCCCGCCGACGTCAATGAACTCTTCGAACTCCGTGAGGCCTTGGAGGTCTACGCCGCCGGACTGGCCGCCGCCCGTGCGGACCGTGACAGCCTCGCCGAGCTGGCGGAACTGCTCGATCACGCGGCGACCGCCACCCGGACCCGGGACGCCGAGCGGATCACCGATATCAACACCCGCTTCCACGACCGCGTCCTGGCCATGGCGGGCAACAGTCTGCTCATCTCCGTCATGGAACCGGTCGAAGGGCGGCTGCGCTGGCTCAACCGGCGCAACGAACAGTGGCCCAGACTCCTCGACGAGCACCGGGCGCTGTACGAGGCCATCGCCTCCGGCGACGCCGAGCGGGCGCGCGCGAGCGCCCTGGCGCACGTACGGGCCAACCACCGCGCCACCTTCCGCCGGCTCTTCGGCGAGGACATGCCTCTGCCGTGAAGGACGCAAGGGTGGCGCGGGCGCCTCGGTTTGCCGTACCGGCAAAGAATCTTGTCCCGGAGCTGCCCACCGGCGAATGATCACCGTGTGCCCGCCGCGAGGCCGCGGGCACCGGTCGCGGCCTCGCGCGTACGGGTGGACAGTTGGCCCGCCGCCGCACACCACCGGCACGACCGCCGTTGGGATCATCGAGGAGGATCCATGTCCGAGTCCACGCCTTCGCCTGGGCCCACGCCTTCGTCCGGGCACCCCGAGGCGGACCGAGCACGGGCGTCCGCCCCGGCACTGAATGTGAAGCACCGGCTGGTGGAGGTTCCCGGTGGCCGTATCCATGTGGCGGAACAGGGCACAGGCCCCCTGGTCCTCCTGGTCCACGGCTTTCCCGAGTCCTGGTACTCGTGGCGCCACCAGCTCCCGGCGATAGCGGCGGCGGGCTTTCGCGCGGTGGCCATCGACGTGCGCGGCTACGGACGTTCGTCGAAGCCCCGCGAGGTGGAGGCGTACCGGATGCTGGCGCATGTCGCCGACAACGTGGGAGTCGTGCGGGCCCTCGGCGAACGGACCGCGACGATCGTGGGGCACGACTGGGGCTCCCCCATCGCCGCCAACTCGGCGCTGCTGCGGCCCGACGTCTTCACCGGCGTGGCGCTGCTCAGCGTCCCTTACACACCCAGGGGCGGCCCACGGCCGACCGAGGCGTTCGCCCACGCCGGAGGAGCCGAGGAGTTCTACGTCGGCTACTTCCAGGAACCCGGCCGTGCCGAGGCGGAGATCGAGCCCGATGTCCGCGCGTGGCTCGCGGGGTTCTACGCCGGGATCTCGGGCGACGCGCCCCCGCCGCCCGACAACGGCAGCGTTTTCACCGTCCCGGCGGGTGGGAGACTCTCCGACCGTTTCCCCCGCGAGGTCCTCCCCTCCTGGCTCTCCGAGGCCGATCTCGACTTCTACGCCGAGGAGTTCGAGCGGACGGGACTGGCGGGAGCGCTCAACCGCTACCGCAACGTGGACCGGGACTGGGAGGATCTCGCCGCGTGGGACGGGACACCCCTCACCCAGCGCTCGCTGTTCATCGGCGGGGACCGCGACGCCTCCACCACATGGATGGCCGACGCCATCAAGAACTATCCGACCACCCTGCCCGGCCTGGTCTCCTCGCACATCCTCGAAGGCTGCGGGCACTGGATCCAGCAGGAGCGCCCCGACGAGGTCAACCGGCTCCTGGCCGACTGGCTCCGGGCGTAGCACTCGTCTTCGAAGGGCGCCGTCGGCGTAGGTCCGAGAGGATCCGCCCGGCATGCTGTTACATCTCCCGGAGCGGAATGATCTCTTCGTCCCGGGAGGCGGCGCCGTGCCCGACAACCCCCCTGCCCCTGCGCCCGCGCGCCCCGGCCGGTTCGCCGGACCGTTGCAGCGGCTGCTGTTCGGCGGCGTGTACGGCACGGTGCTCGCCAGTGTGCTCGCGGCGGCCCTGGGGCACGACGGCGGAGCGCAGGATCCCGGGTACGACGCGGTGTGGGTGCTGCTGGCGGCGGTGGCGTCGGCCGCCGCGCACGGCTATGCCCATGCCATCGTCCACCAGACCGCCGACAGCGCTCGCGTCATGGCCGCCACCGTACGGTCGGTACTGACCGAATGGCCGCTGGTGGCCGCCGTGCTCCCGACCGTGGCGCTGCTGCTCGGCGCGTACGCGGGGTGGTGGGACGAGGACACGGCGATCGATGTCGCCCTGACCCTCAACACGGTGGCGCTGTTCGGTTGGGGGTTGTGGGCGTCGCGCGTCGCGGGACGGGGCTGGGCGGCGTCCTGCCGGGCCGGTGGCGTGGACGTGCTCCTCGGGCTGTGCATCGTGGGAGCGAACGTGCTGAGCAAGTGACCACCGCCCGGCCTGGCAGGCCGGGCGGCGATCCGGCTTGTCAGCGCGGCAGGGTGGTGGAGTCGACGAAGGCCGGGACGGCCGTCTGGGGCTGATTGTGCGCCGGGCCGTCCAGCGGGTCCCAGTCGCCGGTGTGCCAGACGTTCTGCATGAAGGCCGACGGCTTGTGCGGGATGCGCGCGGTCGGCCCGCTGTAGTCCCACAGGGTGATCCGGTTGCCGCTGTTGTCGTAGCTCCAGAAGGTCACCCGGTCCGCCTGCCAGTCGAACATGAAGGTACGGAACTGGGTCGAGGAGTCGAAGCCGGGCACGGGCGTGACGCTCGCGGGGCTGTTCTCCCCGGCCTGCTCGGGCCGGCAGTCGCCGCCCAGCTGTTCGACGTAGCAGTTGTACAGCACCCTGCCGGTGCGCATGTCGATCGCGCGGGAGATCTTCCGTACCGCGGCGTTGGCGTCGTTGTAGTCGGTCCACAGCGTGAGCCAGACGACGTTGGGCTGCGCGCAGAGCACCTCGACGTCGATCTCGTCGTTGTCCGGCAGGCCGTTGCCGTTGGCGTCCGAGTGGTCGGTGGAGTACGTGAACGTACCGGTGACCACTCCCACCCGGCCCAGCCCGGTGCAGTCCGCCGTCTTGATGCGGGTGCCGTAGGTGCCGTACTGATAGGTGGCGCTGTTGCTGGAGATTTCCACACCGTTGCCGGGGCCGGTACCGGGGCGGGCGTTGAGCCGGAGTTCGAGCGCCTTGCCGTCGTTGGCTCCGGTCACGGACACGTTCCGCGCCGTGCCGCCGGAGGCCGATGTCTGGCGGAAGTACGGCGAGCTTCCCGTCCATTCCTCGGTCACCGGGGCGGCCACGGCGGAGGAGGCGCCCAGGACGAGGGTCATCACGGCGGCGGCCAGTGGGGTGGCGCGAACGAGCCATTTGGCGGGCCGGTGTCTCGCGGGCGTCCGCCTCGGACGGCTGATGTCCCACATGGTTCTGTTCCCCTTCACACCGTTCACACGGTTACGACGGCTGAGAGTGCCTGAGCGTGCTTGAGAGCGCTCTCAATATTGCGTTTCGTAACGTACATGTCAACGGCGGAAGTCGGCCGTACGAGCCGCCCACCCCACCGCGTCAGCAGCTCGACGGGCCCCATCTTTTTCCTGCTTGTAACACGGAGCACTTCTCCGGAAATTCTCTTCCGTCCATAGTGGCGCTGGTCGGAAAAGATCTTCCGCATGACAGAACCTTTGACTGGAGGAGTAACTGTGCCGCAGGTGGCCCCATCTCTGGCCCGGCGCGCTGCCAGGCTGCTGCGTATCTCGCTGTTCACGCAGGTCGTCTGCGCCCTTGTGCTCGGAATCACGGTGGGCCGGCTGTGGCCGGACGTCGGGACGGCCGTTCAGCCGCTCGGCGACGGCTTCATCCGGCTCATCAAGGCGATGATCGCCCCGCTCGTCTTCTGCGTCGTCGTGGCGGGCATCGCCAAAGCCGGTGACCTCAAGGCGTTCGGGCGGATCGGTCTCAAGGCGCTGATCTGGTTCGAGGTGGCCACCACACTGGCGCTGCTCGTCGGGCTGCTGGCCGCCAACCTGACCAGCCCCGGCACGGGCATGCATGTCGACCCGGCCTCGCTCGACGCCTCCGCGGTGGAGGGCAAGACCGAGGGCGGCCAGCTGCCGTCGACGACGCAGTTCATCCTGGATGCCCTGCCGGACAGCGCCATCGGCGCCTTCGCGGAGAACTCACTGCTCCAGGTCCTGGTGCTGGCCTGCCTGGTCGGCGCGGCCGTGCTGCACCTGGGGAAGACGAAGGTGCCGGCCATCCTCCCGGCCATCGAGCAGGCGCAGGAGGTCGTCTTCGCGGTCGTCGGGTTCGTCATGCGGCTCGCACCGCTCGCCGTCTTCGGCGCCGCCGCCCACCTGGTCGGCGAGTACGGCCTCGGGGCTCTGTCGACATACGGCGAACTGATCGCGGTCTGTTACGGCGTCGCGATGCTGTTCCTGGTGCTGCTGGCCGTCGCGCTCAAGGCCGTCACCGGGCTGAGCCTGTGGAAGTTCGTCCGTTACACCCGCGAGGAGTTGCTGCTCGCTCTCGGTACGGCCTCCAGCGAGACCGTCATGCCGCGCATGATGCAGAAGCTGCGGGCGGCGGGCTGCCGGGACGACGCGGTCGGGCTCGTGCTGCCCACCGGTTACTCGTTCAACCTCGACGGCGCGTCGATCTACCTCTCCATCGGCACCCTGTTCATCGCGCAGGCCGTCGACGTGCATCTGAGCATCGGACAGCAGATCACGGTGGTGCTCGTGCTGATGCTCACCAGCAAGGGCATGGCGGGGGTGCCCGGTTCGGCGTTCCTCGCACTGTCCGCGACGGCCTCGGCGCTCGGCGTCATCCCGGCCGGAGCGGTCGCCCTGCTGCTCGGTGTGGACCGGATCATGGACTCGATGCGGGTCGTCACCAACCTGCTCGGCAACTGTGTCGCGGTCTTCGCCGTCTCGCGGTGGGAAGGCGCGCTGGACACGGCGAAGGCCAAGCGGGTGCTCGCCGGGCACGAGGACTCCGACACCCCCGAACCGCCCGCGACTCCCGCCGCCGGACAGCCTGCCGCCCTCACGAAGTCCGCCGGCGCCGAGACGCCCCCGGAGCCGGCCTCCGTGTCCGGCGATCGCTGAACGGCCGACGGCCGTATGTTCCCCGGGCATTGGGCGGGGAAACACTCCGTATACGACCCCGCGCCGGGTGCCACCTTCGGCACCTGGCGCGGGGTCGCTCACGTCCGGTACGAGCGCGATCCCGCGCGCGTCACCGTGCTTGCTCTTCCTTGTCGTCGTGGCGTGGCCATGGGTGCCGCAGCCGGATCCAGACGTCCCGGGCCCGGCGCCTGGCCTCGACGCGGCTGTCCGCGACCAGCGCCTGCGCCTGTTCGGTGCTCTCCACCATCGGGCCAGATCCCCGCAGCGGCTTGCCGGCCGTCTCGTGCAGGAAGAACGTGGCGATGAAGCCGATGACCCCCGCGGCCATCAGGTAGTACGCGGGAACCATCTCACTGCCGGTCAACTCCACCAGGCCGGAGACGAACAGCGGTGTCGTGCCGCCGAAGAGGGACACGGAGATGTTGAAGGAGATCGACAGGGCCCCGTAGCGCAGCCGGGTGGGGAAGAGCGCGGGCAGGGTGGACGCCGACGTACCGGCGAAGCACACCAGCAGCAGTCCGAGGATCAGACAGCCGAAGGCGGGCAGCAGGATGCCACCGGCCCGGATGAGGAGGACAGCGGGCACGGCCAGCACGACCAGCGCGACGCTGCCCGCCATGAAGACCGGCCGACGGCCCCAGCGGTCGGACGTACGGCCCACGACCGTGATGGTGAGCGCCACCACGATCATCGTGCCGAGTACCAGCAACTGGGCGGTGAGCGCGTCCTGGCCGAGGGTCTCGGTCATGAAGGTGGGCAGGTACGAGGTCACCATGTAGTTGGTGACGTTGTAGAGCAGCACCAGGCCCATGCAGATCAGCACGGCCTCCCAGTGCCGGGTGAAGATCTCCTTCAGCCGGCCCTGGCCGGACTGCCGGGCCGCCTCCGTCGGGTCCTCGTCGCCGCCGCTCTCTTCCGCCTCGCGCCGGGCCTGTTCGGCCTCCCGCTGGAAGGCCGGGGTCTCCTCCAGCCGTAGCCGCATGTACAGGCCGATCAGGCCCAGCGGCCCGGCGATCAGGAAGGGAATCCGCCAGCCCCAGTCCACCATGCCGTCCTCGCCGAGGGCGGCCGTGAGTACGGTGACGATGCCCGAGCCGAGCGAATAGCCGACGAAGGTGCCGAAGTCGAGCCAACTGCCCAGGAATCCGCGCCGCTTGTCCGGTGCGTACTCGGCGATGTACGTGGTGGCGCCGGCGTATTCACCGCCGGTGGAGAAGCCCTGTACGAGACGGCAGACCAGCAACAGGACGGGCGCGGCGAAGCCGATGGTGGCGTAGCCCGGCAGGAAACCGACGGCGAAGGTGCTGATCGCCATCATGATCATGGTGGCGGCGAGTACGCGTTTACGGCCGATACGGTCGCCGAGCGGGCCGAATACCAGTCCGCCGAGCGGCCGGACGAGGAATGCCGCGGCGAAGGTGGCGAAAGCGGATACGACCTGGGTCGCGGGCGAACTCGACGGGAAGAAGACTTCTCCGAGGGTGCCTGCCAGATAGGCGTATACGCCGAAGTCGAACCACTCCATGGTGTTGCCCAGCGCTGCGGCGGACACCGCCCGGCGCACTTCGGGCTTGTCTGTGATCGTCACATCCTCGGCGCTCAGCGACTGTTTGCGCCGCCGTACCAGGATGCGGAGCAGACGGTCGCTCGCGGTATTGCCTCCGACGCCTTGCGGCCTGCCCCTTCGTGGGGCCGAGCGCTTCCGGGGTCCAGTCCTCATTTCATCCCGTCCGCAGGGCGGAATTGGCGTGACGCATTATTCCCCTGCCTGATCCATATCGACGTGAACAGTGCCGGGAACCGCGTGTCGGTCCCGGCCGGCGGTTCGCATACCCAGGCGGGATTGCGCTATTCCCCGCCCTGGATCGGTCAGCCGTCAGGGCTGGTCGCCGAGGTGTTCCGGCGACTGCTCCACGGTCCCGGAATGCGCGCGCGGAAATTCCCCGGAAGGCGTTCCTGGGCGGCCCTGTCCGGGATTTACCGTCTGTTGAGGTTCCCTTTGATGTGCGGCGACCGGTGGGCCGGGCCGGCGAGCGGTGCGGAACCTCATAAGTGCCGAGCGCGGACCCTCATAAGTGCCGAGCGGTGCATTACCTCATGAGGGCGCAGCAGTTCAGGGGTTTCCCGAATGGCCCGCTCAGGTCTCGCTGTCGGGCAGCATTCCGCTGGCCCGCGCGATGGCTTCGACCTCTGCCGTGTCGCTGTCGCGCCGGCCCGCCCGCGCGTCGAGCTGTTCACGCATCGCGCGCAGCCGCTCGGGGTCGGCGGCCACGTCGGCGGGCACCAGCGTCAGCGCCCCGCTGGTGTGTTCACCGTCGCCCAGGTCGGCGACGACGTGGTCGGCCCGGTCTTCGTGGCCGGGCTCCAGGGCTCCGATCAGCCCCATGAGCGTGAGCATCTCGCGCTTCACCTCGGTGGTGAACAACTCCTTCTCGTCATCGTCCATCCGCACGCGGATCGTGCCGCCGCCGTGCTCGGCCCACATGCGGATGATGTCCATGAGGAGCGTGTACTGGGCCGCCGGCATACGGGCCTTGAGCGTTTCGATGTAGAGGTTGAGCCGCAGGCGCGGTACGTCGTGGTCGCCTTCTTCATCACTCATGATGCCTCCCGGGCCAATCGTCTCACCGGGCGCGGCGGGGCGGCCGACGGCGCGGGCCCGGTACGGCCCGGCGATGTCCGGGGGCGTACCGGGCCTGGGCGGTTGAGGCGCCGTCAGCGGGGTGTCCGACGGATTCGGCTCACTGCGGCGCCAGTTGGATCGCGCCCGCCGGGCAGAGGAGCGCGGCCTCCCGTACCCGCTCGTGCAGTGCGGCCGGCGGCCGCTCGGTGAGGACGAACGCGATTCCGTCGTCGTCGCGCTGATCGAACACCTCGGGGGCCGTGAGGACGCACTGGCCCGCTCCACAGCACTTGTCCTGATCCAGGTCGACGCGCACGATTCCCCTCCCCTCGTCGGCGGTCACCAGGCCACCGGGAGCGCGTGGACTCCGTACACGAGCATGTCGTCCCGGAAACGGATGTCCTCGAAGGGCACGGTGAGCCGCAGCTCCGGCAGGCGGCGGATGACTGTTTCCAGGGCCACTTGCAGCTCGACACGGGCGAGGGGCTGGCCGAGACACTGATGGACGCCGAAGCCGAACGCGACGTGGCGGCGCGCGTCGCGTTCCACGTCGAGGTCCGCCCCGGCGGGGAAGACGTCCTCGTCCCGGTTGGCCACGTTGATGACGCACAGCACCCCCTCCCCCGCGCGGATGGTCCGGCCGCCCACGGTGATGTCCTCGGTGACCGCGCGGGGCAGCCCGGTGTGCACGATGCTCAGGTAGCGCAGCAGTTCCTCCACCGCGCCCTTGATCAGCGAGGGGTCTTCCCGCAGCCGGGCCAGCTGGTCCGGTTCGCGCAGCAGGCTGAGCACCGACAGGGCGGTCATGTTCGCGGTGGTCTCATGTCCGGCGATCAGCAACAGCCGCCCCATGGAAGCCGCGTCGGCGGCGCTGAGCTCACCCCGGGCCATCAGCCGGCCGATGATGCCGTCGTCCGGTTCGCGTTCCTTCTCCTTCGCCAGCCGGCTGAGATACTCGCCGAGGTCGTCCATGGCCTCGCTCATCTCCTCCGGCGCCGAACGCTCGTCCAACAGGACCTGGCTGCGCGCCTGGAAGTACGCGTGGTCCTCGTAGGGCACGCCCAGCAACCGGCAGATCACCAGGGACGGCAGCGGCAGCGCGAACTCCGACACCAGGTCCGCTGAGCTGCGGCCCTCGGTCATACGGTCCAGCAGGTCGTCGGTGATGCGCTGGATCTCGGGGCGCATCGCTTCGATCCTCTTGACCATGAAGTCGGCGGTGAGCATGCGGCGCAGCCGGGCATGGGCCGGGTCGTCCATCCTGATGAAGCTGCCCGGCCCCGAAAGCGCCGCGACCTTCTTGCGGCCGGCGCTGAGGAAGGGGAATCCGGGCCGGGTGGCGTCGGAACTGATCCTCGCATCACCCAGGACCGCCCGGACGTCCTCGTAACGGGTGATCAGCCAGCACTGGGAGCCGTCCCACAGCGTCACCCGGGTGATGGGGGACTCCTCGCGTGCCTGCTCGTAGGCAGGCGGCGGGGCGAAGGGGCAACTGCCGCGAGTGGCGGGCGCGTTGAGGTGCGGGGTGTGTTCGGTGACGGTCACCGGAGGGTCTCCTTCGCGCTTGACGGCGGGCGAGGTTCCACGGGAGAGGGCCAGCCGGGCGGACGGGAGTGGCTGGGCACACGAGTTACCTAACAAAAGCAATTAACTCACCGTCACGCTAACTCGCTCTGCGTGGGGATGGAAGGGGAGACAAGGGACGATTCCACATTGGCTGAATGCCGACCGCTGCCGCCCGCACACGCGTGCGTGGCGTTTGCCGTTACGGTCCCGCCTCACCGGCCCGGACAGCCCTCGCCCCGTGCGAGGCTGTTCCCATGTCACAACATTTGATCTCCGTGGTGGGCAGCAGTCCTGGCGTGGGCAAGTCGACCCTCTGCGACGAGCTGGCGCGCTGGATCGGCGAGAGCGGGGCCCTCGTCGACCACTTCCGGGAGGCGGACATCCTCACCCGTGCCGCATTCCGCGCCGTGGCCGGGGAGTTCTCGGGCGGCAGTGGCAGTGTGCGGCCCCGGACGCTGGTGGACGCCACCCGGATCTACGCCGAACAGACCCGTGCGGACGGTGTGGATGTGGTGGTGGCGGACGCCCTGCTGCCGTACATCCCGTCCCTGATGGCCTGGGGACACGACGAAACGGCGATCGCCCGGGTCGTACACGAGGTGGCGGAGGCCGTCGAGCCGACCCGGGTGACCGTGGTGTATCTGCGGGACGACCCGGAGACCGCGCTGCGCCGCGCGGTCGAGCGGGAAGGCCCGTCGTGGGCGGACTGGTACGTCGGCAGGCTGAGCGGCTCCCCCGGGACATATACCGTCACGGATCTGGCGTCGGCGGCCGACCATCTGCGCCGCGAAACGGAGCTGAGCCTGCGTCTGCTGGCGACGACACCGTGGAACGTGGTGGTCGTGGACGTCGGCGGGCGCGATGCCGCGCGGACAGCGCTGCACGTCCGGGAACGGTTGCGGGGCCCGCTGGCGGACGTGCTCTGAACAACGCCCTTCCTGCTGGAGGGAGTTGACCGGCCGCTGTCGAGGTGTGCCCCGGGCTCCGGATGGCATGCGGGGGCCGGGGAGTTCCGCGCTCCGGCGCCCCCGCACGGCGCCGTCCGGCTACTTGGCGTACAGCAGCGTGCCGTAGCCCAGTTGGTCGAAGCCGCCGCTGGTCGAACCGTAGTCCCCGCCGCCGCCCTCGGGACGGCCGAGTTCGGCCATGGCGGTGATGTACGGGACGGACAGGCCGCGGCGGCGCGCGTAGTGGTAGTGCAGCATGTCCCATACAGGCCGTGTCTGGCCCCGGCTCGCGGAGGAGAGGGCGGTGTGTTCGTTGTACGCGCAGTTCTGGCCGCTGCCCCAGGTGTACTTGGTGAACGGGACGTCCTGGCCGAGGTTGTACGTGGCGACGTACTGGGCGGCCTTCATGAAGCGGTTGCCGTCGTAGCCGTACAGGTCGTCACCCTGGTTCCAGGCCATCTCGCAGATCGCGCCCAGCTGGCCCATGCCCATCATGGTGTGCCCCTGGTCCCGGCCGGACTCCTGCCACTGGGCAAGTCCCTGGTCGTCGTAGACGAACGGGATCGCCTTCCGGATCGCGCCGTTGCCCGCGCCGTTCTTGAAGTAGTCGACGGCCTGGTCGTACTTGGCGCCGTCGTCGCCGAGAATGCCGATGGCCATGATCGAGGCCATGTTGCACAGGTCCCAGTTGGCCCAGTAGTTGGTGATACAGGCGTCGTTGTGCTGGTTGAGGAACTGGTTGTTGAGCGGGTAGAACACGTTCACCATCATCCGCCGGAAGCGGTCGAGGTCGAACCCGGAGTAGCCGCGCATCAGTTCGGCGGCCTGGGCGAACTGCCAGCCGTAGATCCCGGCCGCGAGGAACCGGTCGGCGTTGCCGGTGACCATGGTGAGGGTGGCCGACCAGGCGTTGAGGATGTCCCGGGCCGTGTCACCGTGTGCGCCGGTCCCGCCGATCTTCCAGCGCAGCGCGTTCTGGTAGGCGGCGTGGATGTCGTTGTACAGGGTTCCGTAGTTCTCGCCGGTGCCGCCGCGGACGACCGTGGCCTGGGGCCTGGCCCTCCATCCCGATTGTGCGTGCGAGTTGGCGGTCAGCCGGTTCCAGCCGGCCAGCCAGGGGTCGTTCCCGGCGGCGACCCGTACCTTCGCCCGGTTGAGTTCACCGAAGGCGTTCAGCATGCCGGGGTGCGTGAAGACGGCGGGGGCGGCTTGGGCAGAACCGCCGAGGGCGGCCGTGGCGAGTGAGCCCACCGTCCCTGCCAGGGCGACTCCTGACGCGGCCTTCAGTATCGCGCGACGGCTCGTTCCGTGTGCACTGCTGCGGCTCATTGAGATCTTCTCTCCGATCGGGCGGGTGTCCGAGGACTCGGATCCATCGAGAGCGCGCGGTCGCTTGCCGGGAGAACGGCCGCCGTCCCTGTGCGGCTGGACGGTGTCCCGGGTGCGCGCCGTGGGGGGATAGAAACCGGTATCCATGATGCCCGGACATCAGCGCGCTGTCTCCGGCGGACACCGAATCCGAGAATTTCGCCTGCCCGTTCGCGGCACACACGACGGTGGCCCTCCCGCACGGATGTCACATGCGGAAGGGCCACCGGAGCGGACGTCGGGCTCGGCGGGTCTCTCGTCGCCACCGCCCGTGCCCGGAACTATGCCAGGGATGCCTCGAAGTCGGCCAACAGGCCCTCGATACGGGCGAGTTCCTGCTCTTCGAGTGGCGCCGCGTCCAGCACCTCGAGGTTCTGCTCCAGCTGCCCGACACTGCTGGCGCCGACGACCACCGAGGTGACACGCGCGTCGCGCAGCACCCAGCCCAGCGCCAGCTGGGCCAGCGTCTGGCCGCGCTCCCCCGCCGCCTTGTTCAGGGCGTGCAGCAGCGTGAGCTTCTCGTCGCTGAGCTCGTCCCGCTTGAGGAAGTGGCCGACGGCCATCCGCGAGTCGGCGGGCACCCCGTTGAGGTAACGATCCGTCAACTGCCCCTGGGCGAGCGGTGAGTACGCGATGACTCCGGCCCCCACCCCGGCGGAGGCGGCGATCAGGCCGTTGTGCTCGATCTCGCGGTTCAGCATGTTGTACGCGTGCTGGTTGATCAGCAGCGGCGTACCGAGGCCCTTGAGGATCTCGGCCGCCTGCCGCATCTGCTCCGGCGGGTAGTTGGAGAGACCGGCGTACAGGGCCTTGCCCTGCCGTACGGACGAGTCCAGCGCCCCCATCGTCTCTTCCAGCGGAGTGTCGGGGTCGTAGCGGTGGGAGTAGAAGACATCGACGTAGTCGAGGGCCATCCGGGCCAGCGACTGGTCGAGGCCGGCCAGCATATGCTTCCGCGAGCCGAACTCACCGTACGGGCCGGGCCACATGTCGTTGCCCGCCTTGGTCGAGATGAACAGCTCGTCGCGGTACGGACGGAAGTCCTGTGTGTAGAGCGTGCCGAAGTTCGCCTCGGCGCCGCCGTACGGCGGGCCGTAGTTGTTGGCGAGATCGAAGTGGGTGATGCCCCGGTCGAAGGCGTGGCGCAGCACCGCTCGCTGGTTCTCCAGCGGAGCGGTGTCACCGAAGTTGTGCCACAGGCCGAGGGAGACCACCGGCAGCCGCACTCCGCTGCGGCCGCTGCGCTCGTACCGCATATCGGCGTAGCGACGGTCGGCGGCGAGATAGGGCGGTTTCTTCAACGTACTCTCCTGCTTTCGTTGTCAAGGCCGGGCGCCGCCGCGTCGACGCGGGCGCGAGGATGAGTCGGTGTCCGGGTCGTTGTCGAGCCGTTCCCGGACGTCGCCGTTGTGCGTGCGTACGATCCCCGGCACCCGTGCCCCCGCCCTTCCGTGTGCGTGACCCGCAGATACTAGTGGGGGTACTGGTGTCGTACCAGCGGATAAAACCCTGGAGTCGACGCGAGCGCGGGCCCCCTGGGGAGTCCCGCGCGGCGGTGGCCTCGGACCGTACCGAGGTGCGCCGTTCGGCAGGCGCCCTCCCTCCCCTCGCGCCCGCCGCGACCGGCTGACGTGCCGCGCCTGGCGCTATCGTGGGCGCACTGTCGGGTGCGTGGCGCGGGAGAGTAGCTGATTTGGGCAGGAAACTGACATCCGACAACGCGGAACGCGCGACGGTACGGGATGTCGCCGCACGCGCGGGAGTGTCCCCCGCGACCGTCTCCCGGGTTCTCGGCGGCACGTACCCGGTGGCCTCCGCGACCCGGACCAGGGTGCTGCGCGCGATGCGCGAACTCGACTACGTCGTCAACGCCCAGGCCAGGGCGCTGTCGGGAGGAGCCACCAAGTCGGTCGCCTTCCTGGTCGACGATGTCACCGGCGCCTTCTACGCCCATATCGCGCGCGGTGTCGAGCAGCAGGCCAAGGCCGAGGGCCGGCTGTGCATGCTCTGCACGACGGACGCCGAGCCGGACCAGGTGTTCCTGATCATCGAGCTCATGCGGGAGCAGAACGCCGACGCCGTCATCGTCGTCGGCGGGGCGTGGGAGAACGAGGAGTACGAGGGGCGGCTGGCCCACTACGCCCGTGCGTTGGACCGCGCGGGGTCGCGGCTGGTGCTGGTCGGCCGGCCGCCGCTGGCCGCCGTCGACGCCCCCGCCACCGTCGTGGAGTACGACAACGAGGGCGGGGCGTACGCGGCGACCAGCCATCTGCTGGCCTCCGGCCACCGCCGGATCGCCTATCTCGGCGCGGTTAAGGGGCTGGTGACGAGCAGTCAGCGCCTCAACGGCTTCACCCGGGCCCACCAGGCGTACGGACTCCTGCCCGATCCGGCGCTGATTCTGCCGGGAGAGTTCAGCCGGGAGTACGGTCGCCGGGCGGTACGTGAACTCCTCGGCCGCGAGGCCGGGTTCACCGCGGTCATGGCGGCCACCGATGTCGTGGCGGCCGGAGCCCTGCACGGACTGCGCGCGGCGGGGCTGCGGGTCCCCGAGGACGTGGCGCTCGTGGGGTACGACGACATCCCGCTCGCCTCCGACCTCTTTCCCGCCCTCACCACGGTGCATGTGCCGCAGGAGGAACTGGGGCGCACCGCGGTCCGCCTCGCGCTCGACCGCGACCGGTACACCGGTGCCCAGCACATCATGCTGGGCACCCATGTCGTCGTACGGGACACCGCCCCGCCGCCCGGTCGAAGCCGGCCCAGGCCCTGATCAATACACCTGGGTCCTGTCCGGTCGATCTTCGCCGGGCCCGGAACGCCGGCGCGCACCGCCCGCAACGCCCGGCGCGCACCTCGCCGCGTTGCCGAAACGCCCACCGGAAACCACCCCGCGGACGCCCCGGCGCCTTGCGATCCACCGCCCCGGACGCCCCGGGCCGGCCCGACAGGACCTAGTCGACCTTCGATTGCCGCGGGACGTCGCCGGGATTCGGCGGGTTCGCGCGGGTGAGGTACTGCGGGACCGGCGCGGTGTCGGTTCCGGTGTCGCGCACCAGTCCGTGGCGCAGCGGGCCGCCCGGACCCGGTGGCTGCTGGATGTCCTGTGTCACCGAATCCCAGGAGGCCGGCATGACGATGAGGTTGTAGTCGGCCTGGCTCTCGTTCTGGTGGAGCGTGACGGAGCCGTCGACGTAGAAGTACTCGTTCTGCCACATCTGCTGGGCGCCTGCGGGCAGGACGGCGAAGCCGGTGGCCGGGCTGCCCATCGCGGTGTGCGGGCCGGCCCCTTGGCCCGGCTGCTCGTCGTCCATCCGTTTGCCGCCGCCCGAGGCGGCGTGGAAGAGCTTTCCCCGCAGGCCGGTCCAGGTGGGCATGGTGAGCGCGCCGGCGCGTTGGCCGGGCATGATCTGCCAGCGGACCAGGAAGTATCCGCTGCCGCTGAGCGTCACCGTGTCGCCGTTGTGCACCATCACCGCCTTGGCACCGGCCGAGCTGCGGATACCGCTCTCGGGGCGGCGGGGCAAGGGGCCCGGGGCCCGGAGCGGATCGGGTGCCGGGTCCGCGGCGTCCACGGTGGATCCGTACCCGGGCGGCGGTGAGGGCCGGGGCGACGGTGACGGGGAAGCGGTCGGTGAGGGGGCGGCCGTCCAGGACGGCCGGGGTGCGGGAGATTGCGTACGGGTCTCGGAAGTGGGGACGGGGGTCGCCGTGGGCGCGGCCTGCGGGGGCTGCCGGTCGTGGTCCCGCACCACGTACGCGCCCCCGGCCACCAGGGTCACTCCGGCGGTCGCCGCGACAGCCGGTTTGGTGATCAGGTCCAGCACGGTCCGTGCCAGCTGCGTCGGCCACCCGACGGGGTCGGTGGCCAGGGCCACCGGTGACATGGCGGCGGCCCCTCCCCCGCCGAGCAGCCCCGGCAGGGCGTGCAGGGCGAATCCGGCCGGCAGCGGTACGAGGGCGAGCCCGACCAGCAGCCGTTCCGCGGGCACCAGTCCGGGCCGGCTGCCGCCGCACGCGGAGCACTCCCGCAGATGCCGGGCGATCCGCTTGCGCCATACGGAGCCGGGCAGGCCGTCCCAGCCGAGGAGCAGGTCGGCCAGCCCCCGGCAGCGCGGATCGGCGTCCAGCGCGCGGACGACCCCGCGCGCCGTTTCCAGCTGTGCCTTCATGCGCTGTACGCGGACGGCGGCGTGCTGCCTGGTCAGCCCCTGTGTCTCGGCCAGTTCGCGGCGAGTCAGCTCCCCCGCGACCTCCTGCCACCACAGCGCGAGCAGTTCCCGGTCGTCGGCGTCGAGCCAGCGGGTGGCCTCGGCGACCTCCTTGCGCTGTCCGTCCAGACCGAGCCGCAGGACGGTGAGGTCCACGAAGTCGGAGCCGGCGTCGGCCGGTTCGCGCTCCGCCGTGAGCGGCTCGGTGCTGCGCGCCAGCGCGGTCGCCCGGCTGCGGGCCCGGTCCCGTACCTGCCGCATGGCGATCGCCACCAGCCAGGACCGGAAGCTGCCGGGGTCACGGAGTCCCTCGATGCCGTCGACGGCACGGAGCATCGTCTCCTGTACGACGTCGTCGACGTCCGCGTGGCCGACCAGCGCACGCCCCACGACGTTGTATATCAGGGGCAGATGTTCCGATATGAGGTCGTCGAGAGCCTGCCGGTCCCCGGCCCGCGCCGCGCTGACCCTGTTTCGCCGTTGACGGTCGTCCACACCTGCTCCGTACCTCGTGCCCTCAGTCGATCATGCCGGACGGGAGACGTCAGGGTCCGTCCGGACAACGGAGATCCGGCGGACGCTCAGCGGGAGCAGAGCAGTGTGCCGAAGCCGAGTTGGTCGAAGCCGCCGCTGGTGGAGCCGTAGTCACCGCCGCCCCCTTCGGGACGCACGGCCGCCGCGCTCGCCGTGATGTGGGGGACGGACAGCCGACGGCGCTTGGCGTAGTGGTTGTGGAGCAGCTCCCACACCGGGCGGATCTGGCCGCGGCCGGCCGGGGAGACGACGGTCTGCTCCCGGCGGGCGCAGTTGGTGCCGGTGCCCCAGGTGTAGGTGGTGAACGGCACGCTGTGGCCGAGGTTGTACTTGGCGACGTATTCGGCGCCCTTCATGAACCGGTTGTCGTCGTACCCGTACAGATCGACGCCCTGGTTCCAGGCCATCTCGCAGAAGGCGCCCATCTGGCCGATGCCCATCACGGTGTGGCCCTGGTCCCGTCCGCTCTCCTGCCACTGGCCGAGGCCGTCGGGGTGGAGGAAGGGAACGGCGTTCTTGATGGAGCCGTTTCCCTCGCCGTTCTTGAAGTAGTCGACGGCCTGGTCGAACGTGGCGGTGTCGTCGCAGAGGATGCCGATGGCCAGGATCGAGTTCATGGTGCACAGGTCCCAGTTCGCCCAGTAGTTGCTGACGCAGGCGTCGTTGTGTCCCTTGAGGAACTGGTCGTTCAGCGGGTAGAAGACGTCGAGCAGCATCCGCTGGAAGCGCTTCAGGTCGAAGCCCGGGTAGTCGCGCATCAACTCGGCGGCGTTGGCGAACTGGTAGCCGTAGAGGCCCGCGGCCAGGAAGCGGTCGGCGTTGCCGGTCAGTGTGGTGAGGGTGGCCGACCAGGCGTTGAGGATGTCCCGGGCGGTGTCTCCGTGTGCGGTGGTTCCGGCGGTCCTCCAGCGCAGCGCGTTCTGGTAGGCGGCGTGGATGTCGTTGTAGAGCTGCGGGTAGTTCTGGCCGGCGCCGCCTCGGATGATCGTGGCGGTCGGCCGTGGCGTCCAGGTGCTCTGTGCGTGGGTGTTGGCAACGAGCCGGTTCCAGCCCGCGGTCCAGGGCTGGGAGCCCGCTTTGACCCTGACCTTGGCCCGGTTGAGTTCCCCGTGGGCGTGCAGCATGCCCGGGTGGGTGAAGGTCGTCGGCGCGGCGTCGGCCCTGTCTCCCGTCATGGCGGCGGTGACGCCGCCCGCGGCTCCGGCCACGGCCAGTCCGCCGGCTATCTGGAGCATGCTGCGGCGGCTGATCCTGTGCTTGTTGTCGCGGCCCATGAGGTGCGCTCCTGTCGCGGTGGGGTGTGCGTTCCTCTGGGAGACGTGGCGCGGCGGGGCCGGATAACAAAAACTTCGGAACCTCGCGGAAAAAACCTCGGGCGCCCTCGGCGCTCCCGGGCCGGCCGTCCGGCGGGTCCGTACCGTCGCGCGCCATCGGCCGGGTGGGCGGTTCCGTTCCCGCACCGCCGCGCCGTCCGGTACGACGGTTTCTCCTGAACAGGGGTGGCAGAAGAGCGGGTCAGCGATGTTAGGCTCCCCTTACTTACGAGAGACAGAGGGCTCCGTGCGGCGGGCACCCGCTTGCGGAAATGCACAGTGAGGGCAGTTCAGATGCACGGTGGCGCGCTCTATTCGAGAGCCGGCGGGGCGTGAGCGCGCAGTCCCGGACGGGCACGCTGACGGACGGGCCGTCGGATCCGCCGGCACACGGGCCCCGCCGCCCGGCCCGCGGTCGTCCCCGGCTCGCCGTGGGCCTGCTGCTGACGGCGCTGGTGCTCGTCGCCGCGAGCTGGGCCAGCCTGCTGTTCGGCTCAGAACACATCACCGTGAACGACGTCCTGCGCGCGGTGTTCGACCCGGACCTGTCCGACAGGGCCCAACTGGTCGTGCGGGAGGAGCGTATTCCGCGTACGGTCGCGGGCCTGCTGACGGGAGCCGCCCTGGGGCTCGCCGGAGCGGTCATGCAGGGGGTCGCCCGTAACCCGCTGGCCGACCCGGGCATCCTCGGGGTCAACTCGGGCGCCTCGGTGGCCGTCGTGTTCGGGATCGGGATACTCGGTTTCACGTCTCCGTCCCAGTACATCTGGTTCGGATTCATCGGCGCGCTCGTCGCCGCCGTACTGGTGTACAGCGTCGGCTCGCTGGGCCGGGAGGGCGCCACGCCCGTGAAACTCGCTCTGGCCGGGGCGGCGACCACCGCCGTCCTCACCTCGCTGACCACGGCGATCCTGCTGACGGACCGCGAGGTCTTCGACCGGTTCCGCTTCTGGAAGGTCGGCTCGCTGTCCGGCCGGGATGCCGAAGTGCTGTGGCAGGCGGCGCCGTTCATCGCGGTGGGAGTGCTGTTCGCCCTCACACTGGGGCCGCAGCTCAACGCCCTGTCACTGGGGGACGACATCGCGCGGGCGCTGGGGCAGCGGGTGGGCGTGGCCCGGCTGCTGTCGGCCGCCGCCGTGGTGCTGCTGTGCGGCGCGGCCACCACGATCGCCGGGCCCATCGGCTTCGTGGGCCTCGTCATCGCGCACGCGTCCCGGATGATCACCGGCCCCGACTACCGATGGATCCTGCCGTACAGCGCGCTGCTGGCGCCCGCGCTGATCCTGGTGTCGGATGTCGCGGGCCGGTTCATCGGCCGGCCCGGCGAGGTACAGGTCGGGATCGTGACCGCGGTGGTGGGCGCCGTGCCTTTCATCGTCCTGGTGCGTCGTCGCAACCTGGCTGAGCTGTGAGGGAGTTGGCAGGGCCGGTGCCCCAGGAAGCCGTGAGCCGTACCGGCGAGGACCGGAGCCCCGACGGCGGATCGCCGCAGGGCCGGATTGCGGCCGGCGGGTCGCCGGAGGACCGGCTGGCCGGCGCGGTACGGGAGGTCGCCCGCGTTCGCCGGGCCGGCCGGGCCCGTTCCACCGCCGTCACCGTCGCGCTGCTGGCCGCCGTACTGGCCGCCCTGTGCACGACCCTGGCCTTCGGAGACCTGGTCGTCCCGGCGGCCGATGTGGTGGCCACCCTGTTCGGCGGAGGCGACGCCGGTTCACGGTTCGTCATCCTCGAACTGCGGCTGCCCCGGGCGCTGATCGGGATCTTCGTCGGAGCCGCGTTCGGCCTCTCGGGCATGGTGTTCCAGACCTTGCTGCGCAACCCGCTGGCCAGCCCCGATGTGATCGGTATCAGCTCGGGCGCCAGCGCCGCCGCGGTCCTGGCCAGTGTGGCCTTCGGCGCCGGCGGCTACGCGCTCTCGGCCGCCGCTCTGCTCGGGGCCGTACTGGCCGCCGCGGCGATCTACTCGCTCGCGTGGCGCGGAGGCGTGAGCGGATACCGGCTCGTACTGATCGGCATCGGCGTCGGCGCGGCACTGTCCAGCATGATCTCGCACCTGATGACCAGCTCCGACGTGGCCGTGGCGCAGAACGCGCTGGCATGGCTGACGGGAAGCCTCAACGGCCGTTCCTGGAACCAGCTGTGGCCGCTCGTGGGAGCCATGGCGGTGCTCGTACCGCTGACATTCCTCGCGGCGCGTTCCCTGCGCGCGCTGCAACTGGGCGACGAGACGGCGGTGGGGCTCGGCAGCCGGGTGGAGCGCGGTCGGCTGGTCCTGCTCGCCTGCGCCGTGACGCTCACCGGGGTGGCGACGGCCGCGGCCGGTCCGGTGGCCTTCGTGGCGTTCGTGTCCGCGCCGATCGCCCGGCGACTCGTACCGCGCCGGGGCGCCTCGCTGCTGCCCGCCGCCCTGACCGGGGCGTTGATCGTGCTCGTCGCGGACTTCGCCGCACAGCACCTGCTGGGGTCCACCCAGTTCCCGGTGGGTGTGGTGACGAGTGTGATCGGTGCGCCGTATCTGCTGTGGCTTCTGGCCCGCGCGAACCGGGTGGGCAGGGGCGGATGAATGATGGAACGGAAGGATCTGCACATGAGTGCGGAGCACACTCTCCAGGCGCGGGACCTCCGGCTCGGCTACGACGGGCGTGAGGTCGTCAGCGGGCTGAGTGTCGACATACCGCCGGGCCGGATCACCATGATCGTCGGCCCCAACGCCTGTGGGAAATCAACCCTGTTGCGCTCGATGGCCCGGCTGCTGGCGCCTTCCTCGGGGAGCGTGCTCCTCGACGGCAGGAGCATCCAGGAGATGCCGACCAAAGAGGTCGCCGCGGTCCTCGGCATCCTGCCGCAGAGCCCGGTGGCGCCCGACGGCATCACGGTGAGCGATCTGGTGGGCCGGGGCCGGTATCCGCACCAGGGATGGTTCCGGCGCTGGACGGCCGAGGACGACACGGCGGTGGCGCAGGCCCTGTTGGCCACCGATGTGCTGGAGCTCGCGGCGCGGCCGGTCGACGAACTGTCGGGCGGCCAGCGGCAGCGGGTGTGGATCGCCATGGCGCTGTCCCAGCGTACGGACATCCTTCTGCTGGACGAGCCGACCACGTATCTCGACATCAGCCACCAGCTCGACGTACTCGACCTGCTGACCGACCTCAACCGTGAGTACGGCTCCACCACCGTGGTGGTCCTGCACGACCTCAATCTGGCCTGCCGCTACGCCGATCACCTGATCGCCATGAAGGACGGGCGGATCGTGGCGCAGGGGGCTCCGACGGAGACCGTGACGGCGGAGCTGGTCTCCGACGTGTTCGGGATGCGGTGCTCGGTCACCGAGGATCCCGCCTCGGGAACTCCGATGATCGTGCCCATCGGTCGTCACCACATCATCGGCGAGACGCCGCAAGAGCGGAGCCCCGCAGCCTTGAAGTAACCCAGGTTAGGCTAACCTAAATACATGCGAATGCGAAGAATGTCTCCAGCTCCCTCTGTTCACTCCGCTGCCCCGGTCCGTCGTTCGCGTCCGGCCCCTGTGGCGTTGTGGGCCGTTCTCACCGCCCTCGTCCTGGGATTGACCGCCTGCGGTACGTCGTCGTCGGACGACACCTCGCCGGACAGCGCGTCGGGCGCGGCGTCGGGCGCGTTCCCCGTCACGATCGCGACCAAGTTCGGTGACGTGACCGTCAAGCAGCAGCCCAAGCGTGTCGTCGCGTTGGGCTGGGGCGACGCGGAAGCCACCCTGGCGCTGGGGGTGCGGCCCGTCGGAGCGAGCGACTGGCTGGCGTTCGGCGGCGACGGGACGGGCCCGTGGGCCAAGGGCCTCTACAAGAAGAGCCCGCAGATGATCGGCACACTGGAGCCCGAGTTCGAGAAGATCGCGGCCCTCGAGCCCGATCTCATCCTGGACACCAAGTCCAGTGGTGCGCAGGAGCGTTACGACACACTGAGCAAGATCGCCCCCACCATAGGCGTCCCCAAGGGCGGCGATCAGTACAAGATCTCGTGGGAGAAGCAGACCGAGATGATCTCGGCCGCCCTCGGCGTCGCCGACAAGGGCAAGCGGCTCATCTCCGCGACCGAGAAGAAGTTCGCGGCCGCCGTCGCGGCCCACCCCGAGTTCAAGGGCAAGACGATCGCCTTGGGCTCCCGGACCGGCAGCGCGTTCGGCGCCTATGTGCGCGGCACGGGCCGTGTCGACTTCGTCGAACGCCTCGGTTTCACGAACAGCCCCGCTGTCGACGCCAAGGCCGACGACTCGTTCTCCATCACCGTCTCCCGCGAGAACCTCGACCTGCTCGACGCCGATCTGACGGTGATGGCCCCCATCGGGGTCGACGCCAAGAAGATCAGCGATGATCCCCTGTACAAGGCGGTCCCGTCCGTCAAGGCCGGCCGCTCCGTGGTGTTCGACGACGAGAACCTCAGCTCGGCCTTCGCGACGGACTCGGTGCTCTCGGTGGCGTACGCGCTGGAGAAGGTCGTCCCGCTGTTCGCGGAGCCGCTCAAGTAGAACCGCGTCCGCGCCGCCGCCGAAGCCGAACCGTACAGTGCGTCCGGGTCGGGCACGTACGCGCTTTCTGAGGATTCGATGAACTCCCGCGTGCCCGTTCGCTTTGCGGGCACGGGCTGTAGATGGACAGCACTCGGACGACGGAAGCGACAGCTGGGACGGCGGTGCCCGGAGCGACGGAAGAGGAGAGCGCGAGCGGCCCGGACAGACCGGGCGGCAGCACCCTGCAACTGCCTCAACGGGCCGGTCGCGAAGGCGTCCGGCCCTCTCTCGCGTGGGACCTCATCCCGGTACGCGTGGGCGGGCGGCTGTACCGGGAAGGCCGCCCCGACCGGGGCGGGCGAGGTTTCCCCTCCGCGCTGCGCGGCCGACGGGTGCGGGGGGTGGACGGGCTGCGGGCGGTGGCCGTGGCGCTGGTCATGGTCTACCACCTGGAGCCGGACCTGCTGCCGGGTGGCTCCCTCGGTGTGGATGTCTTCTTCACCATCAGCGGCTTCGTCATCACCCGGCTGCTGCTGGCGGAGTTCGCCCGTACCGGCGATGTCGCCCTGCGCGGTTTCTACTGGCGACGCTGGCTCCGGCTGGTCCCGGCCCTGCTGGCCGTCTGCGCCGTGTGCGCCGTACTGGCCCTCACCACCCGGCTGCCCGGCTTCGACAACGCCTGGGCGGCCGTCGTCCTGTCCGCCACGTTCCTGATGAACATCGTCCGGGCGGCGCAGCCCGGTGCCTACTCCAGCGACACCTCGCTCCTCTCCCACACCTGGTCGCTGAGCGTGGAGGAGCAGTTCTATCTGCTCTGGCCGCCGATTCTGCTGCTGCTCCTGCGCCGGGTCGGGGCGCGTACCGTGCTGCTCTGCACGGCGGCGCTGTGCCTGCTGCCCCTGGTGTGGCGCTTCGTCCTGTGGAGCCCGAGCGCGGCACACCGTATCTACAACGGGATGGACACCCGCGCCGACCAACTGCTGGTCGGTGCGCTGCTGGCCGTGGTGGTCGCCCGGCTGCACAGCGAGGACCGGCGGCTCGCCGCGCTGGCGCGGTGGTCGGGCCGGCTGGCCTGGCCCGCGCTCGCGGTACTGGCCCTGATCGTCTGGCAGGTGCCGCTGACCGGGTCCGGCGCCTGGTCGATGCCCTGGTACACCGTCGGTTTCCTGGTGGCCGCCGTCCTGTCGGCCACGGTGGTGGCCGCGCTGGAACTGCGGCCGCGCGCCCGGATGTCCCGGATGCTGTCCCTGGCGCCGCTGGTCTGGATCGGACAGAACCTCAGCTACGGCCTCTACCTGTGGCATTACCCGATCGGCCGGCTCATCTCCGACCTGGGGGTGGACGCCGCCTGGCACGGGCCCGCCACCGTCGCCGCCAGTTTCGCCGCGGCCCTCGCCTCCCACTACCTCGTCGAGCGACCGCTGACCCGGCGCCGGAAGCCGGACGGTCCAGGTGTCACACCGTCTCGCGGTGTGACCGTCGCCTCCAGTGGCGCGGCTCCTGGTCGGGCAGCCAGCCGAAGGCCAGAGAACTGCCGATGAGGCCGAGCAGCAGACCGACGAAGAACCCGCCGAGGTTGGAGGTGACCCAGGTGCCCAGCGAGACCAGGACGCCGACGACCGAGTAGAACAGCCGCTGGGCGGGGTTCAGCAGTACGAGGAGTCCGCACACGGCCATCACCAGCGGGAGCAGATAGGCCGCGATGCCTCCCGCGCCCGCTTGCAGGACGACCGAGATGGATGCCTGCTCGGTGAGCAGGATCTCACCGCCGCCGAGCAGCAGGAGAAGTCCGCCCCAGAAGGGGCGGCGCCTGCGCCAGGCCCTGAAGGAGCGCACGGGGCGGCGGCCCCCGGCCGGAACGGCTGTCCCGGCCGGGGGATCCGTTTCGCGAGGATCCACGCTCAGCAGCCCTTGGAACTGAAGCCGAGGTGGAGGTTGGGCAGCCGGAACTTGGCAGCCGTGGTCGCCCAGTTGGTCTGCCGCAGCTTGGTGATGGTGACCGTGTCGGCCTGCTGGCCGAAGACACCCAGGGGTCCCTTGACGCCCGCCTTGTCGAAGGTGCTGGCGTCCCCGCCGATCTCGATGTTGTCGAAGTCCGCGGTGTCGCCCGTGAGGACGGTCGAGTCGGTCGTCAGATCGGTCGCGGTCACGGGCGTGCCCTTGTCGCCCGCGGTGATGTGCAGGTAGGTGCCGCCGAGTTCGACGCTCTGGCACAGTTTGGTCAGTTTGGCGGTCTTGATGGCGGAGACCACCACGAGGACCTGCCCGCCGGTGTCGCCGGCGTTGGGACTCCCCTCCGCCATGTTGTCCATGCCGCCGAACTGCTCGAAGCCCTTGCCGTCCATGCGGTCCGCGGTGACGGTGAAGGGCATGCCGGAGATGGCGAACTGGGCGGCGATCGCGCCCTGCGCGGTGAGGATCACGAGAGTGGCGGCCGCGGCGAGCGCGGGTACGCCCATGAGCGCGGCGCGGCGGAACCGCACTCTCCCCCGCCGTAGTGTTGTCTCCGGCGTTTCACCGCCGGTGACTTCGGACGTGGCCATGAGCTGCTCCTGAAGATGTGGTGACCGGAACGAGCTTGAGCGGCGAAGTCCTGGCGCGGACAGCTCCCGGCGCCGACAGGGTCCCTCGGGGTGTGTCACCGGCGCGGCCGTGGGAGTCGACCCGAAAGTTACTCCCAGGTATGGACGGGGTCAACTACCTTGTGAATATTGGGTGTTGATCATGTGTGTACTTATGACAGCGCCTCTGACGTCTGAGTACCGCGGGTAACTTCCCTCGGTCACTTTGCTCTCGGACTCTTGACTCCATCCGTCGGACAGGTCTACAACCCTCTTGGGTTTCCTTCTGTGCCGCACTCGTCCGTGGCGTGGAACAGGTCCGTGGCGCCGGGCCTGTTCCACTTCCGCTCCTCCCCCGTGCTCCAGGACCCGGACACCCTCCAGGTGGATGCGCCGTCCCGGCCACCGAGGGCAGACCTTCTCTCTTCGTCACCAGCGCCTCACCGGCGCTGAACGCCCTCATCGCTGATCCCGGCCTCCACCGTCCTGCGCCATTGACGACGCGCGCGGCGCAGCCGCGGCGGGTGTGTGACCCACGGCAGAGCCGCAGTGGGTCACACCGCGCCGGACATCGTGTCCGGCCCGGCCGTCCCCGGGCCCGCCACCGCGCGCACGCCAACACCTCCACTCGCGAAAGGGACTTCGTATGGGTGCACGACGCACTGTTCTCGCCACCGCCGGCTTCACCGCGGCGGCCGCTCTCCTCGCCGCCGGGCAGGCCTTCGCCACCGGGGCCGCGCCCGCCGCGGGCAATGTACTCACCTACGGCAGCGCCGCCGGTCCGGCCGTCGCCGTCGGGGACGTGCTGAGCTCGTCACTGAGCGCCGGTACGACCGTCGCGATCCGCACCGCCGTCGGCGGAACCACCGGCATCACCTGCACCGCTTCCGGGTTCACCGCCACCGTGACGGACAATCCGGCCGCCCCGGGCACCGCCACCGAGTCACTCACGGCACAGACCTTCGGCGGCTGCACGTCCAACATCCTGGGCACCACCGGGGTCCAGAGCATCACGGTCGAGAAACTGCCGGCCGTCACATCGGTCACCTCCGGCGGGCCGCTCACGGTGGGGGTCGGCGGCGGGGTGCAGACGACCGTCAAGCTCAACACCCTGCTCGGCCTGACGACCTGCACCTACACCTCGACGGGTCTCAACGGCACCACATCGAACACGGACAACTCCATCACGTTCGCCAACCAGTTGTTCAGCAAGTCGGGAGGGCCCATCACCTGCCCGTCGTCCAGCTACTTCTCCGCCAAGTACGGACCGGTCAAGGACACCGGCCAGTCCGGAAGCCCGAGCATCTTCGTCAACTGACGTCACGTCAACTCACCGTGCGGGAACACTGATGCGTCCCCCGGCGGATCCGGTTGTTCCGGTCCGCCGGGGGACGTGTCGTCGCCGGTGCCCCTCCCGGCGGTGTTCGCCGGGAGGGGCACCAGCCGCTGCCGCGCGCTCCTCCTACCGGTGTCCGAACCAGCCCGCCGCGGGCAGCAGTCTGTCGTCGTAGCCGAAGAGCGCCTGGTTCTCCCAGGCGTTTCCGGAGGCGGGGTCCTGCGGGTCCCAGCCACTCCCCCGGACCGCCGTCCACGCCGGTTCCCAGTAGACGATCCCCAGGCCACGGCCGCCCGGGACCGCCTCCACGACATTCATCACGTCCCGGAGGTTGGCCGCCTGACCGGCCGGTGTCGCCGGGTAGCCGGCCGGCAGCTGACCGGCCGAGGACACGTTGTTCGCCAGGAAGTCGTCGTTGGCGAGGGTGTGCGCGTAGGCGGTCTCCGCCACGAGCACCGGCTTCCCGTAGCGCGCCGACACATCGTCCAGATTCGTCTGAAGATCCGAGAGCGGCCCGTGCCAGTAGCCGTAGTACGACAGGGCGATGACGTCGAACGGCACACCGCGCGCCACCGCCTGGTCGAACCACCAGCGGGTGCCGGCGTTGTCGCCGCCCTTGGCCAGATGCAGGGCGACCTGGGTGGCGGAGGAGACGGCCTTCGCCGCCTGGGCGCCCGAGGTGAGCAGACCGGCGAGCTGGGTCCAGTTGTCGGTGGAACCCTCCGGCCACAGCATGCCGGCGTTGGTCTCGTTGCCGATCTGGACCATGTCGGCGGTGGTGCCCTGCGCCTTGAGAGCGTTCAGGACGTCGAAGGTGTGGTTGTAGACGTCGGTGCGCAGCTGGCTGTACGAGTGCGAGGCCCAGGCGGCCGGCTTGTTCTGCTGGCCGGGGTCGGCCCAGCGGTCCGAGTAGTGGAAGTCGACCAGGAGCTTCATCCCCTGGGCCTTGATCCGCGTGGCCATCGCGAGGACATGCTTCTTGTCGTTGTAGCCGTCGGCCGGGTTCACCCAGACCTTGAGCCGCGCGTAGTTCATTCCGGCGCCGCGCAGTATGCCCAGGGCGTTGCCGCTCGTACCGTCGGCGGTGCGGTAGGCGGCTCCGAAGGCCTCGTTCTTCGCGAGTGTCGAGAGGTCACCGCCCTTGACGGACAGGCCCGTCGATCCCGGAGTGAGGGTGAGATCGTCGAAGTTGGCCCATTCCCCGGCGTGGGCATCGGAGTTGAGGCTGATGGTGCAGGCCCCGCCACGGACGTTCACCGAGGTCACGAGGCGGATCCACTGACCGTTCGGCGTCGGCGGAAGATCGGTGCGCTGTTCGGTGCCGCCACAGCCGCGCAGGGCGATGTAGGTGGCGTTCTGACCGCCGCTGGAGCGGACCCGGGCGCTGAGGGTGTAGTTCCCGTCGGTCAGTCCGGTCAGGTACTGGTACGTCTCGACCTTGTAGGCCGACGCCGACCAGTGGGTGAGCCGGTGGCTGCCGCTGTAGCCTCCGGCCTCCGTGAAGGAGGCGGTGTTCTGGCCGCCCGCCGAGTAGGTGCTCCAGCCGGACGGGGTGCTCGTACCGGTTCCGTCGGTCTCGAATCCGGCGTTGGTGAGGGTGGCGGCGGCCTTGGCCTGTGGCGTCGCCGGCGGCTGTGCCTGTGCGTGGGCGGGCAGGGCGGTCAGGAGCAGCGCGCCGAGCGCGGATATGGCCATGGCTCCGAGCGGTCTGCGCCATGGGCGGTGTGCGGAGTGCATCGTCGATGTCCCTTCGACCGTATGCGGGGGAAACGGTGGTGCTCCCGGGCCGCGCCGCGAAATGACAGGCGCGGCCCGGGAGGTCAGGGGTGGGACGGGTGGGGTTCAGCTGTCGAGGCGCACGACACCCACCGCTCCGGCCGGCAGCGCGAGCCGGCCCGCGGCCCGTTCGCCGGTGAGGAGTTCGGTTCCGTGGCCGGGCAGGGGCACCTTGGTGTCCGTCCCGGTGTGGTTGACGACGAAGACGTACTCGCCGCTCTCGCCGGAGCGCCGCACCACCTCGACGTCGCGCGGCAGATCGGTGCGCGGCGCCAGGCCGGCGTCCTCCGCGGCGGGGCCGAGGACCGTGTCGAGGGCGCCGGGCGCAAGCCGGGTGGAGATGTACCAGGCGGTCCCCCGGCCCAGCCGGTGCCGGGTGATGGCCGGTTGACCGGCGGCGAGTCCGTCCGCGTACGTCCAGAGCGTCTCGGCGCCGCGCGGGACCACGAACTCGCTCCAGACGTCTCCGGTCAGTTCGGAGCCGTCGGCCGCGGTGATCCGGACCCGCTCGCCTTCGCCGAGGGGCGAGAACTCCTCGACGGTCAGGCCGAGTACGTCCCGCAGGACGCCCGGGTAGGCGCCGGGGTGGACGGCGTCGTGCTCGTCGACGATGCCGGAGAAGTACGAGACGACCAGGGTGCCGCCGTTCTCGACGTACGTCCGCAGATTGCGGCCGGTGGCCTCGCTCGCGAGGTAGAGGGCGGGCACCACGACGAGCGGGTAGGCCGACAGATCGGCTTCCGGGTGGGCGAAGTCGATGGTGAGATGCCGGTCGTAGAGCGCCTCGTAGAAGCTGTCGGCCCGTTCGCGGGCGTCGTGGTCCTCGCTCGGCCGCCACTCCAGCCGCTGGGCCCACCAGGACTGCCAGTCCCAGAGCATGGCGGCGTCGGCGACCGTTCTCGTACCCCGCAGTGGCGCCAGACTGTCCAGGTCGGCGCCGAGACGGACGACCTCGCGCCAGACACGGCTGTCGGTGCCGGCGTGCGGCAGCATCGACGAGTGGAACTTCTCGGCGCCGCGCCGGGACTGGCGCCACTGGAAGAACATCGCGCCGTCGGAGCCGCGGGCCACATGGGCGAGGCTGTTCCTGGCCATCTGGCCCGGGGCCTTGGCCGGGTTGCGGGGCTGCCAGCTGACTCCGCTGGTGGAGTGTTCGAGCAGCAGCCAGGGGGCGCCGCCCGCCACGGAGCGGGTGAGGTCGGCGGTCATGGCGAGGTTCACCTGGGTCCGCCGGCCGTCGGTGATGAGGTAGTGGTCGTTGGTGACCAGGTCCACCTCCCGCCCCCAGGCCCAGTAGTCGACGGAGTCGCACTGGCTGAGGGCGGTCATGAAGTTGGTGGTGACCGGGATGCCCGGGGAGAGCCGGTGCAGGATGTCGCGTTCCCGTACGAAGTTCTCCCGCATGGTGGCGTCGGCGAAGCGAGCGTAGTCGAGCAGGTGCGCGGGATTGCACACGGTGGGGGTGGCGCGGGGCGGCTCGATCTCCTCGAGGGATCCGTAGCTCTGGCCCCAGAAGGCCGTGCCCCATGCCTCGTTGACCCCGTCGACGGTCTCGTACGTGGTGGACAGCCAGCGGCGGAAGTGGGCGGCGCAGTTCTCGCAGTAGCAGGCGCTGACGGGGACGCCGTACTCGTTGTGGACGTGCCAGAGCGCCAGCGCCGGGTGGCTGCCGTAGCGGCGGACGAGCTGCTCGGTGATGGCCGCGGCGGCCGTGCGGTACGCCGTCGAGCTGTGGCAGATCGCGCCGCGCGAGCCGAACGCGTACCGCATGCCCTCCCGGCTCACGGGGAGCGCCTCCGGGTGGGCGCGGTAGAACCACGCGGGCGGGGCGACGGTGGGGGTGCCGAGGTCGATCCGGATGCCGTTCTCGTGCAGCAGGGCGACGATCCGGTCCAGCCGGCCGAAGTCGTAGCGGCCCGGCTCGGGTTCGAGCAGGGCCCAGGAGAAGATCCCGATGCTCACCAGGGTGACGCCGGCCTCGCGCATGAGACGGACGTCCTCCGACCAGACGTCCTCCGGCCATTGTTCGGGGTTGTAGTCCCCGCCGAACGCGAGTCCTCCCAGGCCCTCGGGCGCGGTATCCGGCATGGATGCCTCCTGTACTGCAACGGGACGGTTGATACACGGTCTGGGAACGTGCACACACTGAGGCGGCGACGCAGAGCCAACATAAGCGCACAGGAACAACCATTGACAAGTGTCCGGAAAGTTTCTCTACTGTGAACGCTCACAGAGCATGGCCGGTCGGTCGCACTCATCGCGGAGACCTTCGTCAGGGGAGTAACACCATGCAATTCACGACGCGACGGCGCCTCGTGGCCACGTCCCTCACCCTCGCGCTCGGCGTCACCACCCTCGCCGCCTGCGGCTCGGGCGACGACGGCGACGCGGAGTCCAGTGGTCCCGCCTCGCTCACCTACTGGGCCTGGGCACCCGGCATGGACAAGGTCGCCGGCCTCTGGAACGCGACGGAGGGCAAGAAGACCGGCATCACGGTGACGGTCAAGAAGCAGGCCTCCGGGGACGACCTCGTCACCAAGATCATCACCGCGGCCAAGGCGAAGAAGGCCCCGGATCTGGTGCAGGCCGAGTACCAGGCGCTGCCGACCCTCGTCAGCAACGATGTGCTGGCGGACGTCTCCTCCGAAGTCTCCGGCGTCGAGGGGAAGTTCGCTCCGGGCGTCTGGCAGCAGACCACTCTCGGCACCGACGCCGTCTACGCGGTCCCGCAGGACTCCGGGCCGATGATGTTCTACTACCGCGAGGATCTGTTCAAGAAGTACGGCCTGACGGTCCCGGAGACCTGGGACGACTTCGCGAAGACCGCGCGCGCCCTGAAGAAGAAGGACCCGTCCAAGGCGCTGACCACGTTCTCCAGCAACGACGCGGGCCTCTTCGCCGGTCTCGCACAGCAGGCGGGCGCCCGGTGGTGGACCACCAAGGGCGAGACCTGGAACGTCGCGATCGACGACGCCGCCACGAAGAAGGTCGCGGGCTTCTGGGGTGATCTGGTCGCGGAGGGCGCCATCGACAACCAGCCCATGTACACCCCTGCCTGGAACAAGGCGCTCGACACGGGCAAGCAGATCGCCTGGGTGAGCGCGGTGTGGGCGCCGGGCACCCTGACGACAGCGGCGCCCGGCACCCAGGGCAAGTGGGCCATGGCACCACTGCCGCAGTGGAGCAAGGGACAGCACGCCACCGGCAGTTGGGGCGGCTCGTCCACCGGTGTCACCACCGACTCGAAACACAAGAAGGCCGCCGCACGGTTCGCGAGCTGGCTGAACACCGACAGCGAGGCGCTGGCCGCACTGGTGAAGGAGGGCGGCATCTACCCGGCCGCCACCGCCGCCCAGACCGGCGGCGCGCTCAGCGCGGCCCCCGGCTTCTTCCCGAACCAGCCGGACTTCTACGCGAAGGCCGCCGAGATCGCGAAGACCACCGCGCCCTCCGCGTGGGGCCCGAATGTGAACGTCGCGTACACCGTCTTCCGCGACTCCTTCGCGCAGGCCGCCAAGAACAGGTCGGACTTCCCCGGGGCCCTCGCCACCATGCAGCGGGCCACCGTCGGCGATCTGGAGAAGCAGGGCTTCGAGGTCACGGGGTGAAGGCCGCAGACACCCGCCCGGTGCCCGGCTCCGGCCGCGCACCGGGCGCATCCGGAACCTCTCAGGCCCCACCGGCTCCCGTCGGCCGGGGACGCGCCGGCCGGAGGGTACGCGGCGCCCCGTACGCGTTCCTCCTCCCCGCCCTCGTCCTGTTCGCGCTCTTCTTCGCCCTGCCCATCGGCTACGCCCTCTATCTGAGCCTGCGCAAGGTCGAGGTGAAGGGGCTGGGACTCGGCCGGGGCGCACGCGAGGAGGTGTGGGCCGGGCTGTCCAACTACACCGGCGCGCTGTCCGACTCCGAACTGCTCGCCAGCTCCCTGCGGGTGCTGGGCTACGGCGCGATCGTGGTGCCCTCGATGCTCGGACTCGCCCTGGTCCTGGCGTTGATGCTGGACGCCGAGCGCACCCGGCTCGGTGGCTTCTCCCGGCTCGCGATCTTCCTGCCGTACGCCGTCCCCGGGGTGATCGCCGCGCTGATGTGGGGCTTCCTCTACCTGCCGGACGTCAGCCCGTTCCACTACCTGCTTCAGAGGGCGGGGCTGCCACAACCGGATCTGCTGGACGGCGGGCCGCTCTTCGTGGCCCTGGCCAATATCGCTCTGTGGGGCGGCACCGGCTTCAACATGATCGTCATCTACACCTCGCTGCGCTCCATACCCGCCGAGATCTACGAGGCGGCCAGGCTCGACGGGTGCTCACAGTTCCAGACGGCCCTGCGGATCAAGATCCCGATCGTCGCCCCGTCGCTGGTGCTGACCTTCTTCTTCTCGATCATCGCGACCCTCCAGGTGTTCAGCGAACCCACCACGCTCAAACCGCTGACCAACTCGCTGTCCACCACCTGGTCCCCGCTGATGAAGGTGTACCAGGACGCTTTCGTCAGGGGAGACATCTACTCGGCGGCCGCCACCTCGGTGGTCATAGCGGCCATCACCCTTGTGCTGTCCTTCGGCTTCCTCAGGACCGTGGGCTCCCGTTCGAACCGGGGAGAGACCCCATGACCGCTCTCACCACCCGCCGTACCGCGTCCGCCGCCGGCACCACCCCGGCTACACGGCCGGAGCCGCGGCGCCCCGGCCGCGCAACCGACCGGCGCCGTATCGCCTGGGTACCGACCATCGCACTGCTGCTCGGTGCCCTGTACTGCCTGCTGCCGGTGGTCTGGATCGTGATCGCCTCCACCAAGTCCGGGCGGGAGCTGTTCTCGACCTTCACCCTCCTGCCCGGCACCGGCTTCGCCGACAACGTCGCCGACCTGTCCGCGTACCGCGACGGTGTGTACTGGCGGTGGATGCTCAACTCCCTCTTCTACGCGGGGCTCGGCGCCCTGCTGTCGACCGGGGTGTCCGCGCTCAGCGGGTACGCGCTCGCGGTCTACCGCTTCCGCGGCCGGGAGGGCATCTTCAACGTGCTGCTCGCCGGTGTGCTGATGCCGCCGGTGATCCTCGCCGTACCGCAGTATCTGCTGATGGCGAAGGCCGACATGGCCGACAGCTATCTGTCGGTACTGCTCCCGCTGATCCTCTCGCCGTACGGCGTCTACCTCGCCCGGATCTACGCGGCCGCGGCCGTACCGCCCGATGTGGTGGAGGCGGGCCGGATGGACGGGGGCGGCGAGTGGCGGATCTTCCGGTCGGTGGCACTGCCGATGATGCTGCCGGGACTGGTGACGGTGTTCCTCTTCCAGTTCGTGGCCATCTGGAACAACTTCCTGCTGCCGTACATCATGCTCGGCGACGACCGGAAGTTCCCCGTCACACTCGGCCTGTACACCCTGCTCCAACAGGGCTCCAACACACCTGCCCTCTACACTCTGGTGATCACCGGCGCGCTGCTCGCGGTGCTGCCCCTGATCGCGCTGTTCCTGGTCATCCAGCGGTTCTGGAGCCTGGATCTGCTGTCCGGGGCCGTAAAGTCCTGACGCGACAGGCACGATCACGAGGGAACAGCAGGTATGAGCCGTACGGGCAGCAACGGCCGGCGCAAGCCGCCCACGATCCACGACGTGGCACGGGAGGCCGGTGTCTCCCGGGGCACCGTCTCGCGCGTACTCAACGGCGGCCACTATGTGAGTCCGTCGGCGGAGGAAGCGGTCAACACCGCCATCCGCAAAACCGGTTACGTCGTCAACCGGCACGCGCGCAGCCTGATCACGGGCCGCTCGGACTCGGTCGCGTTCCTGCTCACCGAGCCGCAGGAGCGGTTCTTCGAGGATCCCAACTTCAATGTGCTGCTGCGCGGATGCACCCAGGCGCTGGCCCGCCACGACATCCCGCTGCTGCTGATGATCGCGGGTACGAAGGACGAACGGCGACGGATCACGCGGTACATCACCTCCGGTCATGTGGACGGTGTCCTGCTGGTGTCCAGCCACTGGGGCGACCCGGTCGCCGAGCAACTGCGCGCGGCACGCGTTCCGTTGGTCGCCTGCGGCAAACCGCTCGGGCAGAGTTCGAAGGTCGGTTACGTGGCCGCCGACGACCGGGACGGCGCGCGGGAGATGGTGCGCCATCTGGTGCGGACCGGACGCCGGCGCATCGCCACCGTGACCGGGCCGCTGGACACCCCGGGCGGCACCGAGCGGCTGGCCGGTTACCGGGAGATCCTCGCCGAGGCCGGCATCGAACCCGACGAGCGGCTCATCGTCTCCGGGGACTACAGCCGGGCCAGTGGCGAGTCGGGTACCGCGGAACTGCTGAGGCGCGCCCCTGACCTGGACGCGGTGTTCGTCGCGTCCGACCTCATGGCGCAGGGTGTTCTCACCGCGCTCCACCACGCCGGGCGCCGGGTACCCGACGATGTCGCGGTGGGCGGCTTCGACGACTCGCCCGCCGCCCTGGACACCAGGCCGCCGCTCACCACGATCCGCCAGCCCTGGGACCGCATCAGCGCGGAGATGGTACGGGTGCTGCTCGCCCAGATCGGTGGGGAGGACGCGTCCACGGTCATCCTCCCCACCGAACTGGTCCGCCGCGCATCGGCCTGACACGGCGGGGACGCGGTGGGTGCAGTGCCGTGGGTGCAGTGCCGTGGGTGCAGTGCCGTGGGTGCAGTGCCGCCTCCCGGCGGCCTCAGGCCGCGGTCGTCAGGGCGCGGATGCCGTCCAGATGCGTCATGACGTCCCGCAGCGACCGGCAGTCCTGCGGGGTCTCGGGCAGGGTGATGGACTCCGTGACGCGGCCGCTCTCCAGGATGTCGGCCATTTCGGACAGCGCCGTGGTCACACCGCGTACCTCGGCCGGTGAGGGCATCGGCACCCCGTGCTCGACGCGTACGGCGCACACCGTGGCGGCGTCGACGATGCGCTCCGCCCGTGCCATCACGGCGAGCCAGTCGTGCCGGTGCGTGCGGCGCGGGCCCGGCCACTCGGCCCCGGCCGTCTCCGCGGCGGCCCGCGCCTCGGCGAGCGCGCGGTACGCGGCGTGCCGCAACGCGATGGCCTGGGCGTCCGCTCCGCGAGGCAGGGAGGGGGCGCCGGGCGTCGCCGGGCCGTCGAGTACGTGGCGCAGATACCGTTCCGTGCAGCGCAGGGCGACGGCGAAGCGGTGGCCGACCCGTATGCCCGGATCCGTCAGGTGCGGGAGATGGCCGACGAGCAGCACGACACCGCAGGCCAGTGCCGTGTCCAGCAGCCGCGACCAGGTCGCCTCGGTGTCACCCACCGCGTAGAGGAACGACAGCACCAGCAGCGTGATCACCGCGGTCTGGAACCCGAAGTGGCGCGTGGCCACCGGGATCATGGCGCCGCCGGTCACGACCACCGCGATCAGCCACCAGGTGCCACCGGGACCCGCCATGGCCAGGGTGAACGCGAGGACACCCATGGCGGTGCCCGCGACGCGGTTCACCACCCGGGAGAAGAGCGGTCCCATGTCGGGCTTGACCAGGAAGGCGGCGGTGGCCGGGAGCCAGTACCAGTGGACCTGGTGCAGGGTGAGCGCGACGGCGGTACTGATGGAGACACACAACGCCACGCGCAGCCCGTACTCCCGCCGTGCGGGCGCGAACAGGCGCCCTCGCCACGGCCGGGACGTCGGCGTGCGGAACATCGGCGTACGGACCGTGCCGGGCGCCGTCTGCCGGGCGCCCGAGTGGTCCGCGTCCCGCTCGTCGGCCTGGGGCGGCGCCGGCGCTGTCGCGAGCGAGTCGTCCTGGTCCGGGGCCGGCTCACGGCCCGGGACCGTACGGTCGAAGGTCACCGCGACGGCCAGCAGGGCTTGGTCGAACGCGCCACGCTGGACCGAGTCGGAGGCGGGGCTCGACAGCGCGCCGGGGGTGGAGTCCTCCCGTACGGCCGCGGCGAGCCGGCGGGGCCCTTCGGCCACCTGGTGGGGCAGCGGCCTGCCCTCCCACAGCAGCGCTATCCCGGCTTCGCACAGTGCGGTGGCCGCGCCGAAGCGTTCTGTGATCATGTCCGCCTGGGTGGCGCCCGAGCCGCGGCGCCACCTCGGCCAGGACAGCAGCCGCATCAGCCGCAGCGCCTCGTCGGCGCGCTGCTGGGCGGCGGTCAGCCGACGGCGGGCGGGCTCGGCGTCCGGTCCACCGAGGGCGTGGAGCGCGTCGGCGAGCGCGTCGAAGACCGCGGCGACGGCCTCCCGCTCGCCAACGCGCCAGGTGCCCTTCCAGCGCGGGGCGCGCAGGAGGAACCGGAGCAGCAGGAGCCAGCCGGCGCCGCCCAGGTAGCACAGGGCCTTGAGCCAGGCGGGGCCGGGTATCGGCATTCCGGCCCCGATGGCCGCGGTGACCAGCATCTGCATGCACGCGGCCGACCAGACGGGACCTCCCACGCTCAGCGCGCCCGAGATCCAGCCCACGACGAAGAGCGCGGGCACGGCGGCCCAGCGGCTCCCGGAGTCCTCGAGCAGACTGCCGCACAGCAGGCCCAGGGAGCCCGCGGCCGCCGGCAGGCCGATGTGCACCACGCCGGTGCGGCGGGTGCCCGGTCGGTCGTTGACACCGGCCAGCATCGCTCCCAGCCCGGCGAGGACACCGAAGCCCGGCCGGCCCGTCATGGACCCCAGAGCCAGCAGCGGCCCCGCGCTCATGGCACCGCGCAGTACGGCCGTCCAGGGAATGGGGCCCGAACGCCAGCCGAGCGGGTGGGCGAGCCAGGCGGGCACGGGACGACGGGCGGAACGGAATCGGCGGGCGAAGCGTGAAGCGTACACAGGCCTCCTTGTGCGACCGGTCACAGAGAGTGAACACATCAGACCGGCGGGCAGCGGCGACCGCGCCCTTCGACGGTAACAGTCCTGGTTGTCATTCGAGCTGCAGTTCCATTACGCGCAGATGTCCGTATGTATTCCGGACGTCACCGGAATATCGCACCGTGAGACATCGGACCCGCGCGCGCGACTCCCTCGGTGGACGGACACCCGGACGGATCACCACGCGCCTGGAGCGGAAGGGCGGTGGAAGCGAGCACGATCCGGCTCCGAGGTGCGACCGTCACACAGTGCCGTCGAATTTCAACAGCCTTTATCCATAGGCAAGTTGAGCTATCAGGCCATGCATCGACGTCACTTCACAACGGTGTCCATGGCAGCGCCCTCCAGCCGTCGCAGGGCACGCACCGGTCTTCGCCAAAAGTTTCTGACGCTATGTCACATGACACGTCGTGCACCGGAATCCCCCGGAATCGGGGCTGTGGGGCACCAAAGAGAAGTCGCCACTCGTTACCAGCCACAACGCAACAGACTCTAGTCTGCTGTACAGCGGCCACCGACAGGGTCAACAGTGGTGGCCCGGAATGAAAGGGCGACACTCACCATGACATCCGTATCCGACAGCCCGAGCAGCATCGAATCGACCACTGTTCTGCTCCAGGGCGAGCTCCCTCAACTCGAAGCACAGCAGCAGTCACTTGAGAAGGAACTGGCCACCGTCACCGAGCGGCTGGAGTCGGTACGCACCGCACTGGGTGCTCTCCAGGCACTGTCCCTCGGCCCGCACCCGGGGGTAACGACGGTGGCACCGGACGCCGGGACACCGGACGAGACCGGCGTCGCGAGTGAGCCGGCCGCGGCCGCCGATGCGGCCGTACCGCAGCCGCGCTCCGAGGAGGAGACGGCCCCGTCCGTACGTGGCAAGGCCGCCAAGACCACCAAGGCGGCCACGGGGTCGGAGCGCGCGGCGGGCACGAGCCGGGGCACGAAGACCGGCGCGTCCAAGGAGGCGAAGCAGCGCCCGGCGAAGAAGGCCGCGACACCCAAGTCCTCGAAGCCCGCCACGGCGAAGAAGGCTGCCACCGCCGTCACGGACAAGCCGGCGGACGGCAAGAAGACCACGGACGGCAAGAAGACCGCCGCCAAGGGGACCGCCGACGCACAGCAGGACGGTGACACGCAGGCCGGCGGCCTCACCGAGCAGATCCTGGAGATCCTGGCCCGGTCCGGCAGCACCCCTGTCCGGGCCCGCGATGTGGCTTCGGCCCTGGGACGCGACGCGACGCCCGGCAGCATCAACGCCGTGCGCAGCACGCTCGACCGTCTGGTCGGCACCTCACGCGCCCACCGCGCGGGCCGCGGCCTCTACCAGGCTCCTCAGAGCTGAGCGGTACGGCCACCGGCCACCGCACGCGGCCGGCGTACCGGGTGTCCGCCCGCTCCGGGACGGTGGACGGACCGACGGTGACACAGTCACCGTCGGTCCGGTTGTCGCAGAGTCCGGTTGTCGCAGAGTCCGGGAGTCCGAGAGCCGGGCCGCCCGGGTTCAGCCGCTCAGGGATTGGCCTTCCGGGGCGCGACCGCCCGTCGACAGGTGTGCGCGCAGGAGCGCGATCACGGCGGGAGCCTGGGAGTTCAGGTAGAAGTGACCGCCGGGGTAGACCTTCAGGTCGAACGCTCCCGTGGTGTGCGCACGCCAGTCCTCGGCCTCGTCCAGCGAGGTCTTCCGGTCGCTGTCACCGGTCAGCGCGGAGACGGGGGCACGGACCACCGCCCCCGGCTCGCACCGGTAGGTCTCGATGGCCCGGTAGTCGCTCCGTACGGTCGGCAGGATCATGCGCAGCATCTCCTCGTCGTCGAGAAGCGCGACGTTCGTGGCCGCCATGTCCTTCAGCTCCGCGACGATCCCCCTGTCATCGCGGAGATGCACCGTCTCGTCGCGGTGACGCGACGGCGCGCGCCGGCCAGAGACGAACAGATGCGAGAGCTCACCACCGTCGGCCTCGAACCGCCGCGTGACCTCGAACGCGAGGACCGCGCCCATGCTGTGGCCGAAGAACGTCGTCGGGCGCTCGTGGAGCCGCTTGCGCAGTGCCGCGTAGATCCGGTCGGCCATGACCCCGATGTCGTCGGGGCTTTTCTCGTTGCGCCGGTCCTGGCGGCCCGGGTACTGCACCGCGAATACCTCGGCCACGGAGGACAGTTGGGCGGAGACCGGAAAGTAGAAGGACGCCGAGCCGCCTGCGTGCGGAAAACAGAAAACCTGCCTCGGGCTGTCCGGTGCGGGGTGGAAGCACCGTGACCAAAGGCTCTCTTCAGTGGACGTCGTCATGACACGACATCCTTGTTGGAGTGAACCGGAGGGGTCAAGGCGGGACCGGCCCGTCTGTCACACATGAGGGTGTTGCCGCGCCCATTTCCGCGTGATTGACCGCGCTTGAGTGGCATGCCCCGGGGGAGACAAAGGCCACTGCGCGCCATGCCCGCGCGACGGAACGGACATACGGCGCGCACCACATCCCCTGAATCCCTTGGGCAGGGCCGGATTCACGGTCGCACACCACCTGAACTGTTCACCTTTCGCTGCCTCGATATCATCGTGGTCATGCAATCCGGACGTACGGTCGAGCGAGGCACTCACGGCGAACTGATCCACGCACAGGAAGCGCGACGCCCGCCCGTGGGCCTTTGCAAGCCTTGACTCCCCGCGGGCCGCGCCCGTACCACCGCCCCCGTACGCCCGTACCGACCCGCACCACCGCACCCGCACCGCACCCGCACCGCACCGACCCGCGTCGCGTCCCGCACCGCAGGACCGGCCGGGTCGGCGTTCGAGCCCGAGTGAGAAGGACGGAATTGTGCCCGAGGGAAAACTCCTGGCCGTCAGCGATCTGCATGTCGTCCACGCCGACAACCGCGCGCTGATCGAGACACTGCGACCGGAGTCGGACGAGGACTGGCTGATCGTCGCGGGTGATGTCGCCGAGAAGTTCGAGGACATCGAATGGGCGCTGCGTCTGCTCAGCGACCGGTTCGCCAAGGTGATCTGGACTCCCGGCAACCACGAACTGTGGGCCCACCCCCAGGACCCGTGCCAACTGCGCGGCGAGAAGCGCTATCTGCAACTGGTCGAGATGTGCCGGGGGTTGGGGGTCGTCACCCCCGAAGACCCCTATCCCGTATGGACGGGCGCCGGAGGACCCGTGGTGATCGCTCCCCTGTTCGCGCTCTACGACTACACGTTCCGGGCCCCCGGTACCACCACCAAAGAGGAGTCGCTGCGAGTGGCGACCGAGGCGGGTGTGGTCTGCACCGACGAGTACTTCCTCCACCCGGACCCCTACGAGAGCAGGGACGACTGGTGCCGGGCCCGGGTCGCGGAGACCGAACGGCGACTGTCCGCCGTCGACCCGTCCCTGCGCACGGTCCTCGTCAACCACTGGCCGCTGGTACGTGAGCCCACCCGGGTGCTGTACTACCCGGAGTTCGCGCAGTGGTGCGGCACGGAGCTGACCGCCGACTGGCACGTACGCTTCCGGGCCGCCGCCGTGGTCTACGGCCATCTGCACATTCCGCGGGTCACGACGTACGACGGTGTGCGCTTCGAAGAGGTCTCGATCGGCTATCCGCGCGAATGGCGCAAACGGCCACCGCGACAGCCACTGCGACAGATCCTGCCCGAGCCGGCCGCGGGGAGCACCCGATGATCGAGCGGATACTGCCCGCCGAGGTGGCGGCCGAAGTGGCCTACGGCGAACACGCCCCGGAGCCGGGCGACGAGATGTTCCCGCAGGAGAAGGCCCTGGTCGCGAAGGCGGTTCCGAAGCGGCAGCGGGAGTTCACGACCGTACGGATCCTGGCACGGCGCGCGCTGCGCAGCCTGGGGCAGCCGCCCGTACCGCTCCTGCCCAACCGGCGTGGCGCGCCGCAGTGGCCCGAGGGCATCGTCGGCAGCATGACGCACTGCGACGGGTACCGCGCCGCCGTTGTGGCCAAGTCCGCCGCGACGGCGGCGCTGGGTATCGACGCCGAACCGAACGCGCCGCTGCCGGAGGGAGTACTGGAAACCATCACGCTCCCGTCCGAACGCACCCGGATCGCCTCCCTGACGGCACGTCACCCCGAAGTCAGCTGGGACCGGCTGATCTTCAGCGCCAAGGAGAGCGTCTTCAAGGTGTGGTATCCGCTCACCGGACTCGAACTCGACTTCAGCGAGGCGGATATCGACATGGATCCGGCGGAACGGACCTTCCACGCCCGGCTCCTGGTACCCGGCCCGGTCGTGGGAGGGCGGCGTTTCGACACGTTTTCGGGCCGCTGGATCGCCGAGCGCGGCCTGGTGGCCACCGCCATTCACATACAGTTTGAGTCGTCATCAGTTATTCATTGACCGAAGCATCGATGTGACGCGCTGAACTGCTATCCAAGTGGTGCCCCATTCCCGCGCCCTTGGAGGAGTCTTTCCGTGCGCACACACAAGGTACTTTTGGCCGCTCTCTCAGCATTTCTCCTGACCGCCACGATATCGCCGTCGGCACACGCGGCCGACGGCAAATACGTGGCCCTGGGGGACTCCTACGCGACGGCCCCCGGCACGCGGACGTACGACAACCCCGGCGACGCGTGCCGCCGGGGTCCGCTGGCCTACCCGCGCCTGTGGGCGGCCCAGCATTCCTCGGTCGCCTTCGTGGAGGCGTCCTGCTCCGGCGCGACCACCGCCGAGGTCCTCGCCTCGCAGGTGCCCCAACTCACCGCCGACACCACACTGGTGACGATCCAGGTCGGCGGCAACGACGTCGGCTTCGTGGACATCCTCACCCAGTGCATCCTCACCCTGGACGACCAGGACTGCATCAACAGCGTCGAGACCGCGAAGCAGGCCGCGGGGACCACCCTGTCCCCCGCGCTCACCCAGACCTATGCGGCGGTGCGTGCCGCCGCACCCCAGGCGAGAGTCATTGTCGTCGGTTATCCCCGGCTTTATACCCTTCAGGGTTCCTGCGGAATACTCGGCCTGAGCGACGCCGAACGCTCGGCCATGAATTCGGCGGCGGACACGCTGGCGGATGTCACGTCCGCCCGTGCGGCCGAGGCCGGATTCACCTTTCTCGACCCGCGGTCGTCATTCGACGCCCACTCCATCTGCTCGAGCGGCCCCACCTGGGTCACCAGCCTCGAGTGGGACAAGATCAACGAGTCCTACCACCCGAACGCCGCGGGCCACCGCGACGGCTACCTGCCCGCTCTGAACGCCCTGACCGGCTGATCCGGGGCCACAACTGACAGGTGAGGGCGTTCCGCAAAGAAAGCGGAACGCCCTCACTCATGCCACGCCACTTGTCAGCCGCGTTGTGTCAGCGCGGCGCCAGGGCACCGCGTTGTGTCAGCGCGGCGCCCTGGCGAGTTCGCCGACATCGTCCACGTCGCCGGCCGAACCGATCTCGCCGATGTCCCTCACGCCCTCATCCGATTCGCTGACCAGCATCTGGGAGGAGGCGAGTTCGCGGTACAGCACATCGCTCTCCACCAGCTCCGTATGGGATCCCGCCGCACGCACGAGACCGTGTTCGAGCACCACGATCTGGTCCGCCCCGGTCACCGTGGACAGCCGGTGCGCGATCAGGATCACCGTGCAGCGCCGGGCCGCCTGGTCCACCGCCTCCCGCAGCGCCTGCTCGTTGCTCGCGTCGAGCTGGGCGGTGGCCTCGTCGAGCAGCAGCACCTCCGGCCGGCGCAGCAGGGCGCGCGCGATGGCCAGCCGCTGCCGCTCGCCGCCCGACAGGGTGACGCCGCGGTTGCCCACCTCGGTGCGCAGACCGTCGGGCAGACGCTCGATCAGCAGGTCGAGACGGGTCTGCCGCAGGACCTCCGCGATCTCCTCCCCCGACACATCGGGCGCCGCGTAGCGGAGGTTGTCCTCGATGGTGCCCGCCATGACCGGCGATTCCTGCTCCACGTACGCGATGCGCCGGCGCACCTCCGCCCGGGGCAGGGTGGCGATGTCCACCCCGCCGATGCGGATCTGACCGCCCGACGGTTCGTGGAAGCGTTGCAGCAGGGCGAACATCGTGGTCTTGCCCGCGCCGGACAGTCCGACCAGCGCGGTCTGGGTGCCGCCCGCGACGGTGTACGAGATCCCGCGCAGGGCGGGGCCCCGGCCGGGGTAGGAGAACCGTACGTCCCTGAACTCGACCGGTGGCGCGCCGGACGGACGCGTTTCCTCGGCTCCCACGGTTCCGTCGGCCCGCGCGGTTGTCCCGGGTCCCGGCGGGTCGACGTCGTCCTCGACCGGCATGTGCTTGACCTGCTCGATACGGCCGACCGCGCCGAGCCCCTGTTGCAGCATGCTCAGTCCGGCCACCAGGGAGCCGACCGGGCTCGCCAGGTAGAACACGTACAGCAGGAAGGCGATCAGCGCGGACGCGTCGAGTTCACCGGCGGCCACCAGCGCCCCGCCCACCCCCAGTACGGCGAGGAACGCGGCCTGGATGGACACCCCTGACAGGACCTTCACCAGCGCCACATAGCGGGCGCCGTACAGACCGGCCCGGTACGCGCCCTCGATCGCCTCTCCCGCGCGTTCGGTCTCGCGGTGTTCGGCGCCGTTGGCCTTCACGGTCCTGGCGGATCCGAGCGTGCGGTCCAGCGCGGCGCCCACCGCGCCGACCGACTCCTGGGCGCGCGCCACCGCCTCCCGGATACGGGGCAGGATGAGCAGCATGACCAGGGCGACGGCGATCAGCACCCCGGCGGTCACTCCGAGGAGTCCCAGGTGCAGCATGCCCATGAGGACCACCGCGCCCAGGATGCTGAGCACCCCGTTGGCGACCATCACCAGCCCCTCCGTGGCGGCGTTCTGCACGAGGGCGCTGTCGGAGGTGACCCGGGAGATCAGGTCGCCGGGCGGGCGGCGGTCCAGTTCGGGCACGCGCAGCCGGATCAGCCGGAACACCAGGTCGCGGCGGATCTGCCGGACCACCCGTTCCGAGGTCCGCTGCTGCCACCACGACTGGAGACCGGTGAGCCCGGCGCCCACGACGACCAGTGCTGCCAGCAGCAGCACCGGGCCGAGTACCCCGCTCCCGTCGCTCAGCCCGTCGAGAACGTGCTGCGCCACCAGTGGCTGCACCAGCCCGGCGCCGCTGGCCGCCAGGACGAGCAGCAGGGTGGCGGCCAGCACCTTGCGGTGCGGACGGGCGTAGCGCAGCAGCACGCGCAGTGGGGCGGTGACGGGTGGCGGAGAGGGCTCGGCCGCCTCGGAGGATTGTGGAGCCGTTGTCATGGGAGGTCCCGGGGTCGCGGATCGTGAGATGGCCGGTCGGGGGGAGGCGTCCGGTCGGGAGAGGTCCCGTCAGGAGGTGTTCAGTGGGGCTCGGGCACGTGCGGGCGTGTGCCGGTGTGCGCGGCTGCGTACGTGTCCGTACTCGTATCCGCATCCACATCCGCGTGCGTGTCCGCATCCGCGTGCGTGTCCGAGTGCCGCGCGGCGAGCTGCTCCAGGTGCCCGGCCGCGGCCACATGGCCGCCCGCGGCGCGGAAGGAGCGTCCGAGCGCCTCGGCCGCCGCCCGGTGCCCGCTGCTCGCGTCCAGTACGGTCTCGATCGCCGCGCCCAGCCGGGTGGCGTCCACCCGGCTGAAACGGACGCGCACGGCCGCGCCCGCGTCGGCCACCTGCCGGGCGACGATGGGCTGGTCGTCACGGATCGGGGCGAGTACGAGCGGCAGCCCGTGCCAGAGCGTCTCGCACACGGTGTTGTGTCCCGCGTGGCAGACGACGGCGTCGACCCTTTCCAGCAGGTCGAGTTGAGGCACATGCTCGCGTACGAGCACGTTGGGCGGCACCGGCACCGAGGCCTCGTGGAGCGTGCGGCCGGGGTCGACCACCACGGCCCGCACCCGGTCGCCGAGCCGGTCCAGCGCGGTGACCGCCTCGGTGAGGAACCGGCCGCCCGCGTCCGCGTTGGCCGTACCGAGCGAGACGAGCACCGTGCCGAGGTCGGGGGCGGGCTCGCGGTCCAGCCATTCCCAGGGGAAGTCCCCATGCCCGGCGCGGGCCGCGATGGACGGTCCGACCAGGTGCACCCGCTCGTTCGGCAGCGGCGCGTCGCCCAGCAGCTCGCGTCCGGTGAACGCGATGACACCGTACGGGGAGAACCGGGGGTCCGCCGTCCGCGCCGGGTCTCCGATCCGTCCGCGCAGGGCGCCGAGCAGCTCGCTCAGCCAGGCGCCCACCTTGGGCATCCCGGCCAGTGGGTCGATGAGTTCGGCCGAGGTGGTGGCGGAGGTGGCGTACGGAATGCCCCGGCGTTCGGCGACGAGCGCGCCCGCCACGGCGTGCTGGTCGGTGAGGATCACGTCCGGCCGGAACGCGTCGATCGCGGCGTCGATGCCCGGCGCCATCAGATCGGCCAGCGGGACGAAGAACTCCGCCCACAGGAACCGGAACGCGGCGGGCCCGGTCAGACCCGGCGGCCTGCTCAGTCCGTCCGAGGGCATCGCGCAGTCGAACGCCGTGGCGTCTGCGCCCGCGAGGCGGTGGATCTGGTCGGCGTGGCCCGCCCACGCCACCTGGTGGCCCCGGCCCGAGAGTTCGTTCGCCACCGCCACGAGCGGGTTGACATGCCCGACCAGCGGGGGGACGACGAGCAGGAAACGGGTCACCGCACCGCCTCTACGAGCGTGTGTTCGCGTACCCACTCCAGGACCAGGTCCCGGGTCTCCTCGGTCCGTTCGACCAGCACGGAGTGCCCCTGCTCGGTCAGGACCACCGTGCGGCACGAGAGCAACTTGCGTTCGAGGTCCGGTACTTGTCCGCTCAGACCCGACTCGTCTCCGAAGATCGCCAGGACGGGGCAGCCGAGCGCGGAGAGATCGTCGTCGATGACACGGCCGGCGGGGACGTCCTCGGCGAGTGTGGTGGTCCGCAGGATACGGCTCGCGCCCCGGGAGAGGCGTGCGGTGTGCGCGCCGTGGTGGTCCGAGATCCAGCCGATGACATCCTCGCGGCAGAGCTGGCTCTTGGCGTCGTCGAGACCGGCGGCCATGTGCCGGGTCCACTCCTCGACGGGGGGCTCGGACTCGATCATGGTGACGGTGGCGACCCGGTCGGGGTGCCATGCGGCGGTTCCGGCCGCGATCGTGCCGCCGAAGGAGTTGCCGACCAGGTGCACCCGGCGGGTCTCACCCAGTGCGTCGAGCAGCCCGACGAGGTCGCCCACGAAGGACTCCAGCCGGTAGCCGGCGGCCGGCCGGTCGCTGCGGCCGTGCCCCCGCAGGTCGTACATGATCACGTCGAAGCCGGCTTCGGCGAAGGCCGGGCCGAGGGTGAAGTAGTAACTGGCCAGGCTGTCGGTGAGCAGGCCGTGCACGAACACCACGACCGACGGCTCACTCCCGTCCGCCGGCCGGGTGGCGGCGGGGAGCCGCTGCACATGGGTGGTGATCTCGCCGGTACGAATCTTGGCCATCGCTCAGACCTGCCCGTGGACGTCGGCACCGGCGGCGGTGGTGTCGGCCGTGGCGGTGGCGCGCAGCGATGCCACGACATAGTCCACCAGCTCGCCGACGGTGAGCGCGATGATCTCGTCGAGTTCGAGATCGGCGATGAACAGCGCGAGGTTGACCCGGTCGCCGTAGTGCTCGCGCAGTACGCCGGCGAGCGTCACCAGGTCGATGCTCTCCAGTTCGAGATCGTCGTGGAAGGTGGTCTCACGGGCGATCTCGACGTCGTCGAGACCGCCCTCCTCCAGCAGCTCCCGCAGCATGTCCGTGATGTCGGCCAGCACGGCCGCGCCGTCAACCCCCAGGGGTTCCGCCGCCGTGAACTCGATCGCCTCAGTGCTCATCAGAACTCTCCTGTCGTCGTGGTGCCGGGTCCGGTGTCACCGGTCTCCGTGTCACTGATCGTCGCGTCACTCGCGTAGGTCACATCACGTGTGTCACCGGTCGTCTCCTCGCCGTCGGTCCAGGCGACGATGTACCGCCGCTCGGGCAGCCCGTCCGGATTGGCCACCTCCTGCACGCTCACCTCGTACGACCGGCCCTGGGTCTCCACCCGCAGCCGGTCCGTGTCGGCGGCCACCACACGGAACTCCGCCGGCCGGCCGCGCAGGCCGGTTCCCCGTGCCTTGGCGACGGCCTCCTTGGCCGCCCAGAACCGGGTGAACCAGACCGGTCCGCTGCCGGGCGTCTTGGCCACCATCTGGTCGAGAAGGGCCAGTTCAGGCGCGTCGCACGCCATCGCGGCGGTGGATCTCGGCCGCTCGGCGATCTCCTCGATGTCGATGCCGCACGGTCCGCGCCGGGCGAGGGCGACACCCATCTCGTTGCGGTGGGCGATCGACACGGTCACCTCGCCCACCTCGCGCCCGTGCACCCCCTCGACCACGGGACGCCCGTCGTCGTCGTTGCGTACGGCGATCTCGGCCGGGTAGATCTCGCCCGCGCCCTCCCGCCACAACAATCCTCGCACCGCGTCCTTGGCCGCGATCCTGCCGAGCAGCCACTGGCGCCTGCGGACGGGCGGAAGCTCGCCGTACCGGGCGCGTTCGGCGCCACCGAGCATATTGCGCATGATCAGCTCACGGGTCGCCAGGTCCGGCCAGCGCTCGTGCACCACCGTCCAGCCCTGGGGCCGCTGCGCGGACAGTGTGTTCTCACCGGGAAAACGGTCCACCGCGCGGATGGTGGGATCGGTGTCGAACCGGCGGTCCTGCCAGCCCGTGAACTCCGCCCAGACCCGGCCGGCGTGGACGAGTTGCATGTCCGCCGCGAGCGTGGTGTCGGTGACATCGGTGATCCGGATCGTGCAGGTCAGCCGCTCCCCCGGCCTCGGGGCGGGGCCGTGGAAGGTGATGTGCTCCATCCCCATGGGAAAGACGGTGGTGCGCTCGGTGAGCGTCGCCATGATCCAGTAGCCCAGCAGCTGACCGACGTTGTCCAGCAGGGCTCCGGGAGCCTGTGGCGCGGTGAGGATGCCCCGCACATGCCGGTCACCGATCGCGGTCAGTTCGCTGACGCCCTGGAAGCGCGGGCCGTGGAACATCCACCGCTCGCTGTAGAGCTGTTCGGCCCGCAGGGCGGGCACTCGCTCGGTGGCCGGGTCCACCGCCCAGGCATCCGGCGGCGGAGTGTGACGGGCCGCCAGTTCGACCACCGCGCGGGAGAAGCCGGTCAGGCTCACCTCGACCCGGTCGGGGGCCAACTGCCGTAGCGCCACCGGCACATCGGCGGCCGGAATGGCCTCGATCCACTTCAGCAGCCGCACGTCGTGGACCGCGACCGCGCGCATGCCGGGCACGGCCCGTTCGGCGATCTCCATGAGGTGCCCGATCACCGTGGTGGCGGGCACGATCGGCCAGCGGTCGGCTTCGTCGGGCCATCCGGGCCGCTGCCGGAAGAAGCAGTGGTCGAGGAGGTACGGCATCTCGGCGACGTCCACGCGCAGCGCCTGAGGAACCTCGGCCGGAGCGGCGGCGGGCGCCTGCACGGGTGCCGGGACTCGTACAGGTGCCGGTGGGGCCGCCGCTCGTAGGGCGCGGGGCGTGGCACCGGCACCTGCCCTGGCGCCGGCGTCGATGAGTTCGTTCGCCACGGAGGCCGTGTCGTTCAGGAGCGCGGACAGCTCGGCCGCGACGGGGAACCTGCTCCCCGCCCGCTCCAGCAGCTCCAGTGCCCCACCGTCGGCGACAGCGGCGGCGGGAGCCGGAACGTGAGCGGGAACGGCCGGCCGGGGCACGATCGCGGCGAACGCCTTCCGGGTCTCCTCCGGCAGCGACACCAACGCCCCGCCGAGGTCGAGCCGTACGCCCGGACGCGACGGCCGGACGCTCACGGCGGCGGTCGTCGCGGCCGTATCCGCCGTGCGTCCGAGCAGCGGGCCCACGTCGGGCGCCGCGCCGTCCACCCACAGCGCGGTGACCACCCGGCGCAGCTGCGCCAGGCTGTCCCGTGCCGTGGAGTGCGCGGAGACCACCAGCCGGTCCTGGCCGGCCAGGGTGTCGTCGATCAGCGAGCCGAGCTGACCGGCGCCGAGCTGGATGAACGCGCGGTACCCCGCGTCGTGCATCGCGGAGATCAGCTGCCGGAACCGCACCGGTTCGAGCAGGTGCCGGACGAACAGCTCGCGTACGGCACCGGGTTCGGCCGGATAGAGCGCGGCGGTCGTCGCCGACCACACCGGCGTGGTCTGCGGGTGCAGGGTGTACGTCTCGGCCGCCTGCCGGATCGGGGCCAGGTACGGGGCGAGCATCGGAGTGTGGAAGCCGGAGCGGAACGGCAGCACCTGGCCGATCACACCCCGCTGCCGCAGCCGTTGGACGAGGTCGCCGACGGCCTCCTGGGGACCGCAGATCATCGACTGGTTCGGCGCGTTGTCGTGCGAGAGCACCACATCGTCGCGGTCGGCCAGTTCGGCGAGCACCTGTTCGGCGGGCATGCCGAGCACGCCGAACACCGCGCCGGGCACGCGCAGCGCGTCCGGGTCGAATCCGGCGAGGAAGGTGTCGACCTCGTCCGCCGCGTGGATGCCGCCGCAGGCCATGGCGGTCCACTCGCCCACACTGTGCCCGGCGACCGCGTCGGGGACCACGGCGAGCCTGCGCAGCGCGGTGTCGAGCAGCCGTCCGAGCTGGAACACCGCGGCACCGTGCCGCCCCACATCGCCGACCCGGGCGTCCTCGCCCGGTGTCCAGGCGAGGCCGAACCGCTCGGCCAGTTCGCCCACTTGGGCCTCGAACTCGGCTTCGAGCCCGGGGAAGACGAACGCGGTCCGCCCGCCGCCCGGTCCGAGCAGGGGGCTCGGGGTGAACCACACATCGCTGCGTCCGCGCCAGGCGACGCCCTTGCCCACGGCCTTGCGCGCCAGCTTCAGCCGGCGCGCGGTCGGGTCGACGATGCCCAGGCGGACAGGGCCGGCCGCCGCCGGGTCCGCGCGCTCGTCGAGTCCGCCCGCCAGGACCGCCGCGTCGTCGGCGGCCAGCAGCGCGGCCAGCTCCGAGGGATGGTGTGCGGCGAGCCGCAGCACCCGTTCCGGCTCGGTCACGACCGTGCGCGCGGTGCGCGGGAGTGGCGAGGTGGCCGACTGTTCCAGGACGACATGGGCGTTGATGCCACCGAAGCCGAAGGCGTTGACACCCGCCCTGCGCGGAACACCGGTGGCGGGACTCGCCCACGGCCGGGCCGTCGCCAGCGGGGCGAACCGGGTGGCGTCGAGCGCGGGGTTCGGCTCGTCGCAGTGCAGGGTCGGGGGCAGCACACCGTGGTGGATGGCGAGTGCCGCCTTGATGAGTCCGGCGATCCCGGCGGCCGGCATGGTGTGGCCGATCATCGACTTCACCGAGCCGATGGCGGCCCGTTCGTCTCCGGCGGCCGGTCCGAACACCTCGGCCAGCGTGGTCAGTTCGGCGCCGTCACCGGCCGGGGTGGCGGTGCCGTGCGCCTCCAGCAGTCCGAGTGCGTCGGCCGCGCGCGGGTCGAGGCCCGCCGCGTTCCAGGCCTGCCGGACCGCGCGGACCTGGCCGCCCGGGTCGGGGTTGAACAGGCTGGCCGAGCGGCCGTCCCCGGCCACCCCCGTGCCGGACACCACGGCATAGATCCGGTCGCCGTCGCGCTCCGCGTCCGCCAGCCGCTTGAGCACCACGACGCCGGTGCCCTCACCGATGAGGACGCCGTCGGCGTCCCGGTGCAGCGGCCGGATCCGCTCGCTCGGCGACAACGCCCCGAGCTGGCTGAACACACTCCACAGCGTGATGTCGTGGCAGTGATGCACACCTCCGGCCAGCATCACGTCACAGCGCCCGGAGGCCAGTTCACGTACCGCGTGGTCCACCGCCACCAGTGAGGACGCGCAGGCGGCGTCCACGGTGTAGGCGGGACCCCGCAGATCGAGCCGGTTGGCGACCCGCGAGGCGGCCAGGTTGGGTACGAGACCGATCGCCGACTCCGGCCGTTCCGGGCCGAGTTGTCCGGCGAAGGCCGTCCGTACCTCCTCCAGCCGGTCCTCGCCGAGTTCGGGCGCCAGCTCACGGAGCGTACGCACGAGCTGGTTCGCGGTGCGCACCCGCTGGTCGAGCCGGACCAGGCCGGGCGTCAGATAGCCGCCCCGGCCCAGGACGATCCCGACGCGCTCCCGGTCGGTGGGGAGCGCGGGGTCTCCTCCGGCGTCCACCAGAGAGCGGTGGGCGACCTCCAGTGCGATCAGCTGGTCCGGCTCGGTGCCCGGTACGGAGGTGGGCATGATGCCGAACCGGGTGACGTCGAACTCGGCGTCCTGGTCGACGAACCCGCCGCGCCGGCAGTACATCCGGTCGCTGCGCCGGGGCCCGTCGGGCGCGTAGAACTCCTCGTCCCAGCGGTCGGCGGGCACTTCGGTGATCGAGTCGACACCGTTGACGATGTTGTGCCAGTAACTGTCCAGGTCTCTGGCGCCCGGGAAGAACACATCCATGCCGACGATGGCGACGGGCGTGGTCGAGCCGGCGGGGGGACGGGCGTTCGCCGGTGTACGGGAGTCCACCGGGGTCACCAGCCCGACGCGGTGTAGACCGTCGCGTGCACCGAGGGCGCGCCCCAGGCGAGTTCGCGCAGCAGACTCAGCGGCCCTTCCTCGGGGTCGATCAGCTTGATGCCACGGGCCGCGTACGAGCGCATCAGCTCGGGCGTCACCATGCCGCCGTTGGTCTCGGCCGCGGCCCATGGCCCCCAGTGCACGGTGAGGCCCCGGCGCTCCTCGGTGGACCAGCGCCGTCCCAGCTCTTCCAGCGCGTCGTTGGCGGCGGCGTAGTCGCACTGGCCGCGGTTTCCCAGCGCGGCGGCGATGCTGCCGAACAGGACCGCGAAGCGGGGCCCGTCGGGCAGTGTGTCGACGGCGTCGAGCACCGCCCGCGCGCCGCCCACCTTGGTGGTGAAGACCCGGCGGAACGAGTCGACCGGCTTCTCGGCGATCAGCTTGTCCTCGATGACTCCGGCCGCGTAGACGACACCGTCGAGCCTGCCGTACTCGGCGTGGATGTCCTTCACCGTGGCCCCTACCGCCTCCGCGTCGAGCACATCGACGCAGTGGTAACGCACCTCGCTGCCGAGCGCCCGCAGCCCGTCGAGCGTGCCGCGCACCTCGCGCTCCGCGAGTACGGCGGACACCCGGCGCTCGACCTCGGCGGGCGAGGTGAGCCCGGCGGCGAGGAAGGCCGCTCGCAGCCCGTTCCGGTCCACGGCCCCGGCGGTCGCCGGGTCCTCCGTGCGGGCGGGCACCGGCGTACGGCCCATCAGCTCGATCCGGCACCGGCTGACGGTGGCGATCGTACGGGCGAACCGCGCCGTGATCCCACGGGCGCCGCCGACCAGCAGGACGACCGAGTCGCGGTCGAGCCCGGCCGCCTCGGCCTCCGCCACACCGTCACCCGCCGGGCCCGCGCCGGTGGCGGCCAGCGGCCCCAGGTCGGTGGGGGTCAGCCGCAGCGCACGCCGGGCGCCCCCGTCCGTGAGGACGACGGGCTCGCGGTCGGTGGCGGCGAGTTCGGTGACGAGTGCCTCGGCCACCGCCTCCGGGCCGGCGTCCGCCCCGACCTCGACCACGGTCGCGGTGAGGTCCGGGTACTCGCGGGCGACGCTGCGGAAGAAGCCGCGCAGTCCGCTGGCGGCGCCTTCGGTCCTGCGCTCGACGGCGAGCAGCCGGCGGGGAGCGCCGGCCAGCACGGCCTGGAACAGCGGGAACGCTTCGGGCAGGGGGGCGTCGTCGGCATCGAGCGCGTCCAGGTGAACCACGGCGTCGGCGGTGGTTCCCGTCCCGGGCAGCTCTCCGGCCGGTACGAGTTCGGGCCTGGCACCGGCGGCGCGCAGCCGCTCGGCCACGACCGGGGCCAGTTCGCCGCCGCCCAGCAGCAGGACCGTACTCCCGCTCTCGATGGTGCCGGTCACCTCGGGCAGCTCGGCCTCGGTGAACTCCAGCCGTTGCGGGGGCAGGATCTCGGCCTGGGGCCCGCCGGGCGCGGGGGCCGTGGTCACGGCGCCTCCCGGGGAGACATCCGCCGGGCCGGCGGCCGGGCCGCCGAGCCGGGTGAGGAGCAGCGTGGCGATGCCCGAGGCCGTACGGGCGGCGCTCAGCCCGTCCAGATCCGCGCCGCCGTCCATCGGCAGGCCCAGACGGATGGCGAGTTCACCCGCGATCTCCGTCCGCTTGATCGAATCCACACTCAGATCCGCCTCCAGATCCAGATCCGGCTCGATCATGTCCACCGGATAACCCGTACGCTCCGCCACCACACCCAACACCGACGCCAGCACCGACTCACGATCCGGCGCGGCACTCACCGCAGCCGCCACGGGCGCGGCGACCGGCACCGGCGTGGCCCGCTCACCGAACGCGGTGACGAGCAGTGTGGCGATGCCCGAGGCGGTACGGGCGGCGCTCAGCCCGTCCAGATCCGCGCCGCCGTCCATCGGCAGGCCCAGACGGATGGCGAGTTCACCCGCGATCTCCGTCCGCTTGATCGAATCCACACTCAGATCCGCCTCCAGATCCAGATCCGGCTCGATCATGTCCACCGGATAACCCGTACGCTCCGCCACCACACCCAACACCGACGCCAGCACCGACTCACGGTCCAGCGCGGCACTCACCGCAGCCGCCACGGGCGCGGCCTCGGCGGTGGGCACGGCGAGAGCCGTCCCCGGGGCGGATGAGAGCGGCGCGGCCGGGAGGGCCATCGGGGCGGCGGCGTGGGCGAGGGGCGCGAGGGGCTGCCCGGCCGGGGCCGCCACGGGGCCGCCCAGGTAGCTGAGCATCACATCGCGCTGTGCCGCGACCAAGTCTCTGCTGGTGCGCAGGAATTCGGCGACGAGTGCGTCCGGGCCGGACGCCGGCGCGCCGTGGGGGGTGTGGTTCTCCGGCACGATCAGCTCCGTAACGGGTCGGGCGGGGTGCAGGGCGTTGGGGGGAATCGTTCCGTCGGCGCGACGGAGGAGCTGGCCGTCCACGGTCCAGCCTGCGGGCCGCTCGGGGACCGTGGTCTCCGGGTCCACCGCGTCCCGGCCCTGGAAGAGCCGGCCGGTGCGGACGTCGACACCGCTGACGGCGAGTCGGGCCAGTGCGGTGAGGAGGCCGGGCAGTCCGGCTCCCCGGCCGCCGTCCAGGGGAATCGCCTGGTGCGGGCGGTCACCGAGGACTGCGGAGACCAGCCCGGTCAGCACGCGGCCCGGCCCCACCTCGGCGAAGACCCGGGCGCCCGCGGCGTACATGGCCTCGATCTGTTCGGTGAACCGTACGGGCGCGCCGATCTGCTCGGCGAGCCCGGCCCGCACCGCCGCGGGATCCGCCGTGTACGCCGTGGCCGTGCGGTTGGCCCAGACGTCGAAGCCCGGCTCGTAGATGGTCATGCCGTCCAGCCGCTCGGCGAACGCGTCGCCCGCTCCGGCCAGCAGCGGACTGTGGAAGGCGCAGGCCACCTGGAGCTGCTTGACCGGGTGACCGGCGTCCCGCAGTCGTGCCACCGCGGCGTCCATCGGCTGCGTCGGTCCGGAGATGACGGTCTGCTGGGGCGAGTTGCGGTTGGCGGCGACGACGTCCTCGGCGAGTCCGGCCTGCCGCAGGACCTCCTCGACCTGCTCGGGCGTGGCGGTGACGGCCGCCATCGTGCCGGCGTCGCGCCCCTCGACCTGGGCCAGGATGGCCTCGGCGCGCGCGGCGCTGGCGCTGAGGACGTCACCCGGCGCGAGCGCGCCGGCCACACCGAGCGCGACGAGTTCGCCGTAGCTGTGTCCCGCCGCCATGGCCGGCCGTACGCCCAGCGTGGCCAGCAGCTCCGCCGAGGCGAGTTCGACCACGCCGAGCGCGGGCTGGGCGACGGCCGTGTCGGTGATGCGGGCCAGCTGGCCGGCCTTCCCCTGCTCGTCGAAGGCGGCCGGAGGGTAGAGGGCGTCCGCCCAGCGCGCGCCGAGCTGGAGGTAGCGCTGCAACTCGGGGAAGGTGACGAAGAGTTCGGCGAGCATGCCGGGGCGCTGGCTGCCCTGTCCGGGGAAGAGGAAGGCCAGTTCGCCGGTGCCGGTGTCCTCGCCGGTGCCCGTGTCCTCGGTGGTCGCGGCGTGGATGCCGTTCGCCGGGTCGTGCTCTCCGTCGGCCGCCCGGCGCAGCAGTTCCGGCAGCCCGGCGAGGCTGTCCGCGACCACGGCGATCCGTACCCGCTCACCCCGGACGGCGGCCTGGTCACTGCGGCGGGACGTGTGTGCGGCGTAGTCCCGCAGGCGCCACTGTCCGCCGCGCTGTACGAGGTCCAGCAGGGCTCGCGCGGCCCGCCGGGCCGCCTCGGCGTCCCGGCCCCGGAAGGTGAAGAGCTCGGCCGGCCACGCGTCCAGCGTGTGGGCGGGCGGCGGCTGGTCGTACGCGCGCAGGACCACATGGAAGTTCGTGCCGCCGAAGCCGAAGGCACTCACACCGGCGATGCGGTCCGCGGGCTCGGCGGCCCACGGCCGGGCGGCGGTGTGGAAGGCGAAGGGGCTGCTCTCGCCCTCCCAGGCCGCGTTGGGCTGCCGCAGGTGCAGGGTGGGCGGTTTCACCCCGTGGTACAGCGCCAGTGTGGTCTTGATCAGTCCGGCCAGTCCTGCCGCGCACTTGGTGTGACCGATCTGGGACTTCACCGAGCCGACCGCACAACTGCCGGGCCGGGCACCGGATTCGGTGAACACCTCGGTCAGCGTGGTCAGTTCGGTGCGGTCGCCGACTACCGTACCGGTGCCGTGCGCCTCGACCAGGCCCACGTCGGCGGGGGAGATCCCGGCGTTGCGGTAGGCACGGGTGAGCGCGGCGCGCTGTCCGGCCGGCCGGGGCGCGGTCAGCCCCAGGGCGCGGCCGTCGCTCGCGCTGCCGACACCGTCGATCACGGCGTAGATCCGGTCCCCGTCGCGCTCGGCGTCGGCCAGCCGCTTGAGGACCACACAGGCCACGCCCTCGCCGAGCGCGATGCCGTCGGCGTCGCCGTCGAAGGTGGCGGAGCGGCCTGTCGGGGACAGCGCGTGCACGGACGAGAACAGCAGATAGTCGTTGATGCCGTTGTGCAGGTCGGCGCCGCCGCACAGCACCAGGTCACTGGTGCCGGTGACCAGTTCCTTGCAGGCCACGTCCACGGCGGTGAGCGAGGACGCGCAGGCGGCGTCGACGGTGTAGTTGGCGCCTCCGAGGTCGAGCCGGTTGGCGATCCGCCCGGCGATGACGTTGGCGAGCATCCCGGGGAAGGAGTCCTCGGTCAGCCGGGGCAGCTGCTCGTCGAGCGCGGGCGGGATGGTGCCGAGATAGCCGGGGAGCACGGTGCGCAGGGTGGTCGCGTTGGACAGGTCGCTGCCCGCTTCCGCGCCGAACACCACGGAGGTACGGGCGTGGTCCGTGCCCGCGCCCTCGTAGCCCGCGTCGGACAGCGCGCGCCGCGCGGCCTCCAGCGCGAGCAGCTGTACGGGTTCGACGGCGGCCAGCGAGGCCGGCGGTATGCCGTAGCGCAGCGGGTCGAAGGGGATCTCCGGCAGGAAGCCTCCCCAGCGCGACGGGGTGCGTTCGCCGTCGCCGTCCGGCGCGTAGTACCGCTCCGGGTCCCAGCGGTGGGCCGGGACCTCGGTCACACAGTCCTTGCCCGCGACGATGTTGGCCCAGAACTCGGCCACGTCCGGGGCGCCGGGGAACATGCCCGCCATGCCCACCACTGCGACGCGCAGCGGCTCGGGGGCGGGCTCCTCGGTGTTGTCGGTGTCGAGGCCCAGTTCGCCGCGGAGTTCGGCGGCCCGGGTGCGCAGCCATCCCGCGGCCCCGTCGGCGACGGACGTGTGGAGCGCGGCGACGGTGGTGCGGGAGTCGCGCAGCACGCAGACCTCTCCCGCCATGAACATGCCTTCGTCCGCCTGACGCTCCTCGTCGACCGGCCGCAGTTCGTCGCCGACCCGTTCGATCCCCTTGCTGGCGAGGCGCAGCCGGCCGACGTTGAACTTCTCCAGGTGTTCCCAGATCTCGCGGTCGGGCACGCCCTGTGCGCGCAGTTGGTCCTTGCGACCGGCGAAGTCCTCGGTGATGGCGCTGTGCGCGCAGCGGGTGGCGTGGCCCGGCGCGGTCTCCAGCAGATCGGTCCGCTCGGCGTCGACGATCTGCCGCTGGAAGAGCGGTTGGATGGCGCCCGCATCGACCGCTTCCTCGGTGAAGAGGTACGCGGTGCCCATCAGCACGCCGAAGCCGGCTCCGGCGCGGGTCAGCGGGGCGGCGAGGGCGGCGGCCATGGCTGCCGAGCGTTCGTCGTGGATACCGCCCGCGAACAGCACCGTCAGTCCGGTGGCCGCTTCCGCGCCGGCTTCCGCGATGAAGTCGAGCAGGATGTCGGTCTGGGCCTCCCACAGCGGGAAGCTGTTGCGCGGCCCCACATGGCCGCCGCACTCGGCGCCCTCGAAGATGAACCGGCGCGCGCCGGCCGCGAGGAACTGCCGCAGCAGTCCCGGCGAGGGGACATGCAGGAAGGTGGTGATGCCTTCCGCCTCCAGGGCCGCGGCCTGGGCGGGCCTGCCGCCCGCGATGATCGCGTGGGTCGGCCTCAGCTCCCGTACGACCTCCAGTTGGGCGGCCTTGATCTCCTCGTCGGCGAAGCCGAGCACACCGACGCCCCACGGGGCGTCCCCGAGGGCGTCGCGTGTGCGCTCCAGCATCGTCCGGGTACGGTCCGCGCTCGCGAGGGCCAGCGCGAGGAACGGCAGCCCGCCCCCGGCCGCGACGGCCGCGGCGAAGTCGGGCTCGTCGCTGACCCGGGTCATCGGCCCCTGGGCGATCGGCAGCCGCGTGCCCAGCGCCTGGGCTCCCGCCGATCCGGCGGCCAGCGCGGCGGCGGGTGCGTCGTCCTCGACCGCGGCGGCGATCGCCGCGCGGATGCCCCGGACCGCTTCCCCCACCGTGGCCCAGCGACTGGTGAAGGTGGCGGCGAGGAAGGCGTCCTGGCCGACGGGGAGGAACTGTGTCCGGAGATCGTCGCCGCCGATCATGGCAGCGAACTCCCCTGCGTCGTCCGGGAGTTCGGGGGCACCGGGGCCACGCCGGCGCAGTACCCGCATCCCGTGGTGCAGCACGGTCTCGGAGCCGTCGAGGCCGGTGAGCGCTCCGGTGATCTCCGTCGGCAGGCCCGCGTCGTCGTACAGCGCGAGCTGGGTGTCGAGCACCACGCCCGCCGCGCCTCCGGCGACAGCGGCGGCGGCGGTGTGCGGCCCGATGCCTCCGCAGGCCCAGACCGGCAGTGTGACGGAGGAGTTGGCCAGCACCTGCTGGAGCAGGACGAAGGTGCTCAGCTCACCGGCCCGGCCCCCGCTCTCGGCGCCGCGGACGATCAGTCCGGCGGCTCCGCCGCCCTGCCCGTCCCCGGCTCCCGTCCCGGAGGCGTCGAGCGCGCCCGCCAGGTCGGTCACTTCCACCAGAACCCGTCGGCCGGCGAACTCCTCGGGCGACCGCCCGGGGTCCGCGAGCAGGACCGTGTCCACGAGATCGGGCAGGTCGGCGACGGTGGCAGTGCAGCCGGGCCGAATCCGGACGCCGAACGGCAGTGTCGACCAGCGGCAGGTCCGCTCCAGTGTGTCGGCGACGCCCCTGGGGTCGCCAACAGGCAGTTCCAGCACACTCAGTGCCCCGGCACGAGCGGCCACAGCCGTCAGACGTGGTGACGAACGGTGCAGCGGATTGACCGCGATGACCGATTTCGGCAACACGATCCCAAGGGGCTCGCCGGATCCCGGCATCCGCATGACGTCTCCCGAATCGAGGGGAAGTTGACTGGTCGGTAGTCAACTGGCTGTGCTCGCTCAGGGTCAACTGGTCACGCTCCGCGACAAGTTACGATCCGCCGATTATCGGTACACAATCCGTAGCAGGCGATATTTAATGAGCGGGCAGTAAACGGACCTTTTCCAGCTCCGACATCCCGGCATCACGCGTGGGATATCGCTCCGACATGCCCGTGAAATGCGAAGTCTTCCCCCGGAGCAAGGACTGTGCTCAAGGTCACAGCAACCATGATGCCCCATGCGAGCGTCCGCCCGGAAGCGCCTACACGGTGTGACAAACCCACTGGCGCACCCGTCGGTGCGGCAGAGACCCTCTCACGTACACCCGCATGCCAGGCGTACCCACCCAGACCAACGACAACACGCCCTGACCACCCATCCGACGACGGTCGGCCTGTTGTCGGACAAACCACCACCCCCCACACCACCACGCGCTCCCGAGGCAACGTTCCAGCCACTTCGCGCCATGCCGCCGCGACACTTGAGCGGAAGATCGATAAATCCTATGGTTGCCACGGCATCGGATATACGGCACGAAACCGGAGGAAGAAGAGTGAGGAAGAATCCATCACCCCTCTTTCCACGGACACGCACTCCGTCGGCACCGATACGCGTGCGGTGAATCCCCAGGCACTTCGAAGACTCGCCCACCTCATTCCGTGACAGATCCGGATCATGGTGCGAGCGACGCCGGACACCCTCTCAACCCTGGGAATGCCAACTGGCACGGGCACGTGGAGCGAGATGACCATGCTTCAGGTTTCAGTCGTCGTACCGTGTTTCAACGAGACCGAGGTGATCGAGGCCTTTCACGCCGCGCTGGTCACCGCCCTCGAACCGACCGGGCAGACGTTTGAGATCTGTTACGTGGACGACGGCAGCCGCGACCGGACCCGGTGGCAGTTGCGGGAGCTCGCCCGATCGGACCCGCGGGTCCGTTACACCTCGTTCAGCCGCAATTTCGGCAAGGAAGCCGCCATACTCGCCGGACTGCGGATGTCCCGGGGCGAGGCGGTGGTTCTCATGGACGCCGACCTCCAGCACCCGCCCGAATTGGTCCCCCGCATGCTGGAATTGCACCGGCACGGCTACGACCAGGTCGTGGCACAACGCGACCGCACGGGTGAGGGCGTCCTGCGCACCGTGCTGAGCAGGGTCTATTACCAGCTGGTGCGACGCTGCATGGACGTGGAAGTGGTCGACGGGGCCGGTGATTTCAGGCTGCTGTCGCGTCACGCGGTGGACAGTGTGCTGTCCCTGCCGGAGAGCAACAGATTCTCCAAGGGAATCTTCTCCTGGATCGGATTCGACACGGCCGGCTTCACCTACCGCAATGTCCGACGCGCGGCCGGGCATTCCAAGTGGGGCGGCCGGAATCTGCTCAACTACGGCATCGACGGGCTGCTCTCCTTCAACAGCCGTCCGCTGCGCCTGGCGATCCACACCGGTCTGTGGCTCTTCCTCTCCGCCCTCGCCTATGCCCTGTGGATCATCACGAATGTCGCCCTGAACGGTGTCGACGCACCGGGCTACACCAGTTTGATGACCGGCATCGTGGGGCTGAGCGGAATCCAGCTCGCCACGCTCGGCGTCATCGGGGAATACGTGGGCCGGATCTATCACGAGACAAAACACCGCCCGCACTATGTCGTCCGCGAAACGGACGCGTCCCCGGCCCCGTTGCCGTCCGGCGGTCCGTCGGCGTCGTCCGTCGGGCAAGCGCGTTCGGAGTCATGAAGTCCGCCCTTTCCCCGGTGTTCCCACCGGGCCGGCGGAACAGCCGTGACGGAAGGACGCGTTCAGGGGCGGCCTTCTGGACACTGGGGCTCGCGCTGCTGTCCCTCGGCCTCCTCGGCCGCGCCTCATGGCTCGGCCGGCACGTCCGTCCGGGCGCGGACGAGTGGTGTTTTCTGCCCGGTGTGCGTGACCACGGCATCGCCGGTCTGGTGGGGCGGTTCTACCTCACGGACAACGGCCGCCTCGGCAACGGTCTGCTGGTCGGGCTGTACGCGAAGTCCGGGGTCGCCGGCCACCAGTGGTTCGGGCTGGTCAGCGGCGCCCTGATGCTGGGTCTGTTGTGGTCCGTGACCCTTCTGTTCCTGCGCCTGGCCGGCCGGACGGTGCCACACGGTTTCCCGCTGCTCGTCGCGTCCCTGATGACAGCGGTGTTTCTCCTCGCGACACCCAACACCTACAAGACGTTCTACTGGCCCGCCTCATCCGTCTCGCACACCATGGCCCCCGTACTGGCCTGCGCCTGCGCGCTTCCTCTGCGGTGGGCCCGCTCGCGCGGCGGCAGGACGGCGGCTCTCACCGCCGCGTTCGTCACAGGCTGCTTCATCGGCACACTCTCGGAGGAGACCTCGGCCGTCTCCCTGGTGGTGCTCTGCGCGGTGGTTCTCCTCAGCGGCAGAACCCTCACCGCGCCCGTACGGGCCTACGCGCGCGCCTGGTGTCTGACCGGCATGGCCGGGATCGCCGTCGGGACCCTTGTCCTGCTCACCTCGCCGGGGTCGGCCAACCGGCGTGCGCGGTACGGCGCGGGCACCATCTCCATGTTCGCGCCCGACTCGCTGGGGCGATCCCTGCGGGCCTTCACGGAGATCCTGGGGACCGTCGCATCGACCTGGCAGTACGCCGGTGTGTTCGCGGCCGGAGTGCTGTTGGGACTGCTGGGGCTGCCGGTCCGCGGCGGGAGCCGGGCCGACCGGAACCGGAAGCCGGGCCAGGAGCAGAGCCCCGGGGCGCGTACGCCGGTGCTGCTGCCGTGCCGCCCGCTCCTCCTGATCTCCGCCGGCGCCCTCACCTTCCTCGTCTCCGGCTGTCTCTGCACCGTCATCACCTATCCCCTCTTCGGTGCCGGGGTGGTGCAGGCGTCACGGACGTGGAACGACTACCTCCTGCTGTACGTCCTGTTGCTCACCGGCGCCGGAGCCCTTCTGGGCCGCGCGCTACGACGCCGCGCCCGGCATACGGGCCTGGTGACCGCGTCCGCGGTGGTGGTGTGCGTGGCCACCTGCGCCCAACTGACCGTCCCCCTGGACCGGTTGGGCCACGACATGCGGGTACGGGCCGAACAGTGGGACCACCAGGACCGGTGGCTGCGCATGCGGGCGGCGCACGGCGCGCGGGTACTCCCGTACAAACCGCTGTCGGTCGGCGGGATGACAGAGCCGTTCCTCGGCGGCGGACACCGGACGTGGCCGGCCGAATGCGTCGCCGACTACTACCACCTGACGCGGATCACCCGCGCGAAACACCTTCCCTGACCGGCCGGGGCCCGGCCCCACCGGCACGCCCGCGTAGTAGAGTCGGCGCCCATGTCGAAGCCTGATCATCTGCTTGTTGACATCGCCGCCACGGTGGAGTCCGAGCAAAGCAATCAGATGTCTCTCACCGTGGTCGTCCAAGGAGCCGTCATCACAGGACGGCTGGCTCCCGAAGTGGTCTGGAGGGAGCGCGTGGCCGAGGTGCTGGCGGACTCGGCGCAACTGGGCCCGTTCGCCGCCATCTTCACATCGGCCCGTGCCCGCGCCCGCTCGCGGCAGCGGGACGAACCGCCCACCCATCTGCACTTCCACGTCGCGCGCATTCTTCAGGGCAGTGTGGGCATCCCCGAGACCGGCGGGATGTACCGCATCGCCATCAAGGACGTGAGCGCCTGGACGGCAGGAGACTTCAGCTACTCCGACGGCTGAGACCGGCCGCGGCACCCCGTCGATCCGCTCACCCCGCCCCGGTACCGACTGGTACCGGGGCTCTTCCGTGATTCGCGGCGCGGTCCGAAGGACCCGAACGCGCCGATGCCTACGCGGCGTTGCCGCGCGAGGACTGGCCCGGCGAGGTGCCCGTACGTCCCTTGGCGGACGCGGAGGAACGGCGGCCCTGACTGCCGGACCGGCCGCCACGGCCACGCGACGGGCCGGAACCGCGCTTGGCCCGCTCGGGGGCCGGCGTGCTCACGGTGACAGGAACACCCGAGGGCGCCTGGGCACCCGTGATCCGGCTCAACTCGGCCTCGCCGGAGCGGACCTGGGTGGTCTGCGGAGTGATGCCGGCGTCCGCCATCAGACGGCTCATCTCGCGGCGCTGGTTGGGCAGCACCAGGGTGACGACACTGCCGGACTCGCCCGCGCGGGCGGTACGGCCGCCCCGGTGCAGGTAGTCCTTGTGGTCGCTCGGCGGGTCGACGTTGACGACGAGGTCGAGGTTGTCGACATGGATACCGCGTGCCGCGACATTGGTGGCCACCAGCACCGTGACATGACCGTTCTTGAACTGGGTCAGGGTACGGGTGCGCTGGGGCTGGGACTTGCCGCCGTGCAGCGCGGCAGCCCGTACACCGCTGTTCAGCAGGTGCTCGGTCAGCCGGTCGACGGCGTGCTTGGTGTCCAGGAACATCAGCACCCGCCCGTCACGGGCCGCGATCTCGGTCGTGGTCGCGTACTTGTCCGCGCCGTGCACATGCAGGACGTGGTGCTCCATCGTGGTGACCGCCCCCGCCGACGGGTCGACCGAGTGGACCACCGGGTCGTGCAGGTAGCGCCGCACCAGGAGGTCGACGTTACGGTCCAGGGTCGCCGAGAACAGCATCCGCTGCCCGTCGGTGCGCACCTGGTCGAGCAGCTCGGTGACCTGGGGCATGAAGCCCATGTCGGCCATCTGGTCGGCCTCGTCCAGCACGGTGATGGCCACCCGGTCCAGGCGGCAGTCACCACGCTCGATCAGGTCCTTCAGACGCCCCGGGGTGGCGACGACGATCTCGGCCCCGCCACGCAGCGCACTGGCCTGCCGCCCGATGGACATGCCCCCGACGACCGTCGCCAGCCGCAGCTTCAGCGAACGGGCGTACGGCGTGAGCGCGTCGGTGACCTGCTGCGCCAGCTCCCGCGTCGGGACGAGGACCAGGGCCAGCGGCTGGCGGGGCTGGGCGCGCTGCCCGGCGGTGCGGACGAGCATGGCCAGGCCGAATGCGAGGGTCTTGCCCGATCCCGTACGCCCCCGGCCCAGGACGTCACGTCCGGCCAGCGAGTTCGGCAGCGTGGCCGCCTGGATCGGGAAGGGCTCGTTGACCCCGAGGCCGGTGAGCACCCCCAACAGCTCGGCCGGAAAGTCCAGTTCGGCGAAGGACGCCACCGCGGGCAGGGCCGGGGTGATGGTGACCGGCAGAGCGAACTCCTTCGGCGCCGCGGACCTGCGCCCGTAGCCGCCGGAACGGCCGGGGGCTCCCGAACGGCCCTGCGAACCCGACCGGTTCGGAGCCTGCGAACCGAATCGGCCGCCCCTGCTCGAACCTGAGCCGGCGGGTCCACCCGTACGCGTACGGGAGTAACGGTCGTTCGTGCGTGCTGTGCGGTTCATTCAGAACCTTTCTCGATGCGGCACGTATCGAGAATTCCTGGCAGGAAACAACCGCACGAAGAATCGCAAGAACGAGCCGGATTGCATACCGAAACGGAGCCACGTCGGCGCGCTCCGTACAAAGCAACGAGCTGGGGCCCGCATCTCAAGGTGCGGGCCCCAGCTACGTCATTCGACCGGCGTCAGGCGGGAACGATGTTCTCCGCCTGCGGGCCCTTCTGGCCCTGCGTGACGTCGAAGGTGACCTTCTGGCCTTCCTGGAGCTCACGGAAGCCCTGGGTCGCGATGTTCGAGTAGTGCGCGAAGACGTCGGCGCCGCCGCCGTCCTGCTCGATGAAGCCGAAGCCCTTTTCGGCGTTGAACCACTTCACGGTGCCACTGGCCATGTCTGAAATCTCCTTCGGGGCATTGCCCGGGGGCCCGCACTGTGCGAACCCCGCATCGCCGCGATGATTACCCCGTCCGGAAAACAACACCGGAAATACAAAAGCGCACCCACCAGCACATTGAGCCGGTAAGAGCACTTGAAGTCTTTGGGAACCACAAACGCAACTGAGATCAACAGTAGCACGGTGCAAGCGGGCGGGTACGGCTGGTGTTATCGCTCCACCTGTCACGGCATAAATCCTCACCGCACTTCGGGCTGAATTCTGCACCGGCGAACGCAGATATCCGGGAACCGGCGGAAACGCTGCCCTCCCAGGAGAGGTATATCTGTGACCGGCGGACCAGATTTCCGCGCACTGGAGCCGGAGGTTCACACGGAGGATTCCACGGCCGACACGAACACCGCGTCCGGGCACCGGGTCGCGCAGGGCGCGCGATACGCGTTATCTGATGGTTCCTCGTTGCCGATGCTTCTGGGTGGCCTCATGTGCTGGAGCGCGACGGCCGATCTCGTGGCGGGCGCCGGTATCGCCACGATCGGCGTGGTCTGCGTCGCGCGGGTGCGCCGGGCGCGCGACCTGCCGCTCGCCGCGCTGCCGCTGCTCCTCGGCGCCCATCAGATCGTCGAGTCGGTCGTGTGGCGCTCCGGCGGCGGCGCGGGCCCGGCCACCCTCGCGTGGGCGGTCGTCGCCCTGCCCCTGCCGCCGGTGTGGGTGCCGCTCGGCGTGCTGCTCGCCGCCCCGCCACAGGCCCGGCGCCGGCTGCTGGTCCCGGTGGCCGCCGGGTGCGTCACCGCCGCATGGCTCGCGTACTGTCTCGCCACCCGGACGGTCACAGCCGAGGTCCGGGGCCACACCGTCGGATACGCCCTCGACGTGCCGTACGCCCCCCTGGTCGTGGTGGGCTACCTCCTGGCCACCGTCGGCTCCCTGCTCCTGGGCGCTGATCCGGCGGTACGGCTGCTGGGCGTGGTCGTGGCGTGCGGCGCGGTCCTCTGCGCGGCGCTGTGGCGCCTGGAGTTCATCTCCACCTGGTGCGCCCTCGCGGCTCTGGCGTCCGTCCTCATGCTCCTGCGGGTACGGGGGCGCCGGGCCGGTCCTGCCCCGCCGGCCCCCGAATGACGCACCCGACCTGCTGCGGACCTGCTGACGCCGACCTCTCACCGGCTTCGCGGGCCCGTCGCGGATCATCGCCGCGGCGGGTGAACGCGCCGGGGGACATGCCCGTATCCCTCTGCGTACCCGTATCTGTTCCGGTGCGCGGCCTTCCCCGCCAGGTCCGCCCGCCCGAGACCCGGAGGACCCGCTCATGAACGACCCCGTCAACGCCCCGCTCCACGCTCTCCCCGGCGGGGAGGCCGAACTCCGTCTGGTGGTGCGGCTGGCGTGGGAGGACGTTGCCGCGCTGGGACAGGAGGCCAGCCGGCTCGCCGCCCAGATCAAGCGTCCCGTCAGCCTCGACGAAGCCGCGAGCCACCGGCTGCGCACCCGGACCGCCCACCACGCGAAGCCCGCACAGGACTGGCCGGCCACCGCACCGGCCGCCACACCGTCCGCCGCGCTGCCCACCGCCGCGCCGCCCGCCGCGGCCTCCAGCGTCTCGTCCCTGACGGCCCGCACACCCGGTGAGCACGCGCGGCAGGCGATCGAGAAGATCAACGGCACCGCCGGCGGTGAACCCGGCCACGGGCAGACATCCGCGTGACACACCGGACCGGCACGGCGTCCCGGGGCCGTACGACGACGTGAACCGGCGTGCGGGCACACCGCCCGTGCGCGAGACTCGACGGGATGAACCAGGACGATCAGGAGACGACGTCACGGCCCCGGGGCGAGTGGGGCGAGGAGTATCTGCCGATCGCCGGGCACGGCCTGATCGGCGACCTGCGCACCGCCGCCCTGGTGGGCACCGACGGCCGTATCGACTGGTTCTGCGTGCCCCGCTTCGACTCCCCCAGTGTCTTCGGGGCTCTGCTCGACGCACGGCGGGGCGGCTTCTGGACCATGGAGCCGATGTACGAGAGCGCCACCTGTGACCAGTTCTACTTCCCCGACACCAACATCCTGATCACCCGGATGCTCACCCCCGACGGCATCGTGGAGGTCCAGGACTTCATGCCGATCCGGCGGGAGCGGGACCCCGGGCACCGGCAGCGGCTCGTCCGGCGGGTGGTCAACGTACGCGGGCGGATGCGGCTGGCCGTGCGCATCGCACCGCGCATGGACTACGGCCGGGACCGGCACCGGCTGGACCGGACACCCGACGGCGTGCGGTTCACCGGCGAGTCCCTCACTCTCCTGCTGCGGGCGTCCGTCGGGCTGGACCTCGACGACACCGACGCCCACGCGGAGTTCGACCTGTCCGAGGGCGAGACGGCGCTGTTCGTCCTCGAAACGACCGACGCCTCCGGCTGCCCCGGCGCCTCGGACTTCTCGGGCCCGGAGGGCTCCGGTACGGGCACGGTCGACGCCGAGACCGCCGAAGAGCTCTTCGAAGCCACCGTGGCCTTCTGGCGCCGCTGGCTGAGCCAGTCCATGTACACCGGCCGCTGGCGGGAGATGGTCCACCGCTCGGCGCTGACCCTCAAGATGCTGACCCACGAGCCGACCGGTGCCATCGTCGCCGCGCCCACTCTCGGACTGCCCGAACAGGTGGGCGGCGCGCGCAACTGGGACTACCGGTACGTGTGGATCCGCGATGCCGCCTTCTCGCTGTACGCGCTGTTGCGGCTGGGATTCACCCAGGAGGCCCAGGGGTTCATGGACTGGCTGACCGAGCGCCTGCGCTCGGCGACCGACGGCCGCGAGGGCCCGCTGCGCGTCGTGTACTCCATCGACGGGAACGCCGATCTCCCCGAGGAGACGCTCGAGCATCTGGAGGGCTACCGGGGCTCGCGCCCGGTCCGTACCGGGAACAACGCAAGCGGTCAGCGGCAACTGGACATCTACGGCGAACTGATCGACTCGATCTACCTGTTCAACAAATACGGCGCGGGTATCTCGCACGAGAGCTGGACGGATCTCTGCGCCATTCTGGACTGGCTGCTGGAGCACTGGGACAGCGTCGACCAGAGCATCTGGGAGACCCGGGCCGGCCGGCAGCACCACACCTATTCGCGGCTCATGTGCTGGGTCGCGGTCGAGCGCATGATCAGGATGGCGCGCCAGCGCGGCCTGCCCGGCGACCTGGGCCGCTGGACCTCCGTCCGTGACCAGATCTACCACCAGATCATGGCGCGTGGCTGGGATCCGCAGGCGTGCACCTTCGTCCAGCGCCTGTCCGCGGACGCCGGCACTCCTCCCGAGAACATCCTGGACGCCTCGCTGCTGCTGATGCCCATGGTCAAGTTCGTCTCGCCGGTGGATCCGCGGTTCCTGTCCACCGTCGACGCCATCGCGGGCCGGCTGGTGGTGGACAGCCTGGTGTTCCGTTACGACCCTGAGCAGGCCCCCGACGGCCTGGACGGCACCGAGGGCACCTTCTCCATCTGCTCGTTCTGGTGGGTGGAGGCGCTCGCCCGCAGCGGCGAGGTGGAACAGGCACGGCTGGCGCTGGAGAAGATGTTCACCTACGCCAACCATGTGGGCCTGTACGCGGAGCAGATCGGGCTCACCGGTGAGCACCTGGGCAACTTCCCGCAGGCGTTCACCCATCTCGCCCTGATCAGCTCGGCGATCAACCTCGACCGGGCCATGGGCTGAAACCTCGGGACCCCGGCTCCGTCTCCGGCCGTGCCGACATGCGCGGTGGCACGGCCGGGGGAAGCATGACCACGGGGGCCGGACCAGGTCCGTCCCGCCCACGACGCGAAAGGAGTGTGGACCAGAGCATGCCGGCGTCACGTCATCCCGTGCCCGGGGCCCCGTGCTGGGTGAGTCTGATGGCCCGTGATCTCCAGGCCTCCCAGGAGTTCTACGGTGCGGTCCTCGGCTGGTCCTTCCGGCCCACGTCGTTGGGCGACGAGTTCTCCGTCGCGCTCGCCGACGGGGAGCCCGTCGCGGGTATGGGAGCGCTTGCCTCCAGCCTTCAGGCCGCCGTCGCGTGGACTCCGTACTTCGTGGTGGACGACGCCGACGCGACCACCGCCCGGGTCCGGGAGCGAGGCGCCACCGTGGCCGTGGGGCCCCTCGCCATGAACACCGGCCGCGCCGTTCTCGCCGCCGACCCGGACGGCGCCGTGTTCGGGCTCTGGGAAGGACGGACGATCCCCGGCTGGTCCGTGGGGCAGGGCAGTGGGCCCGCCCGGCTGGAACTGCGGACCCGGGACGCGTTCGCCGCCGCCATCTTCTACGGGCAGGTCCTCGACTGGGGGTCGGAGGAACGGGACAGCTGCGAGGTCCGGTACGAGAACGAGCAGGTGCTGGTGCGCGACGGTACGCACATGGTCGCGGCGTTGCGCGGCGGGGCGGTCGAGAGCGCCCCCGACCCGCAGGTCCGGCCCCGGTGGCATGTGTCCTTCCGGGTGGCCGACGTGGACGCGGCGGCCGGGGCGGCCGGCGCCGCCGGAGGCGTCGTCCTCGCCTCACCGGTCACCGCCCGCGGCGGGCGTGAGGTCACGGTCCGTGACCCCGACGGCGGCCTGTTCACCGTCACGACCGCCTGACGCGGCCCCGGCGCCGGATCGGAGACCCGGGCGGACCGTTTACGGGGTGTCGCGCTCTGCCGGATCGTGTGGTGCGGCGTCGCGCGTGTGGCGGGCGTTGCGGCGGACCGAGGACCAGAAGGACCAGCCGATCAGGACGACTCCGACGAGACCGGTGACGATCTCGCTGATCTCGTACTGGATGGTGACGAGAAGGATCACGGCGAGCGCGCCGATCGCGTAGTGCGCTCCGTGCTCCAGGTAGACGTAGTCGTCCAGAGTCCCCTGGCGGACCAGGTAGACGGTGAGCGACCGGACGTACATGGCGCCGATGCCCAGGCCGAGGGCCATCAGCACGATGTCGTTGGTGATGGCGAAGGCGCCGATGACACCGTCGAACGAGAACGACGCGTCGATGACCTCCAGGTAGAGGAACGTGAAGAACGCGGCCCTGCCGGTCAGCGCGGCCACCGAACCGCTCCCGGCGCCGTTCCTCGCGGCGGCCGTTGTCTCGGCGGCCTTCTCGGCCTCGTCCCCGCGTTCCTCCTCTTCCTCGATCCGGTTCTCGAAGAAGCTGGAGAGACCGCTCACCACCAGATAGGTGATGAGGCCCGCGACGCCGGAGGTCAGTACCGTCTGGGCCTTGTCGGCGTGTTCACCGCCGTGCTGATGGGCGTGGGTGGCGACCGTCATCGACGCGACGAGCAGGACGACCAGCGCGATGCAGACCGCGAGCATGTCGACCTTGCCGAGCTTGGCCAGGGGCCGCTCCAGCCATGCCTGCCACTTGATGTCGCGGTCCTCGAAAATGAAGTTGAGGAAGATCATCAGCAGGAAGACACCACCGAAGGCGGCGATCGACGGATGCGCGTCGGTCACCAGCTGCTGGTACCTGTCCTTGTCGTTCAGCGCCAGTTCGACCGCCTCGACGGGGCCGATCCTGGCGGTGATCGCGACGATCAGGACAGGAAAGACGAGCCGCATGCCGAAGACCGCGATCAGCACGCCGATCGTGAGGAAGATGGTCTGCCAGAAGGCGCTCATCCTCTTCAGGATCCCGGCGTTGATCACCGCGTTGTCGAAGGACAGCGAGACCTCCAGGACCGCCAGGACGGCGACGATCCCCAATGCGGCCCAGCCGTCGTAGAGTCCCCCGACCGCGAGGCCGGCGGCGGTGACCGCGAACGACCACCTGAACGTCTTCAGAACCACTGGCGACCCATTCCTTCCTGTACCACCAGGCACCCGGCGCCCGCGGGCCCCTCACGTCCCCCAGCGGTTACCCGTCGGCGTCCTGAGCGGCCGTCACCCAAGGGCCCGGCAGGCTCTCACCGTAAGTGATCGCGCCTCTCGTCCGGCCCGCGAATCACCCGCCGCCCCGATCAGCCGCAGGAGGCGGCACGAGGTCACGCGAAGCCCGCACGGGACCGCCGGCGGGCGCTCACCATGCCGGTGTCCTTCCCTTTCCTCTCCATGTGATTTCTGTTGCGCACGCGCTTCCTGTGATTCTTGTGTTGCGTCTCTTCCGCGTATTATCCGGAAGCACCTCTGCCGCTTTTGCCTTTTCTTTGCTCATTCGTCAACCATTCCCCTCCCTGTCACCCTGGGAACAAAAACGCGACCCCCCGCGAATCACCCCGAGTACCAAGCCGAATAGGTGAGTCTCGCGGCATGGTTTCCCGCTTCTCCGAATTATTCATGTGCCGCCGGTGGTGGCCGGTCGGGGATACGCTCTGCCAACAACATCTGGTGAAGAGATAGTTGATCTCATGATCAAGTCACAAGGCCGTGGTGAAACCGACAGAGCCCACTGCCCGATGCCCTCGCACCCGGCAGTCATACTGCCCTCGCGCCGCCTTCGCTCCCCGTGACGACTTCCGGGTGATATCCGCCAGACCATGATTCTCAGCCAACTCGAAGGTTTTCCATGGCACGTTCCCCCGCGCCCTCTCCTCAGTCCCGCAGGTCGCAGTGGCTTTGGCCGACCGTACTGGTGGTCGCCCTCGCCGCGTTCTCCGGATCAGTGGTGCCCATCGCGCACTTCGATGCCGGTGCGGCCGTGGCGTACGGCGTGGTTGCCCTGCTCGTGCTGATCGCTCTGGCGAGCCTGCGCGCACAGCACCAGCGCGCCGAGTCCGACGTGGCCCGCTACCGGGACGAGATCCGGGGGCGGGAGGCCGACGCCGCCCGGCGCGACGCCGGCTGGCGGTCGTATCTCGAGCAACGCGCCCATCAGCAGACCGAAGTGGTCCGGGAGGAAGTGGAACATCTCGTCAAGGAGCGGCTTCCCGCCGCGCTCACCCGGACGAAGATTCCCGCACCGGTACACAGCGGTGAGTGGCTGGGCGAGGCGGTGGCGGAGTGGTTCGACCGGCTCCTGACCGAGGTCTCCGAGGCGGTCGACAACCGCGAGGAGTCGCAGCGGCTGGCGCTGGTCGAGCTGGCGAGCCGGGTCCAGACCTCGGCCCACCGGATCCAGGCCGCGGTGACCGGACTGGCCGACCGCCACCCCGGCGACGCCGATCTCCTCGAGACCACGATGCGCGTGGACCACGCGGCGACGCAGCAGGCCCGGCACGCGCAGAGCCTCAAGGTGCTGTGCGGCGAGTGGCCCGGACAGCAGTGGCAGAAGCCGCTGGCGATGGTGGACGTGGTCCGGGCCGCCTCCGGGCGGATCGTGGCCTTCAACCGTATCGAGGTCACCGGCGACCCGGACGTCGGTGTCACACCGTCGATCGTCGAACCGCTCATCCACCTCCTGGCGGAGTTGCTCGCCAACGCCACCGAGTACTCACCGCCACGCACGGGTGTGCCCGTGACCGTGCGTACGGTGCAGCGCGGCGCGGTCGTCGAAGTGGACGACGGTGGACTGGGCATGGACGAGTACCGGCTGTCCGAGGCACGCGAAATCGTCTCCGGCCGCCGCCTCCTGGGCGTCGGCGAGGTCGGCGAGATCCCGCAGACCGGCTTCGCCGTCGTCGGCCGCTTCGCCGACCGGCACGGCTTCGACGTGGACCTGGGGCCCTCGCCGTACGGCGGTATCCGCGCCGTGGTCCTGGTCCCGGCGCACGCGCTGGAGACGCTCGCCCCCGCCGGTACGGCGCCGCCCGTCCGGTCCGCGCCCCCGACGCCCCGGTTACCGCATCCCGCTTCTCCGCCCGACACGGTCCGTACCCCGTTCGGACCGGCTCTCACCGGACGCCTGGCGGTGACCGCCGCCGTACCGCCGGTCGCCGGCTCGGTGATCCTGGGCACCGCGGGACCCGAGGCGCCGTCAGATCCCGGACAGGCCGTGCCCCGGCTGCCCCAGCGCCGTTCGCGACGCGACGAATACGCTCCCGCGGTCGAGGCGGCTCCCACCGCCGTCACACCGCCGGGCACACCGGAGGAGGCCGGTGACTGGATGGAGCAGTTCCTCGAGGGCGGCCAGTCCGCCCCGCCGTCCGGCTCCGTTCTGTACGAGGGCCAGGACGGCCCTTCCTCCCCCACCGCCGATTCCCCGGAAGGACAGAGCTGAGCATGAGTTATGTGGAGAACCCGGAGCAGCGCGGCTGGATGATCGCTGAGGTCGCCGCGGTGCCCGGGGTACGAGAGGTGATCGTCTTCAGCGCGGACGGTCTGCTCCTGGCCAGTTCCGAGGGGATGGACCGGGACTCCGCCGACCGTCTGTCGGCGAACTGTTCGGGCCTGCAGTCCCTCGCGCGCAGCCTGGGACGGGAGTTCGGTGAGGAGGGCGGAGCCGTCCGTCAGCAGATGGTGGAGTTCAACGGCGGATTTCTGTTCATGCGGAGCGCGAAGGGCGCCCATCTCGGGGTGGTGACCGGCCCCGTGGTGGATCCGAAACTGGTCGCCCGGCAGATGCAGGCGCAGGTCATGAAGATCGGTGCCGGGAACCTGAGCAGTCCGCCCCGACGGGAATCCGCTCGGTGAGTGGGCCGGACGGTGAATACGCGGCCAGTGCGTTACGTCCTTATGTCATCACCAAGGGGCGCTCCCGACCCAGCAGTAACACCGTAGGTATCGAGGCCCTCCTCATCGCGGCGGATCCCGTGCCCGAGCTGCCGGTCTCCGCGACACGGGAGGAACGCGCGCTGGTGCGGATGTGCGAGCGGCTGCTGTCCCTCGCGGAGGCCGCCGCCCATCTCGAACTGCCGGTCAGCCTGGTGAAGGTGCTGGCATCCGATCTCGTCGACAGCGGTCATCTGTCGGCGCGTTCCAGCATTCCCCAGGCTGTTCTGCCCGAATCGCAACTGCTTCAGGAGGTACTGGATGGTCTCCGTCGGCTCCGCTGACCGCTATTTGCCCGACACTGTCCAGCAGGCCGTCAAGATCCTCGTGGTGGGCGCGTTCGGCGTCGGGAAGACCACACTGGTCGGCTCTGTCAGCGAGATCGAACCGCTGCGCACCGAGGAGGTGATGACCGAGGCCAGTGTCGGCGTGGACGACCTGGCCTGCACGGACACCAAGACCACCACCACCGTCGCCATGGACTTCGGCAGGATCACCCTCAACTCCCGCCTCGTCCTCTACCTGTTCGGCACCCCGGGGCAGCGGCGGTTCTGGGATCTGTGGGACGGGCTCGCGGAGGGCGCTCTCGGTGTGCTCGTGATCGTGGACACCCGCAGGCTGGAGGACAGCTTCGACGTCCTGGAACAACTGGAGCTGCGCGGGCTGCCGTTCGCGGTCGCCGTCAACCAGTTCCCCGACAGTGAGGTGTACGGACCGGAGGAACTACGGCGCGCGCTCGACCTCTTGCCGACGACACCCGTGGTGATGTGCGACGCACGGGAGCGCACCCCGTCGGTGAACTCGCTGATCAGCCTGGTCGAATACGTACTGAACGTCGGCGCCGTGCGGGCCAGGGAGACCGCCTCATGAACAGTGTCTCCCCGCACTCCCCGCCGCCGGAATGTCCCGTGCACGACTACGGTACGGACCTGCTGCCCCTGTCCACGGCGACCGGTGCGACCGAGCCTCGCGAGGTCTACCGCCGGCTGCGTGAGGACTGGGGCAATGTGGCCAAGGTGGAGCTGGAGCCGGGCGTACACGCCTGGCTCGTCATGGGCTACCGGGAACTGCTGACCATCACCCGCCAGGAGCAGGTCTACTCCCGCGACGCCCGTAACTGGCGGGATCTCAAAGACGGTGTGGTCTCGCCGCGTTCGGGACTGCTCCCGATGATGGCCTGGCGGGCCAATGTGGTCGGGGCCGACGGCCCCGAGCACCGCCGGCTGCGTCAGCCGCTGGACGACGGGGTCGCACGCATCGACCAGCGCAGGGCACGCCGCCAGGTCGAGTCGGTGTGTACGGAGCTGATCGCGGAGTTCTCCCAGCACGGCCGGGCGGACCTGGTGAGCGAGTACGCGACGATCGTGCCGTTGTTGTCCATCGCGTCGTTGTTCGGGCTCGACAGCACCGAGGGCCAGGAGCTTCGGCGCGCGCTCATCGCGCTGTTCGGCAGCGCGGGCGATTCGCAGGACGGCAACCGTCATTTCGAGGAAATCCTGATCGACACGCTGCGCGAGCGGCAGAACAACCCGACCGACGATCTCACCACGGCCTTCATCAACCACCCGAATCTCAACAGCGAAGCGGAACGCCTCCAGTCGATGGTGGTGATGATCTCCTCAGGTACCGAGGGGGTCAACGCCTGGATCTCCCACACGCTCCGGCTGATGCTCACCGACCCGCGGTTCGCCGCCCGGCTGCACGGTGGCCGGCTCGGTGTGGACGACGCACTCGACGAGGCGCTGTGGCGCGATCCCCCGATGAACAACATGCCGGCCCGGTACGCGCTGCGCGACACGGAGTTGGGCGGCCGGCTCATCCGGCGCGGTGACGTACTGATCCTGGGGATCGCCGCCGCCAACGACGATCCGGCGATCCGGCCCGACGAGGACAGCGCGGGAGACCCGGGCAACCGGGCGCATCTGGCCTTCTCGGCCGGCCCTCATGTATGCCCGGCGCAGGTGCCCGCGCGGCTGATCACCCGTACCGCGGTGAACACCGCTCTGCACCTGCTGCCGGACATGATGCTCAGCATCCCGGCCGACAAGGTGGCCTGGCGTCTGTCGCCCTGGACCCGGGTCCCGGTCTCCCTGCCCGTGCAGTTCTCGGCGGCCCGCATCCCGATCCGGTCCGCCCGGTAGGGCGTGTCCTGTCGGGTGCCGCACGCCGGGCAGCGGTCATCGTGGACGGACACGGTGACCGCGCCGCCCACCGTCGGCGGAGAGTCCCGACGGCCGATGCGCCGTGGGACGGGCACCACGCCGGTGTCGCGCGCGGTCAGCGGTCCAGAGGCCGTCCCGGCCCCCGGGGCCCCGGTCGCTCGTCGAGCATCGCCGGGAACTCCCGGTCATGCCGCTGTGGTGTCTGCGGACCGTGGTCGGTCATGATCACGGTCTCCTCGACGCGTACGAGCCGGTACACGTCGTCACCGATGATCACCTGGTCCTCGCCGTCCGCCACCGCCTCGGCCGCTCGCTCGAAGCGCGGGCCCAACTCGCCCCCGTCCAGGGCCCGTACACGCAGGACGTCACGGAGATCCGTCCGCGCCTCGTCCTCGGTGGGAAGGGCCGGAAAGAGCTGCCGCCAGCCCCGGTCCTCGTGGAGCATCGCGGCGTACGCGGTGTAGTGCGAGACCGCCGTACGCTCCCACGCCGGGCCGTCCACCGGGTACTCGCGCCGCAGCGCCTCCTCGCGCTGTCCCAGCTCCAGCAGCCGCCGGGCCGCCGCGTCGTCGAATGCCTCGTCCGCTGCCTCTTCTGAGTTCGTGCTCACACGAGCAGACTGCCTCATCGACACCGCCTCCGAGGCTTCGATACAAGGATTATCCCTGGTAAATCCGGCCATGTTTCGGCCCGTCCGCACCCGGTCGTCCCCGCCGTCCCGTCGCCCGGCACGTGGGCCGCTGCGATCCGTACGGGGCCCGAACGGTCGCACGAGAGAGCCGAGTACGGGAGTATCCCGCCATGGACCACGGAAAGAAGCAGGCCGTCACACTCACCGGTGTCCCCGAGACACTGCTGTGGAATCTCTACCATCGCGCGTTCGCGGCGCGGCAGCCGGCCCCGGTGCTCCAGGATCCCAAGGCGGTGGAACTCGTCGGCACGGTCGGCTATCCGTTCGCCGAGACCTTCGGTCCGGCAAGCCCCTTCCTCGCCCAGGGACAGGCGCTGCGCGTGCGTACCTTCGACTCCGTGGTGCGGGACTTCCTCGCCGAACATCCGGCCGGCACGGTCGTCGCCCTGGGCGAGGGGCTGAGACCCAGTTCTGGCGCGTGGACAACGGCCGGATGAGGTGGATCGGCATCGACCTCCCGGAAACGGTCGCCGTCCGGCGGCAGTTGCTGCCCGACGGCGAGCGGCGCCGTACCCTCGCCTGCTCCGTGCTCGATCCGGCGTGGCTCGCCGAGGTCGGCACGGCGGAGGGGGTACTGGTCACCGCCCAGGGTCTGTTGATGTACCTGCGGCCTCCGGAGGTCCGGGAGCTGATCGCCACCTGCGCGGAGCGTTTCGCCGGTGGGTCACTCGTCTTCGACGCGGTGCCGAGGTGGTTCAGCGCCGCCACTGTGAACGGCGCGATGAGGAACGCCCAGGGATACACCACACCCCCGATGCCGTGGGGCATGAACGCCGGTGAGCTGCACAAGGTGTACGGCGCCCATCCCCGGATCAGGGACGTACGCGAAGTCCCGCTCCCCCGGGGCCAGGGCGTGTACTTCGGCGCCATGGCCCCGGTCGGGCGCCTCATCCCCGGCGTACGGAATCTCCGCCCGACGATGACCGTGCTGGCACGCTTCGCGGAGCGCTGAACGTCCGGATCCGCCGGGCGCCGTCACTGGGGGGCGCCGGCCTCCGGGCACTCGGTGTCATCCACGGCCGCCGGGGAAGTACCGGTCCACCAGGTCGTTGCGGAAGGTGCCCCGGGGATCGAGCCTCGCCGTCAGTGCCTCGAAGTCCGCGTAGCGCTCGTACAGCCCTCTCACCCGCTCCGGGCCCATCGTGAACAGCTTTCCCCAGTGCGGTCGCACGCCGAACGGTGCCAGCGCCTCCTCGATGGCGTCGAGCACCGGCGTCACGGCGGCGGTGTCCGGGACCCAGGTGAAGTGGAAGGCCACCGAATCGCGTCCGTACGCCGGGCTCAGCCACAGGGTGTCCGCCGCGACGGTCCGGATCTCCCCGATCTGGAGGACCGGCGCGATGCGCTCGGCGATCCGGGTCAGCGCGTCGAAGGCCGCGAGGCCGTCCTCCCGCGCGACGAAGTATTCGCTCTGCAACTCCTCGCCGCTGCTCGGCGTGAACTCGGGCCGGAAGTGCGGCAGCCGTTCGTGCCAGGGCCCGGGAACACCGGACTGCTCGGTGCAGGTCGCCGGGTCCATGCCGGGGACCGGGTGGCGGGGGCCGTCCGCGAGCGTGGCGCCGAGCCAGTTGACCGGTGCGGGCCCCGGATCACCGTCGCCGACACGCTGCTTCAGCCACACCTGCTCCACTCGCGCGGTCCGCCAGCTGGTGAAGAGACTCACGCTGTAGGCGGCGCAGAGTACCTCGTCGAACCGCTCGCGCAGTTGCCCGTGCGCGAGCCCTTCGTACGCCCACTGCCGGATCTCGTACCCCGGCACGAGGTCGAGCGTCATACGGGTGACGATTCCGGCCGCGCCCAGGGCGACCACGGCTCCCGCGAAGTCCGCATCGCTCCGGTCGAGCCGGAGCAACTCGCCATCAGCCGTGACGAGTTCCAGCGCACGCACCGCCGAGGCCAGCGTGCCGTTGCCGAGGCCCCCGCCATGGGTTCCGGTGGAGCAGGCTCCGGCGACCGAGATGTGCGGGAGCGAGCCGAGGTTGTGCAGCGCCAGACCCGCTTCGTGTACGGCACCGGTGAACTGGGCGAAGCGCAGGCCCGCGCCGACCGTGACCGTGGCCGCCGCCTCGTCCACCTCCACGATCCGGGGCAGTGCGGCCACCGAGACCAGATCACCGTGCGTGTCCGCGATGGTGTTGAACGAATGGCCGCTGCCCAGCGCGCGCACCGAACGGCTCCCGGCGACGATCTCCCGCAGCCGCTCGACGGACGAAGGGGTGTGTACGCGTGCCGCGTTGAAGGTGATGTTGCCGGCCCAGTTCCGTATCACCGGAGCGACCCGAGCGGCGGAGGCGGCGGGAGCATCTGGTGCGACGGGGGCATCGGGGCGTCCAGGTGTGTGGGGCACGGAGTTTCTCCTTCGCTGCGTTCGGACATGGCGGCCATACCCGCTCGCGTTCTTCCTACCTCATGTGCCGACAGCGGCGACCTGCGTGGTGACAACGAGCGGGCCGCCGCGCCGGAGCTAGGGTGTGGGCTGCTTTGAGCCCCGAAGGAAAGCAAGAAGGTGTCGCCGTGCCCGAGGAACTTCCCGTCGACCGACGATGGGCCGTGGGGGCGCTCCTGGTCATGACGTTCGCGACCGGCTTGGTGGACGCGGTGAGCTTTCTGCGGCTGGGGCATGTCTTCGTCGCCAACATGACCGGCAACGTCGTCTTTCTCGGGTTCTCCGTCGCGCACGGATACGGGCTGCCGGTGGTGGCGCCGATCGTGGCGATGGTGACCTTCGTGCTGGGGGCGTTCCTCGGTGGCCAGCTCAGCAAGCTCCTCGGCGCGAGGCCACGGCTCTGGCTCGGTGGCGCCTTCGCCGGCCAGGCCGGTGGGCTCACCCTGACGGCGCTGCTGCTCGGCACCGGTGTCCTGCGCCCCGAGGGGCGGCTGTTGCTGGTGATCATCGCCCTGCTGGGTGCCTGTTGCGGTCTCCAGAACGCGACAGTGCGTCTGCTGGCTCCACGGGATCTCACGACGACCGTGCTCACGCAGACCCTCACCGCCCTCACCGCGCAGAGCGTGCTCGGGGCGGGGACCGGCACCGAGCCGCACCGCAAGGTGGGTTCGCTGCTGGCCATGTTCGCCGGAGCGGCCACCGGAGCGCTGCTGCTCCAGGTGACACTGGCGGGGGTGGTCGGCCTGGCGGCCGTGCTGGTGGCGGGCGCCGCGTGCCTCTTCGCGCTGGCGCCGGTGGCGGACGCCTCCCCGGTGTGAGCAGGGCCGGTCCGTACCGTACGTCTGTGCCCGCTCGTCCGTCCTCCGGCTCGTCAGCCGTGCTCCGCCTGCGCCAACAGCCGCTCCACGCGCCGCAGTCCCTCGCGGACATTGGGCTCGGCGGTGTGTTCCCGGGCCTCGGACGGGGTCATCCAGCGCAGTGGGGCGTCCGGCTTCTCCGGGCGGGCCGCGTCCGGTTCCGCCGTGGACAGGACGAAGCGCAGGTCGGCGTGTTGATGGGCGGGCTCGTCACCGCCCGCGGCGACCGGCACGATCACCACCTGCACGGCGCACCCGTCGGGATACGGAACGAGGTCGCCGAGACCGGTCTCCTCGCGGGCCTCGCGCAGCGCGATGTCGAGCGGATCGCTCTCTCCCGGGTCGCCGTGGCCCCCGACCTGCAGCCAGGATTTCTGCCGCGCGTGCCAGCGCATCAGCACCCGTCCGCTCCCGGGGTGCACGATCAGCGCGGACGCCGTCGTGTGAAGGGGGATGGAGCGGGACCACGGATCGGCGGCGCTCTCCGCGAGTGCGCGTACGCGGAGGATGTCGGCGGCCTCGGCCGGGTCCCGCGGCCGGTACCGGGACAGCAGGTCGATGATCGGTCGTCCGGTGGCCCGCATGTCGTTCTCCCAACCCGTCAACTCGTGGTGTGCGACCCGTACGACGTGTCGTACGGCGTCGCGGAGTCTACGGACCCGGGTGGGGTCACCAGGATTGATTTTCCGCCGTAACGGCTCACGGCCCGCTGGTCGGCTGGAAGCACCTGCCCGATCCCGCGCCGACAGCAGGGCTTAGCATCGGTTGTCGCATGGACATCACATGGTGGGGATTCGCCGCGCTCGCCGCGGCGGCAGCGCTCGTCGGCTTCTCGAAGACCGCGGTGAGCGGCGCGAATACGGTCAGTCTGGCCGTATTCGCGGCCGTTCTGCCGGCCCGTGAGTCGACGGGCGTGCTGCTGCCCATTCTGATCTTCGGCGATGCGCTGGCCGTTCTCACCTACCGGCGGCACGCGCACTGGCCGACCCTGTGGCGGCTGTTCCCGGCAGTGGCCGCGGGCGTCGTCGTGGGTACGGTGTTCCTGTTCTGGGCCGACGACGCCGCCGTCCGCACCTCGATCGGGGCGATCCTGCTGCTGATGGCCGGTGTCACGATGTGGCGCCGTCGCGGCGTGAAGGAAGCCACGGGCACAAAGGATGCGAGCGAGGCGAAGGAGGCCGGGAACAGCGACGGCCGGGACATGTCCGGGCCCGCGGAGAGCGACGACGCCGGGGCGTCGGCCGGCGGGCGGCTCAAGGCCCGTGCGTACGGTGTGCTCGGCGGATTCACCACCATGGTCGCCAACGCGGGCGGCCCCGTCCTGTCGCTGTATCTGCTCTCCGCGGGCTTCAGGAAACTCGGCTTCCTCGGCACATCAGCGTGGTTCTTCCTGATCGTCAACACGTCCAAGGTGCCGTTCAGCGTGGGGCTCGGCCTGATCGATGCCCGGTCCCTGCTGCTGGACGCAGCCCTCGTGCTCTTCGTCCTCCCGGGTGCGCTCATAGGCAAGGCCTGTGTGGACCGGATCGACCAACGGCTCTTCGACCGGCTGGTGATCGCGGCGACCGTCCTGGGCGGACTTCAACTGCTGCTGCGCTAGCGCCTGTCCGGCGGAATTCCCGATATGCGTGGTTTACGGTGCCTCCATGGACCCGGATCATGAAGGCCGTCCGCACTCGGGCGGCGCCCACGGCAGGCACCCGACCATGGCCGGCCGATGGGCCGCCTTCACCGCGTCGCCCTTCCTCCCCGCGACCGTCCTGCTGTTCATCCTCGCCGCGGCGGCCGGACTCTTCGCGGGTTCGTACACGTACAACATGGCGAATCCGACGCCCCGCCGTATCCCCGCCGCCGTGGTCGGCCCCACCGGCACACCGGGTGCCATCGCCTTTGTGAACGGCATGGAGAAGGAGCTCAAGGCCTCGCTCGAACTCCGCCGCTACGCGACGGACACGGCGGCGCGCCGCGGGGTGGAGCAGCAGGAAGTCTTCGCGATCCTGACGTTCCGCGAGGGCGGTGCGGGGTTCGACGTGGCCGGCGCCGCCGGGGCCTCCGTGGCGCAGGTGCTGACGGATACGGCTTCCGCGGTGGCCAAGGCCGTGCACGTCCCGTTGACCATCCGCGACATCAAGCCTCTCCCGGAGGGGGATCCGCGGGGGCTGGCGCTCTTCTACATCTCGCTCGCGTCCGTGGTCATCGGTTTCCTCGGCGCCATTCAGCTGAGCATCCACGCGCGCGGCCTCGATCCGGCGGAGCGGATCGCGTTCATCGTCGCCTACGCGCTGCTCGGTGGTTTCGCCATCGCCGCGGTGGTGGACTGGTGGCTCGGCGCGCTCGATCTCCCGTTCGTGGAGTCATGGCTGATCCTGGCGTTCACCATGTTCACCACCGGCATGGTCTTCACCATGTTCAACACCCTGATGGGGCGGTGGGCGATGCTTCCGACCTGGGGGCTGTTGGTGCTGCTGGGCAACCCGTCCTCCGGAGGTGCCGTCTCCTGGCCGCTGTTGCCGTCGCTGCTGGGCCACATCGGACGCTGGCTGCCGCCGGGAGCCTCGGTCAACGCCCAGCACACCGCCGTGTACTTCGGCAGCGCACAGCATGTGTTCCCCTTCCTGGTCCTGACGGGCTGGGCCCTCGTGTCCACCGCCGTCTTCTGGTTCTGGCGGGATCGTCATCCCGGTGGCCGGGAGCGCGCGCCCGCGCACGCCGCCACCTCGGCGACCGGCGCCGAGCAGGACACCGGACAGGACACGGGGCGGAACACCGGACGGGACGACCGGCGGAACGACGACGCCGGAGGGGCGTGACGTGGCTGCCGGAATCCCCTGATCGAATACCGCCGCTCCGTACAACCACCAGGCCCGTCCGCTGGTCATCTCAGGCAGACGGCACAGCACGACCACAGCCGGAGGCACCCGCGTCCGGCGCTGCGCCGCGCTCGACCGATCCGCCGACCCGCCGACCCAGCAGTCCTTCGATCGACGGGTCACCGAAACACCGAAACGGGGAACCATCCATGCGTACGCGTCCTGCTCTCGCCGCCGCGGCAGCCTCTCTCACCGTGCTCCTGACCGCGACCGGCGCCTCGGCCGCCGTCTCCGCGCCCGACTCCCTCTCCGCCCCGGCGGCCGCCACCTGCGGCGAGGGTTCGGTCACCGTGACGGCGACGCGGTCCGACGCGGCCGATACGGTCCGTATCAGCGTCACCAACAAGAGCGGCCGGGCCTGCGTCGTCGACCGCATTCCGACCGTCACCTTCGGAGACCTGGACGGCGCGGCCCAGCCCGTACCGCCGGTGGAGAGCTCGCCCTACCGGCTCGCCGCCGGAGGGTCCGCGTACGCCTCGGTGCGTACGGTCGACCCGTCGGCCGAGGCTCCCCGTACCGTCGCCCACCTGACGGTCGCGGGCGACCCGTCGCACCACGGCACACGATTCGACGGGGCCTCGCTGGGATCGCCCGGGGGCATCGAGGTCTGGGAGCCGGTCACCACGCTGTGGCAGCCCACCCGCGCGAAGGCGGACGCGGCCCTCGCCGCCGCCACGCGCTGACCCTCCCGGCCGCGGTCCACAGCCGGCCGCTTACCGGAACATCACGGCGGCCGTACGTCCTTGAGAGGGATGTACGGCCGCCGTGGCCGTTCGCCCTCGCTCCGTCGGCTACGGACAGAGCCGTTACGACTGCGCACAGAAACGAAACAGTGCACGGCCTGGCAGAGTAGAGACGACGATCAGCGGCAACACGTAGTGACAGTGACAGCCAAGGTCCTGTCCGGCCGGCGGAGACCGGCCGGACAGGACCTTGGACAATCGAGAGTCGGACGTGGGCGGAGTGAACGGTGTGCAGCAGGAAAAAATGGACTCGCGGACAGTGGCGGGGGCTCCCTGCTGGGTGACCCTTCTGTCGCGTGAGATGTCCGCCTCCCAGGCTTTCTACGGCGATGTCCTGGGCTGGACCTACCGGCGCGCGGGACTCGGGGACGATTTCTGCGTCGCCCTGTCCGACGGTCTGCCGGTCGCGGGCATCGGGGCGCTGGCCTCCTCGCTCCAGGTCGCCGTCTCCTGGACGCCGTACTTCGCCGTGTCCGACGTGGACGCCGCTGCGGCCCGGATCAGGGAACGGGGCGCCACCGTCGCGGTGGGGCCACTCGCCTTCCATTCGGGCCGGGCCGCCCTGGCCACGGACCCCGACGGCGCTGCCTTCGGCATCTGGGAAGGGGCGGTACGGTCCGACTGGACGGTGGGCCGCGGCAGCGCGCCCGCCTGGCTGGAGCTGCGTACGCGCGACACCGCCGACGCCGCCCGGTTCTACAGCCAGGTACTCGGCTGGGCGCCCGAGACGGAGGACGGTTTCACACTCGTACACGAAGAGGATCACGCGGTGCTGCGGCAGGACGACCAGGTGGTCGCCAAGATCCGTGACGGCGGTGTGCGGGCCACCCCCGACCCGCAGATCCGGCCCCGGTGGCATGTGTATTACCGCGTGCCCGAGGTATCCGCTTCCGTTTCGGCGGCTCTGAACGGCGGCGGCTCGCTGGTCTCCCCGCCGGACGCCTCACCCGCCCTGCGCGAGGCGACGCTGCGCGACCCGGACGGGGCGCTGTTCACCGTGACACCGGGCTGAACGAACCGAACGTACTGAGGCGGGGCTAGCGGGCTCGACGAACCCAAGGATCTTGAGCCGCGTCCTCGCCTCCGGAGCGCCGGGCCGGCCTCACGCGGAGCGCCCGTGTCAGGCCGGCCGCACCGGCGGAACTCCCTCGACCTCGAAGACCACCTCGTCCTCGTAGCACCACCACCAGCCCTCACCGGGTTCGTACGACCGGATGAGCGGGTGACCGGACGCGGCATGGTGCGCGGTCGCATGCTTGTTCTTGGACGAGTCGCAGCAGCCGATGTGTCCGCAGCCCTGGCATTCCCGCAGGTGAACCCAGCTGTCGCCGAGGGCGACGCATTCGGGACAGCTGTCCTCGCTGTCCGGTGTCACCATCTCGACATCCGCCAGATGACTGCAGATGATCCCCCCGAAGCCCTCATCGCTCTTCGCCATAACGCCGCCGCCCGTCCGACCGCAGGTCATTTCGAGTCAGTCGCATTTTCACGGTACGACCGGTCCTCCTCCCCCGCCACTGCCACCGTCGCCGTCGCTGCCACCGCCTCGTCTCCGGCGGAAAGCGGCGGGGCCGCCGTCCGGGCATCTTGACAGTCCTCACACATCGGAGAAGTCTGGACATTCGGCACTCCACCGGTGCCGACGGGGGATCGGGGGGCACCAGGGTGAGACATTCGTGTGCGCGCGCATCGGGAAAGGCCACCGCGTTGAGCGTGGTCGTGACACTCGCGTTATCACTGACCGCGTGCGACTCGGGCGGTTCAGGGGGTGACAACGGCGGCCAGGGTTCTCCGGCCTCGGCGAGCACGTCCGCTCCCGCGCCGAGCCCGACGCCGTCCGTCGACCCCGTCGCGTACCGGCGCGCGCTCGACACCACCCTCGGCCCGCTCGACAAGGCCCTGCGCGCCGTCGACCGCGCGCACGAGGGCGGTGCGCTCAACAAGGCCCTCGGTACGGCCGCCACCGCAGCGGTCACCGCCGCCGCCCAGTTGGACACCACCGAGACACCGGACGACGCCCTCACCGGCAACGCCGATCTCGCCGCCTCGCTGCGCGGCCTGGGGCGGAGTCTCACCGACGCGCAGGCGGACGAGGGCCGGTGCGCCACCTCGCCACGCGTCGAACTGGGCGCGGCCGACGGCCTCCAGCCCGTACGGGACGCCGGAAGCACCCTGGACGGCCTCGGCTATCCCGTACACCTGAAGCTGCCCCGGACCGAGCAGCCGAAAAAGCGCCGGCTCGGCAACGGGTCTTTCGTGAAGGACAGTTGGCGAGGCGGGCTGGGCCGGCTGACCATCGACAACGGCACCGATTCCGACGCGGTGGTGTCCCTGACGCGCGGCAAGCGGGCCACCTTCACCGTGTACATCCGCAAGGGATCCAGCACGACGGTGCGGCGCGTCGGCGACGGCACGTACACGGTGTACTTCAGCGCGGGCGAGGACTGGAGTTCCGCGAAGAGGTCCTTCACCCGCGATTGCAGCTTCGAGAAGTTCGACGACAAGGCGAACTTCAGAACCGTCCAGGTCACCGGCGGCACGCAGTACACCGTGCTGACCTTCTCGTTGCAGAAGACGATCGGCGGCAACGCCACGACCAGTCAGGTACCGGCGGACGAGTTCCCGTCCTGACCTGCTCCTGACCGGCCCTCTGTCCGGCCTGTACGCCGGGCGGTCAACCGTCGCGCGGTCAGCCGTCGCGCGGCGCGGTCCGCTCGCGCAGCGTGGCGGCGAACTCCTCGGCCCGCGCCAGCTGGGTCCGCAGGTCGGCCATCCGTTCGGCGGTGACCTGCTCGAACCGACCCACGCGCGACAGCAGTTCGTCGCGCTCGGCCGGGGTGAGCGGCTCGTCGGCGTCGAGCCGGTCCGTGGCGGCGAGCAGCGCGCGCATCTCGTCCAACGAGAACCCCAGGGGTTTCATACGGCGGATCACCATCAGCCGGGCCACATCGGAGTCCGTGTAGAGACGGAAGCCGCCCTGGGAGCGGGCGGAGGGGGTGACGAGCCCGGTCTCCTCGTAGTGCCGGATGGTCCGCAGGGACAGTTCGGTACGCGCGGCCACCTCGCCGATACGCATGATGTGTTCGAAGTCCACGCCTGGGATCCCGACCCTTTCCGCTCCTGTGCTCGCGCCGCCGGTACGGCCCGACGCCCGCCCGGCCGGTACGGCCCGCACTCATCTCTACCCTAACGTTAGGGTAGAGTCGGCCGGGCCGGGGGCAGCCACGCCGTGCCGCTGCCGAACACCACACACAGCACGTACAGCGCGAACACGTCAGGTTGCCTCCCTTGTCCACTTCCGTACCGTCCACCGCCGCGCGGCTGCGCGCCTTCCGCCCGTCCTGGTCCCGCTCACCCAAGGTGCTGCGTACGGAGGTGCTGGGCGGACTGGTGGTCGCACTGGCCCTGATCCCCGAGGCGATCTCCTTCTCGATCATCGCCGGCGTCGACCCGAGCGTCGGCCTGTTCGCCTCGTTCACCATGGCCGTCACCATCGCGGTCGTGGGCGGGCGCCCCGCGATGATCTCCGCGGCGACCGGCGCCGTCGCCCTGGTCACCGCACCGCTCAACCGCGAACACGGACTGGGTTATCTGATCGCCTGTGTCATCCTCGCCGGTGTCTTCCAGATCGCGCTCGGGGCGCTGGGCGTCGCCAGGCTGATGCGGTTCGTACCGCGCAGCGTGATGGTCGGCTTCGTCAACTCGCTGGCCGTCCTGATCTTCATGACGCAGATACCCGAACTCCGTGACGTGCCCTGGGCGGTCTACCCGCTCTTCGTCGGCGGACTGACGCTCATGACGCTCCTGCCGAAGGTCACCAAGGTGGTCCCGGCGCCGCTGGTCTCCATCGTCATCCTGACGGCGATCACTCTCGCCGCCGGTATCGCGGTCCCCACCGTCGGGGACCGTGGCGCGCTGCCCTCGTCCCTGCCGGTGCCGGGGCTGCCCGATGTTCCCTTCACCCTGGACACACTCACCACCGTGGCGCCGTACGCGCTGGCGATGGCCCTGGTCGGGCTGATGGAGTCCCTGATGACCGCGCGGCTGGTCGACGACATCACGGACACCCCTTCCAGCAAGACCCGCGAGTCCGTCGGGCAGGGCATCGCCAATATCGTCACCGGCTTCTTCGGCGGCATGGGCGGCTGCGCCATGATCGGGCAGACGATGATCAATGTCCGGGTGTCGGGCGCGCGCACCCGGCTGTCGACCTTCCTCGCCGGCGCGTTCCTGATGGTGCTGTGCATCGTGTTCGGGCCGGTCGTCTCCGAGATCCCGATGGCCGCCCTGGTCGCGGTCATGGTGATGGTCTCGTTCGCCACGTTCGACTGGCACTCGATCGCACCGGGGACACTCAAGCGCCTGCCCGTCGGTGAGATCGCGGTCATGCTGGTCACCGTCGTCTGTGTCGTCGCCACCCAGAATCTCGCCATCGGCGTTGTCGTCGGCACCGTCACCGCCATGGTCATCTTCACCAGGCGGGTCGCCCGTACAGCCGATGTCACCGCCGTGACCGACCCCGACGGGAAGTCGGTCGTGTACTCGGTCACCGGTGAGCTGTTCTTCGCGTCCTCCAACGAGCTCGTCACCCGCTTCGACTACGCGAACGACCCGCAGAGGGTCGTCATCGACCTCTCCGCCACCCACGTCTGGGACGCCTCCTCCGTCGCGGCGCTCGACACCGTCACGGCCAAGTACGCACAGCGTGGCAAGACGGTCGAGATCACCGGGCTGAACCAGCCCAGCGAGCGACTGCACAAGACACTCAGCGGTGAACTGACGGGCAGCCACTGACCGTTGGCGGTCCTCCTGGCCTATGCCCCTTGGCTGCGACGGTGCGCGGGACACGGCGAAGCGCTCTCGACCGGGGCGCCCGCGGCACCCGCCCTCAGGGCTTGTAGACCTTTCCCGGCTCGGCGCGTCCCGGCGCCATCAGCTGGGGAACCGTCACAAAGGTGTAGCCGCGCCTCTTCAGCTCCCCGATGATCCCGGGAACGGCGGGCACGGTGCCGTCGTAGATGTCGTGCAGCAGGATGACGCCGTCCCGGTCCGCCTGGTCGAGAGTGCGCTCCTCGATGAGGGCGGAGTCCGTCGTCGAGTAGTCCTTGGCGGTGGTGCTCCACATGATCTGCGCGAGACCGAGTTCGCGGCTGACATCCGAGACATCGTTGTCGGTACGGCCCTGCGGAGGGCGCATCAGCGTGGGCTTCCTGCCGGTGAGCTTCTCGATGGCGTTCTGCGTACGGGAGAGTTCCTCGCGCACCTCGGCGGAGCTACGGTCCGTCAGGATCTGGTGCGACCAGGTGTGGTTGGCCACCTCGTGGCCCTCGTCCGCGATGCGGCGTACGAGGTCGGGGTACCGGTCGACATGGTTCTTGCCGAGCAGGAAGAAGGTCGCGGGCACCTTCTCCTTCTTGAGGATGTCCAGCAGCCGAGGCGTGTGTTCGCAGGGGCCGGCGTCAAACGTAAGGGCGATGCACTTCGCCTTCCCGCAGTCGACCGCACCGGCTTCGGCCTTCACCCCGGCCTTGATTTTCACCCCGTCCTCGGCCCCGTTTCTGACGTCGGCGGCCGAGTAGGTGTCGTACGAGGTACAGCCGCCGACCATCAGGCCGAGCGACGCGACCGCCACCAGGGTGCCGGCCGTACGCGAGCCGAGTCTCGATATGTTCCATGGCATGACAAATCCCTCTACCTGAGGGTGAGCGGCCCCTGGAGGGGCCGTGGCGGATCGACACCGAGCCGCACCGGGGCACACCCGGGGACGGCGCACGCGGCGGGCACCGGTGGCGTGAGCGTGGGTCGGGAACGCGGGAGTCGGGAACGCGTGGGTCAGGAAAGGGCGGGTCGGGAAAGGCGGCGAACGAGGACCGTTCGGTCGCTACGTCGCGCGGAACTCCGGACGCGAGGGCCCGGACAGGGCATGGCCGAGTGACATGCGAAGCACTATACACACCACGTATACATGTGATGTATAGCTGCGCGGATTCAGGCGTCCGCGCCCATCACGGAACCCGCCGCGAGGCCGGCCGTACCGTCCCGCCCTGTCGCCAACTCCGAGGAACCGTCGCGGCTTTACCATCACCGCCGCCACTCCGCCCGGCCGCACGGCATCTCGTACCGCATTCAACATTCCTCGTACACACTGCCTTCACCGGGCCTTCACCCCGCCACTCGAACATCTGTCCCGCTGGGCATCACTGGCATCGGCGAGGAGCAGGAAATGGGCCACGGCCATCACCACCCGCACGGTCACACGCACCACACGCACGACACCCCGGCGGACGCGGAACCGCTGCCCCCGGCCCTCGACCTGAGCGTGCCGGACGGCGAACTGTCCCCCGGCCAGCTCTCCCGCCGTTCGATGGTGCGCCGCGCCGGTCTTCTCGGCGCGGGCCTGGCGGGGGCGAGCGTGCTGGGCGGCGCCGCCTCCGCGGCCGCCGCCGCGCAGACGAGCGGTCCGGGCGGGGCCGGCGGCCGGGGCAGGAGCAACGGCTTCCTGTGGCTGGCGGGCGACCACCACATCCACACGCAGTACAGCAGTGACGGCAAGTACCGCGTCGCCGACCAGGTGCGGCAGGGCGCGCGGCACGGACTGGACTGGATGGTCATCACCGACCACGGCAGCGAGACACACGCCAAGATCGGTGTCGACAAGGTCAATCCCGACATCAAGGAAGCCCGCGACGACCACCGGGACCAGCTCGTCTTCCAGGGCCTGGAGTGGAACATCCCAGGCGCCGAGCACGCCACCGTCTTCGTGCATCCCGGCCAGGGCGAGGTGGAGGTGCTCAAGAAGTTCGAGACCGACTACGACGGCAGCCTCCACCCGAGCACGTCCGCTCCCACGAACGAGGCCCTGGCCATCTCCGGCCTGCGGTTCCTCGCCGACCAGGTACGCCGCCGCAAGGTCGACGACATCCTGATGCTCGCCAACCACCCGGCCCGCCAGGGCATCGACTCGCCCCACGAGATCCGCGGCTGGCGCGACGCCACCTCGGACGGCCACCGGATCGCGATCGGCATGGAAGGCGCCCCCGGGCACCAGGCGGGCGGACTGCCCAAGCCGAAGGGCAGCGGCGGGGCCCGCGGCCTCTACGGGAACGGTCCCGGCGCCAACTCCTTCGCCGCCTACCCCGCGGAGAGCTACCGCACCTGGGGCGGCTTCGACTGGATGACCTCGACGGTCGGCGGCCTCTGGGACAGCCTCCTGGCCGAGGGAAAGCCCTGGTGGATCACCGCCAACTCCGATTCGCACAACGTCTACGCCGAGCCCTCCGTGGTGGGTCCCGACGACGACTTCGCGGCCAACGGCAAGCACGCCGAACCGGTGTACGGCGACGGGCTCGACCTCGCGCAGAACGACTACTGGCCGGGCCACTACAGCCGTACGCATGTCGGCGCCGAGCGGTTCTCGTACGCGGCGGTCATGGACGCCATGCGGGCGGGCCGGATCTGGGTCGACCACGGTGGCCTGATCAGTGGCCTGGACGCCCGTCTCCAGGGCGGCGGACGCTGGGCCACGCTCGGCGGAGCGCTGCGCGTCAAGCGCGGTACGGAGGTCGAGCTGAGCATCGGCATCGCACTGGCCAACGGGGCCAACTGGGCGCAGTTCATACCGACACTGGCCCGGGTCGACGTCATCCAGGGCCAGGTCACCGGGCCGGTCGAGGACCGGGACACCTTCACCGCGCCGACCGCCGGGGTCGTCAAGTCCTTCGAGGTCAACAAGTCGAAGGGCACCGTCCGGCTGACCTACCGGCTCGGCCGGGTCTCCGGGCCGCTGTACGTCCGGCTGCGCGGCACGGACGGCAACCGCACCGCGGTGGGGCTGAACGGTGCCAAGGTCGACCCGGTGGGTCCCGCGGCCGATGTGCCGGGGGACGCCGACCCGTGGAAGGACCTCTGGTTCTACTCGAACCCCATCTGGGTCCTTCCGACCTGATCGTCCGGGCCGGGAACATTCGCCGGTGGGCAGCCGTTGGACTCAGTGAGGGTGTGGATGGAACTGAGTCCCCGGGCCCCATATGAGAATCGCCCATGGGGAAGATCGTTCGGCTGAAGCCCCATGGAGCCTACCGCCGCGAGGCGACCGCCATCCGCACTCTCCCTTCGACGACCCCGACCGGCGCCCCCCGTCCGGTCGGGGTCTCCTGTCGGTCCGGGCACACGGCCCGGTCGGGCACACGACCTGGTCGGGCACACAGCTCAGTCGGGCACACGGCGGAGAGGCGACGGCGGCGCGGATGACGACGGCTGGAGACGAGACGGAACGGCCCGGCGGCTTCGAGGCGGCCACAGGTGACGGCCCGGCGGCCGCAGGGACGCCACAGGCGCGGGCGGCCGAAGTCCGGGTGGCCTTCGAGGGATTGCTGCAGATCCGGCGCCTGACGCACACCGGCGCCGGTGACCCGGCGTCCGTACCGGCCCCCTGGGAGCGGCAGCGTCCGGTACGGGCCGTCGCGCTGGCGCTGGAGGCGTCCGGCATGGCGCCGTCGGCCGTGGACACCTCGGGGCGGCGGACGGCCACCGGGTTCCGCGTCGGCCCCGGCGAGGAGACCGGCACCGCCCGGGTGGAGTGGCTCGGCCCGCACGGCAGCGGCGCCGCCCAGGAGGAGGAGCGGGCCCTGACCGCGTGCGCCGCCGCGCTGGGCCGCCTGGGATGGGAGGCCCTGCTGTACCGGGGCCCGCGGCGACGGCGGTTCCTGGAGGTGGAGCCGGCCGGCCTCTGAGCCACCCTGGGCGCACGCCGGTCAGGCGGGCCCGGTGGCCGTCCTGGACGGATCGCGCAGGAACGCGGCGAGGTGTTCGGCGGTCGGGCCGGGAGCCTCCTCGGGCAGATAGTGGTCGCACGGCAGCGCGTGTCCCCGCACGTCGTCGGCGTACTCACGCCAGACGGACGCAACGTCGTAGTGCCGCCCGACAAAGCTGTGTCCACCCCACAGCGCCAGCACCGGACAGGCGATCCGCCTTCCTGCGGCGGCGTCCTCGTCGTCGTGCGCGAGGTCGATGCCGGCAGCGGCGCGGTAGTCCTCGCAGGAGGCGTGGATCGCGGCCGGGTCGGAGAAGCAGCGGACGTACTCGTCGAGCGCGGCGGGCGTGAACGGGGTACCGCCGCGGTGGCGGGCGCCCATCCGCGTACGGACCCAGAAGTCCGGGTCCTGGCCGATGAGATGCTCCGGGATGCCGTTGCCGGCGGCCAGGAAGAACCAGTGGTAGTAGCCACGCCCGAAGTCGGCGTCGGCATGACGGAAGGCATGGCGCGTCGGCACGATGTCGAGGACGGCGAGGGCCGTGACGGCCTCCGGATGGTCCAGCGCGAGACGGTGGGCGACCCGGCCTCCTCGGTCGTGACCGGCGACGGCGAAGCGGTCGAAGCCCAGTTCGCGCATCACCAGCAACTGGTCGCGCGCCATCGTCCGCTTCGCGTAGGCCGCGTGGTCCTCACGGTCCTCGTGGTCCGGACCGGACGGGGGCTTGTCGCTGTCGCCGTATCCGCGCAGATCCGTGAGGACGACCGTGTGGGTGGCCGCGAGCAGCGGCGCCACGTGGTGCCAGATCAGATGCGTCTGCGGATAGCCGTGCAACAGCAGGACGGGCGGCCCCTCGCCGCCGACACGGGTGTGGATCCGGACACCGTCGGCGTCCACGGTCGCGCGGGAGAACGTGGCGGGCAGCAGATCGCTCATGGAGCGATCACAGCAGCCCCGGCCTGGCGCGTCCAAGACGGATTGACGACCATGCATATAGGCATGTCCTATGAGGGTGCCCGGGGGAAGGTGTCGGATCAGTGTGCCGGGAGGCCGTGCGGTGGATGTCAGGCAGCTGGAGTATTTCCTGGCCGTGGTCGACCACGGCGGCTTCAACCGGGCCGCGACCGCGCTCCATCTCTCCCAGCCGTCCCTCTCCCAGTCCGTCCGGGCGCTGGAGCGCGACCTGGGCAGTGATCTGTTCCACCGGATCGGCCGGCGTGCCGTTCTCACGGAGGCGGGGACGGCCCTGATCGAGCCCGCCCGCAACGCCGTACGGAGTCTCCAGCTGGCGCGGGCCGGGGTGGAGTCCGTACACGGGCTGCGTTCCGGGCGCGTCGATGTCGCCTCCTCGCCCTCCCAGGCGATCGAGCCTCTGACGGGCCTGATCCACCGCTTCACACGGGCCCATCCGGCGGTGTCGGTGGTGGTGCAGGCGGCCTTCACGCCGCGCGATGTGACCGACATGGTGCGCACGGGCGTGTCCGAGCTGGGGCTGGTCGCCACGCCGGGACCGCTGCCGGAGGGCGAGGTGCGCTCGTATCCCCTCACGGAGCAGAGGTTCGTCCTCCTCACTCCCCCGGACGGGCCGTTCCCGCCCGGTTCGGTGGTACGGCACGAACAGCTCTCGGGGCAGCGGCTCATCGTCGGCCAGCGGGGCAGCGGGATGCGCGCGTACGTGGACGGCCTGCGCGCGGCGGGCGTGGACCTGACGTTCGTGGTGGAGACCGAGCACCGGATCGCGATTCTGCCGCTGGTGCTGAGCGGTGTGGGGATGACCGTGGTCGCCGACGCCTGGCGGGGCTTCGCGGAGCAGGCCGGCGCACGGGTGCTGGAGATCGAGCCCGCGACCGGCCTGCGGATCGCCCTGGTCAGCAGGCGTACGACACTCACTCCCGCCGCCCGCGCGTTCCTGGAGTGCGCGACGGGCACGGCCAACGGGGCCCACTGCGGCGCGCGGGACGGATAACGAACCCCTATAAGACATATGCGTTCTGCGTCTTGGACGCGGCACGGGGTCGGTTGCTCCAATACGGGACATGACGAACCATCGCATTGCCCTGATCCCCGGTGACGGCATCGGTACCGAAGTCGTACCGGCGGCCCGCCGTGTCCTGGACGCCGTCGGTGCCCGGCACGGGATCACCTTCACCTACCGGTCCTTCGACTGGTCCTGCGAACGCTATCTGCGCGAGGGCGCGATGATGCCCGACGACGGTCTCGATCAGCTCCGCGAGCATGACGCGATCCTCCTCGGCGCGGTCGGCTACCCGGGCGTCCCTGACCATGCCTCGCTGTGGGGCCTGCTCATCCCGATCCGCCGCGGCTTCCAGCAGTACGTCAATCTGCGGCCCATCCGGGTCTTCGAAGGGGTGCGGAGCCCGCTGCGCACGGCCGAGCCCGGTGCCGTCGACTTCGTGGTGGTCCGGGAGAACGTCGAGGGCGAGTACAGCGAGATCGGCGGCCGGATGAACCGCGGCCTGCCGGAGGAAATGGCCGTGCAGGAGGCGGTGTTCACCCGCGTCGGGGTCAACCGCGTGCTGGACTACGCGTTCGGCCTCGCCGCCCGTCGCGGCGGCCGGCTCACCTCGGCGACCAAGTCCAACGGCATCGTGCACACAATGCCGTTCTGGGACGAGTTGGTGGCCGAGCGCGCCGCCCACCACCCGGGGGTGTCCTGGGACCAGGAGCACATCGACGCGCTCGCCGCCAAGTTCGTGCTGCAACCGGAGCGGTTCGATGTCGTCGTCGGATCGAATCTCTTCGGCGACATCCTCAGCGATCTGGCCGCCGCCGTGGCGGGCAGCATCGGTATCGCCCCGTCCGGGAATCTCAATCCCACACGCGATTTCCCCTCGATGTTCGAGCCCGTGCACGGGTCGGCTCCCGATATCGCGGGACGGGGCGTCGCCAATCCGCTCGGCGCCATCTGGTCCGCGGCCCTCATGCTCGACCATCTCGGCCATCCCGAGGCCGCCGCGCAGGTCACGGACGCGATCGCGGCCGTACTGGCCAAGTCCACGGTCCGTACGGGCGACCTCGGTGGCACGGCGAGCACCGAGGAGTTCACGACGGAGCTGCTCTCGGTGCTCTGAACGACGCGTGTGGTGACGCATGTGGTGACGCATGTGCGGTCGTGGGGGGGGGGGGGGGGGGGGGGGGGGCGGGGCCCCCCCGGGGGGGGGGGGGGGGGGGCGGGGGGGGGGGGGGGCCCCCCCCCCCCCCCCCCCAAAAACCCCCCCCCCC
>NZ_JBIUTF010000003.1:832421-918084 GCF_044741745.1 Streptomyces sp. NPDC088116 | reverse complement strand
TAGTTCTGCTGGGGTGTGGGGGGGGGGGGGGGGTGGGTGGGGGGGGGGGGGGGGGGGGCCGCCGCCCCCCCCCCCCCCACGACCGTACGCGACGGCCGCGTGTCACCACGGCACGTCAGGACCGCACCTCAGGGGTAGTTGACGAGATTGGCCACGTTCGTGGACGAGTTCGAGGGTCCTCCCCTGTCGTTGATCACATGCCGGATGGTGCCCGTGCCGCCCAGCGACACCGTCACCATGTTCCGGAAGCGGACATTGGCGTTGTTGGGCACTTCGAACGCGTGCTCCGCGGTCACGCCGTTGTTGACGTTGAAGAAGCAGTAGCTGCCGAGTCCGTACGCCTGATGGCTGGTCACCGAGTCGGCCACCTTGTAGGCGGCGTATCCCTGCGTCGCGCCGTTCATCCAGGCCGCCTGGTTGGGCGGGTCGTACGGCATCTCGTTCTGGTAGAAGTACGTCTTGCCGCCGTTGCCGTTCCAGATCGTCTGATGTTTCTGGTAGTGCTCGACGAACAGGCCGTACATCGTGACGTCGGCGCCGTTCACGATCAGCCCGGTGTCCGCCGTGTTGGTGTTCCAGCCGACCCCGCTGCCGTGATCCGCGCGCCAGATCCACATGTGGTCGCCGATCACATTGCGGCTGTTGACCACCAGACTGGTGGTCGCCTTCCCGACGCCCGCCCCACCGATGCGGAAGAACACGTCGTGCAGCGAGGTGGGGTTGGCCGCGTGGCTCGTGTTCGCCCCGTCGGCTCCCACCTCCATCAGCCGCCGGGAGTTGACCGGGCCCGCGTCGATGAGCAGGCCCGCCACCTTCACCCCGTCCACATCGGCGACCGACACCGCGGTGATTCCGTTGTCGGGAATGAGGGTGGCGAGGCCGAGCCCGAGGACGACGGTGTCGGGACGGGTGACCTTCAGCGTCTGGTCGAGGTGGTAAACGCCGGGGGTGACCAGCAGGTTCTTCCCGGCCGCCAGCGCGGCGTTCATGTCCGCCGCCGTGGCACCGGGCTTGGCGATGTAGAACTGGTCCAGCGGGAGCGACGTACCCGCCGGAGCGCCGCCCGACCAGGTCGTGCCCTGGGAGTTGTTCCGCAGCGCGGGTACGAACACCTTGTAGGCGCCCGCGCTGTCGACGTACAGGAACGGCTTCTCCCGTACCTGCGGGGTCTGGTCGACCGTGGTGTAGGGCGGGTTGGGGAAGCTGTTCGCGGGCGCGTTGCGCGCGCCGACGAACACCATGTTCCAGTTGGACCCGTTCCAGCTCGACCATTCGGTGTTGCGGGACAGCCACTGCTGCTGGCTGCCGGACCTGACCTGACCGTCGATCTTGGTGTCGGCCATGAATCCGCCGCTGGCCCAGCCGCCGTCGTCCAGCGCGAGATCGCCGCGGACGTGCATCCTGCGGTACGGGGCCGCCTGCGAGACCGCCCAGCGGTCGGTGCCGTTCGTGGGAGTCACGGACAGGTTCTCGGCGCTGCGCCAGAAGTTCTGGGTGGCGTTCTGCGGTGGGAACCAGTCGGCCTCGACATGCACGGAGCCGCGGATGTCGACGTCGTCCGGGGAGAGGCCGAGACCGGCGACCTGAGTGTAGAAACCGACATTCACATGGGCGCTGTACGTGCCCGGCTTGAACAGGAACGCCGCCCGTTCGGTGCCGAACTGGTTGGTCTCCTGCCGGCGGAAGGTGGCATCCACCCGGCTCTGGATCGAGGCCGCCGACATCGACGGATCGAAGACGACGACGTTGGGCCCGAGGTCCGGTGTGCCGGGGGGCGCCGGCGGATCGGCGGCCTCCACCCGGAAGGACTGGGCGGCGGATCCGTTGCAGGTGTACTGCTGGAGCTGGACGCTGTCCTCGGCCGAGGCGCTCGGGACGTCGAGGCACTTGCCGCTGTTGCGGTTGACGAAGTGGTACGCGCCGTCCGCCTCCGCCACCGGCAGCCACTGCTGGTTGTTGCCGCCTCCGTAGGTCCACAGCTGGATCGCCGCGTTGTCGGCGGCCGAGACGTCGGTCACGTCCCACACCTGGCTGTCGGCGTTGCGGTTGCCCGCTCGGACATGGCCACCGCCGGTATCCGTGAGGCTCCAGTTCTGGGCGAGGGAGGCGTTGCAGGTGTACTGCTGCACCGCGGTGCCGTTGCCGCTCGCGGCGGCGCGTGCGTCGACGCACTTGCCGCTGCTCTTGTTGGTGACGGTGACCCAGCCGGTGGGCAGGGCCGCCTTGGCCCCGGTCCCGGCCGCCGCCGGCTGCTGGGGCAGGGCGACCAGCGATGTCACCAGGGCGACCACGGTCAGCAGGAGTGTGAGCGGGAACCGGGCCATTGCCGGTGCCGGTGCCGGGAATCCGTACCGCCCGCGACGGAGTTCTCGGGCGTCGTACGACTGTGTTCTCATGGCGTCTCCTCGCCCGGTCAGCCGGTGTACTGGGCGAAGACGCGGGTGTAGTCCCACGCCTGCTGGCCCACTCCGGAGCAGGTGTCGGCTCCGCCGCCGGTGCAGGGCCGGTCGCGGTTGACCGACCAGAAGGTCAGACGGGCCAGGTGGTGTTCCTGCGCGTAGGCGAGGATGGTACGGAAGTCGGCCACGGTCACCGTCTCGTTGACGTCGGTGATGCCGTTCATCGACGAGATGCCCATGCGGCGGTACGTCTGGTCGTCGCTGTATCCGTACGCGTTCTTGACCGCGGTCCTCAGGCCTTCCGCGGCGCGGATGGTGAGGGTGCCCATGTTCTGTCCGGCGCCGCCGAAGTCGAAGGGCATGATGGTCCAGCTGTCGACGGTGAGGCCCGCGGCGGCCGCGCGGTTGATCAGGCCGGTGTCGGGACCGCTCTGGCCGGTGCCGAAGGTGACGTACACCTTGATGCCGGGGTTGGCCGCCTTGATGGCCTTCAGAGCGTCCACGGTGCGCTGCTGGACGGTGGGGCTGTTGTACGCCTCGGCCTCGATGTCGATGTCGATCGCCTTGAGGCCGTACGCGTTGATGACCTTCTGGTACGCGGCGGCCAGCTCACCCGCGCTGGAGCAGGAACTCTCCAGCTTGTTGCCGCTCCAGCCGCCGAAGGACGGGATGACATCGCCGCCCGCGCCGCGCACGGTGTTGATCGTCTGCTGATCGACACCGCCGGTCAGCGGCCGGCTGCCGTCCCACCGGGGGTCGCAGTAGCCGTTGCTGAGCACGAAGGCCAGGGTGAACCACTTCACGCCGGTCGCGTTCATGACGGTGGTCGGACTGGGCGGACTGCCCCAGCCGTTGTAGAGGTACGGTGCGACCGCCATGGGTCCGGCGGGCTCGGGGTCGCCACCGCCGCCGCCCGAGGGGGCGGTCCACTTCTGGTTGGCCGCACCGGTGCAGGTCCAGATCTGCAGGCGGGTGCCGTTGGCGGAGCTGCTGCCGGTGGCGTCCAGGCACTTGTCCGCCTGGGTGTTCACGATGTCGCGGGCCGTGGAGACCGTCCAGCGCTGGTTGGCGCCACCGGTGCAGTCCCACAGCTGGAGCTGCGCGCCGTTGGCCGTGCTGTTGTCCTTGACGTCGAGACACTTGCCGAGCGCGCGGATCGATCCGTCGGAGGAGACGTCCCACCGCTGTGCCGTCGAGCCGTTGCAGCCGTACAACTGTACCGGTGTCCCGTTGGCGGAGCTCGCGGAGGCCACGTCCACGCACGCGCCGTTCAGACCCGTGATCGAGCCGACAGCGGCGACGGCCGCGGTGGCGGGAGCGGGCGCGGCGACGACCGAGGCGCCGAGCACGAGGGGCAGTGCGGCCGTCAGGGCGAGGGACCTCAGATGCCCGCGGGAGCGGAGCCGAATCCCGGATCCGAGCCGCTTCCACGGGCCGGGCCGCGTGCCGGGGCCGACCCGGGGTGCGGGGCCGAGCCGGTTCCTGGATCGTAAGTGCTGCCAGGGTCTGGGGAGTTGCCAGGGTCTGCGCGCGGGGGTCATGCGCGGTTCACCGTCCTTCGTCTGGTCGGCGGCTCCGGCGCGGGTCGGTACCCGTGACCGGGCTCCGTCGGCGGGGTGTTGACGGTCGCCGTGGACGCCGACCGTCGGATCGGGCCGGGTGAGAGCGGCCCTCCGAACGCCGGACGGCACGTGTGTGGACGAGGGCGGAGCCGACGGGCCGCCCTGCCCGCACACGTGCCGTCCGGGCCCGTGAGGGAGCTGTTCGATCAGTCGGTCGCCACCGACACGCTCCGTTGCCGGGAGGGTCAGTTCGTGCTGACCCGCACGTAGTCCACGACGAGCTGCTGCGGGAACGTGGTGCTGCCGTTGGGGTCGCCGGGCCAGTAGCCGCCGACCGCGAGGTTCAGGATGAGGAAGAAGGGCTTGTTGAACACCCAGCTGCGGCCGCCGAGATCGGCCGGGGTGCGCCGCTGGTAGACGTTGCCGTCGACCGACCACGTGATGGCGTTGGGCGACCAGTCGATCGCGAAGGTGTGGAAGCCGTCGGCGAACTTCTGGCCGCCGGGCAGGGTGTAGCCGGCGCCGATGCCGCCCGAGCCCGAGTAGCCGGGGCCGTGCAGTGTGCCGTGGACCGTGCTGGGCTCGAAGCCGACGTTCTCCATGATGTCGATCTCACCGCTGTTGGGCCAGCCGACGTTGCCGATGTCGTTTCCGAGCATCCAGAACGCGGGCCACATGCCCTGGCCGCGCGGGACCTTGATCCGGGCCTCGACACGTCCGTACGTCGAGGTGAACTTGCCGGAGGTGTTCAGCCGGGCCGAGGTGTACTCGCACCTGCCGTACCAGCACTGGTAGTTGGCGGGGTTCTCCTTGCGCGCGGTGATGACCAGGTTGCCCTGGCCGTCGAGGGCCGCGTTCTTGTTGCCGGAGGTGTAGAACTGCCGCTCGTGGTTGTTGACGTTGTCGCCGGTCTCGATCTGCCACTTGCCGCCGTCGACGCCCGACCCGGCGGCACCGTTGAACTCGTCGGCGAACGTCACCGCCGCGGGGGCGGCCGCGGCGGCTGTGTGGGGATCGGGGGCCGCGGACGCTCCGGCGGGCACCGCGGCGATCGCGCCGGAGGTGCACAGCAGAGCGAGCGTGTACAACGCCATTCGGCGACGCAGAGAAATTCGCACAGGTCATCACATCACTTCACGTGGGGGGCATGCGCATGACATTCCACGCCGTGGGGCAGACCCTTGGGGAAGGTGCCACCTCAAGCGCTTCTTTCAATACTTGATTTAAGGGAGAGCATGAGGGGGCGTCAAGAACTTAGTCTGGACCAAAGTTGACCAAATATGCGGCCGCCACCCATCCATACGGACGCAGACCTGTCACATTCGGGCACCACGCGGCCACCCTTGCCGCTAACTTGACCTGCACATGACTGACACGAGGTGTTCACACAGGGACACAGTCTCTGTGGAAGGCTCCCGCTGAACCGTTACTTCACGACCACTCAACGCACCGTCCCCCACCCAGTGACCGTGCGCCACGGTGGTCCCGCCGGAGAGGACACCCCCCATGTCCCGTCGTCAACGTCCCGCAGGACGAACGCTGTTGGTTCTCTGCGCTGCCACCGCGGTGTTCGCCACCACTGCGGCCGCCGCACCCGCCGCCACACCGGCCGCGACGACGACGGTGAACGCCGCCACCGCCGCGAACACCGCCACCACCACGGCCACGGACATGGCCGCACTGGACGACACGTACTACACGGGCGCGCTCGGCAAGACCGGCACCCAGCTCAAGTCGGCCCTGCACACGATCATCAAGAACCAGACGAAGCTCTCCTACGCGCAGGTCTGGGAAGCGCTCAAGGACACGGACGAGGATCCGTCGAACTCCTCGAACGTGATCCTCCTCTACACCGGCCGGTCGCAGTCCAAGTCGACCAACGGCGGCAACTCCGGCGACTGGAACCGCGAGCACGTCTGGGCCAAGTCCCACGGCGACTTCGGCACCTCGACCGGCCCCGGCACCGACATCCACCACCTGCGCCCGGAGGACGTCGGCGTCAACTCCACACGCGGCAACAAGGACTTCGACAACGGCGGCAGCGCGGTCTCCGGAGCCCCGGGCAACTACACCGACTCCGACTCCTTCGAGCCGCGCGACGCGGTCAAGGGCGATGTCGCCCGGATGATCCTGTACATGGCCGTACGGTACGAGGGCGACGACTCCTTCGCGGACCTCGAGCCCAACGAGAAGGTCAACAACGGCTCCGCCCCCGCGATCGGGAAACTGACCGTACTGAAGCAGTGGAACGACGAGGACCCGCCGGACTCGTTCGAGCGGAACCGCAACGAGGTCATATACGACCAGTACCAGCACAACCGCAACCCGTTCATCGACCACCCCGAGTGGGTCGAGTCGATCTGGTGAGTGCGGCCCTGCACCCCCGCACCTGACCTCGACCCCCGGCGGATCGCACCGAGCGCACTCCCGGCACCCCGGCGGATACGCCGGCCAAGCCCCCAAGGACACGTTTTCCTTGGGGGCTTCGGCCTGCCCCGGGCCGGAGACAGGACCCCCTGGCCCTCAACTCCTGGACACATGCCTATACTTCATGGACACCTGACTATTTACAGTGACTCCAGAGGATCTTGATCATGCAGATGGCGGCGAATGTCCTGGTCGGCCTGGTGGCCGCGTTCCACGTGTATGTGATGGTGCTGGAGATGTTCCTGTGGGAGCGGAAGCCCGGCCGCGATCTCTCCGGGTTCGACGCGGACATGGCCCGCGCGACCGCTTCGCTCGCCGCCAACCAGGGGCTCTACAACGGATTCCTGGCCGCCGGACTGATCTGGGGGCTGATCGTCTCCGACCCGACCGGGTTCCGCGTACAGATCTTCTTCCTCATCTGCGTGGTCGTCGCCGGGGTGTACGGAGCGGCCACCGCGAACACGCGCATCCTTTTCGCCCAGGCACTGCCGGGCGCGATCGCCCTGGCCGCCGTCGTGGTGGCGGGATGAGCGACGCGCCGGCGGGCGCACCCGCGAGCGGCCAGGCCAGCGGCCCCCCGGCGGCCGGCGGCCCTGCGTCCACCGGTGCCGCGGCGAGCGATCCCCGTACGGCCAGGACCCGGGCCAGACTCCGACAGGCGCTCCTCGAAGCCTGCATGGAGCGCCCGCTGGAGGAGGTCGGCGTCGCCTCGCTGGTACGCCGCGCCGGGATGGGCCGGGCCACGTTCTATCTGCACTACCCGGACCTCCAGGCGCTGGCCGTCGACGCCTGCGCGGAGGTGGTAAGGAACGCGGTGGACGCGCTGCACGCCTGGCGGGGCACCCCGGACCCGCGCGTACCACCGCCCGCGCTCATCTCGTTCTTCACCCAACTCACCCCCCATGCCGCGCTCTACCGGACGCTGCTGCGCCCCGGAGGCAGCGGGCCACTGGGCGAACTGCTCCACCGTGAGCTACGGGAACGCAGCCGCGCCGAGCGCACGTTGGCCGGGGCGCCCTCCCCCGACCTGTTCGCCTCCGCCGTGGCCGCCTCCTTCTCCGGGATGCTGGCCGACTGGCTGCACGGCCTGATCGAGGACACCCCGGAGGGCATCGCGACCCGGATCTGGCGGCTGCTGGTGGGACTCCACCGCGTGCCCGTCGACTGAGGGTTGTCCGGCCGGTCTTCGCCGGGCCCGGAACGCCCGGCACTCACTGGCACCCACTGGCGCGCCGGGATTCGCAGAGCCTGCGGCATATGCCAGAAGCACCACCGGATCGAGTGTTGCCAAACGCCTTACGGGCCGCGAGTGCCTGTGCAACAGTCGTAACGGTCCATCACCCAGACAAGACAGTGCCGCGCCCGTATCGGAGTCCGAGATGCCGTCCCCTCTGTTCGCGGACCGTCCCGCCCCACAGCCTCCCGAGCGGGGGACGATGGAGGCGCTCATCACGCAGACCCGTCGGCTGCGTGGCGAGGTGGACGCCGTACGCAGGGACACCACGGTCGACGACGGTGACACGCTGTGGCGCTGGCAGCGGGCACTGTGCGACCTGGCGGTGCACCAACTGGACAATTTGGGTGCCCATTTGGATCAGCTCAAGGCCGGGCGACCGGACGGCCCCGGCCCCGACAGTCCCCCGCGGGGACCGCAGGTGGCTCCCCCCACCTGCGGCCGGGAGGAATTCCCGCCCGAGTCCGGATCGCCACTCGGCCGGATCGGCAGCGCGGAGTGGGATCTCCTGACCGACGAGGTGAGCTGGTCCGAGGAGTTGTACGAGATCTTCGGGCGGGCGCCGGCGAGCGGGCCGCTGACACTGGACGAACTGCCATCCCTGGTGTTCCCCGACGATCAGGCTCTGCTGACCACGATCGTGACGGACTGCCTGATCGACGGAAAGCCCATCGACGGCGAGTTCCGCATCGTCCGAGCCGACGGCCGGGTCCGTACGGTGCACATGATGGGCGAGCCGGTCCTCGACACCGCGGGCTGCACGGCCTCCATGTGGGCCGTCCTGCGCGATATCAGTGAACTGCGCCGCAGCGAGCGGATGGTGCGAGAGTCCTGGGACTCGCTCCGGCGTGAGGAACACATCGCACGGACGGAGAACCGACTGGTGGCCGAGGTCCAGGAGGCCGTACTGCCCTCCTGGCGCGGCTCGTTGCAGCTCTCGCGGAGCGGTCCCGCCGCACTGGATCTGGCCGCGCGCCATGTGCGGTCCGCGTCGAGCTCCCCGACCGGCGGGGACTGGTACGACGCGCTCGAACTCCCCGACGGCGACACCCTGTTGACCGTCGGCGGGCTGACCGGCCAGGGCGTGGCCGCCGCGTCCTCCATGGCGATGCTGCTGGGCGCGCTACGGGGAATGGCGGTGGCGGGCATCGAGCCGGGCGCCCTGCTGGGCCATCTCAACCAGTTGCTCGACACGTCGGAACGGCCCGTGCTCGGCAGTGTGCTCTGCTCCCGCTACGACCCGGCGACCCGTACCTTCGCCTGGGCGCAGGCGGGCCACCCCGCCCCGCTGCTGTTCCGCGGCGGGACGGGGCGCGCGCTGACACCGGCGGACGGCGTACTGCTCGGCGCGACCTCGGGAGCCGCGTACGAGCAGGCCGACATCCAACTGCGGCCCGGAGACCTGCTGGTGCTGCACACCGACGGGCTGACGCGCGGCGGGTGCGCGGCGGAGCGGGAACGGCTCCTGGCGCTGGCGCCCCAAATGACCGGGACACGTACCGCACAGGAGTGTGCCGCGGCGATCGTCGAGGAGTTCAGCGAGGCCGAACGCGCGGACGACGCCTGTGTGATGGTGGCCAGGGTCGGCGGCTGACCGTGTTGTCGGTGTGCGAAGCCGATGTGTGAAAGCCGTTGTGTGAACGGCGGACCTTGGGTGAGAACCGCTCCCGGATCTCTCCGGGCTGTCTCCTGGAGGTCTTCTGAGAGAGGGTCTCCTAGATGTCGGTGCTCCCCGCCCTCTTGCCCGGCGCCCTCGGCAGGGACAGCTCGATCTCCTCACGCAGATCGTCGATCAGTTCGTTCCCCGCGTACTGGCCGGTGAGCCGGTACATCTCCCGCAGCCGGTCCCAGGTGCGGTGCGAGGAGGTCTCCCCCATCGACACCAGCGCGAGCCGGGCGTAACGGTCGGCCTGTTCCGGATCGTTCGCGATGAAGCACGCGGAAGCCAGGGAGATGTAGTCGAAGATCTTGGACCGCTGCCGGCCCTCGCCTCTCAACTCCAGCGCCCGTTTGGCGTGTCGCCGCGCGACGTCCGCCGCGGCGGGCTCGTGATCGGCGAGCGTACGGAAGGCGAGGGCCTCCATGCCGTGCAGATCGGCCTCGTCGAACATCTGCATCCAGCAGGGCGGCGGAACGTCGCCCTTGTCCGAGGCGAAGAGGTCCTCCGCCTCCCCCAGCGTGCGGCGCATGGCCTGGCCCCGGCCCATGGACGCCTCGGCCCAGGCCTCGATGGTGCGCAGCATGGCCCGGGTCCGGGGCAGGTTCTCCTCCCCGGAGCCCGACGTGGCCAGCTTCATCAGGTCGAGTGCCTCGTCGGGCCGGCCCAGATGGATCATCTGACGTGCGGCTCTGGAGAGGGCCTCGCCCGCGCGGGGGCGGTCGCCGCCCTCACGGGCCGCGTGGGTGGCGATGACGAAGTACTTCTGGGCGGTGGGTTCGAGGCCGATGTCGTGGGACATCCAGCCGGCGAGTACGGCGAGGTTGGCGGCGACGCCCCACAGGCGCCGCTGGAGATGGTCGGGGTGGCGGTAGGCGAGCATGCCGCCCACCTCGTTGAGCTGGCCCACCACGGCCTTGCGCTGGAGTCCGCCGCCGCGCGCGGCGTCCCAGGCGCGGAACACCCCCACGGAGTGCTCCAGTGCCTCGATCTCCTGCGACCCGATGGGGGCGGCCTCGTAACGGTCGAACCCGGCGGGTTCGGCCTGCAGGGGATTGTCGGGCCGGGGGGCGTCGGACGAGAGTACGGGGTCGGAGTGCAGCCAGTCGTGCATGGCGCCGGTGAGTGCTGAGCCCGCGGTGAGCGCGGCGCCCGCGCCCACCAAGCCGCGTCGGTTGAGCATGAGGTCCATTCCCGTGAATTCGGTGAGGACCGCTGCCGTCCGGTCGGGAGCCCACGGGAGAGCGTCGGGGTTGTCGGCGTTTCCGGCGTCCCGTCGTCCACCCGCGCGCCCGTTGCGTACGAACCCGAGGTCCTCGATGGTCACGACACGACCGAGCCGCTCGGTGAACAGGGCTACCAGCACTCTCGGCACGGGATCACGCGGGGTCTCCCCCATGTCGATCCAACGCCTCACCCGCGAGGTGTCGGTGGCCAGCTGGGGGTGGCCCATGGCCGCCGCCTGCCGGTTCACCAACCGTGCGAGTTCGCCCTTGGACCAGCCGGCCAGGCCGAACAGATCCGACAGACGGGTGTTGGGTTCTCCGCTCACGTCAAGCCCCCAGGTTCTCGGCTGACTTGACAGTAGCTCCCGGTGAGAGGGGTGGCGACAATTCGCCAGGGTTCGCCAGGGTCCGCCAGATGGTGTGCCACCCGCGCGGCGGTGTCGAGTAGGAACGCGCCACCCCGGCCCGGCAGCCGGACGTACTCCCCAGGGTGCTGGGTTGCTGCCGGGGCGGGAGGCGCACGTAACTCGTCGGCACACGAAGGGATCTGTATCGCCCATGTACACAGACACAGCATCGTCCTCCGTGTCCGCCCCGCCCCGGTCGCCGCGTACGGTCGCGGCCGGCAGCGGACCGTATCTCGACCCCACCCACGCAGGTCGGACTCGGCGCTGGACGGGGGCGGCCACCCAACCGCTCAGCGGGAGAATCGACTTGTCGGGCCCCCAGGGCGCGCAGCTGAGGATGGCCATCGCGTCGGTGCACCGGATCTGTCCCGAGTTCAATCCGGTCCAGGTGCTGCGCCGCAGCGGGCGTTCCGTCCTGCTCGTCGGCGCCACCGGGCGTACCACGGCGGTCGCCAAGTGTCTGCTGGACCACTCTCCGGTGTGGATGGAACGGTTCCGGCACGAAATAGCTGCGTACCGCTCGTTCGTCCGGCACCGCCCGCCCGTACGGGTGCCCCGGCTGATCGCGGCGGATCCGGAGAACTGCACTCTGGTGATCGAACGGATGCCGGGCCGCGCGGCGGCGCTGACCCGCCATCCGGTGGAGGCGCCTCCCCGCGCCGATGTACGGGCCGCGGTCGGCGCGATCGCCCGGCTCAACTCCTGGCGGCCACCGGCCGGGATGTTCGGCGCGCCGCTCGACTACGCGCCGAGGATCGCCCGCTATCACGAGATCGGTCTGTTCACGGACCGTGATCTGGGCGATCTGCAGAAGCTGTTGCACGGGCTGGCGGGCGGACGGCCGGGCCTGGGGCAGTTCTGTCACGGCGACGCCCTGCTCTCCAACATCCTGCTGTCGCCGGCGGGCCCGGTGCTGGTCGACTGGGAGCACGCGGGCTGGTATCTGCCCGGGTACGACCTGGCGACCCTGTGGGCGGTGCTGGGGAACGCCCCGGCGGCGCGGAAGCAGATCAGCCAGCTCGCCCAGGCCGCGGGCCCCGCGGCGCGGGACGCCTTCCTGGTCAATCTGATGCTCGTACTGACCCGGGAGATCCGGATGTACGAGACGGCGGTGCAGCGGGCGATGCGCGAGGCGCCGGCTCCCGGACCGGGGGCGGCCTCGGCGCAGCCTGCGTCCGCGCAGAGCCGGACCGGTCTGTCGGCGGGCGAGGAGCAGCGGCTGCTGCTGCGGCGCCTGCACGACGACTGCGCGATGGCGCGGCGCGCGGTGCGGGCCGCGGTCGGCACCCGCTGACGCCCGGTCATGCCGATGAGGTGCTCCGTCGGCCCCGCCGGGGGAAGGTCCGCGCTGCGCGCCCTGTGCCGACACACAGGGCGGGCAGCGCGTTCACCCAGGCCTCGTGGCGTGCGTTTCAGCGATCCGTGTACGTTCATTGGTTCACTCCACTGACGCGCCGCAGGCCGGGGCGCCACCGCTGCGAAACTCCGTGACACGCCGCGTTGACGTGCGAAATCTCCTCTGTGGCAAATGATTGACGGATCCTCCGGAAGCCGATACCTCTGTTACCGAGCCGGCCCGGCAGGTCCTTCGCGCACCACCCGTCACTGGAGGCCGCATTGCAAGGTTCCGTCCCTCCCCCGCCGAGAACCGCCCGTGGACGCGCGCTGCGCGCGGGAGGCGTCGTGGCGTCCGCCGCCCTGCTGCTCCCGCTGGTCTCGGCGGGCCCGTCGGCCACCGCCGAACAGCCCGGATCCGGCGCCCTCCAGCGCGAATTCGCCGACGCCGCCGAGCGCTACGACGTTCCGCCGAGCGTGCTCCTCGGGGTCTCGTATCTCCAGTCCCGCTGGGACACGCACAGCGGGGCTCCGAGCGTCTCCGGCGGCTACGGTCCGATGCATCTGACCGATGCGAGGACCGCGCTGGCCGAGGCACCGCATCACTCGGACGGTACGGAGGACGCGCGGGGCGACACGTCCCGCCCCGCGAAGACGGGTGCCGCGACCCGTGCCGCGCTCCCCGAGGCCTCAGAACTGCCCGCGCGGCTGCGCACTCTGGACCGTGCCGCCGCGCTGACCGGACTGCCCGCCGGGGAGTTGCGGGAGAGCCCCGCCGCCAATGTCCGGGGCGGGGCGGCCCTGCTGGCCGCGGCACAGCGGGAGGCGGGCCGGCCGCTGAGCGCCGATCCGGCCGACTGGTACGGAGCGGTCGCGCTGTTCTCCGGCGCCGACGACTCCGCGACCGCCGCGACCTACGCCGATGATGTGTACGCCGTGATCCGGGACGGCGTACGACGCACCACGGACAGTGGCCAGCGGGTGGCGCTGCCCGCGCGGCCCCGGATCGCGCCGGACGCCTCCCAGGCTTCGCGGCTCGGTCTGCGCACGGCGGGCACGGCGCGGACGGAGTGCCCGCGCACGGTCGCCTGCGAGTGGATCCCGGCGCCGTACGAGGAGTTCGGCGAGGGCGACTACGGCAACCACGACAAGGCCGGCCGGCCGGCGTCCCAGTCGGTCGACTACGTCGTCATCCATGACACCGAGGGCTCCTGGGACACCACGATCAAGCTGGTCAAGGACCCGACGTATGTGTCGTGGAACTACACGCTGCGCTCGTCCGACGGGCATGTCGCCCAGCATGTGGCGGACAAGGACGTCGCCTGGCACGCCGGGAACTGGTACATCAACTCCAAGTCGGTGGGCCTGGAGCACGAAGGTTTCCTCACCGCCCCGGACTCCTGGTACACGGAGGCGATGTACCGCACGTCCGCGCGCCTGGTGAGGTATCTGGCGGACCGCTACGACATCCCGGTGGACCGGCAGCACATCCTGGGCCATGACACCGTGCCGGGCACCACCACCGCCACGATCCCCGGGATGCACACCGACCCGGGCCCTTACTGGGACTGGGCGCACTACTTCCAGCTGCTCGGCAAGCCGTTCAGGGCGACGGCGGGCGCGGGCGCGGACGTGGTGACGATCCGGCCCGATTACGCGGCCAACAAGCCGTCGTACACCGGGTGCGAGAAGACCGGACAGGCGTGCGCCCCGCACGGTTCGCACGCCGTGCGGCTGTACACCGCGCCGGACGAGAACGCGCCGCTGGTGAAGGACATCGGACTGCGCCCCGGCGGCGCCCCCTCCACGACCGATGTCAACGACGTGGGGGCCCGTGCCTCGACCGGCCAGCAGTACGCGGTCGCCGGGCGCCGGGGCGAGTGGACGGCGATCTGGTATCTCGGTCAGAAGGCGTGGTTCCACAATCCGCGCGCTCTGCCGACGGCGGTGGGCGCCAGGGCGTCGGTGCTGACGCCGAAGGCCGGGGTCGCCGAGGTGCCGGTGTACGGGCGGGCCTATCCGGAGGCGGCCGCCTACCCGGCGGGTGTGCCGGTGCAGGCGCTCTCCGCGCTGCCCTACAAACTCCTCGCGGGCCAGCGGTATGTGGTGGGCGGCCGGGTGCCGGGCGAGTACCTGTACGCGCCGACCTTCGACACCACCCCCCACCGGGTGGTGCGGGGCGAGGAGAAGTACTACGAGATCCAGTTCGGGCATCGGGTGGCCTTTGTGAAGGCGGCCGATGTCGAGGTACGTCCGGCGGGTCGCTGACCACGGGCGCCGGATCGGGGGACACCGGGCGTCACCGGCCGCGGGGGAGCCGGTGACGCCCGGTGCGGGTCCCGCACCGGGCATCAGCGGGTGTCAGTAGCGCAGGACGGCCGCGATCCGGTCGTGTCCGGCGAGCGCGTCGTCCGGGAGGAAGACCACCTCGGCGCCGCCGTCCAGGGCCGCTTCGACCAGTTCGTCGACGATGTCGTCGCGTACGTCGGGCCAGGCTGCGGTCTCGTCGTCGACGGGGACCAGATGGCCGTCGCAGATCCGCACCGTACGGCGGAAGCGCTCTTCGAGCGCGACCAGATCGGCCCGCTTCTCGCGCACCGATTCCCAGACCTCGTCCAGTCCCGCGGCGAAGGTGCGCCGGCCCCTGGCCTCGTCCAGGCGGGTCAGGACCTCGTTCTTCTCGCGGCGCGCGTGGTCCTCGACGACGGGCTGGATCTCCTTTCGCAGGACGGGGGCGGGTCCGCCCGCGAGGCCGCCCTTCACCAGCCGGCCGGCGGCCGCGTGCGTGGCGGCGTTGCCCGCCTCTCCCAGCAGCGCGAGCGCGGGCGCGAGACCGACCAGATGGAGCGGCCGGGGACGGCGTGAGAGGACCGTGCCCACGGCGCCGTCCACGGACCGCAGGAACCGGCGGGTCTCCTCGTCGCTGAAGGTGCTCGGGGTGTCGCCGATGCGTTCCTCGCGTTCGACGTCCCAGCTCTCCTTGGGCGGTGACATCGGAAAGCCGTCCCCGCGGTGTTCGTGGAGGGACTCGCCGGAGCCGCTCCACAGTGTCGCGCGGTCGGCGGCGACCCCCAGCACCCAGTACGGCCGTGACTGCGCGGTGGCGGCCACCAGATTGCGGGTGAGGTAGGTGTCGCTGAGGACGACCCGCTCGGGCACCTCACGCGGCAGGTACCAGATCCCGTAGTCCTCGGCATCGGCGAGGATCAGCAGCCCGTCGAGCGTGCGGCGGGGGTCGATGTCGGCGACGGCCCGGCCGAGCCGGCTCCTGACCGCGGCCCGCGCGCGCCGGCCGACTCCCGGATCTGCCTCCAGCCGGTGCCCGGCTTCGGCGAGGAGGTTGCGCAGCCGTACCGCGTCCTCCTCGTTGTGGGGGTCCCGCCGGTGCGTGGGCATCGTCAGGGACACAGCCGGATACGGGCGCGGTGTGCGCAATTCCCGCAGGACGTCGGGCGTCAGAGTGTTGCTGTCCATGCTGTCCCTTCGCTCGATGAAGGTCCGGCAGCGGGCGGACGGCCGGCGTGCAGGCCCCCAGGCGTGGGTCCATCTTGCGGGAAACCGCCCGATTCCGCAGTAGGGGCGCCGGAATCAGCGGATCCGGATGGTGGGTCACCCGTCCTCGGCCGTGGAGAACACGTAGGTACGCGGGGCGTCCGCGCGGAAGGTGTGCTCACCTCCGGGAAACAGGGTGCTGCGCAGCGTCAGGTCGCCGGTACGGCTCGCACGCAGCGTGATCCGCCGGGCCCGGCCGTCCGACCAGGCGATGTCGAGCGTGACACCGCCGCGCGCCCGCAGGCCCCTGACCCGTCCCCGCGGCCACGCCGCGGGCAGGGCGGGCAGGATCTCGATCGGGCCGTGCTGGCTCTGCACCAGCATCTCGGCGATCCCGGAGGTGGCGCCGAAGTTGCCGTCGAGCTGGAACGGCGGATGGGTGTCCCAGAGATTGGCCAGGGTGGACCCCTTGAGCTGTTCGCGGAGCATGGTGTGGGCGTGGTCGCCGTCCCGCAGCCGCGCCCAGAAGTTGATCTTCCACGCCTTGCTCCAGCCGGTACCGCCGTCGCCGCGCGCGGTCAGCGAGACCCTGGCCGCCTCGGCCCACGCGCCGCCGGCCTCGATCTGCCGGCCCGGGTGGAGCCCGAAGAGGTGGGAGACATGGCGGTGGTCGTCCGTCCGGCTGTCGAGGTCGGCCTTCCACTCCTGGAGCTGCCCCCACGAGCCGATCCGCAGCCCGGGGTCGAGTGCGGCGAGCGCGTCCTCGAGGCGGGCGAGAAAGGCGGGATCCTCCACCGGATCTCCCGCGGTCCCCAGCGTCCTTGCGGCTTCCAGGGTGTTGGTGAACAGGTCGTGGACGATCTGCTGGGACATCGCCGCGCCCGCCGTGAAGTCACCGTGCTCCGGGGAGTAGCTGGGGGTGACGACGAGCGTCCCGTCGCCGGGGTCGGTCCGGAGGTTGGCGAGCCAGAACTCGGTGGCCTCCCTCATCACCGGATAGGCGGTGGCGCGCAGATAGCGGAGGGAGCCGCCGAAGCGGTAGTGGTCGTAGAGCTGCTGGGTGAGCCAGGCCGCGGCCTCCGGGAACCAGAAGGCGGTCGCCCAGTCGTGGACCCCGGTGAAGCCGTACGGATTGGTCTCGTTGTGCACGACCCAGCCGTCGGAGTCGAAGAGACGCCGCGCGCTGCGGCGGCCGGGGGCGCGCATCGACTCGATGTAGCGGTCGTAGGGGGCGGTGGTCTCGGCGAGGTTGGTGACCTCGGCGGGCCAGTAGTTCATCTGGAGGTTGATGTTGACGTGGTAATCCGCCGACCAGGGTGGATCGACGACGTTGTTCCACACGCCCTGGAGGTTCGCGGGCAGGGATCCGGCTCGCGAGGAGGAGATGAGCAGGTAGCGGCCGTACTGGAAGAAGAGCGCTTCGAGCGCCCGGTCGTCGGGGCTCGTACCGCCGGTGTACCGCGACAGCAACTGGTCGGTGGGCAGGTCCGGCAGGCGCTGGCCGATGTCGAGACGGACGCGGTCGAAGAGCGTGCGGTGGTCGCGCACATGGTCGGCGCGCAGGCTCTCGTAGGAGCGGGCGGCGGCCGCGTCGACGGCGTGGGTGACGGAGTGGTGCGGGTCGTCGCCCCGGTAGCGCGGAAAGGTGTCGGCGTAGTCGGTGCCCGCGGCGAGGACGAACCAGGCGCTGTCGGCGCCACTGACGGTGAGGGTGCCGTCCGGGCCCGCGCTGATGCTTCCGCCGTCCGCGCGTACCCGGATCTGGACCTCGAACCGCAGTCCGTTGTCGTGGAGCGCGCCCCTCACGGTGAGCCGGTCGCTGCTCGCCCTGGCGGTGAAGTCCTGGCGCGGCGAGGTGTAGCGGAGGGTGAGGCCCACCGTGCCCGGCCTGTCGGCCGAAAACCGTCCCGCGATGACCTTGCCCGGGAAGGAGGCGAAGAACTCCCTTGTGTACGTGGCGCCTTGGTGGGTGTACGAGACGGCGGCGACGGCGGAGGCGATGTCGAGGGAGCGCCGGTACGAGCGGTCGGGGGCCGTCGGGGCGCCGGGCACGGCCAGTTCCAGGTCGCCGAGGACCTGGTAGGCCCCGAAACCGTGTTTCGGTTGTCCGAGTTCGGCGACCACGCTCTCCGGAGCGAGTCGGCCCTCGGTGTCGAGACGCTGCCGGACGGCGGCGAGGGCGCCGGGCCGGGGCTCGGTCCAGTCGCCGTGGTCGTATCCGCCCGAAGCTCCGGGGCCGCCGGTCCACAGCGTCTTCTCGTTGAGGGTGAGCCGTTCGGTGGCGAGTGTTCCGTACACGCTCGCGCCGAGCGCGCCGCTCCCTATCGGCAGTGACTCGCGCTCCCAGTCGGCAGCGGGCGTCCGGTACCAGAGCGTTGAATCATCGGAGGTGTCGGCGGCAGCCGCGGCTCCGGACGGGGCCGGAACTCCCAGCGCCAGGGTGCCTGTTGCCCCGAGTGCGGAGGTGATCGTGGTTCTTCGACTGATCCCAGGAGTCATGGCCAGTCACGTTAAAAGTCCGATGACTCAACCGGCAAGAGACATGACGGATTCAGCGGCCGACCCGTGGGGACCGGTCGCTGTCCCGTCGCGTACGACGTCCTCAGCCCTGCTGGAAGAGTTCGGCGGGCAGCGGCTTCAGGAGGGCGTAGAGGTCGTCGGTGATCGGCCGGTCCCAGCTGGCGATGGTGACCAGCACATTGTCGCTGCGGTCGAACTGCACGCAGGAGATACGGCTTTCGGAGAGCTTGAGGCGGCGGACGATCAGCAGGTTGTCGCCCTGCATCACCGGAATGTCCTCACTGTCCACGACCTCGACGGGCTCCTCGTTCTCCAGCGCCAGGAGAAGTTGCGCCACCTCGAAGGGGACCTGTCCGTCCACCAGTTCTCTGGCCGGGGAGCCCTCCGGCAGATTGCCGATGATCATCGCGGGGCCGCGGCCGCCGAACAGGTCGTACCGGAGGAAGACGCCCTGGCAGCTGCCGTCGGGGGCGGGCAGCAGCCCGGCACCCAGATTGCCGGGCCAGTCACCCGGGTCCATGGCCAGGACATCGAAGTCCGGGCCCGCGGGTGTGGCGGCGCTGCGGCGGCGGAGAAAGGACATCCCACCATGGTACGTGTTCGCGCCACTTCCTCGGAGCCGGGTGGAGGGTGTTCCGGGGGAAGGGCGCCACGCCCGGCAAAGTCCCGTCGACGCGGCACGGTTCACGTCGCTCGCGCCCGGCCGCGGAGCGTGCCGGGAGGAGCCGGCGGCCCGCCCTCCGGCCCGTCGGGGTGTGTGGAGGGCAGGCCGGGGGCAGCAGGTCGCGCCACGCGCCGGCCGGTTCCGCGCACCGGCGCGTTCCGTGCACCGGCCGGTTCAGGTGAGGTCGAACTCCCCGTCGCGCGCGTTGATCACGAAGGCCCGCCACTCGGCCGGGCTGAAGATCAGCGACGGGCTTTCCGGCCGGCCGCTGTTGCGCATGGCGATAAAGCCCTCGACGAAGGCGATCTGCACGTCACCCCTGCCCTGGCTGCCCGACTGCCAGTCCGCGTTGCTCAGATCGAGGTCCGGCTTGTCCCAGCCCAATAGCGGATTCTCGGTGGTGGTGGTCTCAGCCATGTCCTGCTCCTCCCGCTGCGTCGTCCCGCGCCAGCCTATCGACCGCCGCCGGTCCCGGACAGGCCGCGACCGAGGGCCTCCGGCTCGCAGACCGAGTTCAGCGAGCGCGCCAGTGCGGTCATATGCACGGTGTCCAGCGACATTTCACCGCCTACCCGGGCGGCCGAGGTCAGCAGCACGACACCGCAGTAGGGCGCGGTACGGTCCCGGGCCGAGCCCGCGATCGCCCGCACGAGCCCGTCGTTGAGACGGTTGATCTCGGCGCGCACCTCGGCGAGGTCCGGGCGCTCGGTCGGCGCCTGGGAGGCGTCCGCGTCCCAACGGCGGTGCAGCGCGCGCTGCACGTCCTTGTTCGCCTCGATCTGGTCCCGGAAGATCCGTACCGTCGCCGCCGGGTCGGCTCCCAGCTCCGTGGCCAGCCGCGCGACGGTGTCCAGGACCTGCTGCTCACGGGCGGGGTCGTCGATCGGGCTGTCCGTACCCCATTTCGCCGCCGCGACAAGGTCGGCGGTGGCCAGGCGCCGCGCGGACAGCTCGGCGACCGGGCTCAGACGCGCGTACGGACCGGTGTGCCCGACGGGCGCGGCGGCAACGGCGGGAGTGACCGGTGCGGCGGCGGCAGGGGACGCGGCGGTGGCGCTCACCGCGCCCGCGCCCATGATCAGGGCGGTCACCGTAGCCGTCGCGGTCGCCGTGATGATCCGTCGGCGCACGGTCGGAGTCGGATGCATGGGTCTCCTCAACGAGTCGGGACACCGAGCGTACGGAGGGCCGGGCGACTCCCGACAGGCGGCACCCGGGCGGGCACCCGCCGCGGCCTTCGGTCTCCGCATCGGCTTCTCCTCACGGAACTTCGGCCCGGACGCGTTCCTTTCTCTTGACGCTCGCCGACGGTCCTGAATTACTGATCCCCAGGCGATCAACCGAATGATCGGTTGATCAGATGTCCGTAATGTCGATGCCTGAGTGACCGGGGAGAGAGCGCCCATGACACCTCTGCTGGACGCGGCGGAACAGCTCAGCCGCGAGGAACTGGCCGTACTGCAACTGGAGCGGCTGCGGTCCACGCTCGCCCACGCCTACAAGAACGTCGGCTTCTACCGGCAGGCCTTCGACGCGGCCGGGGTGCGCCCGGAGGACTGCCGCTCGCTCGCCGACCTGGGGCGCTTCCCGTTCACCGGCAAGGCCGATCTCCGGGACAACTATCCGTTCGGGATGTTCGCCGTGGAACGGTCCGAGGTACGGCGCGTGCACGCCTCCAGCGGCACCACGGGCCGGCCGACGGTCGTCGGCTATACGCAGCGGGATCTGGACACCTGGGCCGATGTGGTCGCCCGTTCGATCCGCGCGGCCGGCGGGCGCCCCGGGCACACGGTCCATGTGGCCTACGGCTACGGGCTCTTCACCGGCGGGCTCGGCGCGCACTACGGGGCCGAACGGCTCGGCTGCACCGTGGTCCCCGCCTCCGGGGGCATGACCGCCCGCCAGGTCCAGCTGATCCAGGACTTCCGCCCCGAGATCATCATGGTGACGCCCTCGTACATGCTGACGCTGCTGGACGAGTTCGAGCGCCAGGGCGTCGATCCCCGTACCACCTCCCTCCAGGTGGGCATCTTCGGCGCCGAGCCCTGGACGGAGGAGATGCGGCGGGAGATCGAGGAGCGGTTCGCGATCGACGCGGTCGACATATACGGACTGTCGGAGGTGATGGGCCCGGGTGTGTCGCAGGAGTGTGTGGAGACCAAGGACGGCCTGCACATCTGGGAGGACCACTTCTATCCGGAGGTGATCGATCCGTTCACCGGCGAGGTGCTGCCGGAGGGCGAGGAGGGGGAGCTGGTCTTCACCTCGCTCACCAAGGAGGCCATGCCGGTGATCCGCTACCGGACCCGCGATCTGACCCGGCTGCTGCCCGGCACGGCCCGGGTCTTCCGGCGGATGGAGAAGGTGACGGGCCGCACCGACGACATGGTGATCCTGCGCGGGGTGAACCTCTTCCCGACCCAGATCGAGGAGATCGTGCTCCGTACGCCGGGAGTCGCCCCGCACTTCCAGCTGCGCCTGACCCACGAGGACCGGATGGACGCGCTCACCGTACGGGCCGAGGCCCGCGCGGAGACCGGCACGGAGGGCCGGGCGGAGGCGGCGCGGGCGATCGCGGCGGCCGTCAAGGACGGGGTGGGCGTCTCCGTGCGGGTGGAGATCGTCGACCCGGAGACCCTGGAGCGCTCCGTGGGGAAGATCAAGCGGATCGTGGACCTGCGTACGCGCCGCGCGTGACGCGTAGGACGGTGAGGACGTTCGTGGATCCCACCCGGTCGACCGGGCAGTGGTGTCCAGGGCTCATGGCGGGAATGGCCTCAGGGGCTGATGGCGAGAAACACGAACGCGGTGAAGATCCCCAGATGGACCCCGCCCTGGAGAAGCGTGGCCCGTCCGGGCGCCACGGTCAGGGCTCCCACGACCACCGTCAGGGCGAGCAGCACCATATGGGTGGCGTTCAGCCCGAGCACCAGCGGCCCGTCCAGCCAGATCATGGCGAGCGCGATGGCGGGGATCGTCAGTCCGATGCTCGCCATCGCGGAGCCGAGCGCCAGGTTGAGACTCGTCTGCACCCGCTCGCGGCGGGCCGCTCGTACGGCGGCGAGCGTCTCGGGCAACAGCACCAGGAGGGCGATGACGACACCTACGACGGCCTGCGGCAGTCCGGCCGACTCCACCCCCGACTCGATGGTGGGTGACACCGCTTTCGCGTCCCCGACGACCGCGATCAGCGCCACGAGAAGCATCACCAGGCTCAGGGTGGTCTCACGGCGGCCCGGGAGCGGGGCGTGCGAGTCCTCCTGCCGTACCTCGCCCTTCTGGGTGACGGGCAGGAAGTAGTCACGGTGGCGCACGGTCTGTACGGCGACGAACAGCCCGTACAGGGCGAGCGAGGCGACCGCGGCGAAGCCCAGTTGCGCCGGGGAGAACCGGGGTCCCGGTTCGCTGGTGGTGAAGGTCGGGAACACGAGGGTGAGGGTGGCCAGCGTGGCGACGGTGGCGAGCGCGGCGCCCGTGCCCTCGGCGTTGAACACGGCGACCCGGCTGCGGAGCGCGCCGACCAGCAGGCAGAGGCCGACGATGCCATTGCAGGTGATCATGATGGCGGCGAAGACGGTGTCACGGGCGAGCGCGGCGGTCTTGCCGCCGCCGTCGACCATCAGCGTGACGATGAGCGCCACTTCGATGACGGTGACAGCGACGGCGAGGACGAGCGAACCGAACGGCTCTCCCACCCGGTGCGCGACGACCTCGGCGTGGTGCACGGCGGCGAGCACCGCGCCCGCGAGACAGAGAGCGACGAGCGCGACCGCGAAACCCGGCAGTTCGCGCCCCCAGCTGAGCACCAGTGCGACCACCGCGAGCAGTGGCACCAGCACGGTCCACTGGGACGCCAGTGACCTGATCCCGGTGCTCTTCGTCATGCGGCCCACGCTGCCAGAGGTGGCGGGGGTACGCGCGCGGGGCCACCCGGGCCGACGCGGGGCGGCACGGTTGACAGCACGCTCTCCCCCAGCCAGGTTTCACCTGTCGGTCGACATCCCGGAAGACACGTGTCGGAGAGGCTTCCCCATGACGGAGAACGCTGCGGGCGGCGGGATCAGCAGACGCGGACTGGGCGGCGGAGTGCTGGCCCTGGGAGGGGCTCTCTCGGTGGCACCGCTGCCCTTCGCCGAGGGCCGGGCTCGCGCGGCGGCGGGAGGATCGGGGGCGGGCGGAGGCCCGGGGACACCCACGGACCACGGCCACGACAACACCGGCTCCGACCACAACTCCGGCTCCGGCTCCGGGAGGACGACACTGCGGCGCGGCTCCGCCGAGCGGGCCGGGCTGCTTCCCGGTGAGCTGGAGCGGCTGGTCGGCGACGCGACGGCCTTCCTCGGCCCCTCCCCCACCCACCCCTGGTACGCGGGCGCCGTGCTGCTCGCGGGGCGGGGCGGGACGGTGGCGCTGCACCGTCCGATCGGCAAGGCCGTGCGCTACTCGGCGTACGACGAGAAGACCGACACCGGCGTGGAACTCCCGGCCGGGCGGCAGATCGCGATGGCCGAGGACACCGTCTTCGACCTCGCCTCCGTCTCCAAGCTGTTCACCTCGGTCCTCGCCGTCCAGCAGATCGAGCGCGGCGCGCTGGAACTGGAGGCGAAAGTCACCACGTATCTGCCGGAGTTCGGGCGTGCGGGCAAGCAGGACATCACGGTGCGCCACCTGCTGACGCACACCTCCGGCTTCCGCCCCTGGATCGCGCTCTATACGGCACCGACCCGGGAGGGCAAGCTCCAACTGCTGTGGAACGAGGCGCCGGCGAACCCGCCGGGCACCGTCTATCTCTACTCCGACCTCAATCTGATCTCCCTCCAGCTGATCCTGGAACAGATCACCGGTCATCCGCTGGACACGCTGCTCCGCGACGAGATCACCGCTCCCCTCGGGATGCACCGCACCCGCTACAACCCGCCCGCCTCCTGGAAACCGAAGATCGCCGCCACCGAGGACGCGCGAGCGCCGTGGTCCGGCCTCGAACGGGGCCTGGTGTGGGGCGAGGTGCACGACGAGAACGCGTTCGGCTTCGGCGGGGTGGCGGGTCATGCCGGTGTCTTCTCCTGCGCCTGGGACCTCGCGGTCCTCGCCCGTACGCTTCTCAACGGCGGCGCGTACGGGCGGGCGCGCGTCCTGCGCCCGGAGTCCGTGGAGCTGATGTTCACCGACTTCAACACCGGCTTCCCCGGTGACGCGCACGGCCTGGGCTTCGAGCTCTACCAGCACTGGTACATGGGCGCCATGGCCACCCCGGGCACGGCGGGCCACACCGGCTTCACCGGCACCAGCCTCGTCCTCGACCCGACGACCGACTCGTTCCTCGTGGTCCTGGGCAACTCCGTTCATCCGGTGCGTGGCTGGCGCTCGGGCAGCGCGCCGCGTGTCGCGACGGCGAACCGGCTGGCGCGGGCCGTCGCGGTCCGCCCGGCCCGGGGCCGTACCGCCTGGTTCTCCGGCATGGCGAGCGCCTCGACGGCCACGCTCACCCTGCCTCCGCTCACGACGGCCTCGGCCCACGGGCGGCTGCGCTGTTCCCTCTGGTGGGACACCGAGCCCGCTTCGGACGCGCTGTTCCTGGAGGTGTCGGCCGACGCCGGGAGGAGCTGGCAGCCGGTGCCCTTCACGACCGTACGGGCGGGAGCGGAGCCGCGGGCGCATCCGGCGGGCTCGGCCACGGGCTGGTCGGGGCGGGCCTGGCACCGGATGAGTGCGGACCTCGCACCCTGGCGGGGCAGCGAGATCCGGGTGCGCTGGCGGTACACCACGGACCGGCTGTACGTCGGGCGAGGCGCGTACGTGGACGGGCTGCGGGTCGAGGACGGTGACCGTACGGTCTTCGACGAGACGCGGCCCCGGGACGCGGCGCGTATCGAGGTGGTCGGGTGGACCGCGTCGGCGGACTGAGGTCACGGCCGCCCATTCCGCGAGGATCCCTCAGCGGCCCAGGGCGGCCATCGCGGCGTTGTGCCCCGGCACCCCGCTGACCCCGCCGCCGCGTACGGCGCCCGCGCCGCACAGCAGCACATTCGCGTGCGCCGTCTCCACACCCCAGCGTCCGGTCCCCTCGGCCGCGAAGGGGAAGGACAGGTCGCGGTGGAAGATGTGGCCGCCGGGCAGCCGCAGATCGCGTTCGAGGTCGAGCGGGGTCTTCGCCTCGATACAGGGACGGCCGTCCTCGTCCCGTGCGAGACAGTCGGCGATCGGTTCGGCGAGCCGGTCGTCGAGCTGGGCGAGGGTCGCGGCGAGCAGCCGCGCGCGTACGGCCTCGTTGTCCTGCGCGAACAGCCGCGCGGGGGTGTGCAGTCCGAACAGGGTGAGCGTCTGGTACCCCTGCTCGGCCAGCCCGGGACCCAGGATCGACGGGTCGGTGAGGGAGTGGCAGTAGATCTCGGACGGCGGGGCGGTCGGCAGCCGCCCGGCGGCCGCCTCACGGTAGGCCGTGGCCAACTGCTCGTAGCCCTCGGCGATATGGAACGTTCCGGCGAAGGCCTCCCGGGGATCGACGGACTCGTCGCGCAGTCGCGGCAGCCTGCGCAGCAGCATATTGACCTTGAGCTGGGCGCCCTCGGCTGCGACGGGGGGCTCCTCGCCGAGGAGGGCGGCGAGGGCCTGGGGCGACGCGTTCACCAGAACCTGACGGGCCGCCACCGTCCTGGTCCCCGTACCGTCCCCACCGGCCGAACGGCCCGGCTCGCCCGCGTCGCCGGTACTGAACAGCACCTCGGCCCGTGTGCCGTCGGTGTCGATCCGGGTCACCTCGTGCCCGGTGGCGATCTCCGCTCCCGCCGACCGCGCGGCGTCGGCCAGCGCGTCGGTGAGCGCGCCCATCCCGCCCACCGGCACGTCCCAGTCCCCGGTGCCACCGCCGATCACGTGGTAGAGGAAGCAGCGGTTCTGTACGAGTGAGGGATCGTGCGCGTCGGCGAAGGTGCCGATCAGGGCGTCGGTGAGCACCACTCCTCGTACGAGGTCGTGGCGGAACCGTTCCTCGACGGCGACGCCGATCGGCTCCTCGAAGAGCGTCCGCCAGGCCGTCTCGTCGTCGATCCGCGCGCGCAGTTCCCCGGCCGTGGGCAGCGGTTCGGTGAGGGTGGGGAAGATCCGGCCGGCGGCCCGCCCGGTCATCGCGTAGAAGTCCTGCCAGGCCGCGTACTCCCGCTCGCCGCCGGTCAGCGCCGCGAAGGACTCGCGCGAGCGTCCCTCGCCCACCAGCAGTCCGCCGCTCCCCCACGGGGTGTACGAGGACACGGTCCGCTTGCGCACGGCGAAGCGCAGCCCCAGCTCCCGCACGATCTTCTCCGGCAGCAGGGACACCAGGTACGAGTACCTGGAGAGCCGGGCGTCCAGCCCCGCGAAGGGACGGCTGGAGACGGCCGCGCCGCCGGTGTTCCCGAGGCGCTCCAGCACCAGGACGGAGCGCCCGGCGCGAGCGAGGTAGGCGGCGGCGACCAGGCCGTTGTGGCCACCGCCGACGATGACGACGTCGTACGAGACATGTGCGGGCATGGCTCTTGGTAACACGCCGATGATCGCGAGGCCAGGGGCGGGGCCAACAGACGGGGGCATGGAGCCAGGTCCAGGCGCCGGAGGCAGGCGCTCCCGGGGCGCGCCTCACGCGCGGCCGTCCGGTCAGTGGCCGCGTGCCTCCGCCTGCCCGTGGACGGCCGCCACCTGGCGGTACAGCTCGGCCGCCTCCGCGCCCCTGCCCAGCCGTTCCAGACAGTGCGCCTCGTCGTTGCGGCTGGCCAGGGCGTCCGGGTGGCCGGGGCCGAGGACCCGGTCGCGGGTCTCGGCGACCTGGCCGTAGAGGGACAGGGCTTCCGGCCAGCGGCCCAGCCAGCCCAGCCCCACGGCGATCTCCCGGCGGCTGACGAGCGTGTCGGGGTGGTCGGCGCCGAGGACCCGTTCCCGTACCGCGCACACGTCACGGGCCTCCGCCAGCGCCTCCTCCCAGCGCGAGAGCCGGCCGAGGTTGACGCCGAGGCCGTGCCGGGCCCGCAGGGTCTCCGGGTGCAGCGGTCCCTGGACCCGGGTGCGGTCGGCCACGAGGCCGCGGTACAGCTCCAGCGCCTCCGTGCTGCGGCCGAGCCTCCCCAGGCTGATCCCGACCTCGTACCGCGCGGCGAGCGTGTCCGGGTGGTCGGCCCCCAGCGCCTGGGAGCGGGCCGCCACGACCTCGCGGTAGACGCCCAACGCCTCGGTCCACCGGCCCAGCCGGCCGAGCGCGTAAGCCACCTCGTACTGCGTGACCAGCGTGTCGGGGTGGCCGGGGCCGAGCACCCGGGAGCGGGCCGCGGCGACCTCGCGGGCGAGTTCGTACGCGTCCTCGATGCGCCCCAGCCGGCTGAGGTTGTACGCCAGGTTGTGGCGGCAGCGCAGGGTGTCCGGATGGTCGAGTCCCATCGTGCGCTCCCGGGAGGCGAGCACCGCCGCGAACACCTGATGCGCCTCGAAGTGCCGGCCGAGCTCCCCCAGCACGTACGCCATCTCCTGACGGGCCGCGAGCGTGTCCGGGTGGTCCGTGCCCAGGACGCGCTCACGGCCCTCGGCGACCCGCGTGAACTCCCGCAGCGCCTCCGTCGTCCGCCCGGTCCTGCCGAGGCTGAACCCGACTTCGTACCGGCTGCCGAGAGTGTCCGGATGGTCGGCTCCCAGGGCCTGCGCGCGTTCCGCGGCGACCGCGCGGTGCACCTCGCCCGCCTCCTCCCAGCGGCCCAGCCTGCCGAGGCTCAGCCCGGCGTTGTGTCTGCTGGTGAGCACCGCGAGCTGCTCCTGCGTCGGCGTGGGCGGCGCGGCGGCCGACGGCGTCCCCGCGGCGGCGTCCGGGTCCGCCGGGCCGGTCCACTCGCCGGTCAGGCCCGCGGTGTGGTCGGGCGCCTCGGGCCGTGGGACGGCCACGCCGGTCGCCTTGTGGCCGGTGGTCATGCCCCGCGTCCAGGACGGCAGCGGGGAGTCCCCGGTGACGTGGTGCGTCGGACCCGTGTCCGCCGCGGGGAAGGCCGGACGCGCGTGGGCGGGGCGGGCGTGTGCCGGGTGCGCGGGAGCCGGAAGGGCGTGCGGGCCCGTGGCCCCGCGCGCGGCGCTGATCCGGCGCACGAGGCTCCCCGCGTCGTCGGGCCGCTCCTCCGGCGTCTTGGCGAGCAGATCGAGGACGATCCGGTCGAAGAAGTCGGGCAGCTCGGAGCGGTGCCGGCGCGGCGGCTCGGGGATCGTGTCGCGGTGGCCGACCAGGATGGACCAGGCGTCCTCCAGGTCGAACGGCGGGACGCCGGTGGCGATCTCGTACAGCACGCAGCCCAGCGAGTAGAGGTCGCTGCGGTGGTCGACCTGGCCGCCGCCGATCTGCTCGGGCGACATGTAGTGCGGGGTGCCCATGGCGATGCCCGTGCCGGTGAGCCGCGAGCTGAGGCCGACGTCACGGCCCAGGCGCGCGATGCCGAAGTCGCAGATCTTCACGGCGCCGTCGGTCAGCCGCATGATGTTGGCGGGCTTCAGGTCGCGGTGGACGATGCCCTGTTCGTGGGTGTAGGCGAGGGCGTCCGAGATCTGCTCGGCGATGTCGACGACATCGGCCACCGGCAGCGGCCGCTGCTGGTTGTCCTCCAGCAGCTGGCTGAGATTGCGTCCTTCCAGCAGTTCCATGACCAGATAGAGGACGCCGTCGTCCTCGCCGAAGTCGTGGACGACGGTGACGCCCCGGTGCTGGAGGGCCGCGGCGACCCGCGCCTCACGGCGGAACCGCTCCTGGATGATCCGGGTGAAGGACTGGTCCTGCTGCGGGCCCAGCGGCTTGAGGCACTTGACCGCGACGTACCGGCCGAGCGACTCGTCGCACGCCCGCCACACCTCGCCCATCCCCCCGCGCCCGATCAGATCGAGCAGCCGGTAGCGGCCCTGGATCAGCCTGGTGTCCGCCATCGCCCGCTGTCGCCCCCGTCACCTCTCGCTGCGCCCGCCCCCGGCCCGTCCAGTATGGCCGCCTTGCCGCGCAGTGTGTACGGGGCGGGCCGGGTGCCGGGGCCGGTCGCCCGGAGAATTGGGCCGGGGCGGCAGCTGCCGGCGCGTCCGCACGGGGATGCGGGCAACGTCCGGCGTCCGGTCCGCCGTTGGATCTCCCGCCGAGGGCGGCGACCGGCTTCCGGTACGGGTCAGGGTAACGCCGGGGGCGGGCCCGCTCCAGACCGGTTCCGGCCGCCGGACGGGCGGAGCCGCGACCGGCGTTGCACGATGGCAGCATGCTGCTGGCACCGCTCGCCCATGTCTCCCGGGAGGTCTCCGACACGTCGGCACGGTCCCGGAAGATCTCCCTGCTGGCCGGACTCTTCCGGACGGCCGGCCCGCAGGACGTGCCGGTCGTCATTCCGTATCTGGCCGGGCGGCTCCCCCAGGGCCGGATCGGGGTGGGCTGGAACGCGCTGAAGGATCCGCCCCCGGCGGCGGAGCGGGCCACGCTGACCGTGCACGAGGTGGACGGCGCCTTCACCGCCCTCGCGGCGGTCGCGGGCCCGGGGGCGCAGGGCGAGCGCAGACGGCTGGTCCAGGAGCTGCTGGGCGCGGCCACCGAGGAGGAGCAGCGTTTCCTCGTGGGGCTGATCTCCGGTGAGGTACGGCAGGGTGCCCTGGACGCGGTCGCCGTCGAGGCGCTCGCCGAGACCTCGGGTGCCGTCGCCGCGTCGGTGCGACGGGCGGTGATGCTGGCGGGCTCGTTGCAGCGGGTGGCCGAGCGGCTGCTGGCCGACGGCCCGGCGGTGCTGGAGGAGTTCCAGCTGACCGTGGGCCGGCCCGTCCTGCCGATGCTCGCGCAGAGCGCCGGCGACGTCACGGAGGCGGTCGGCCGGCTCGGGGAGTGTGCCGTCGAGGAGAAGCTGGACGGTATCCGGGTACAGGTGCACCGCAACGGAGCCACCGTACGGGCCTTCACCCGCACGCTCGACGACATCACGGACCGGCTGCCCGAGGTGACGGCGGTGGCGCGGGCGCTGGACGGCGACCGTTTCGTGCTGGACGGGGAGGTCATCGCGCTGGACGAGGAGGGCAGGCCGCGTCCGTTCCAGGATGTGGCGGGCCGGGTCGGTTCGCGTACGGACGTACGGTCCGCGGCGGCGGCCGTGCCGCTGTCGCCCGTCTTCTTCGACATCCTGGCGGCCGACGGCGAGGACCTGCTCGACCTGTCGTGCGCGGAGCGGCACGACGCACTGGCGCGGCTGGTGCCGGAGCCGATGCGGGTGCGGCGCGTCGTCTGCGCCGGTACGGACGCCGAGGCGGCCGAGGCGTTCCTGCGGGAGACGCTGGCCCGGGGACACGAGGGCGTGGTGGTCAAGGGGCTCGACACTCCGTACAGCGCGGGCCGCCGGGGCGCCGGCTGGCTGAAGGTCAAACCGGTGCACACCCTGGATCTGGTGGTGCTGGCCGCCGAGTGGGGCCACGGCAGGCGCACCGGCAGGCTGTCCAACCTGCATCTGGGCGCGCGGCGGGAGGACGGCTCGTTCGTGATGCTCGGCAAGACCTTCAAAGGGCTGACGGACACGATGCTGGAGTGGCAGACCGAGCGGCTCGGGGAACTGGCGCTCCGGGACGACGGCTTCACCGTGACCGTACGTCCTGAACTGGTGGTCGAGATCGCCTACGACGGGCTCCAGCGCTCGTCCCGCTATCCGGCGGGGGTGACGCTGCGCTTCGCCCGGGTGATCCGTTACCGCGAGGACAAGCGCGCGGAGGAGGCGGACACGCTCGGGACGGTGCTGGCGGCGCATGGCCGGGACGCGGGGCAGCCGGGCTGAGGCGCCTGGGGGACGGGCGCGGGCCGGGGCGGGACCGGTGGGCCGGGGCGGGACCGGGACCGGTGGGCCGCGCCGGTCCCGGACGTACGCGGTGTACTGCTACTGGGCCGCTCCGCGCGCAACGACGGACGAGAGCACCGTCGGCAGCCCGTGCCAGTCCGCCGAGATCAGGCTGGCGTTGCGCCCGGCCAGCAGGTTCAGCCGGTCGCGGGCCTGCTGCTCGGTGGGGCTGACGCCGTCGATGGCGGGCGGCACGTTGTGCGCGTCGGTCATCAGGACGAAGTAGTGCCGCTGGTCGTACCAGGCCGTGTCGAACCCGTCGGCCGCGTAGGCGGAGGCGTCCCCGTCGAAGAAGACGAACCAGGGCCTGAGCGTCGCGTCCGTGTACCGGGTGCGCGGGTCGCCCGCCGCGACGCCGTGGACGGCCGGGAAGGCGGCGGCCTCGCTCAGCCGTCCCGCCGCCTTCAGGTCACGCAGATGGGTGGAGTACTCCCGGTCGGTCCAGAAGGTGTCGAGCGGGTTCTGCTCCTCCACCGTGCCGGGTATCAGCTCGACGACGAACTTTCCGGCCATCTGCGCGCGCGTCGCCCAGGCGTTGGCCTGGGCCGCCTCGTCCAGGCTGTTGTGACTGCCCATCAGATCCGCCGGACGGTAGAGCGAGTCGCCGAGCTTGCTGCCCAGGAGGGCGTCGAGGGCGGCCGGTCCGCGGCCGCCCTGTCCCTGGAACCCGTCCTTCAGTTCGATCTTGAGAACGATGGGACGGTGGCCCGGGTTGGCGTCGTGCCAGGTCCTGATGTCGGCCAGGCAGCCGCCCAGGTCGCGGTTCTGCGCGTTGGTGCGCAGTTCGCTCGCTGTGGCCGCGTTCGCGCAGTTGTTGTCGTTGCCGACCGGGTTGCCGTGCGACACACGCCAGGAGGCGCCGAAGACATTGGTCCACACGTCGAGTTCGAGCATCCCCGCACCGGAGTCCAGCGCGTCCGCGAAGTACGGGAAGGTGGCCTTCTCGTAGGCGTTGTGGACACCGACCCCGGTGGTGGAGGGATACGGCAGTTGGCCGGTGTCGGCGGCGTGGACCGGGGTGGTGACGAAGGCGAGTACCGCGACGGCACCGGCCGCCACCGTGGCGCGAAGGAGCTTTGCCATATCCCTTTGTTCCTCTCACTGGACATGTCTTGGGCATGTCAATCGAGAGGGAGCGTAAGGGAGTTCGGTGTCGAGCGGGAGGACATGAGGTGAGCTTATGGATCCGGGAGGTGTGCTTACGGATCGGAGCCGAGAGGGGCGCTCACGTTTCCGGTCTTCGGCGGCCCGTTCCCCGGCGCCGTGGCCACAACGCGAAGCGCGCCCCGCCGCGTGATGCGGCGAGGCGCGTGATGCGGCGAGGCGCTCAGGGGGCTACGGTGCGCACTCCGGGGGGCTCAGATACGGGGCGGCCCGCGTGGCGGTTACCGCTCCGGGGCGGCCAGGTCCTGTCCGGCCGATCTTGCCGGATCGGCCCGTTCCGGGCCCTGCGGAGTTCGGCCGGGCAAGGTCTAGGGCAGCTGCTCCTCGATCGCCGAGCGGCCCCGCTCGGCGAGCCGGCGCCGGGCCCACTCGATGTTCTTCGGGGTGAGATCCCGGCCGGAGGCCAGCACCAGGTCTTCGGCCGTCACCGTGTCACCTGCGCCGGTGTGCAGCAGCCGGTCGGGGGTCGTGCTCTCGGGTTCCGGCTGCGCAGCGGACTGTGCGTTCATGCCGCCTCCTCATTCGTCCGGTGTTCGCCATTCTCGCGCCCGCCCGCTCCGGCCGCATCCCCGGTATCCTGCGCCGATCACGACACCGGCCATTTTGGCGCCCCGGCTCATTCCGCCGCCCGGCGGGCCCCCGGTGCGTACTGCCGGCCGAGCAGCTCCGCGACGCCCCGCCGCGTGGCCGCCAGTACCACCCGGTCCTGCGGCTGCAGCACATAACCGGGGTGCAGATCCCAGACGAGCCCCGTCGGCCGCTGCTCCTCATGATCGAGGCGGGTGTCCGCGAGATCGGGCACCCGCTCCCCCGGGTCCGCGGTGTCCAGCGCGATGATCCGCCAGGCACCGGGACGGAACACCTCGGCGATCGTGCGCCCCTGGAGCCGAGAGTGTCCCGCCACGTCGACGGCGACGACCAGCAGCACCTTGCGCTCCACCGGGATGGCGCCGAGTATCTGACGCCCCATCATGGCGATGGCGAAGGCCGGAGCGGCCAGTGTGGAGACGCTGCGGCTGCGCGTGAGCGCCCCGGGATGAGCGGCGCGCAGGGTGCGGTAGACGGCGGTCGCGAAGTCGTCGTCGTACACCCGCACGGCCACCCGCAGTCCGGGGGCGAGGGAGCGTGCGTACAGCGCGGCTTCGAGATTGGTGGTGTCGACGCTGGTGAGAGCGAGGAGCGCGTGCGCCCGCTGGATCTTGGCCGCCTCCAGCACCCCCTCCTGCGTCACGTCACCCAGCACGGTCGGTACGCGCAGGCTGCGCGCGAGCGCGATCCCCCGGGCCTCCGGGTCCTCCTCCACGCACACCACGGGGATGCCCAGCTCCCGCAGCCGCACCAGCACCCGGCTGCCGATCTTGCCGAGTCCGAGCAGTACGACATGGCCGGACAGTCCGCGGGCCGGGCGGCGCAGCGCCGATGCCGTACGGAACGTGCCGAGGGCCTCCAGGACGGCCGCGAGCACCAGGGGCAGCAGCAGGAGTCCCGCGACCCCGGAGAGGAGTTGCAGGATCTGCCGGTCGGCGGGCTCGCCGACCGCCGGATCACCTATGCCGAAGAGATCGAGCAGCGTGAGGTAGACGGCGCCCAGCGGGTGGACACCGGTGACGAGCCAGGACGTGACGGCCAGCGCCATGACGGCGGTGACGATCCCGGCGAACGACCATCGCACCCGGCGGGAGAACAGCGAGGCCAGCGGAATCCCGCGGCCCGTGAGACGGCTCGGCGGCAGATCGGGTCCCGCGTGGGACACGGCCTCCAGGACCACGGTGCCCCGTCCGGTGGCGGCGGCCGCGTCGGCGTCGGCGGGCAGCAGCCGGGGACCGTCCTGCCCGCTGTTGTCCGACCCTTCCTCGCCCGCCGGGTCGTTGGTGGTGGCCGAGAGGAGAGCGAGGGTGCACAGCCCCGGATCGGCCACCACTCCGGGTCCCGGCGGGTTGCGCTCCACGGCGCGCAGCATCAGGCCGTCGGCCCTGACCACCTTGCTGGTGCCGGCGACGGCGGTGGCGGCCAGTGCGGGGGCCGCGGTGTCGGCGTCCGAGAGGACGGTGGTGGAGGCGTCCAGGTCGGTCGAGTCGAGACCGGGGGCGGCGAGGGCGGCGGCCTGGTCGAGCAGCTCCTCCAGGTGCTGGCCGAGCCTGCGGTTGTAGAGCCTGATGACCAGCCGGAGTTGAGGGTTGAGACGGCGGGCGGCGAGCGCGGCCCGGATATTGACCTCGTCGTCGTCATGGACGAGGGCGAGCGCGGCCGCCTCCCCCACCCCGGCGTCCACCAGCACGTCCTCGTCGAGATCCAGTGCCTCCATGACGCGCGGCCGGTCGGTTCTCCCGCCCCCTTCGCCCTGCGGACTCGGTGGGAGGGTCGCCGTACGGGCCATGGCCGCGGACATCCGTCCGATGAAGGCGGAGGCTCTGCCCAGTCCGGCCATCGGGGCCGCGGGGAGGCGGCGGGCGCGCACGGGCGGCACGACGAGCGTGACCTGTTCGCCGTAGACGTCGCGCAGCTCGCCCGCCAGCCGGTGGGCCAGCGTGTCGTCGCCGCAGACGACCATGTGGCCCGCCGCGGAGCCTTGTTGTACCTGGTGAGGAAGTGAGGACACCCTCACAGTCTGCCGAACACGCCGGTGGACATGACACAGCCGCCCCGGCCACGAGCAGGGACCGGAACGGCTGAATCTCCGTCAAATGCCGTGAAAAAGAACGGCCGTCGGTCCTGCGTGGCCGACCACCCGGTACTGAGTGGCCGTCAGGTGGGGGAGACGGAGTAGGAGTGTGCTCCCGCCCCGGCCAGCGCGCCCTTGTCGACGATCAGGTATTCGTCGCGCAGCGGCGTGCCCGCGAAGAACGCTTCCAGGATCTCCCGGGTCCCCGCCGCATAACGCGCCTGAGCCGCGAGCGAGGAGCCCGAGATGTGCGGGGTCATGCCGTGGTGGGGCATGGACCGCCAGGGGTGGTCGGCGGGCGCGGGCTGCGGGTACCAGACGTCACCCGCGTATCCGGCGAGCTGTCCGCTGCGCAGGGCGCGCACGACGGCGTCCCGGTCGGCGATCTTCGCGCGGGCGGTGTTGATGAGGTAGGCGCCGCGCTTCATGGTGGCGAGCAGCTTGTCGTCGAAGAGTCCCTCCGTCTCGGGGTGGAGGGGCACGTTGATCGTGACGACATCGCAGTGCGGGACCATCTCGGCCGTGCTCGCGTGCCAGGTCAGCCCCAGCTCCCGCTCGACGGCCTCCGGGAGCCGGTGGCGGTCCGTGTAGTGGAGCCCCACGTCGAAGGGCGCGAGGCGGCGCAGGACGGCGAGGCCGATATGGCCCGCGGCGACCGTGCCGACCTGCATACCCTCCAGGTCGTACGAACGGGAGACACAGTCCGCGATGTTCCAGCCGCCGTCGAGGACCCACTGGTGCGAGGGCAGGTAGTTCCGTACCAAGGACAACGTCATCATCACCACGTGCTCGGCGACGCTGATGCTGTTGGAGTACGTGACCTCGGCGACCGTGATGCCGCGGGCGACGGCGGCGTCCAGGTCGACGTGGTCGGAGCCGATGCCCGCGGTGACGGCGAGCTTGAGGTTCTTCGCCCTCGCGATGCGTTCGGCCGTCAGATAGGCCGGCCAGAACGGCTGGGAGATGACCACATCGGCGTCCACCAGCTCCCGGTCGAAGACCGACCCGTCCCGGTCCTTGTCGGAGGTGACGACGAGGGTGTGCCCCTGGGACTCCAGGTAGTCGCGCAGCCCCAGTTCGCCGGAGACACTGCCGAGGAGTTGTCCGGGCGTGAAGGCGATGCCGCTCGGGGAGGGCGTGGTCTGGCCGCCGGGATAGTGGTCGATGTGCGGAAGGCCGTCGCGGGCGTAGGACGTCGGATACCCGTCGATCGGGTCGTCGTACAGCACACACAGCACCTTTGCCATGACTGCGGCTCCTCATCCGTTGCTCACGTCAAGAGGCCGCGCTGATGGCGGGGCGTCGTCGCGCGCCGACGGGCGGCCTCTCATTTCGATGATCCGTCGCTTTCCATCGCTTCGCCAGCCGCACGCCGGGCCGCGGGGAGCTGCGTCCACGGTCCTCGGTGCCGGTCCTCGGTGCCGGTGGTCGATGCCGGTGCCGGTCGTCGATGCCGGTGCCGGTGCCGGTGCCGGTGGTCGAAGTGAACCTTTCCATGTCGGGAGGGAGCACGTCTGTCGACGCCCGGAGGGCGGCTCTGCGGACGGCTCTGCGGACGGCCCCGCCGACGGTCCTGTCCGTGGTCCGGCTTCGGCCGGGTGGCGCGCAGATGCGTGTCCAGGAGCTGGTCGGTTGCCTCCCGTACGCCCGCTCCCCCGGCGATCTCCAACAGGGCTCCGGCCGGCACCGGTTCGGGGCTGCGGTCGGCGACGACCAGACCGACGCGCGGGCCGTGCGCCGGGTGTTCCATCGGGATCACTCGCATACGGTCGGGGACCCCGAACATGTGAGGCCAGGCGTGCGAGATCACGTCGGAAGCGTCCCGGTGAGGCCGTCGCGCATCGCGGACACCTCACGGCACAGGGCGTCGCGCTCGGCCAGGATGCGGTGGGCCCAGAGCAGCGCTCGTCCCCGCTCCCCCGCTCGGCCGGCTTCCCCGCCCTGTCAGGCCCGTGGCACCGGCGGGACCGGGCCGCCGCACCGACGGGCGGGGCTCACAACGGGACGAGCGTGACTTCCGTGGCCTTCACACTGGTCCAGACGGATACGCCCTCGGCCAGGCCGAGTTCGGCGGCGGCGTCGGGCGTGATCTCGGCGATCAGATCGGGCGCCTCGTCCGAGGTGATCAGGACGCGCAGCCGGCTGCCGAGGGCGGTGATCTCGCGGACCGTTCCCCGCCAGACGTTACGGGGGCTGCCGCCGGGCCGTTCGCGGTGTACGGAGACGGCCTCCGGGGCGATGATCGCCAGCACCCGCTCCCCGTCGGAGGACGGCTCGGCGACGGCCAGCCGGCCGCCGTCGGCGAGCCTGAGCCCGTCGGGGCCGAAGGTGCCGGTCCAGGCGTTACGGCCGAGCATCCGGGCGACCCAGGGCGAGCGCGGGTGGCGGGTCACCTCGGTGGGCGGGGCGTCCTGGAGGGTGCGCCCGCCGTCGAGTACGAGGACCCGGTCGGCCAGTGAGACGGCCTCCACCGGGTCGTGGGTGACGATCAGACAGACACCGCCGAAGCCGTCGAGATGACCGCGCAGGGTGTGCCGTACCCGCGCCCGGGTGGTCTGGTCGAGGGCGGCCAGCGGCTCGTCCAGGAGCAGCAGCCGGGGCCGGGCCGCGAGCGCGCGGGCCAGCGCGACGCGCTGTGCCTGGCCGCCGGAGACCTGATGCGGCCTGCGGTGGGCGAGGTGGCCCACGCCGAGCCGGTCGAGCCACTCCTGGGCGCTGCGGCGCGCCTCGGCACGCCGGACGCCGTGGGCGCGCAGCCCGTACGCGGTGTTGGCGAGTGCGCTGAGATGCGGGAAGAGCGCGCCGTTCTGCGGGACCCAGGCGACGCCGCGGCGATGCGGCGGCAGGGAGGTGACGTCCAGGTCGCCGAGGCGGAGTTCGGCGTGGGCGCGTGGGGTCAGTCCGAGGAGGGCGCGCAGGAGGGTGGTCTTGCCGGCTCCGTTGGGCCCGACGACCGCGATGGTGGTGCCGGGGTCGGCGTCCAGGGTGAGCCGGTTGAAGCCGGTGACGTCCGCGTGCAGCCGCCACCGCTCCGCTGACGCCGGAGCCCGGACCGGCCCGGCGCCGGCATCCGGGGCGGCACCGCCTGCCGGATCGGCCGTCGGCCCTTCCGCGTCGTCCGGCTCGGGCTCATGGCCGCGGCCCGGCGCGCGGTCGGCCGTCCCGCCCGTCCAGCGGCCGCGCAGGGCGATGAGTACGGCCATGGCGATGGCGAGCAGCAGCAGCGAGACCGAGGTCGCGGCCTCCGGCGAGTCCTGGAGCAGCAGGTAGACCTGGAGCGGAAGCGTCTGGGTGGTGCCGGGGAGGTTGCCGGCGAAGGTGATGGTCGCACCGAACTCACCGAGCGCGCGCGCCCAGGTCAGCGCGGCGCCGGCGACGAGACCGGGGGCGACCATGGGCAGGGTGACGGTGAGGAACACCCGTACCGGCGAGGCGCCCAGGGACGCGGCGGTCTCCTCGTAGGCGGGCCGCAGTCCGGCGAGTGTGCCTTCGAGGCTGATGACAAGGAACGGCATGGCGACGAAGGTCGCGGCGACCACGGCCCCCGAGGTGTGGAACGGCAGCGTGATGCCGAACGTGTCCTCCAGCCAGGGCCCGAGGAGTCCGCGCCGGCCGAAGCCGAGCAACAGCGCGACACCGCCGACGGTGGGCGGCAGCACCATCGGCAGCAGGACCAGCGAACGCACCAGCGTCTTGCCGGGGAACCGCACCCGGGCCAGCAGCCATGCGAGCGGCACCCCGAGCAGCAGCGAGAGCCCGAGCGCCCAGAACGAGACCAGCAGGGACAGCCGAAGCGCCTCGACCACGCCCGGACTGGTGAGATGCGTGCCGAGTTCGCCCCAGGAGGTACGGGCCAGGATGCCGATCAGGGGCAGCAGCAGAAACGCGATCGCGAGCACGGCGGGCACCACCAGCGCGACGGGGGCGCCGGGACCGCGGGTGCGGATACGGATGCGTCTCATCGGGTCCTCAACGGCTCCTCGGGGCTTCGGGTATCGGATCCCCGGGGCCTCGACGTGGCTTCCGGGGCGCTGGGTTCGGGGGAGGCGGTTGTCGGCCCCCCTCCCCCGAACCGGAAGGCCCTCGACGCGCTTACGGCTTCTGGAATCCCGCGCTCCGAAGGATCTTCTGCGCCTCCGGGCTGCTGAGCCACTCCACGAACGCCTCGGCCGTCCTGGAGTTCTTGGACGCCTTGAGTGTGGCGGCCGGGTAGTCGGCGATGGCGTTCTGCGCGGTGGGGATCTCGACCGCGTCGACCTTGTCGGTCGCGGTGGCGGCGTCCGTCTTGTAGACGATGCCGGCGTCGGCCTCGCCGAGTTCCACCTTGCTCAGTACGGCGCGGACGTTCGGCTCCTCGGAGACCGGCTTCACCTTGATCTTCTGGGCGTCCAGCACCTGCCTGCTGTAGCGGCCGACCGGTACCTCGGGCGTGGCCAGGACGACCTTCAGACCGGGATCGGCGAGATCCTCGAGGTTCTCGATCTTGTCCGGGTTGCCCTCACCGGTGGCGATCACCAGCCGGTTCCTGGCGATGATCGTCGAGGCACCGGTGTCGCCCTTCAGGCCGTCCATGGTCTTGGTGTCGGCGGTGACCAGTGCGTCGGCCGGGGCGCCTTGCTCGACCTGCGCGGCCAGTTCCTGCGATCCGGCGAAGGAGAACGTCACCCGCGTTCCCGGGTTCTTCTTCTCGAAGGCGTCACCCGCCGTCTTGAACACATCGGTCAGCGACGCGGCGGCCAGTACGGTCAGCCTCCCCTTGGGCGCGCCGCTCGCCGAGGCGCTGGAGCCGGCTCCGGCGTCCTTCCCGCCGTCGTCGTTGCCACCGCAGGCGGCCAGTGGCACGAGGAGGGCGGCGGTGAGGACCGCGGCGGCGTGGCGGCGGGTGAGGGCGAGAGACATGGAAGGGGGACTCCTCGGCGGTGCGGCCCGGAACGGGCGACGTGAGCGGATGGTGGCGGAGCGCCGGGTGCGGGACGGAGCGCCGGGTGCGGCCGGTGGGACGCCACAGGCGGATACGGGAGAGCCGGCGACGACGACGGCCCGGGGACGTACGGTCGACTCGGCGTCCCGAAGGGGCCCGTGACACGGCGTCGGCCCGGTCAGGGACGCGGCGCGCTCACGTGAGGTCGATGTGCACGCTGGTCGATTTCACGCGGGCGGTGGCCTGCATACCGACCTCGAACCCCAGTTCCTCGACGGCTTCCCGCGTCAGCAGGGAGACCAGCCGGTGCGGCCCCGCCTGGATCTCCACCTGGGCGGCGACATCGCCGAGTTTGACCGCGGTGACGATGCCCGGGAACGCGTTACGGGCAGAGGTGTACGGGACCTCGTCCTCGCCGGCGCCGCTCTGGCCGACCTCGACGGAGAAGGCCGCGAGCGCACGGCCGTCGATGAGACGACGGCCGCCTTCGTCGCGGTGTGTCGCGACCCGGCCGGCGTCGGCCCAGCGGCGCACGGTGTCGGGGCTCACCCCGAGCAGCCGCGCCGCCTGGCCGATTGTGTAGGACTGCATGTGCGACAAGATAGGCCGAATTCGCTCGTATTTACAATCCTTTGACGGATCACCTGTCGCAGATGCGAGTTCGCCTGAGGAAGGCCCAACACCGGCCGCGGCACTAAACTGTAAGGGACATAGCGACCTAAAACGGGACACTCGATTCCCTGACTCTCGATCCTTGGGGCGTTCTCCATGAGTCTGAGCCTGAGCATCCGCAATCAGCTGCCCGGCACCGTCGTCGGCGTCGTCCCCGGCGCGGCCATGGCCGTGGTCAAGGTGCGTCTGGACGGTGGCCAGCAGATCACCTCGGCCATCACCCTGGAGGCGGCCGAGGATCTGGACCTCGTCGCGGGGACGGCCGTACGCGCGCTGATCAAGGCCACGGAGGTCTCGCTGGCGACGGGTCCGGTCGCGGGGCTCAGTATCCGCAATCACATCCCCGGCACGGTCGCCCATGTCACCACCGATGTCGCCATGTCGGCGGTGAAAGTCACCATCCAGGGAGCCGAGTTGACCGCCGCGATCACCAAGGACGCCGTCAACGACCTCGGGGTCGTGGCCGGTTCGGCCGTGACCGCGCTGATCAAGTCGACGGAGGTCTCGCTCGCGACGACCGGCTGATGGCGGCCGATCCGGGCAGAACGCCCGTATCAGCGCTTGACGGCGCGCAGAATGACGAACTTCGGATCGCTCGTCACGGTCTCGCAGTTGCCGAAGAGCCGTCGCAGCTTGGCGTGGTAGCCGAGGTGGCGGTTGCCGACGATCCACAGTTCACCGCCGGGCCGCAGCGCCGCACGCGCCCCCGTGAACATCCGCCAGGCCGTCGCGTCGGTCGTCGCCTGGTGGGTGTGGAACGGCGGGTTGTTCAGCACGAGGTCGACCGTCCCGGCCGGTACGTCGGACAGGCCGTCGCCGAGGACGAATTCGGCCGGGGTCCGCGCGTCGACGTTCTTGCGGAAGGTGGCCTCCGCCGAGGCCACGGCCGAGAACGACTCGTCGATGAACGTCACCCTGGCCTCCGGGTTGTCCAGGGCCACGGCGGTGCCGATCACACCGTTGCCGCAGCCGAGGTCCACCACATGGTCGAGACCGCGGCGCCGTGGAAGGTTGCGCAGGAAGAACCGGGTGCCGATGTCGAGCCGTTCCGCGCAGAAGATCCCCGCGTGGTTGACGACCGTACGGCCCGATACGACACCGATCTCGTCCGGCAGCGCGTAGCTGTGCGGCCAGGGGCTGGGCGCCCGTACCCGGCCGGCCGCGGGCGCGGAGAGGATCAGTCGTGATTTCCGGACCGCCAGCGAGGTCCTGGTCGGACCGAGGATCTGCTCGAACAGCTTCAGTGTGGAGGTGTGGATCTCGGTGACCCGTCCCGTAGCGACGACGACGGTACCCGGGTGGACACCGGGAGCGAGACGGTACAGCTGGTCCTCCAGCAGCGCCAGGCTCTTGGGCACGCGGATCAGCAGGACGTCGATCCGATCCGGCGGTGTGTCCCTGACGGACAGCAGCCGCACGGCGTCCGTACCGGCGCCGGCGCGCCGCAGATTGGCGCGGGTCGCCTGCTGGGTGAGGTACGAGTCGGTGATCTGGACGAGGGGCCCGGTGACCAGCTGTTCGAGCCGACGCGCGGCGAGAACCGTGGTCAGGGCGCCCCACCGGTCGCCGACGACGGCCACGGTGCCGGACAGGTCCGTGGGCTCCGTCGGCTCGGCCGGATCCTTCGACCCGGCTTCGGTTCCGTCGCCCCCCGCGAGGTGCCGCAACAGATATTCGTCGGCGGTGTCCCACGCGCGCAGCGTGTCGCGGGGATGCTCGGGGAATCGGGTGAGGCCGAACTCGCCCCAGGCTGTCGTCAAACGGTTCATCGTTCCCCCAGGTTAGACGACTCGTCCCGCCCTGCCCGGGGGCGGTCCGCCGCGCGCGGAACGTACCCGGCATCGAGCACCCGCCCCGTCGGCGGCCGGAGGAGCGACGCCGGAGCCCGGGTCCGAAGAGCGACGCCGGGCCCGTACGCCCGCGGACGCTCACGAAGTCGGCCGCTCCCCCGGTTCTCCCGGTTCTCCCGGCCGACGGGCACGGTCGAGGGCGGACTGGGCCTGGTCCGTGGTGAGGACGGCGGCGAATTCGGCGCGCGCGATCTCAAGGACCCGTTCCGCGTCCGCGGGCGGGTGGGGATCGTCGCGCAGCGCGATGTCCGCGGCGGCCTGGGCGAGCAGATCGTCGTCCGGGCACGCCCCCGGCTGGGACATGGTCCGCAGAACCTGATGCCAGAGTCCGGCCATCGCGTCATTCCCCTTAGTCCGTGAGGGCGTCGGACGCCGCGATACCGCCCGTGGAGACGCCGTCCACGGGAGCGCTGTCCACGAAGGTGTGGTCCGCGGGGACGCTGTCCACTGCGATGCCGAGGGTGGCGAGGGCGTGGCGGGTCAGCTCGTCGGCCAGCCGATCCCGGGTGAGTGTGGTGCTGTTGCGGGCCCAGTGCGCGATCAGTTCGTTGACGGCGCCGATGAGCGCGACCATGGCGAGGGTGTAGTCACGTGGGGCGGCCTCGCCGCGCTCGACGGCGCGCTCCGCCTCCCCGGTCAGGAAATCGGTCCACAGACTGCGCCACAACAACCGGTGCTCCTCCACCGGGCGTCCGGCCCCGACGATCTCGACGAAGGCGATCCTGGTGGCCGAGGCGTCGGTGGTGACGGCGTCCAGGAAGGCATGGGCCAGCGAGGTTATTCTTTCGCGGGTGGTCGCCGACTCCGTCGCGGGATCGCTCAGAACCGTCAGTGTGGCCTCCATGCCCGCGCGCGCGACCTCGTTGTGCAGGGCGATCAGCAGCGCCTCGCGGCTCTCGAATTCCTCGTAGAAGGCGCGGATGGAGACATGGGCGCTGGCGCAGATGCGCTCGATGGACGTGGCCGGGTAGCCGCGCGCGGTGAACAGCTCGGTCGCCGTCGCGAGCAGGCGCTCGCGTCGCAGCGCCCGACGGTCCGGAACCGTCGGTGCCGACGCGCCGCCGGTACGGGGTGACTCGGTGCCCGTACGGGTCGCCCCGCAGCCCGTACCGCTTGTGCCACCGCCCGTGGGGATCGCCGGCCCGCCGTCGGGGGCGGTCGACGGGGTGTGCGCGGCTTTACGGACCGGATCCATCCGACCTCCCGAATCGCCCTGTGAACGCGCGGTGTTGTCACCGGTAAGGGCGCTTATCGAGCATGGCACGCACCGCACACCGACACGCCACGTTCCACGAATACTCGACCACCGAAGGGGGCGCGCGGAAGGAAATGAGCGCCCCCTCGCGCCCCGGCCGCGCCCCGTGTGCGCGGCACCACTCGAATGGCTTGTCACACCGGGCTGCCCGATCGTCGGGGCGTGATGCTCGTACTGAGCCGCCGTGTCAGTCCGTACACCGTGGCCGTGCCCGCCCTGACGGTGCCGTGGCACCGATCCGCCGGAGCGAGAGGGGACGCCATGACCACCCCCGCCGATCGGGCGGAGCGCGGGCGGGCCGCGCGCAAGCAGGCATCCCGCTCGTCGCACGGACTGTGGATACCGGGCGCCGACCGGCTCGATCCACTCACCGTACTGGCACGGCAGGACGCCACCCGGGTTCCCGAGCTGCTGCCGCTGCGCTATGAGCGGATGGCCACCTCTCCGTTCGAGTATCTGCGTGGTGCCGCCGCCGTCATGGCCGCCGATCTGGCCGCCCAGCCCAGCACGGGACTGACCGTCCAGCTCTGCGGGGACGCGCATCTGCTGAACTTCGGTGTCTTCGCCTCACTCGAACGAGCCCTGCTCTTCGACCTCAACGACTTCGACGAGACACTGCCGGGCCCCTTCGAGTGGGACGTGAAGCGGCTCGCAGTGAGCATCGCGGTCGCCGCCCGCGACAACGGCCAGTCGGACGACCAGGCCCGGTCCGCCGTACGCGCCTCGGCGGAGGCGTACCGCACGTCGATGCACCGGCTGGCCCTGCTCGGCGAAATCGACGTCTGGTACGACCGCGTCGACACGGCGGACATCCTGTCTCTCGTACGGTCGCGTCACCACGGACCGGCCGAGCCGCAGCCGTCCGGTGCCGGACGGCGCACGACCCTGGGGGAGTTGGAGAGACTCATCGACGTGTCGGACGGGCAGCGCAGGATCACGCCCGACCCGCCGCTGCTGGAACCGGTCGGGCGGCTGGAGACGGCCGTCCTGCGCAGGATCTTCATCGGCTACCGCAGCACGCTCCCGGAGGAACGGCGCATGCTCCTGGACCGTTTCGGCTTTGTCGACGCGGCGCGCAAGGTCACGGGGGTGGCCGGGGTCGGCAGGCGCTGCCACATCGTGCTGCTGGAGGGACGGGCGGCCGGGGATCCGCTGTTCCTCCAGATCAAGGAGGCCGAGAGCTCCGTGCTCGAACCGTATCTCCAGCGCAGTGCGTACACGCACCAGGGCCACCGGGTGGTCGCGGGGCAGCGGCTGCTCCAGGCCGCGGGCGATGTCTTCCTCGGCTGGGTCACCGGACCGGAGGGCCGGCACTTCTACTGGCGTCAGTTGCGCGACATGAAGGGCTCGGCCTCCGTGGACGACCTGTCGCCGTCGCTGCTGCACGACTACGCGAAGCTGTGCGGTACGGCCCTGGCCCGCGCGCACGCCCGGTCCGGCGACCGGATAGCCATCGCCCACTACCTCGGCGGCTCCGGCGTCTTCGACAGCGCCATGGCCGACTTCGCGCTGCGCTACGCCGACCGGAACGCGGCCGACCACGCCTCGCTCGCCTCCGCGGTCGCGGCAGGTCGGATGCCGGACTCCCGGCCTGCGCCCGCCGGTCACCGCTGACGCCCGGTGGTCCGAACCGGCCGCCGGCTGTGAGAAGTCGGGTGATGCCGGTGGCCATCAGGTTCCCCGTGCCCCTACGACGAACCCGGCGAGGCGGGGAGCCCGTCGCGCTCATCAGCGCGCCCACCGCGAGGAGTTGCGGCTGATCCGCCGTATCGGTGACCATGGAGAACGGTGGTTCACCACACGTTTCCCCCCTTGCCGTCCTCCACCGCCCTCCCCCGCCCTCCAGCGAAAGACACCGCATGAGCACGCGTCCGCCCCTGCCGCCCTTCACCCTCGACACGGCGAAGCAGAAGGTCCAAGCCGCCGAGGACGCGTGGAACACCCGCGACCCGCAGCGGGTCTCCCTCGCCTACACCGAGGACTCCCAGTGGCGCAACCGCGACACCTTTGTCACCGGCCGGGACGCCATCGTGGAACTGCTGACGAGGAAATGGGAGCGCGAACTCGACTACGCGCTGCGCAAGGAACTGTGGTCCTTCGACACCGACCGTATCGCCGTGCGCTTCCAGTACGAGAGCCACGACGCGGACGGCCGGTGGTGGCGTTCGTACGGCAATGAACTGTGGGAGTTCGACGAGAACGGCCTGATGTCCCGCCGCGAGGCCAGCATCAACGACGTGCCGATCCAGGAGAGCGACCGCCGTGTCTTCGGCCCCCGCCCCGAGGCGGAACGCGGAGTGACGTTCCCGCTTCAGTAGGCACGCGTGTTGTCCGCCGCTGACAAAGCCGGAGTCCATGACCTGAATCTTCGTCGGCGCCACCTGAGGCGGGCCCGGCCGCGCCCGTACCGTCCGGGCCATGGATACGAGCCGTACGAAGAGACGACGTCAGAAATGGCCCGCCGCCATGATCGCCGGGCTGCTGGCCATGACGGCACTGACCGTGGCGCCCTCCGCCGCCCAGGCCGGGCCGGCACGGGTGGAGGCGCCCGTGGAGTCCCGCTCGCCGGTCGCCGGAATCACCGAAACCGTGGTCGGGGTGAAGGTGCCGCTCCCCGCGTCGGTGGGTGCTCACCCGGCCGACTGCGACTGGCTGTCCTATCTGCGCTACCGGGACAGCGACGGCCCGGCGCTCTCCAGCGACGCTGACAGGATCCTCGTCGCCCAGCCGGGCATCCTCGCAGGCGCCGGAGCCTTCGACAGTGTCGCCAGGAACACACTCACCCAGGCGCGCGAGGTCCGTGCCGCTGTCCTTCATCCAGGCAAGCGCCGGCTTCTTCGACGGCGGACCGGTGGTGGACAAGAACTTCCCGGCGGCGAACGGGAACAACGAGAATCCGGCGCTCTTCGGTACGGAGTACAAGGCCCTGCCGGAGCAGCCGCACGGCCCGCTCTGCACCTGGCGCGACTACGACCGGGTGGGCGCCGCCGACGACCCGGGACACCGGTCGGCGGACGGAACTCCCTTCACCTCCGCGGCCAAGGAGGTCACCGACATCCAGGAACTGGCCCGCAGCCTGTCCGAACAGCCCCTGGACTTCACCGAGAACTACTTCCCGACGAAGCTGGTGACCGACATCCAGCTGGGTACCTCGCCGCAGATCAGCAGGTTCCTGGTGCACAAGGACGGCATCGCTGCCAACCCGGCCGTCACCCTGCTCGCCGGCGACGGACTGCTGGGCGACCGTCCGCCCGCCGACCTGGATCCTGTCGTCGCGCCCGGCTACCAGCATCTGGACGTGCTGACCGCCGCGCCCGTACAGAACGGCGGGAAGCCGGAGTTGGTGTCCACGAGTCCCGCGGCGTTCGCGGTGACTCACTGAGCGTTTTCCCCGTCTCACGGTGCCGACCGTGAGACGGGTGGCGGTGCCTGCCGGCGGGCCGTCAGGCTCCGCCGGCTCTGGCCGCCCGCACGACCGGCACCCTCGTACGGAACCGGGTCCCAAGGGCAGAGCCGTACGTCACCCGACGGGTTCGATACGCAGGACGGCGGCGGTGTCCAGGATCTCGACAACCTTCAGGCTCATGGCGTCGTTGAGGGTCGCGGCGGGTCCCTCGCCACAGCTGAGCCTGACGCCACCGCCGCCCGCCGAGGACACGCTGCCGCCGCCGGAACAGCCCGAAACACTGTAGCCCGACCCCGTCAGCGGCGCGGTCATCTCGACCTCGCCGCCGGTGATCGCCGTTACCTTGATCGGCCCGAGGCCGTACTTTTCCGGCACTGTCACGACGTCGCCCACGGCGACCTCGATCTCACACGTCCCGTCAGCGCACGGGCCGGTCGGCGAGGGCGACGGCGAGGCCGTCTCCTTGGGAGTCGGACCGGCGTCCGACGCCGGTACCCCGGATCCGGACCCACTGGGCCGGCTCTCGGCGGAGGACCCGTCCGAGGAATCCGCGCTACACGACGTGAGAGCGGCGAACACGACAGCGACAACAACGGCCACGACCATGGTGGATGACGTTCTACGCATCATGTCCGCCATTAAACCCGCCACGACCGGGCCCCCTCCCCACCGCCCCCGGGAAGGCGCCCGGCGTGAACGGCCGGCCGGCGGTCCCGAGGGTGCGGGCCATCTCGTCGCCCGCGTGAGTGCGCTCAGATGACGCGGGTCCCGGGTGAGGATCTTGCGGCATCCGGCTCGACCCGCACCATTCCTGTGCGGGTCGAGCCGGATCGATCAGATCAGATCAGAGGCGGTCCGAGAGCCGATCGGGTCAGACCTTGCCCGCCGCGAAGTCGGCGGCCTCGTCCGCGTTCGCGCCGTAGCCCAGGTGGGCGAGCACATCACCGCCGCCCTTCTCGCACACCGGGTCGCCCGTCGCGCAGAAGTCCTTCGCGCGGCTCGCGTACGTACCCGTGACGCTCTTGCCGAGCGCCCGGATCGGATTGCCGAACAGCAGCACCGCGGCGGCCTTCGGCTCGGCCGAGGCGGGGATCGTGGCGACGATCGGGCTGCCGACCACCGCGCCGTCACTGCTGATGCCGATGGAATTGTCCACGACATTCGCACCCTGCGAATAGCCGACCAGAATGAACCTCTGATTCGGGCAGAATGTGGCCTGGCTCCGTACCCGGTTGACGAGTTCGGCGTTGCCTTGCGCGGCCGAGGTGAGACCGAGATCCGCCGGATAGTCCACGCGGTGGCCGGTGAGGGTCTTTCCGCTGATCCGCTTCTTCAGTGCCGCGAAGACCGGGTCGCAGACAATGGCGCCCAGCGTGCCCGGCTCGAAGGTACCGCGGGCCGAGACGACCTCGATGTCCGAGCAGGCGGCGGAGACGGCGGGAGCGGCCGAGACGACGGGCGCGGTCAGCGCGACGACGGCCGAGCCGCCCGCGATGAGCGAGGCCGCGACGGCCAGGCGCGTGACGGTCCGTCGCCGACGTCGTGATGAGGGTGAACGCATGGGGGGAATCCTTCGCACATCATGCGCGGCCGCATTTCCAGGACGGCCGCGCAGCCAATGGGATTTCAAACTGGGAGGGAGCGCGCCCGACGGGTTAGACAGATAAATGACAAGCCTCGTCCGGGAATTCATCCGGAATTGAGCACGGGAACCAGGCCGCGCCGCCCGGCGTTGTCAAGGAGTACGGCCTCATACACGGCGTATGAGGCGCTTCCCGTCGGCCCACCCGGCCGGCCTTGCCGAGAGGACCTCCGATGACCGCGGCAGACTCCGCCAGGACGGACCTGCTCATCCCGGCCGGAAGGCTGAGAGGCCGCAGCGAGGGCGGCGTCGCCGTCTTCCGCGGCATCCCCTACGCCCAGCCGCCCGTCGGCGCGATGCGGTTCGCCGCACCGCGCCCCGTAGCCGCCTGGGACGGGGTGCGGGACGCGGGCTCGTTCGGGCCGCCGTGCCCGCAGGTCGGTATCTACGGCGAGGTCCCGCCGCCCGTCGAGGGACCCGACGCGGACAACTGGCTGACGGTCAACGTGTGGTCGCCGGAGCCCGGTCCCGCCGCCCGGCTGCCGGTCATGGTCTGGATTCACGGCGGCGCCTACATGGCGGGCACGGCCGGTTATCCCAGCTACGACGGCCATCGGCTGGCCGAGAGCGGCGGAGTGGTCGTCGTGACCCTCAACTACCGCCTGGGCATGGAGGGTTTCGCCTCGATCGAGGGGGCGCCCGCCAACCGTGGCCTGCTCGACCAGATCGCCGCGCTGGAGTGGGTACGGGACAACATCACCGCGTTCGGCGGCGATCCCGGTCGGGTGACCGTCTTCGGGGAGTCGGCGGGCGCCGGATCGATCGCCGCGCTGCTGGTCATGGACCGCGCCGCCGGGCTGTTCTCGCGGGCGATCATGCAGAGCGTGCCCGGCACGTATTTTTCGGCCGCGCTGGCCGATGACATCGCCGCCGAGATCACCGCGGGTCTGGGCCTGCGGCCGACGGTGGCCGACCTGGCGGCCATCGCGCCGGACCGGCTCGCCCCGGCGGGTGACAAGGTCGCCGCGACGATGGCCGGGTACGCGGACCGCTGGGGCCGGGTCGCTCACACCTCGGCGCCCTACTCACCGGTCGTCGACGGCGACGTACTGCCGACCGCGCCGTGGCAGGGACTCGCCGACGGGGCCGCACGGGACATCGAGCTGATCGTGGGGCACAACCGCGACGAGTACCGGCTGTTCACCGCCATGGCCGGGCAGCTCGGCAAGATCTCCGAGGAGCGGTCCGGCACCATTCTGAACGCGCTGGGACCGGAGTCCGACGGCGTACGGGCGTACCGCTCCGCCTATCCGGACGCCGACGCCGGGCTCCTGCACGAACTCGTCAGCTCCGACTGGCTGTTCCGCATGCCGACGCTGCGTCTCGCGCAGGCCCAGGCAGCCGCCGGCGGCCGGGTCCATCTGTACGAACTGATCTGGGAAGCCCCGGCGATGGGCGGTGTGCTCGGGGCCTGCCACGCGCTGGACGTGCCGCTCGTCTTCGGCAATCTCACCGGCGGCCTCGCGGACATGGTGATCGGGGAGAACCCGCCGCCGGAGGCGGAGATCCTCTCCACCGAATTCCGCACCGCGTGGACGGACTTCGCGTCCGGCCGGGCGCCGGGCTGGCCCGCGTACGACGCGCAGCGGCGCCTCGCCCGCGTATTCGGCAGGGAAACGGCGGATGTCAGCTACCCCGAGGAGACCTCCCGCCGTCTCTGGCAGGCCCACCACTTCGCGGAACTGCCCCTGCTGACGTCCCCTGACGGTTCATCGACGGACAGTCCGTCGGAGGAACGTCTGTCGGAGGACCGTCTGTCGGGGAACAGCCCTCTGAAGGACGGCCCGTTGCCCAAGGAGCACCGCTCAGCGGTCACCGGCGGCGCGTAGTCTCCGCCGCGGCGCAGCCCTGGGGCCGTGCGGCGCAGCCCGGGGGTCGTCGGAGGGACGGCGCCCCCGGTCATCGCCCCTGTCCTGGCGCGCGGCCACCGTGTGCCGTGCGCGCAGGGCGAGGGAGAGTTCGCGCGCAGGGCGCGGGTGATGTGCGCGCGTGTGGTGTGCGGGGCGATCACCGCGTCGACATAGCCGCGTTCCGCGGCGGCGTAGGGGGTGCCGCAGCTGGCCTCGTACTCCCCGACGAGTTTGGCGCGGAGCGTCTCGGGGTCGGCGGCCTCGGCGAGTTCCCTGCGGTGCAAACACTGACCGCGCCCTCCGCGCCCATGACGGCGATACGGGCGGTGGGCCAGGCGAAGTTGACGTCGGCGCCGAGCTGTATGGAGCCCATGACGGCGTAACCGCCGCCGTACGCCTTGCGGATGACGACGGTGACCTTGGGATCGGTGGCTTCGGCGTAGGCGTACAGCAGTTTGGCGCCGCGCCGGATGATCCCGCCGTGTTCCTGGCGGACCCCGGAGAGATAGCCCGGCACATCGGCGAAGGTCAGCAGCGGGATGCCGAAGGCGTCGCAGCAGCGCACGAAGCGGGCGGCCTTCTCGGAGGCGTCGATGTCCACGACGCCTGCGGTGTGCCGGGGCTGGTTGGCGACGACGCCGACGGAGCGGCCCTCGACACGGGCCGGGGCGCAGATGATGTTGGGTGCGAACAGCTCGTGCACATCGAGGAGTTCACCGTCGTCGACGACGGTCCGCAGGATCTCGCGCATGTCGTACGAGAGATCAAGACGGTCGGGTACGAGACCGTCGAGGCGCAGGTCGGCGGGGCGGGGCGCGAGGGTGTGCGCGGGGGCGTACCGGGGCGGCCGTTGCCGGTTGTTGACCGGCAGGTACGACAGCAGGACCCGCACGATGTCGAGGGCGTCGTCCTCGTCCTCGGCGAGAAAGTGGGCGTTGCCGTTGTCGGTGTTGCTGGTGCGGGCGCCGCCGAGTTCCTCGGCGCTCGTGCGCTAGCTGTACTGATCGGGGACGTTGATTAACCGTGAGTACGGCGGCTGGTTGCCGCAAGCGGTGTGTGGGCGGTGCTGGTTGTAGTGGTGTAGCCACGGCAGCAGAGCGTCTCGGCGTTGTTGCTCGCTGGTGTAACAGCGAGCGTAGGCCCAGCCGTCGGCCATGGTGCGGTGGAAGCGCTCTACTTTGCCGTTGGTCTGGGGACGGTAAGGGCGCGTGAACTTCGGGGTGATCGAGAGGGCGCCGCACGTGTCGCGCCACAGGTAGGACCGGTAGGCACCTCCATTGTCCGAGAGCACTCGTTCGATGGTGACTCCGCGCTCGGCGAACCACTTGACCGCGCGGTGTAGCACGCCGACTGCGGTCACGGCTTTTTCGTCATCGTGAATCTCGGTGTAGGCGACGCGAGAGTGGTCGTCGATGATGGTGTGCACGAATGCGTATCCGAGCTTCGGGCCGCCGTAGGCGTTGCGTGACTTGCCCGGTGTCGCGACGCGATGCTTCTCGCCTTGACGGCGACCGACGTAGCGCCAGCCGCCGCCATCGGGGATGTTCCCGAGCTTCTTCACGTCCACGTGCACAAGTGATCCTGGGTGGTCGTGCTCGTACCGCCGGACGGGTTCACCGGTCGCGCGATCGAGGTAGGCGAGGCGGTTCAGTCGCGCTGATCGCAGGATTCGGTGCACTGTCGACGGGGCGATGTCGAGTCTCGCGGCGAGTTGGACCGGCCCTTCTCGCAGGCTGATGCACCTTTTCGTGACGGTCTCGGGTGTCTTGGTCGGAGACCTCCGTGGACGTGAGGATCGATCCTGCATGGACTCGCCTGCAAGGTAGCGGTCGACCCACCTCTTCACGGTCGGCCAGGACACCTGAAATCGGGCCGCTACTTCGCTGATTGGCCAGCCGTCGTCAACGACGAGTCGAGCGACTTTCATGCGGTGGCGCGGGGTGAGGACAGCGTTCGGATGTGACATTTCTGCGCTCCTGGATAGGGCGAAGGGCCGACCATCGTGTGTGTGGTCGGCCCTTCGAGAACGAACTTGGCGGGTGTGGGGCGTGCAGGTCAGTCCACCGGGGATACCCGAATGAGGTTGCCGTCGGGGTCCATGATCACGAACGTGCGACCGAAGACAGCGTCGTGCGGCCTCTCCACGACGTGGACTCCCTTTGAGACCCAGTTCGTGAAGATTTCGTCAACTGCCGACGGTGGTCCCGGCACCATCAATCCGACCTCGGTTGTGCGAGGGGTGTTCGGGACCGCGTGCTCGCTGTAGCCGGTCCACAGCGCGAACAGGACGCCGGGGGCAACCTCGAAAGCTACGTAGTGGGGACTGGTGAAGGTCGGTTCGATCTCGAACAGGTCGCTGTAGAAGGTGGTAGCGGACTTGGCGTCGCGGACGCCGATCAGGAATAGGTTCGGTGCGGGCATAGAGCGCTCCTCAACTCAGTGATTTCTCGGTACCGCTTCAATTGATCGCCGAATCGCGACAGAACCTGTCATCTTTTTCTGCGAACATTGGTCAGCGTGAAGGCTTCAAGGTTGTTGCACCTCTTGTTGCTCCTGCAGGCCCGCCAGCGCATCACCACCGCCGAGCTGGCCAAGCGTCTGGAGGTGTCTCGGCGGACTGTGCTGCGCGACGTTGAGGCGCTCTCGACTGCAGGGGTGCCTGTTTATGCCGAACGCGGGCGCAACGGTGGGATCGTCCTGCTCCCCGGTGCACGGCTCAACGCATCCCATCTGGAACCACCAGAGCTGGAAGCACTCTCCGTAGCGGGTTTGGACAGCACGCAACGTGAGCGCATGGGCCTGTCTGCGATGTGGGAGTCGGCCGCACGCAAGATCGCCGCCCGTCAGGCCGCACCACCTGAGTACCCAAGCCCGCTGCGACTGGCGGATCTAGTGCTGGTGGACAGCACCGCATGGTTTGCCGACTCAGAGGCAGCGGTCGACGTAGCCGATCTGGCATCGGCCCTGCGGCACCGACGCCGACTGCGAATCCAATACCGGCGCAGCGCCGAGAATCAGGCCTCAACGCGGGTGGTCGACCCGTACGGGATCGTGGCGAAGTCCGGCCGCTGGTATCTCGTTGCCGATCACAGGGGCGATGGCCGGCTGTTCGCTCTGGAACGACTCTCGGCCTACGAACAACTCGACGCGCCAGTTGCTCTTCGACCAGACGAAACCCTCCGCACCAGATGGGCCGCGTTGAAGGAACGCACCGAGGGGCAAGGTCGCGTGAGCGTGACCTTTCGCCTGCCAGAACATGGCCTCGACTTGGCGCGGCGCATCCTCGGCACACGCATCCATGATGTCTCCGATGCGGAAAACGGATCATGCACCGTCGTCGTCCGCTACCCCGACATCGAGTCAGTGCGTCAACTCCTCCAATTCGGCGACCACATCGAGATACTCACCCCGCAGACAGCCCGCAAACGCATCAGCCAGCTCGCCAGAGACCTGGCTGAAAGACACTCGACCCCAGCCACGTGACCGATCAGAACGGCCTGCTCTCAATCAACGTCTCCGGTCAGTACAGCTAGCCGGTGACCGCCTCGATGACATCGGGTCCCGTGACGAACACGTGGGAGGTGTGGTCGACCATCACGGTGAAGTCGGTGATGGCCGGGGAGTACGCGGCGCCGCCCGCGCAGGGGCCCATGATCACGGAGATCTGGGGGACGACACCGGATGCCGCGACGTTGCGGCGGACCAGCTCGGCGTGGAGGGCGAGCGAGACCACACCCTCCTGGATGCGCGCGCCGCCGGAATCGTTGAGGCCGATGACCGGACAGCCGGTCTTCAGCGCCAGGTCCATCGTCTTGACGACCTTCTCGCCGCACGCCTCGCCCATGCTGCCGCCGTACACGGTGGCGTCCTGGGCGAAGTGGCACACTCCCCGTCCGTCGACGGTGCCGTAACCGGTGATCACACCGTCGCCGTAGGCCCGGTCGGGGCTCCCGGACCGGGACCGTACGAACGCGTCGGTCTCGGTGAAGGAATCCGGGTCCAGCAGCCGGTCGATACGTTCCCTGACCGTGAGTCGGCCGTGGGCGCTCTGCCGCGCCCCGGCGCGCGCGGAGCCGCCCGAGCGGGCCCGTTCCTGCCGCGCGGCCAGCTGCTCGATGCGTCCGCGTGTGGAGAGGGGTACGGACGGCGCGTGGACTTCGTCGGGCTGGGTCACTGCCACCTCCGAATGGGCTTGCGAATATGGCAGAGACGGATGGTGCGAGTCCTCCCTTCCGGGTTCTCTGTGGAGTTGTTGAGTGCCGGAGGCGGAACCTTCATCACGCAGTGACAAGACCGGGCCCGTGCCGGGCGCGGTCAGGGGCGCGCCGAGGATCCGTTCCGGGCTCCGCACACCTCGTACGGCCGGAGCCCCGCGCCTTGTCCGGCGCCCTCCTCGTGACGGGAGGGCGGGGCGCGTGATACCTCTCCGTGTCATGGAGGATCTTGTGACGGCGCGGCTCGTGCTTCACCCGCTGAGTGCGCCGGAGGCCGAGCGGGTGGCGGCGGGCGAGCCGGGCGACGGGGACCTGTGGGCGCCCGGGTACCCCACCGACGGTGACCTGGTGGGGGCCAGGCGCTATCTGACGACCTGTTCGATCACCGGTGATCCCCGGCCGTTCGGCGCGTACGAGATCCGCCGCCGCGAGGACGGGTACGCGATCGGCGGTCTCGGCTTCCACGGAGCCCCGGACGAGGATCTGCGCGTCACCGTCGGCTACGGCCTGATCCCGTCGGCGCACGGCCGGGGGTACGCCTCCGAGGCCCTGCGGGAGCTGCTGCGGTTCGCGCGAGCGCGTGGCATCACCGGTGTGCGGGGCGACACCGGTCACGACAACACCGCGTCCCAGCGCGTGATGACGGCGGTCGGGATGCGGCTCGTCGGGGAGGACGAGCAGCTGAAGTACTACCGGATCGACTGGGACGAGGACCCGCGGGCCCGGTGATCGTCCGCCGCTTCCGGGCGGGTGATCCGGCCGGTCCGTCCGGGCGTGGGATCCCGCTGCCCCGTCCGGGGTACGAGACCCGTCCGGGCGGGTGATCGGCCCGGCCCGTCCGGGCGTGCGACCGTGTCACATCCGGGACGGCCCCCGGCGCGGTGTGGGGGTACGGCGGCGCACGGGAGTGCGCTCCCCGAGGCTCTCCAGGCTGATGTCGTCCTCGCCCTCGGCCTCCAGGAGAGGTGGCAGCTCGACGGTGTAGGCCGGCTCGAGGAAGATGCCGTGGTGCTGCGGACGCGCGTTCGGCGCGGCCCCGGCGGTGGGTCCCTGCATCGGATTCTGGCGGGACGGCGAAGAAGGCATGCACAACCGTTCGGAGAGTCGAGCGGCCGCGCGGCCTGAATGCCGATCGACCCGCTGGGGAGGTGTCTACCTCATCATTCCCCGTCATGCACGACGACGGGACACCGGAACGCGCCGCGGCCGGTCCCCCACACGGTAACGGCCGGTCCGCCACATGCGAAACGCCGGTCCCCCACACGTGAGAACGCGGGTGCCCGGACGGTGTCGTCCGGGCACCCGCGTTGTTCTGACGCTCCGTCTACCAGCGGTACCAACGGCCCTTACGACCACCGCCGGCGGCGGGCCGGATCACGAAGCCCAGCAGCCACATCACCAGCACGATGACCGCGATCCACCACAGTGCCTTGAGCGCGAAACCCGCACCGAAGAGAATCAGGGCGAGCAGCAGAACGAGAAGCAGGGGAACCATATGTATCAACCTCCGAGAAGTCGTTTTCCCTGAGAAATCGAAGCCATGTCCGCGAACCGGATGTTTCTTTTTCCGGTACCGGGGCATTCGGGTACACCCTCAGTCACCGGAAGGCGCTTCCGTGATGTCGAGAAATACATGGTCGGCTTCCGGCCAGCTGTGCGACACCGATTTCTTGATGCGCACGCAAACCAGCTCCACGGCCTCACTGTCGAGTCCGGGAACAAGGTCGATACGGGCCGCCACCAGCGTCGAATCGAGCCCCAGTTTCATCGTCAGCAACTCGTCCACATTGTCGATCTCCGGCTGCGCGTCGAGCAACGAACGGAGCCTTCCCCGCAGTTCGGGATCGACCGCCTCACCGATCAACTGGCCACGCGCCTCGGCGCCCAGACGGTAGGCGATGTAGACGAGGAGCAGTCCGATCGCGAAGGAGGCGCAGGCCTCCCAGACGATGTCTCCGGTGATCAGGTGCAGCACCATTCCGGCCATGGCGAAGAGCACCCCGAGCACGGCGGTCGAGTCCTCCGCGATGACGGTACGGAGTGCGGGATCGCGGACCTCCTCGTCCGAGCCACGCACCTGGAGCAGGGCGCGGACCAACGAGCTTCCCTCCGCGAGCAGGGCCACTGCGAGAACGATCAGCCCGATCTCGTAACCACTGGCGGACTCCTGCTCCTTCGAGTTCAGCGCCTCGAATCCCTGGAAGAAGGAGAAACAGCCTCCCATCACAAAGATCCCGACCGCCGCGAGGAGCGCCCAGAAATAGCGCTCTTTTCCGTATCCGAAGGGATGACGCTCGTCGGCGGGCCGGTGACTGCGCTTCAGGGAAGCGAGCAGGAAGACTTCGTTCATGCTGTCCGCGACGGAATGTGCGGCTTCCGAGAGCAGTGCCGGAGAGCCGGTGACCAGACCGCCGACGGCCTTGGCCGCGGCGATCACAAGATTCGCCGCGAGCGCCACCAGGACGGTCACCCGGGTCTTTCCGTCGGACTCTTCACGATTCAATGCGTGCCGCCTCGCTCAAATGTATGGGAATGGCGTGGTCCACCGTGTTCCCGGCGCCTTCCGCACCAAACACGTACAGCCGTCCCATGAAATTCCCGGGAAAATCCACAGGTCTCCGGTGCCTCCATGCGGACGCCCCGGAAATCGGTGGGCACCGGCGAGGAATCCATCCGACGCCCGGCGTCTCACACGCGACGCCCCCGCACGCGCGCCGGAGCGCTCGTGCGGGGGCGTCGCCCACTGCCGGATGCGGTGTCCCTGCGTCAGGACCGGCCGCCCACGGCCTTCGGCAGCCGCTCCAGCAGTCCCCGCAGATCGTCGGCGTGCTCCTCCTCCTGCGCGAGCAGGTCCTCGAAGACCCGGCGGGTGGTGGGATCCCCCTCCCCCAGCCACTGGGCGATCTCCGTGTACGACGCGATGGCCACACGTTCCGCCACCAGGTCTTCCTTGATCATCTCGATGAGATCGGCGCTCGCGTCGTACTGCGCGTGGGAGCGCCGCGTCAGTGTGTCCGGGTTGAAGTCGGGCTCACCGCCGAGCTGTACGATCCGCTGCGCCAGCCGGTCCGCGTGCTCCTGTTCCTCCTGGGCGTGCTCCAGGAACTCCGCGGCCACCGGCTCGGAGTACAGCCCCGTCGCCGTGTAGTAATGCCGTTTGTACCGCAGGGTGCAGACGATTTCGGTGGCCAGCGCCTCGTTCAGCACCTGTAGGACGCGCTCGACGTCGGCGCCGTAGGCCTGCGTCACCGGGCCTTTTTCGATCTCCTTGCGCGCCCGCGCCCGGATCGTCTCGATGTCGGTGAGGAACTCGGCCATGACCGTGCACTTCCTTCCGTACCCGAAGGGCGCTGCTTGAGTGACCCTTCGCCTGCCCCCTCCCTTCCCCGTACGCGCGCGGGTCCCTGTCGTTCTCGTACCCGACTCATCCACACGGCCCTACCGGCACGGCTCGCCGCGAGCGGGGGGCGGGGCTTCTCCCGGCCACCACCCTGGCCTGAATCGCTCGCTCCCGGAGCAACAGGGAACTCCCGTCCGATTATTGACGGAATTTTTGCCCGAACAGCGATGAGCCGCCTTGTTTGTGGGCACAGAAGCTCGCCTCTTCCACCCAAATCCCCGCAAGAAAGGGCGTCATCAGGGATGACGGCGTGTTCCGGCCGACGGCCCGATGTGATCACGGCCGCCCTTCACACCCTCTCCACATGGCGTACGGGCCTCCCTTGGGCGAGTCAGCGGGTCCATGAGGCATGTGAAGACGGTGAGTTGGGTGGGGTGGGTTGATGCGCCTCGCTCGGATGGCGGTACTGTGCGCGCGCGCCGTCATCGTGGGCGGCGCGGTTATCGCGGAGGAATTTGTGACTCTATTCAGAGGATCATGGCGGCGCAGAAGCGCCTTCATTACGGTCGCGGCGGCGGGTGCGCTCAGTGTCGGCCTGTCGGCCACGCCCGCGTTCGCGCACACACCGACGTGGACGGTGACCTGCTCCGAGGTGAGCCTCGACCTGACCGCCTACGGCAACAGTGACAAGAACACGGTGTCGGTCACCGTGGACGGCAAGGACCTGCTGCCCACGACGAACTTCAAGAACGACTTCCACAAGAAGCTCGAACTCCCGGCGCACAAGACCGAGCTGAAGGTTCACCTGAGTGTGAAGGCGGCTGACGGCGACCAGTTCTCGAAGGAGGACGAGAAGACCGCGCCGGTGTGCGAGGAGAGCACCCCGCCGCCGTCGACGGCGACCCCGACGCCTTCGGCGACACCTCCGAAGGAGACGCCCACTCCCACGCCGACCGGCGAGACCAGTGAGCCGAGCAAGCCGAGTGAGCCCAGCGAGTCCGACTCCGCTCCCGCGGTTCCCTCGTCGCAGCCGAGCCCGGCCGGGGACGACCTCGCCGAGACCGGTTCCTCCAGCGCCACGCCGATGATCGCCGGTGCCGCCGGTGTCGTGCTGGCCGCCGGAGCGGGCATCATGTGGGCCGCTCGTAAGCGTCGCAGCGCCCAGAGCTGACCCATCGCTCCACCCCGCCGCCGCGGCCGGACCGACCGTGACCCGGCTCGCCGCCCCGGCCCCGCCACCATGTCGGACGTCGCCCAGGACTCCACCGCCACCACTCGGCGGGCCTGGTAGACGATCACCGGACTGAGAGGCATGGACCGAACGTCAGCTCGCCCTCCGGGGCGTGTCGCTCGGACTCCGTAGGACAGGGGCCGTGCGTGTCGTCGCGCCTGCCGACGGTGTGCAACAAGGTCCGGCCGAGGTCGGCCCCGAGGACCGTACGAACCGGGTGCCCCGGCCTTGAGGGCGGGACACCCGGTGTACTTCCCCGGCACTGTGAGGCCCCGCGACGTTCCTCGTCAGCGGGGCCTCATCGCGTTTCCCGCACCCCGCTCGTCGGCATGCGGCCGGCCCGCGCGCGAGATGCACCGCCCGGCGACGGCGCGGACAATGGGCGGGAAGCCGACCGACATATGGGGGGCGCCGATGGATCCGGTGGAGGCTCTCGAAAGGATCGCCTTTCTGCTGGAGCGCTCGCGGGCCGAGACCTACCGCGTCCAGGCGTTCCGTACCGCCGCCGCGATCGTGGCGGGCATGGATCCCGACGATGTCGCGCGGCGCGCCGCGGCCGGCACCCTGAGCCAGGTACGCGGGATCGGCCCCAGGACATCACAGGTCGTGGAAGCGGCGCTGGAGGGGTCCGTACCGGAGTATCTGGAGCGGCTGGAGCGAGAGGCCGGTGCTCCGCTCTCCGAGCGCGGACACACGCTGCGTGCCGCGCTGCGCGGAGACTGCCACCTGCATTCGGACTGGTCGGACGGCGGCAGCCCCATCGAGACGATGGGACGTACGGCGGCCAGGCTCGGGCATGAGTGGGCCGTGCTCACGGACCACTCCCCCCGGCTTACCGTCGCCCGGGGCCTGACGGCACAACGACTGCGTGAACAGCTCGATGTGATCGCCGGACTCAACGAAAAGTGGGCTCCGTTCCGGCTGCTCACCGGTATCGAATGCGACATCCTCCCCGACGGTTCGCTGGACCAGGAACCGGAGTTGCTCGACCGGCTGGACGTGGTGGTGGCATCCGTCCACTCGAAACTGCGCATGGACGCCGCCGCGATGACCCGGCGCATGGTCGCGGCGGTGCGCGATCCGCTGACCGATGTGCTCGGACACTGCACCGGGCGCCTGGTGACGGCGCACCAGGGAGCGGGCCGCAGAGCGGGCAGGGGCGGGCAGGACAGCGGCCGGCCGGAGTCGGAGTTCGACGCGGAGGCGGTGTTCGGGGCCTGCGCCGCGACCGGTACCGCCCTGGAGATCAACAGCCGGCCCGAGCGGCTGGATCCGCCCCGCCGGTTGCTGCGCGAGGCGGTCGCGGCCGGGGTCTTCTTCGCCATCGACACGGACGCCCACGCGCCTGGGCAGCTCGACTGGCAACTGTTGGGCTGCGCGCGGGCCGAGGAGTGTGACGTACCGGTGGACCGGGTCATCAACACCTGGACGGCGGAGCAGTTGCTGGAGTGGACACGGTCCCGGCAGGCCCCACCGGCGCGATGACCCGGTCTCAGTCCTCCAGATCCGCGAACAGACTGGTGTCGAGCTGGGCGAGCAGATCGGTGGCGTCCTCGTAGACCTCGCGGGCTCCGGTGGACTCCAGGGCGGCGCGCGGAATTCCGCCCGACAGCAGAGCGACGGCGCGCACACCGGCGCGTGACGCCGCCTCCATGTCCCAGACGGTGTCGCCGACGAACACCGCACGTTCCGCGGGCACCCCGGCCAGGTCCAGTGCCCGGTGCACCGGGTCCGGGCCACGTTTGCCCCCGGCCACGCCCTGCCCACCGGCCGTCCCGGACATCACGTCGTCCGCGATGACGTCGTCGGCGTCGATCGCCCGGCGCAGCGCGGCCAGTTCGTCCTCCCCTGCCGACGTGGCGAGCACGATCCGCCAGCCGCGGTCGGCCAGCGACCGCAGGAGATCCCCGGCCCCGTCGAACGCGGGCAGCCGGTCGAGGTAGGTCCCGTACAGCGTGGTGTGCGCCGCGATGATCTCCGCGTCCTGGTCGCGGTCGCGTTCGTCACCGAGCAGATGCGCGATGAGGTCGCCGGAGCCGAGGCCGACAGCCCGGTGGATCGCGGACATCCGTACCGTGTGCCCGGCCTGGTGGAACGCCTCCCACCAGGTGGTCACATGGAGGTGATTGGTGTCGACGAGGGTCCCGTCGATGTCGAACAGTGCCGCGCGCGTCGCCATGGGTGGTCCGCTCCCGTTCCGGTGGGGCATCAGGGGCTCGAGGGCTCGGAGCCTCGGACACCGGGCAGCGAGCCCCCTCTCGATCATGCCGTCTTCCCCGGTCCGGAACATCTCGTACGCCGTCGGCGCCGGCCGCTGGAGCCGTCCGGGTGAGGTAGCTGAGCCGTACCGCGAGAGTGTCACCGGCCTTCGGCCGTGCGAGTGACCTCCGGCGATCGGCCCCGGCCGCGTACCGTCGGCTGCCGCCCCCGGACCGGACAACTCGCTTGCCGCGACCGCGGCCCTGCCACACGGCCTCAGCCGCCGAGACTCCAGGACACCGTGTGGTCCGCGCCGATGAGCACGGCGAGGACCACGAGGTCGGCCACGCCGAGGGACAGCCCGAGGAGGGCGCGGCCCCTGCGCGCGGTGCCGCGCCGGAGAGCGAGAGCGGCGAGGACGATGGCGATCGGCCCGAGGAGGAGGTTCATCACCAGCAGGCCGAGGAGCCCCAGGACGAACGACGCGACAGCCATGCCGTCCACGTCACGGACACCTGTCCCGCCGCGGGCGGGAGCGGTCGTAGGCATGAGGTCGGGGCTCCTTTCGGGGCGTTCCGGGGCCACCCGTCCGTCGCTGCCCCAGCCGGGATTCGGCGGGGGCTCGGCGAGAGCGCGGCCCGCGTCCGATCGGCGGCGATCGCCACGGGGCACGGTCAGGACCGGTGATGACGGGCCCGGCGCTCCCGGGCGGCGAACACGAGCAGCCAGCCACCGATGCAGGCAGCGGCGATCAGGGCGGTCTGGACCGGGACATGTACCACCGAGCCCAGCAGCAGTCCCATGACAAGGAGAGCCGCGACGAGGAAGATCATGAATGCCTCCTTATGGGCGGACAGGAGCGGGACGGATGGGCGGGAGAACGAGGGGGAAGCGGGCGGACAGTTGCGAGAACAGTTGTTCACTGACTCCTCAGTCTACGATTCCCTCTGCCGGAGAACGGTTGTTTACTGAATGGCATGAGTCACACCCACGGCATCCGTCAGGCCCAGAAACAGAAGACCCGTCAGGCGCTGCTGGACGCGGCCCTGGTGCTCCTGGAGGAGCAGGGCCTCAGCAGCCTCGGGCTGCGTGAGGTGACCCGGGCCGGAGGTGTGGCCCCGACCGCCTTCTACCGGCACTTCCGGAACATGGCGGACCTCGGTCTGGCCCTGGTCGAGGAGGCTCTCGGCGCCCTGCACGGAACGATCAGCGGCACCCTCGCCGATACGGCCGGCACCGGCGAGCGGATCGACGCCACCGTCGATGTGATCGCGGGCCATGTCCGGGCCCACCCGGCTCATGTCCGGTTCATCGCGCGCGAGAGGCACGGCGGGGTCCGGCAGGTACGGGCGGGCATAGCGGCCCAGCTGCGCCGCTTCTCCGCCGAGGTGGCGGCCGCCCTCGCCGTCCAGCCCGGATCGGCGGGCTGGAGCGAGGACGACCTGCGCATGCTGGCCGATGTCTACGTCGACCACATGGTGATGACGGCGTGCGCGTTGCTCGACGCCGCGGAGGAAGGGCCGGACGCCGAGGAGCGCGTGGCGCGTGTGGCACGCCGTCAGCTGCGCCTGATCGATCTCGGCCGCCGGCACTGGCTCGACTGACGCGCCGACTCGACCGGCGAAACGGTCGGCTCAGCCCGGAGAAACGGCCGGTCCGCGCGCCGAGCCATGACACGCGGTATCGGTGATCGCAGTGGTCAGCCCTGCGACCGCCGGTCCCGGGGCCCGCCGTAATCGCCCCGTACGCTGTCCGAACGCGACGCGTGGCGGGCGTAGACGGGCAGGACGCCCCAGCACAGGACGAACCACGCGACCATGACGCCGACCAGCCACGACGCGAGGGTGTCGGCCACCGCCAGCCGGAGGATGAGCATCAGCGCCGAGGCCATCGTGCAGAGCAGCAGCACCAGCCCGACGATGGTCAGCCGGGACGCCCAGATGACCATCTGCGACTTCAGCCGACGGCCGGTCAGCAGCCGGTGGAAGGAAACCGGGCCGATGAGCGCACCGACCGCCGCCGCGCCCAGCATCACCGTGACGGTGTAGATGTCCCGGTCGGTGCCGGACAGTGTGGTGAACCGCTGCTGGAAGACGACCGTGAGCAGGAAGCCGAACAGAATCTGCACCCCGGTCTGGGCCACGCGCAGTTCCTGGAGCAGCTCGTTCCAGAGCCGGTCCGCACGCTCCTCGACCGTCTCGCGACGCCCGCGGTCGGGGCCGCCCGCTTGCGGAGTCATACCGGCGGCCGTCATGCGCGGCAGAGGCAGAAGGGGTGCCCGGCCGGGTCTGCGAACACGCGAAAGCCCCGTCGCCCGTCGTTGTCGTCGAGATCGAGCGGTACCGCCCCGAGGGCGAGGACCTGCTCCTGAGCGGTGTCCATGTCCGGCACGGTGAAGTCCAGATGGAACTGCTGGGAATCGTGACCGGCCTGAGGCCAGGACGGCGGACGATGGCCGGGCGCGCGCTGGAAGGCGATCCGGGCTCCGCCCGGGACGTACAGGTCGTACCAGACCTCGCTGTACTGCCGCACCTCACCGCCCAGTACGGCGGCGTAGAAACGGGCGAGTGACTCCGGCTCCGGACAGTCCAGGGCCACCAGTTGGTAGGCCGCGATCGCCATACGGGTCTCCTCCATGTCCCGGCACGCGTCGGCACCTGTCCATCGCCGCCCGGCCGTCGGGTCCGGCGAGCGGTTCGGGCCTTGTCTCCTCACCGTAAACCGCCGGCGCGCACCCGTCCCGCCCACGCTCCAGGAGCCTGCATGCGCTCGATTGTGTGGCCGCGGGCGGCGGTAGCCTCACCGACACCTCATCCTCAAGTCCCGGCAGGCCAGTCCACTTTGTCGTCACTGGCCATGTCCCCACCGCACCGGCGTCCGCTGGCATGGAGCCGCTTCCGCCGACGGGTGAACACCCGGAATCCACCGCAGCCGCTTCCGAAAGGCCATGATGACCATGCCCCGCACACGCGCGTTCGTACAGGTCGACGTGTTCTCCACGAGCCCCTATCTCGGCAACCCGGTCGCCGTCGTCCTCGACGGGGCGGACGTGACCGACGAGGAGATGCAGCGCGTGGCGCGTTGGACCAATCTGTCCGAGACCACGTTCGTGCTGCCTCCCACCGTCCCGGAGGCGGACTACCGGCTACGGATCTTCACGCCCCAGAGTGAGCTGCCGTTTGCCGGCCACCCCACCCTCGGCTCCGCACGCGCCTGGCTGGACGGCGGCGGCGTTCCGCGGCATGCCGACCGCATCGTGCAGCAGTGCGGCGCCGGCCTGGTCACGGTCCGCCGCGGCGACGGCGTTCTGTCCTTCGCCGCCCCGCCACTGGTCCGCGACGGCGCGCTCGACGACGCATACCTGAAGCGGATAGTCGCCGCGTTCGGCATGGACCATGACCGTGTCCTCGCCCACCAGTGGGTCGACAACGGACCCGGCTGGGCCGTGCTCCAACTGCCCACGGCCTACGAGGTCCTCGCCCTCGAACCCGACCTCGCCCTCATCCCGGACGCGATGGTCGGCGCCATCGGGGCCCACCCCACCGGTTCCCGGCACGACTTCGAGATGCGCACCTTCGCCCCTCGCTGCGGAGTGGCCGAGGACCCCGCCTGCGGCAGCATGAACGCTGCCGTCGGCCAGTGGCTCACCACCACCGGAACCGCCCCCTGCGCCTATCGGGTCTCCCAGGGCGCGAGGCTGGGACGGGCCGCGACCATCGAGATCTCCACCGACCCGGACGGCGCCGTCTGGGTGAGTGGTGCCACGACCGTCTGCATCCGAGGCACCATCGCCCTGTGACCGGCCCGCTGCCCGCGCCCCGGATGTGGTCCCTCGAAGCGCGGACAGGGCACCACCGGCGGGCCGACCCGGGCGGCTGGCTCGGCGTCAGTCATCCGCCCGTGCCCTTCGGGGTACGGGCGGAATCGCCCCGTCCACCTGTCCAAACGAGCACAGGATTGCTCGATTCCTTTCTCTAGCACAATCCGACGCCTTGATACGGCGCAATATGCTGCCAACATTGCTGAGGTTGGCTCACTTCGACGTACCCGTCGGCCACGCTTGATGGCGTCACACCGATGAACCACGAAGGGGCAACCATGCCGGGCAGCAGCACCGTCACCGTCCACGCCGATCGCGAGGTCCGTCCCAGCCGGGCCGTGGCACCGCCCGTCTACCAGACGGCGGCGTTCTCCGCCGCGGACGGGGAAGCGTTCGCCCAGGCCGCGGTCGCCCCGCGGGGCCAGGACTTCTACACCCGCTTCGGCAATCCGAACCACGCCCAGGTCGCGTCCGTCGTGGCGGAACTGGAGCACACCGAGGCGGCCATGGTCACCGCGTCCGGGATGGCCGCGCTCACCACCGCCGTGCTGGCGCTGGTGTCCGCCGGCGACCATGTCATCGGGCAGCGGTCCACCTACGGCGGTACGGCGTCGGTGCTGCTGAACCTGCTGCCGCGACTGGGCGTGTCGACCACCCTGGTGGACCAGAGGGACCCGGAGGCGTTCGAAAAGGCGCTGACCTCGCGGACCCGTCTGATCCTGGTGGAGTCTCCGAGCAATCCGCTGCTCCAGATCACCGACCTGCGCGCCGTCGCGGAACTGGCGAGCGCGCACGACGTACCGACCATGGCGGACAACACCTTCGCCACTCCGCTGAACCAGCGCCCGGCGGACTTCGGCATCGATCTGGTCTGGCACAGCGCGACCAAATACCTCAACGGCCATTCCGACGTGTCCGCCGGAGTGCTGGCCGGGCCGGCCGAGCTGCTGGACCGGATCTGGGACGTCGGCCTGCTCACCGGTGCCGTCCTCGGCCCGTTCGACGCGTGGCTGCTGCTGCGCGGCATGCGCACCCTTCCGCTGCGGATGCCCCGGCACAACGCCAACGGCCAGGCGCTCGCGGAGGCCCTGCACGACCACCCCGCCGTGAGCCGTGTGCACTATCCCGGCCTGGCGTCCCACCCGCAGCACGAGCTGGCCGCAAGCCAGATGGGCGGTTTCGGCGGGGTACTCGGCATCGAGTTCGCCGGCGGCTTCGAGACGGCCGACGCGTTCCTCGGCCAACTGCGCTACGCCCGCAGGTCGGCCAGCCTCGGCGGTGTGGAATCCCTGGCCGTGCACCCCGCATCCATGTGGCGGGGCATGCTCGACGAGGACCAGATCGCCGCCGCGGTTCCGCCGGGCCTGATCCGGCTGGCCGCCGGTACGGAGGACACGGCCGACCTGGTCACCGACGCACTCGCCGCGGCCGACGCGGTGGCCTCCTCCGCGGCGGGCACCTGAGCGACTCAGGCGGCGACGGGGTCGTCCCACAGTCCCACTGTTCCCGGACCGGCCGGACGAGCCTGTCGCTGGACGCCCTGCCCGCACCGTCAGCCGACCCGCCGGGCCAACACCTGTCCCGGCCAGGCCTTCGACAGGAAACGACCGGTGGGAGTGAAGCCGTTGCGCTCGTAGAACGCGACCAGTTCGCCCCCGCCGCCCGCCCAGCAGTCGACCCGCAGCAGTTCCACGCCGGCCCGCCGGGTCTCCTCGACGGCATGGGCCAGCAGCGCCGCCCCGATGCCCAGGCCGGCATGCCGCCGGTCGGAGACCAGCAGCCGGACGTACCGCTCGGGTTCCTCGGCCGGCGCGATCGGCATCTGAGGGCTGGGCCCGGAGTCCAGCACCAGGGCTCCGACAGGTGTTCCGTCCAACTCCGCGATGTGCGGGGCGTTCTCGGTCATGTACCGCTCGACCCGCGCCACCCCGCCGGGCTTCTTCGAATACGGTGTCGTGCCCCACTGCTCGGTGTTGCCGCGACCGTTCATCCAGACCACCGCCGAGTCGAGCATGTCCAGCACCGCCGACGCGTCGGCCAGGCCGCCCGGCCTGATCCGTATGCCCTGCGTGGTGTCGTTCACAGCGGCAGCCCAGGGCTCGGCGGATTGGCGGCGTGGGGAGCACCGGCGGCAACGGGGAAACGGTCCCGGTGCTCACCGAGGAGTGCCGTTCGGTGAGCACCGGGATCCGCGCCCGTCCTGCCGTCGTGGCGGCTGTACGTGCAAAGTCCCCGTCGGGATGGTCCGCCACTCACGGGGTGTGAGTGGAGAGCGTCTTCATGGTGACGTAGCTGCTCACCGTGGCGACGCCGGGAAGGTCGGCCAGCCGGTTGGCGTGGAAATCCTCATAGGCGGGCAGGTCGGCGACCTCGACCTGAAGCAGGTAGTCGTAGTTGCCGGTGACGTGATGGACGTGTACGACCTCGGCCAGTTGGACGACCGCGCGTTCGAACGCGGCCACGTCGCCGCGGTTGTGTCTCATCAGCCGGACACCGGCGAACACACGGAGGCTGCGCCCCAGGGCCGCGGGGTCGATCTCCGCCCGGTAGCCGCGGATCACTCCGGTTTCCTCAAGTCTGTGCACGCGCCGCAGGCAGGGTGACGGCGACAGGCCGACCCGGGCGGCGAGCTCGGCATTACTGATCCGTCCGTGCCTTTCGAGCACGGCGAGGATGGATCGATCCACATCATCCATAGGGGCAGAGTATTGCTCACTTTCCTCACCTACCACAACCTGATGCCTCGCTGCGGCGCAATTTCCTGCCAAAGTTGCCGAGATCGGTCTGCGTCGATGCGCTGATCAGCAACACTTGACCAAGTCACCAGGTCGGACAAACAACGCATTTTCATGGAGGAGTTTTCAGATGAGGATCCTGCTTACCGGCGGCACCGTGGTCAGCATGGACCCGGCTGTCGGCGATCTCGAACGCGGTGACGTGCTGATCGAGGACGGCGTGATCGTAGAGGTGGCCGAGGCCATCGAGGCTCCGGACGCCGAGACCATCGACGCGACCGACCGGATTGTCATGCCCGGCTTCGTCGACACCCACCGGCACAGCTGGCAGACCGCGTTCCGCGGCGTCGGCGCCGACTGGACCTTCCCCGAGTGGGCCGTGGCGATGCACCGGACGCTGAAGCCCCGGTACCGGCCCGAGGACGTCTACCTGGGCACACTGCTCGGCCGGCTGGAGGCCCTCCACTGCGGTGTGACCACGATGCTGGACTGGTTCCACTGCGCGCAGAGCCCCGAGCACGCGGACGCCGCCGTCGCGGCGCTGCACGACACGGCCGGACGGTCGGTCTTCTGTCACGGCGCGGGGTGGGGCACCACCGGGTCGGTCGAGGACGAGATCCGCCGTGTGCGCTCCGCGCTCCCCGGCGGCGGCCTGGTCACCATGTCGTTCGGGCTGCGCGGTGCGGAGGACACCTCCATGGACACCGTCGCCGAGGAGCTGAAGCTGGCGGCCGAACTCGGCCTGCGGACCAGCCTGCACGTCGAGTCCGACGGCACCCGCCGCCCGGTCGCCGATCTCCATGAGCACGGTCTGCTGCGGGACACGACGACGTTCGTGCACGTCAACGGGGTCGGCGACGACGAGCTGCGCATGCTCGCCGATGCCGGCGGTTCGGTTTCGATCAGCCCGGACGTCGAGTTGAAGATGGGGTTCGGCTGGCCGATGACCGGCCGGATGCTGGCCGCCGGCCTGCGCCCGACACTCTCCGTCGATGACGTCCCGTCCGTCGGCGGCGACATGTTCGCCACCATGCGTACCGCCTTCGTGGTCCAGCGTGGCCTGGACGGCGGCCTCAACTCCCGGGACCTGCTGGAGTTCGCCACCGTCGACGGTGCCGACGCGCTGGGACTCGCCACCCGTACGGGCAGCCTCACGCCCGGCAAGGCCGCCGACGTGATCCTGCTGCGCACCGACGACATCACCGTGCTCCCGGTCACCGATCCGGTCGGCACGGTCGTCGCGGCCGGTCACCCCGGCCTGGTCGACACGGTTCTCGTCGCGGGCCGCGTCGTCAAGCGGGACGGCGTGCTGGTGGACGTGGACCTGCCCGCGCTGAAGGCGCGACTGGTGGAATCCCGCGACCAGATCGCTGCGGCCGCCGGTGTCCCGCTCGACGGCACCTGGCGTCCGCGTCCGCAGGCGGCGTGAACACACGAAAGCCGGAGTACCCGCTCCGCTCGGTCCGCGCGTAGCGGGAACACCGATCGGCGCCAGGAGCCGGTCGGTGCGAGGAGCCGGTCGACTCGAGGCATCGGGCCCCTCCGTGAGACCGAGCCGGTTCTCGCCCGCCGCTCACGTGGCGGGCGAGAACCTACGGCGCGTCTGTGCCACCGGGGCACACCGTCGTGTCAGCGGCGGTGCGGAGGCGGTGGCAGCCGCAGATGGGCCAGATCGTCCGGCACCGGGCTGTCGGGGCGGAAGAGCGGGGCCGCCTCCCCGTCCGCCGCCGTGGCGGGTGCGTCGGTGAGCCGGAAACGCTCGCGCAGTCTGCTGTAGAAGTCGGTGGGACCCAACCGGAGCAGCCGCAGCCGGTACTTGGCCCCGTACACACCGATCCAGTCCCCGGGGTCCAGCACACCCCGCAACTGGCCGTCGATGCTGACCGCCACCTGCCCGGAGTGCGGCAGCACCCGTAGCGCGACCGGCTCGTCGGGGGCGGCCACCACCGTCCGGTCGAAGGTCATGTGCGGTGCCACCGGGGTGAAGACCACGGCGTCCATGTGCGGGGAGAGCACCGGTCCACCGGCCGCGAAACTGTAGGCCGTCGAGCCGGTCGGGGTGGCCACGATGACGGCGTCCGCCGAGTACGAGGCGAGGAGCCGGCCGGCGAGATAGACGCCGAGGGCGGCTTGCCGGTCACGGGCGAGCTTCTCCAGAACGATGTCGTTGACGGCGATCACGTCCATCGCCACGCCCCAGCCCTCGCCCTCGGTGGTGTCCGGACGGACATGAGGAGGTGGCAGCGTGGGACCGCGTCCGTAATGGAGCAGCGCCTCCATACCGGGCGGGATCTCCAGCCCGCGTGAGGCCCGCAGGGTGAGAGTCATCCGTTCCTCGATCGCGGCGCGGCCCTCTCCGACCGCGTCCAGGGCCCGTGTGACCTCCTCGGCGGGCACTTCGGTCAGGAAGCCGACCCGGCCCAGATCCACCCCGAGCACCGCGGCGCCGTTCTTCGCGGCGATCCGTGCCCCGCGCAGGAAGGTGCCGTCGCCGCCGAGGGTGACGACCAGGTCCGGGTCGCCCGCCGACGAGGCCTCCTCCTGGCCGCCGAGGCGCGGTTCGTGCTCCCTCCACACGTCGACTTCCTTGCACGGGACACCCCGCGCGCGGCACCAGGCGTGCACCGCGCCCGCCGCCTCGACGGCCGCCGGGCGGCCCTGGTGGACCACCAGACCGATACGTTCCACAGCCATGCTCGTGCTCTCCGTACGTCCGGTGCTCTCCGTACGTCCGGGTTCCAGGATCCGTCCGCCCGGACGGTCACGCACCCCCACTCCCGGAAGGGAGTTCCAAGGACGGCTCCGAGGACGGCCGGAGAGACGAGGGGCCGCCCGCCCACCAGCCCGAGTTCACCCGAATGGCGGATATCGCCGACTGGCCGCCATCTGCCGTGAATGCTGCACGAACAGCGGACCGGAGCCATGCCCACGCGGTGTCCGGGGTCTTCCCCGGTTGCCACCCGCTCCGGACGGATGCGCGATGGAAATGTGCGCGCCTGACCGTGAGGGGCCTGATCCCGCAGACGCGCTTCCCCCACGCGAGGAGTGATCGCAGATGTCAGCCGATGGCGTGTTCGACAACCCCAGCAGGCTCAACGGAATGAGCGTGTACGACAAGGACGGTGACAAGGTCGGCACCGTGGGCCAGGTCTATGTGGGCGACCGCACGGGCCGTCCGGAGTGGGTGACCGTGAAGACCGGTCTGTTCGGTATGAAGGAGAGCCTCGTCCCGCTGTCCGGCGCCCGCCGCGCCGGTGAGGACATCCACGTGCCCTACACCAAGGAGACCGTCAAGGAAGCACCGCGCCTGGACGCCGACGAACATCTCGACCCCAGCCAGGAGAAGCAGCTCTACCAGCACTACGGCCTGACCGCCTCGGCCGCGGGGATCGGCACGGCGGCCGGTACCGCAGCGGGCACGGGCACGGCCGAGGGCACACGGACCGGAACCGGTACGGCGACGGGCACCGCGAGGGGACGAAGCACGTCCGCCGGTACGGCCATGCCCGCCGACTCCGGCGCGATGGCCGCCGGGAGCCGGGAACGTACTCCGGCCGGGATGCGCGGTGGCATGCCCGCCGAGGGCAAGGAGCAGCACGCCGAGGAACTCATCCGTTCCGAGGAGCAACTGCGGGTCAGCGCCGAGGAGCACGAGGTCGGCCACGCGCGGCTGCGCAAGGTCGTCGTGACGGAGGACGTGACCACGTCCGTACCGCTCAGCCACGAAGAGGTCCGCGTCATCCACGAGGCGATCGCCCCGGAGGACCGCGGCGGTTACGGCCGCTCCCGTATCGGCGAGGCCGAGACCGAAGTGATCCTGCACGCCGAGGAAGCGGTGATCCGCAAGGAATCCATCCCCGTCGAGCGCGTACGCATGGAGACGGAGAAGGTGACCGAGCAGAAGGAGGTCTCCGCCGAGATCCGCAAGGAGCAGATCGAGTACGACACCGATCAGACCGCCAAGGGCTTGGGCGGCAAGGACATGCGCGGCAGGCGCGGCCCCGGCCACTGACCGGCCCGTGCGAGGCACACCCGCCCCCGCCCACCACGTACGAGTGGCCGGCGGGGGCAGGCCGTCGAGGATCTCCCCGGTACGCGGCGGGAATGCCGGGCGAAGCGCGGGACAGGTGTGGAGTATGACCAGTTACGTAGTGACGATCCCCGGCACACTTCATGAACCGCTCACCGACGAGGCCCGGTTCACTCTGCTCGGCGCCCTCGGGCACGTGGATCCGCAGAGCACCGACGTCGGGGCGGCCGAGGAACTGGGGCTGCTCTCCGTCGACACCGAGCAGTCCAGGTTCACCCTCCACCTCGAAGTGGACGCCGACGATTCGAACACCGCCAAGGAGGACGCCAGGAGGATCGCGAGCAGCGCCTTCGAGAAGGCCGGCTTCACGACGCGGACCGCGCCCCTCGGAGAACCTGTCATCACGGGTATCGACTCCGAGTAGAGCCACACGCCGGAGCGTGCCGGGCGGGGCAGGCGGCGCGGCCGGTACGGCGTCGGCCCGCGCCGTCCGCCCGCCCTCTTCGGCAACACGCTGCGGCCAGGTCCTGTCCGGTCGGTCGCCCGTGGAGTCTCCCCGGGCTCAAGCGCGAAGTTGTCGATGGTGATCCGTGTCCGCCCGGCGGCGGACGAGGACGACGGGTGACGCGGACCCCGCGGTCGTGGAGGGCCTGGCCGAACTGGACGAATTGCCGCCGCCGTTGCTGTCGGAACAGCCGGCGAGGGTGGTCGTACAGACGGCGGCAAGGGCGGCGGCCGGACCTACCCGGCCGATGCCGTGCGGATGCGGCGGCAGGCTTCCTCCCCGGGCCGTCGGGCCCGCGGCGCCGAGATCAGTAGCTGCTGGCGCTGCCGCTCGGGCTGGCGCCGCCGCTGGCACTCGCACTGGGGCTCATGCTGGAGCTCCCGCTCGGGCTGGCGCTGGGGCTCTTGCTCGGCAGCGGCGTGATGATCTTCTTGCCGTCGACTCCGAGGACGTACCACTTGGCGCCGAAGGCGTTCAGCCCCTGGCCCTTGAATTCACCGGGCTTCTTGTCCTGGTCGAAGGTGTACAGGGGGACACCGTTGTACACGACCTGCTTCTTGCCGTCGCTGCGGGTGATGGTGGACAGCCAGCTCGCCTTGACACCCCCGGTGCCCCCCGACGGCTTGCCGCTGACGATCAGGGGCGGCCATTCCGTCGTGCACTCTCCCGAACAGTTGGACTTGTTCTTCTTGTCCGCTTCGAAGAGGTAGAGGGTGTGGCCCCTGCCGTCGACCAGGACCTTCCCCAGCGGCCCGGACATGGCGGACACCTTGCCCACGTCCACCGACGCCGAAGGCGAAGCGCCCACGGACGCGGACCCGGAGGCCGCCACATAGTCCGCGGGCTCCTCGGACTTCGACGCCGATCCGCCCCCGCCGTTGTCGGAACATCCGGCGAGCGCCGCGGCACACAGCACGGCCGCGGCCACAGCGGTGGCCGCTGTCCTGGTGTTGCTCCTCATCAAGGCTCCTCAAGATCCAGCCACCCGACGGGCAGCACTCCGACCGCCCGATAGCGGCCGTATGACCCACTACACGACACCGCCCGATACCGGGCCACCGGACAGAGCCGTCCGGCGTACACGGCCCTGGACGAGCGAGGCGCGGCGGGATCGCCGGGCGGCTCGGGCTGCCCCGATCGGGTGAGGTAGTGTGGGGGGCTGCGAAGGGGAGTAGCCCCGAAAACCGGTCGTCGACACACTGGAACCCCCGGGTTCCCGGTGGCCGGGCCCGCCGATCCGGCGGGTGGGCGAGACCTTCGGTCAGGCATCGACGTGCCCGCGTCCGCGGGCGCCACCGTCATGCCGGGCCGAGTGGTCCTCCTGGCTCCGATACGGTGCTTCGCGAAGATCCGGGCCCGGCCTTCAGAGAAAGCCACCCGGAATGCATCTCGACCCTCTGGCGATCATCACCGCCTTCGGGCTGATCTTCCTCGCGGAGCTCCCCGACAAGACCATGTTCGCGTCCCTCGCCATGGGAACGCGGATGCGCCCGCTGTACGTCTGGTTCGGTACGTCGACGGCGTTCATCGTGCATGTCGCCATCGCCGTGGGGGCGGGCGGTCTCCTCGGGCTCCTGCCCGACTGGATCGTCAAGCTCGTCTCCGCGCTCCTCTTCGCCTTCGGCGCCTTCATGCTGCTGCGCGGCGGGGACGACGACAACGACGAGGACAGCGAGACCAAGACCGTCACCGGCTTCTGGCCGGTCTATTCGACCGCCTTCATGGCCGTCTTCATCAGCGAGTGGGGCGACCTGACCCAGATCACCACCGCCAACCTCGCGGCCAGCAACGGCGCCTGGTCCACCGCCATCGGTTCGGCCGCGGCTCTCATGTCCGTTTCCGCGCTGGCCCTGCTCGCCGGGCGCTTCATCGCCACCCGGGTCCCGCTGAAGACCGTCCAGCGCATCGGCGGCGTGTGCATGCTCGGTCTGGCGATCTGGTCCGTCGTCGAGATCTTCGTGGGCTGAGGGACCTACGAGCTCTTCCGGACGGCCGGGCTCGACACCGAGGAGGGCGGGGCCCGTTGACGTACAGCGGTGTCAGCGAACCCCGCCCTCGGGACGGATGGATCAGCGCGGCGTGGCGAGTCAGCCCGCCGCCGGGGCCACGTGCTTCCCCAGGACGGCGAGGACGTCACGGGCCGCCGTGGGGCCGGTGTTGAGGTAGAAGACGTCGTCGTCGACGGCCAGCGCGGTCTTGCCCGCGACGGCGGACAGCGCCGGCCACAGCGGCGCGCTGGTCAGCTCCGACGCCTTGGCCTGGTCGCCCTGGACCCCGTAGAAGAGCCAGTCGGCGTCGGCACGGTCCAGCTGCTCGTTGCTGATGTCCTGCGACGTCTTGTCGAACCGCTGGCTCTCGGGGCGCCCGAGGCCCGCGTCCTCGGCGATGCTGCCGGTGAACGAGGGCACGCCGAAGACCCGAAGACGGTCTCCGTTGAGGCGCAGGAACGACACTGTCACCGGCTTGTCGAGGGATGCGCCCAGCTTCTTGGCGTCGGCGTGGAAATCATCGAGGTAGGACTGTGCCCGCCCGGTCTTGCCCAGCCCGTCGGCGACGAGCAGGAAGTCCTGCTTCCAGTAGAGCCCGGTGCCCTGGGTGACCACGGTGGGCGCCAGAGCGCTCAGCGCGCCGTACAGGCTCTTGGGGTTCTTGCCCGCGGTGTTCATCAGGATCAGGTCGGGATCGAGATTCGCGATCGCCTCCACGTTGGGGTCGAAGCGGGAGCCGACGTCCGCGACCTTCCCCAGTTGTGCGGCGTCCTTCGGGAAGTCCTTCTTCAAGTACTTCGGTATGAGGTCCGCGCCCTCGCCCCGGGTCGAGCCCGCGGGCACCGTGCCCAGCGTGAGCAGCGCGTCGGCCTGGCCGGTGGAGATCACCACGACCTTCTTGGGCACGGCCTTGATGGTGGTGCTGCCTGCGAAGTGTTTGACGGTGCGCGGGAATTCGCCGTCCTTTTTGCCGCTGCCCATGCCCTTGGGCACGGAGCGGGGTGCGGTATGGGTCGTCGAAGCGGTCGACGGCGCGTCGGCCGCGCCGGTGGCCGACGAGTCCGTCGAGTTCGCGGAACAGCCGCTGAGCAGCAGGGCGCCGGCTACGGCGACGCCACTGACGACACGGGTGAGAGAGAGATCACGGAAGCGGTACACGATCCTTTAGCTTAGGCTTCCCTAAGTGCGGATGAGTAGGTATGAGAGCCATGCGATAGATCACAGAACCGGAAGGGTGCATTCCGTGAAGCTGGTGCGACCGGGCGGCGTTCGCCGTGCCGAGGGGCAGTGCCCCGACGCACAGGGGGCGCGCGGCCGGCGGTCCGGCGGCGAGCGGCCCGGGGAACACCGGGGCGACGGTGACCGTCCGCGCGCCGGCCGGCTCCGGAGTGGCGGACGGGTCGCGGCTCTCGTGGTCTGCCTCGGCATCGTCGTACTGCTCATCCTGGTCAGCCTGGGTGTCGGCGCGCGCAGTGTGCCCCTGGAAACCGTGTGGCGTGTCCTGTTCCATGACGACGCCGGCCCCGACGCCATCATCGTGTGGCGGCTGCGCGTGCCCCGTACCGCGCTGGCGATCGTCGTCGGGGCGGCCCTGGCCCTGGCCGGAGTCGTCATGCAGGCCATCACCCGTAATCCGCTCGCCGAGCCGGGCATCGTGGGGGTCAACTCCGGTGCCTCGTTCGCGGTGGTGATCGCGATCGCCGGGTTCCATGTCACCGGTGTGTCCGGCTACGTCTGGTTCGCCTTCGCGGGAGCCGTCCTGGCCGCGCTGATCGTCTACACCCTCACCTCGGGCGCCACCAGGAGCCATCACCACACCCGGCTCGTCCTGGCGGGAGCCGCGCTGTCGGCGAGTCTGGGCGCCTTCACCGGCATCCTCACCATGTTCAACACCACGGCCTTCGACTCGTACCGCTTCTGGGTGGTGGGGTCGCTGGAGAACCGGGGTACGGAGGCCCTCCCCGCGATCCTCCCCTTCGTCGTGGTCGGCATGGTGATCGCGCTCGTGCTCGGCCCGTCCCTCAACGCGCTGGCGCTGGGGGACGATGTCGGCGCGGCGCTCGGGCTCAGGGTGCCCTGGGTGCGCGCGGCCGGTTTTCTCGCGATCATGCTGCTGTGCGGGGCCTCGACCGCCGCCGCCGGACCGATCGCGTTCGTCGGCCTGGTCGTCCCGCATGTGCTGCGGCTGCTTCTCGGCCCCGACCTCCGTTGGCTGTTGGCCTTCTCGCTGCCGGGCGGCGCCGTTCTGCTGCTCCTGAGTGACATCGTGGGACGGGTGATCGCCCCTCCCGGCGAGATCGAGGTGGGTATCGTCACCGCGTTCCTCGGGGCCCCGGTGCTGCTGTGGCTCGTCGTGCGACGCAAGGAGGTCGCCTCGTGACCACCCTGCACGACCCCGCACTTCGCCCGGTGGAACGCTCCACGGCTCCCTCCATCGACCGCTCCGCCGCCCCCGTCCGCGTGCTGCGGCTTCCCGGATCGATCACACTGCGCTACTCGGGCCGGGCCGCCGCCGTCATGGCCGTCCTGCTCGTGTGCTGCGCGGCCGTGTGGGCCCTCACCCTGTTCACCGGTACGTACCGGATCGGCGCCGGCCAGGTCGTCGACGTACTCACCGGTGGAGGTTCCGGCACCGACCGGTTCATCATCGTCGGCCAGCGACTGCCACGGGTCTGCGCCGCGTTGCTCGTCGGAGCGGCACTCGGCCTGTCCGGGGCGCTGTTCCAGAGTCTCTCGCGCAACCCGCTCGGCAGTCCGGACGTCATCGGGTTCACGACCGGTTCCACCAGTGGCGCGCTCGTGGTGATCCTGGCCGGCGGCGGGAGCGCCGGGCTGAGTGTCGGCGCGGGTTCCGTACTCGGCGGCCTGCTGACCGCGGTGGCCGTGTACGGGTTCACCGCGTCACGGGGAGTCTCCGGCAACCGGCTGGTACTCGGCGGCATCGCCGTCGGCGCCATGCTCGCGTCGGTCAACGACTTCCTCATCACACGGGCCGATCTGGAGTCCGCGGAGAGCGCCAAGGCCTGGACCTTCGGCAGTCTCAACGCGGTCGCCTGGCCCCAGGTCACCCCGCTGGCGATCGCGCTGCCCGTCCTCACCGTGGGGTCCCTGGCCCTGGGCAGGCCGCTGCGGCTGATGGAGATGGGGGACGACACCGCGGGCGCGCTCGGGGTGAACATCGCGCGCGTCCGCGCGCTGACCCTGCTGGCCGGCGTCGCGCTGGCCGGCACGGCCATCGCCGTGGCCGGACCGATCGGCTTCCTGGCCCTGGCGGCCCCTCAACTCGCCCGCAGGATCGTCCGCTCCCCCGGCCCGCCGATCGGCTCGGCCATGCTCGTGGGAGGGCTCATCCTCGCCACGGCCGACCTGCTGGCACAGCGTCTCCTCTCCCCCTTCCAGATCCCGGTGGGACTGGTCACCGGGGCGCTCGGGGGCCTCTACCTGCTGTGGCTGCTGTCGAGGGAGAAGAAGACCGCCCGGTCGCGGTGAGCGCCGGGCCGCTGCGGCGAACGAGGCGAACGACCGGGGCGGCGAGGGCCCGGGGAAGACGGGAGGGCTCGGGGACGGGGAGGTGAAGGCGCGGACCGCGAGGCCCCCCGGGGCCTGGTCGCGCGGACCGCCGGACCACCAGGAAGGCGGCGTACCCTCTATATGACCTGCTGTTGTCCGGGAGGACGCGTCACCGAGCCGGCCTCGCGCCGGAGCGGCTCGTCCCCGCCGTCACGGCCCCGCTCCCCCCAACGACCCGCAAGAGAGCAGGAACAACCCGTGAACAGCCCCAGCCACACGTACGACGTCCTCCTGGTGGAGGACGATCCGGCAGACGCGCTGCTCATCGAGGAGGCCCTCCAGGAGCACGGGATGGCCCGTTCCATCACTCAGGCCGAGGACGGTCTGGCCGCGCTGGAATACCTGCGGGACACCGCCAACCCGCACCCCGACCTCATCGTGCTCGACCTCAACATGCCGCGCATGAACGGGCGCGAGCTGCTCACCGTCCTCAAGGACGATCCGCAGCTGCTGACGATCCCGGTCGTGGTCCTGACCACCTCGGGCGCCCCGGACGACGTGCGCTCCGCCTACCACCAGCACGCGAACGCCTATGTCGTCAAGCCGCTCGACCTGGACGACTTCATCCGGACCGTACGGAGCATCGACTCGTTCTTCCTCGAAACGGCGACCAAGGCGCCCCGGAACTGACGGCCCGTGACAGGGGGGGGGCGGGCCGGGGGTCGCGACGCGGGGCGATTAGGATGACCGTATGAGACCGTCGGCACGGCCCACGCCCCGGCCCTTCGGGGCGCGGGCCGTTGTGCTGTTGGTGCTGACGGTGGTGGCCGGAGTGCTGGCGATGCACGGGATGGCGACGGCTCCTCCCGGCGGGACGCACTCCGCTCCCTCGGCTCACGCGATGACGGCCGGCGCGCCGGACTGCGTACAGCCGGACCACGGGAGCGGCGGGCATCTGGCCCACGCAGACGCCACCTGCGCGGCCGCCGGTACGGGGACGGGCCCCGCGCCGCACATCCTCACCGCCTCGGCCCTGCCGTCCGGCACGGCTCACCCGGCGACCGCACCGCGGCAGGCCCCCGGGGCCCCGCCGGGCGTACCTCCCCCCTCTCTGAGCGAACTGCAACTCCTGCGCATATAGGCGTGCCCCGCGGCCGGCCCTCCGTTTCGGGCCGGTGGCCGCTTCCGGCATGCCCCCTCTCACTCACGCACAGGAGTCGATTCACCATGACCTCATACCGTCACCCCCTCGGCCGCGCTGCCCTCGCCGTGGCCATGACCGGAGCCGCGCTGGCACTCGCCGCCTGCGGCGCCGACGGCAGTTCCACGGGACACTCCGCCCATGAGGGCTCGTCCCCCTCCGCTTCGGCATCGGCCCCGGCTTCGGGCTCGGCGTCGCGGCACGACGCGGCGGACGTGTCCTTCGCGAAGGGCATGATCCCCCATCACCGGCAGGCCGTGGAGATGGCCGATCTCGCCGCCGGCCGGGCCTCCTCGGCCGAGGTGAAGGCACTCGCGTCCGAGATCAAGAAGGCCCAGGACCCGGAGATCAAGACCCTGTCCGGCTGGCTCACCGCCTGGGGCGAGGACGTTCCGGCGAAGGGCGCGGATCACTCCGGGCACGCCATGGCCGGGATGATGAGCGGTGACGACATGTCCGGGCTGGAGAAGGCGTCCGGCAAGGCCTTCGACACCGCGTTCCTGGACCTGATGGTCGAGCACCACGAAGGCGCCGTCGCGATGGCCAGGACGGAGCAGGCCGAGGGCGCCCACCAGGGAGCCAAGGACATGGCCGACGACATCATCGCTTCCCAGACGGCCGAGATCACCCGGATGAAGGCCCTCCTCGGTTCGTAACAACGAGGTTGGTCCGGGGGCCGCGTCGACGGCGCGGCCCCCGGCTTCCCGGGAGGCGGTCCCACACGGCACGGGCCGCGCGGTCTCCCCTGCCTGCCGCTGAACGCACCGAGCTCCGGCCACCAGATCACATGGAGAATCGTCAACTCATGGTTGACGATTCTCCATGCGTCAACTTATGGTTGACGCATGGAGAATCCAGTCCAAATGTCGAATCCGGTCCGCCTCGACGACCTCATCGAGGCCATCAAGAAAACCCACTCCGACTCACTCGACCAGCTGTCCGACGCGGTCATCGCCGCGGATCACCTGGGCGACGTGGCAGACCACCTGATCGGCCACTTCGTGGATCAGGCGCGACGCTCCGGCGCGTCCTGGACGGACATCGGCCGGAGCATGGGGGTCAGCAAGCAGGCAGCCCAGAAGCGCTTCGTCCCGAAGACGCCCGGCGAGCCGTCGGACCTCGATCCCAGCCAGGGATTCGGCCGGTTCACGGACCGGGCGAGGAACGTCGTCATGGCGTCCCAGAACGAGGCCCGCGCGGCCGGAAACGGCGAGATCCGTCCCGAGCACCTGGTGCTGGGACTGCTGAGCGAGCCGGACGGACTCGGCGCGAAGGCGATCTCCGCGCGGGACGTTTCGCCGGAGACCGTCCGGCAGGCCGTCGCCGCGACGCTGCCGCCCGCGGCCGAACCGGTGCCCGATCTCATCCCGTACGACGCACGGACCCGCAAGGCGCTGGAACTCACCTTCCGGGAGGCCGTGCGGATGGGCCACAACTATGTCGGGACGGAGCACATCCTGCTCGCGCTGCTGGAGCTGGAGGACGGCGCGGGCGTGCTGTCCGGGCTCGGTATCGACAAGGCGGCCGCCGAGGCCGACATCAGGGATGCCCTGGCCGCCATCATCGCCGCCCGCGAGAGCGAGCTGAACCAGGGGTGAAGGACCACCGGGCAGGACGCGCCCGTACCTCGCGTCCTGCCCGGTGAGCCCAACGAGCGGGCGGAGGCGGCCGGACAGGTCAGCTCTTCGCGAGCTGTCGCTGGACGGCTGCCCTGTCCCAGAACGCCTTCTGCCGTGCGATGCGGCCGTCGGGGCCCACCTCGTAGGTGTTGACACCGTCGAAGTCGGCGCCGCGCCCGCCCGCCTCGACATGACAGGTCCAGATGACGGCTGCCTGGTCACCTCCGTAGAAGTAGGTGACCGGCCGGAGCCTCATGACCGGGAACGCGTCGAAGACGCCCTGCTGGAACGCCCGGAGGGCTTCCCTGCCGACGACCGGCTCGCCTCCTACCGGGTCCTCGCTGCGGCCGTCGGGCACGAAGTTGTCCGCCCACGCCGCCGCGTCCCGGTCGGTGACGGCGGCGAAATACCGGGCGACGGCGGCCTCGGCGGGGAATCCGTCGGAACTGGGCTCTGTCACGGGTGATTCCCTTCCTCGTGATCACGGAGCTGCGGATGACGACGGCGGTGCGGGGTCACGGAGCGGTGTGGGAGACCATGACGTGCTTGACGCGGGTGTAGTCGTCGAAGCCGTAGCGGCTGAGGTCCCGTCCGGTGCCCGACTGCTTGTAGCCGCCGTGCGGCAGCTCCGCCAGGATCACCTGGTGGCAGTTGAGCCAGACACAGCCGAAGTCCAGCTCCGCGCTGACCCGTGTCGCGCGGCCCAGGTCACTGGTCCACACGCTGGAGACCAGGCCGTAGTCGACGCCGTTCGCGAGCGCCAGTGCCTCCTCCTCGGTGTCGAAGGGCTGGACGGTGACGACAGGCCCGAACGTCTCCTGCTGGACCACGTCGTCGTCCTGCCGGACCCCGGAGACGACGGTCGGCGGGAAGAAGTATCCGGGGCGGTCCACACGCGTTCCGCCGGTCTCCACCACGGCATGCTCCGGCAGCCCCTCGATGACGGCGCCGACCCGATCGGCCTGGCCGGCGCTGTTGAGCGGACCATAGAAGGCGTCCTCGGACGGGTCGCCGGTGCGGGTGTCGCGCGCCGCGGCCACGAGTGCGGCGAGCAGCGCGTCATGCGCCTCGCGCTGTACCAGCACCCGGGTGACGGCCGTACAGTCCTGGCCCGCGTTGAAGTACGCGGCGTCGGCCAGGGAGCGCGCGGTGCGCGTCGGATCGACGTCCGCGAAGACGATCGCGGGCGCCTTGCCGCCGAGTTCCAGGTGGATGTTCTTCAGGTCGGCCGCGGCGGCCGTCATGACCTGGGACCCCGCGCGGGTGCTGCCGGTGATCGCGACCATGTCCACGTCCGGATGGGAGACCAGGGCGCGGCCGGTGTCCCGGTCACCGCAGACGATGTTGACGACGCCGGGCGGGAACACCTCGGCGGCGAGTTCGCCGAGCAGCACGGTGGACCACGGAGTGGTGTCGGACGGTTTCAGTACGACGGTGTTTCCCGCGGCGAGGGCGGGACCAAGCTTCCACACCGCCATCATCAGCGGGTAGTTCCACGGCGTCACCTGGCCGATGACACCGACCGGCTCCCGGCGGATGTACGAGGTGTGTCCCTCGGTGTACTCCCCCGCCGCCAGCCCCTCCAGCACCCGGGCGGCCCCGGCGAAGAAGCGCAACTGGTCCACACACCGGTCGACCTCCACGACCCGGGTGGCCTGCGACGGTTTGCCGGTGCTGCGTACCTCTGCCGCCAGCAGACGGTCGGCGTGCTCGGCGACGAGGTCGGCCAGCCGCAGCAGGGCGGCCTGGCGCCGGGCCGGCGTGCTGCGCCGCCAGCCGGTGAAGGCACGGCGGGCGGCGGCGACCGCGGTGTCGACGTCGGCGGCGGACGACCGGGGCGCGGTGCCGTAGACCTCGCCGGTGGCGGGATCGGTCAGGTCCATGCGCCCTGCCACCTCGGCCGCTTCGCCGTCGATGATGTTGTGCAGAGACAGGTCGGACATACGGGTGCTCCTTGCACGGGTGGATGACCGCGGCCCGGGGGCCGGCCGGTCGTCGGCTGTTTCGGTTCGGTCAGCACGTTCGGTCAGCGCGTTCGACCGAGACGTCCGGTCAAGACGTCCCGTCAAGACTGCGGTTCGACCAGGATGTGCGATCAGGTCGTCGGCCGCCTCGGCGCCGCGCACACGGCGCGGTCCGCGCGTCAGGCGTCGGCGCGCGGGGAGGCGGCGGTGCGGCGTGCCAACGGCGGTCCGGCGGCGTAGGAACCGGCGACCGTGATGGCCGCGAGGAGTACGAGCAGCAGGGCGACGCTCCACGAAGCGCCGTCGGCGGTGTCGACCAGCCAGGTCGCGATGAGCGGCAGGAATCCGGCGGCCACCCCGGCGAGGTTGTAGGACACCGCCACGGCGCTGTAGCGGAACGTCTCGGGGAACATCCCGGTGATCACGGCGCCGATCGGGGCGTACGGAATGGAGACGGCGCCGATGCCGAGGGCCACACCGAGGATCACCAGGCCGGTCTGTCCGGTGTCGACCAGCCGGAAGACGGGGAAGGCGACCAGCATCGAGATCACACCGCCCGCGGCGCACACCTTCCAGGCGCCGATCCGGTCGGCCACCCGCCCGGCGACGAACAGGACGGCGATCTCCACCACCGAGCCGATGACGGTGGCGTTCAGCATCACGGATTTGTCGATGCCGAGCTGTTCGGTGCCGTAGGAGATGATGAAGGTGCTGAGCAGGAAGAATCCACCGATGCCGAGCAGCGCGGCGGCGACCGCGACCACCATCCGGCCCCAGCTCCTGCGGAACGCCTCGATGAGCGGCGCGGGCGGCGGGCCGTCGCGCTCCGCGTCCGCGAGCATGGCGCGGAAGACCGGCGACTCCTCGATACGCAGCCGCAGGTAGAGCGCGAAGACCAGCAGGCCGAAGGCGGCGAGGAAGGGAACGCGCCAGCCCCAGGAGTAGAACGCGTCGTCGGGCAGCAGCCCCACGAGGGCGAAGGCGCCGCTGGAGAGCAAGGTGCCCACGGGCGAACCGAGTTGGGGGATGGAGGAGTAACTGCCGTGCTTTTCCTTCGGTGTGTGTTCGAGGGTGAGCAGCATGGCGCCGCTCCACTCGCCGCCCACCGAGATGCCCTGCATGAAGCGCAGGGTCGCCAGCAGGACGGGGGCCCAGACCCCGATGGTGTCGTACGACGGCAACAGACCGATGCACCCGGTGGTGACGCCCATCAGGACGACGGTGATGATCAGCGCGGCCTTGCGCCCGTAGCGGTCGCCGATGTGGCCGAAGAGCGCGGCGCCGATCGGGCGGGCGACGAAGCCGACGGCGAAGGTGCTGAAGGACGCGATGGTGCCGACGGTCGGGTCGAGGCCGGGGAAGAAGAGCTTGTTGAAGACGAGGGCCGCGGCGGTGCCGTAGAGGAAGTAGTCGTACCACTCCAGCGCGGTGCCGGTGAAGGCAGCCGTCAGCAGTCGCCTGATGTCGGACTCGCTCGGTCCGGTGGCTGGTGGGGCGGCGGCGGGGACGGTGGAGTCACTCACACTTGCTCCTGGCAGGGGGCTGACGGTGGGGACGGACGGGGAGGACGGAGGGCGGGTACATGGAGAAGGCCGAGCAGCGGAATCAGGAATCAGAAGTCAGATGCACTGCCGTGGCCTCCTGTGGTGCGCGTTGCCCGGTGCGGATCTCCGAGATTCCTCAGCATCCCCGCACAGCAGAGGACCGCCAACGTTGAAACATCGCCAATGAGAGGTCCAGGATTGTGCACATGCACGATCACCTGACCGCACTGCCCGATCCGACGCCCCGTGTCGTCCAGCTTGCCGAGGCATGTCTGGACGACATCGATCTGCTGACCGGGGAATGGATCGATGTCGTCCGGCCGGTACGGTCCTCGTACGCCGACCGCGTCCCCGACCAGGAGTTCCGGAACGCGGCCCGGCACGCCTTCGAGTTGCTGCTGCGTACGGTCGCCCAGCTGCGGGTGCCCGACGAGGTGGCGGCGGTGTCCGAACAGGTCGGCGAGCGGCGGGCCCGCCAGGGGGTGCCGCTGGAGGCCCTGCTGGACGCGGCGCGGCTGGACTTCCGGGTCGTGTGGGGGGCCATGGTCAACCGGGCCGCGCCCGAGGACATGGCCCAGCTCGCGGCGTCCGCGTACCACGTCTGGGAGGCCGTCGAGGGTCACGTCACCGGCATCATGCGGGCCTACCAGCGCACGGTGCTGGAAATGGGGCGCCGGGCGGAGGACGAGCGGCGGATGTGGTTCGCCCGGCTGCTGGACAACGCCGGCCGTAATCCGACGGTCGTACGCGACGCGGGCCTGGCGCTGGGCTTCGAGGGCTCGGGCCGCTTCCTCTGCGCGGCGGCGGCCGCGCGGGACGGGGCCAGGCTGCTGCGGGCGACGGCCGCGCTGCGTGCCGCCGGGGTCACGCTCCAGCAGCAGCCGGTCGCCTCGGACGAGGTACTCACCGTCCAGTTGGGGGCGCGGGTCACCCCGCAGGTTGTGCTGGCCCAGTTGAGCGACGTGCCGTGCGGGGTGTCGCCCGTGGTGGAGGGGCTGGCTTCGGTGCCCCGAGCGGTCCTGCTCGCCACCGCCACCGCGCGGGTTCTTCCGGCCGGGGAGTCGGGGCCGCGCCGGCTGGAGGACAGCTGGCTGGACGTGCTGGTCCACCGGACGGAAGAGCTGAGCGGTGAGCTCGCCGACGATGTGCTGGGCGGGCTGAACGCGACCGGGGTGGCCGACGTCGAGACGGCGCGTCTGCTGGAGACGGTCCAGACGCATCTGACGGGCAGCGGCTCCATCGTGGACACGGCCGCCGCGCTGTACTGCCACCGCAACACCGTGCAGCAGCGCTTCAACCGGTTCCACGAGCTGACCGGGCGGGATGTACGCCGTCCCGAGGACGCCGCGCTGATCGCGCTCGCCCTGCGCGCCCGGGAGCAGCGCTCCGTGACACGGCGGAACTGACGGGGCGCCCCGCACCGGGGCCGACCCGGCTGAACCCGTGTGGGCACCCGCCGTGGGGGGGGGGGGGGGGGGGGGGGGGGGGGGCGGGGGGGGGGGGGGGCCCCCCCCCCGCGGGGGGGGGGGGGGGCGGGGGGGGGGGGGGGGCCGGGGGGGGGGGGGGGCCCCCGGCGGG